>PBTY01000020.1 GCA_002729235.1 Rickettsiales bacterium | reverse complement strand
CCCTTTTCTGAAGGAACTTCCTTCACATTCCAATTAACTTTATCAAATCCAGCAAGTCCACCATGAAGATGATTACCGATATTATTTACGGCTAAGTCATACTCCACACCATCAATGGTGAACTTACCTTTTGCAATTCGATTTCCATATCTACCGATTATCGCACCAAAGTACGGAGTAGCCTCCAGGTAACCTTGTAGGTTGTCATATCCTAGCACGATATCATCCATATTACCATTTTTATCTGGCGTTTTGAACGATGTGATAATCCCACCGTAAGACATTACCTTGGCTTCTACTCCATTAGCATTAGTCATTGTGAACAATGTTACTTTCTCACCTGATGGCAATTCACCAAAAGGCTCGCTGGTAATCGTTGCTTTCGCCATTTCTTCAGTAGTTTCTTCTTTTTCTTGTGACTTTGGAGCGCTACAACCTACCGCCATAGCGACGATTCCAGCCACGAGCAAAGAGTTGAAAATCGAATTTTTCATTGCTTTCATTTTTAGGGTTTAGAACAGGTGGTAATATACCTCATTCCATCGTAGGTTATCTTTGAAGCTTCTCACTTTCGTATCTCCATCGATTACCAATAATTCGATATCTGCCATGTCTGCAAAATCCTCGAAGAACTGTGTATTCAGTGCTCTGCTGTACACTGTATGGTGAGCTCCTCCTCCTAATATCCACGTTTGTGCAGCTACTTCAAGATTTGGTTTTGGATCCCAAAGCACTCTAGCTACAGGCAATTTTGGAAGATCATGCTCCGGCTTCACCGCATCTACTTCGTTTAGCAACAATCTAAAGCGGTTACCCATATCCATCATCGCAACGTTGATCGCAGCGCCAGCACCAGAATCAAATACCAATCTTGCTGGGTCTTCTTTACCTCCAATTCCCAATGGATGAACTTCACACCTTACTGGTCCTTCTGCGATAGTTGGACATATCTCCAACATATGTGAACCGAGAACTCTGGAACGGCTACCTCTAAAGTCGTAGGTGTAGTCTTCCATGAAAGAAGTACCACCTTCCAAACCTTGAGCCATTACTTTAGAGGCGTACACCAATGCACTGGTTTTCCAGTCACCTTCACCACCAAAACCGTAACCATCAGCCATCAAACGTTGAGTAGCAATACCAGGAAGCTGTTTCATACCATGAAGATCTTCGAATGTATCCGTATAGGCTCCGAATCCACCTTCGGTTAAGAATGCTCTCAAACCTAGTTCGATTCTAGCAGAGTCTCTCAAGGATGAGCCACTCAATACTTCGCTAGCGATTTGGTATTGATCAGAATATACTTTGATCAAACTTTCTACCTCAGCATCCGTGATTTGATTTACATAAGCGACTACATCACCAATACCGTAAGTATTTACCTGGAAGCCAAACTTCATTTGAGCTTCTACTTTATCTCCTTCTGTTACAGCAACCTGGCGCATGTTGTCACCAATTCTAGCCAACTTCAGGTTTTGGAAGGCATGCCATCCAGCAGCTACCCTACTCCAGTTACCTAGTTGCTTTTGAGCCGCCTCGGTTTTCCAGTGACCAACGATCACTTTTCTATTCTTTCTCAAACGACTCACCATGAAACCAAACTCTCTACCTCCGTGTGCAGACTGGTTTTCATTCATGAAGTCCATGTCGATATC
The DNA here is from genome assembly GCA_002729235.1 of Rickettsiales bacterium. Taxonomy (GTDB): domain Bacteria; phylum Bacteroidota; class Bacteroidia; order Cytophagales; family Cyclobacteriaceae; genus Marinoscillum. The sequence goes on along the minus strand of PBTY01000020.1, from coordinate 98,585 downwards.
CGACCAAGGAATTTCGTCATTGTATTGAGTATGGAAGTGAGCCATCGGCTTTCTCAAGATCTGAAGACCTGAGATCCACATTTTCGCAGGAGAAAACGTGTGCATCCAAGCCACCATACCGATACACTGTGGTGTATTGTTTACCTCCTCACATACTTTAAATATTTCGTCTGGAGTAGTGACCACCCCTTTATATTTCACTTGCACTGGAAGATGTGCGGAAGCATCCAATGCTTTGGCAATTTCTTCTGAGTGACGGGCAACATTTCTAAGTGTCTCTTCACCGTAAAGGTGCTGACTTCCGGTTACAAACCAGATTTCAAAATTCTTTAAATCAGTCATTTATGAATTAATTTTGCCCGTAGTAGGCGTTTTTACCATGTTTTCTTTCGTAATGCTTGTTGATCAAAGCATCTTTTAGTCTTGGTGCATTTGGATTAATCTGCAAAGTCAGATAAGCCATTCTAGCCAGCTCTTCCAAAACCTTGCTGTTGTATACCGCTTTAGCAGCATTCTTTCCCCAGGTAAAAGGACCGTGATTTCCTAAAAGGACCATTTCCACTTCTTTGTAATTGATCCCTTTATCGCTGAAGCAATCCAAAATCTGCTGTCCCGTCACATGCTCATAATCCCCTTGAATCAACTCGTCACTCATTGGTGGAGCACAAGGAATATCAGCAGTCAGGTGATCAGCATGCGTCGTTCCAAAAATTGGAATATCGCGCTGTGCTTGTGCCCAGGAAACCGAGTACGTAGCGTGCGTATGTGCAATTCCGCCGATCTCCGTCCATTCTTTGTATAAAAATGCGTGTGTTTTGGTATCAGAAGAAGGACGCATGTTTCCTTCAATTACTTTGTTATCAAAATCAAGGATCACAATATCCTCAGGTTTCAATACTTCGTAAGGAACACCGCTTGGTTTGATCGCGAAAACACCTTTTTCACGATCCACGGCACTTACATTACCAAAAGTGTAGATTACTAAATCAAGCTTTGGTAGCTCCATGTTAGCTTCATAACACTCTTCTTTCAATGATTTATAACTAGACATTTCTTATCCTTTGTTATTGATGTTGTTTTCCACAAACTCACCAAGAAGTTCGTATTTCTTATAGATACCTGCATAAGTCTCTACCAATTCTGGTTGAGGCTCATAGGTCTTCTCAAAACCATTACCCATTGCTTTTACAGCTGATAAGGTGTCTGGATGAATTCCAGCAGCCACAGCCGCATACATCGCCGCTCCTAGTGCTGGAGCTTGTTCCGATACAGCAACTTTGATTGGCATGTTTAGGACGTTAGCCAAAGTCTGCATGATGAAACCAGACTTCTTAGCTACTCCACCAATTCCGACAACAGAGTTGATGGTCACTCCTTCTGACTGGAAGCGATCCACAATCTTTTTAGATCCAAAACAAATAGCCTCAACTAACGCTCTAAAAATATGTGGAGCGGTAGTACCTAAGCTTAGGTTCACAATAGCAGCTTTTAGATTTTGATTGGCATCTGGAGTTCTTCTTCCATTTACCCAATCCAAAGCGATTGGAGCACTTTCTGAAACAGGTGTCGACTCTGCTTGCTTCGAAAGCTCAGCAATGATGTCATTTTTAATTTCTTCTATTTGCTCTGCCGACAAGTTGAATGTCAACAGGTTATCCAATGGCCATGAAATCAAATTCTTGAACCAGGCTAGTACATCACCAAATGCCGACTGACCGGCTTCCAATCCTACCATTCCAGGAATAACCGAACCATCTACCTGACCACAAATACCAGCTACACAATTAGTTCCGATTACATCATTGGAGGAAACGATGATATCACAGGTAGAAGTCCCCATCACTCTTACTAAGGTATTCTCCTCTACTTCTGCACCCACTGCACCTGAGTGTGCATCAAACGTTCCTACAGCAACTACACAGTCTGTAGTTAACCCTAATTTATCTGCCCATTCCTGACTTAGATTCCCTGCAACTTCATCAGAAGTATAGGTCTCAGTAAATAGGTTCGATTTAAGCTTTGTTAGATATGGATCTAATTTTGTTAAGAACTCATCTGCAGGAAGACCACCCCAGCTCTCATGCCACATGGCTTTGTGACCAGCAGCACATCTGGATCTTTTGAAAGAGCTCAATTCTGGTTCTCCAATCAACATGTAGGTCATCAGATCACAGTGCTCCACCCATGAGTGAGCTGCATTCTTCACAGCTTCATCTTCACGAGCGATATGTAGGATCTTAGCCCAGAACCATTCAGACGAATAGATTCCTCCTTCGAACTTGGTAAAGTCCTCACCTCCCCAACTTCTAGCCAGTTCGTTGATTTCATCTGCTTCTTTAATCGCCGTATGATCTTTCCAAAGAACCATCATACCATTAGGATTCTCGGCAAACTCAGGCAATAGACTCAATGCAGTTCCAGCTTCATTGACTGGAATTGGTGATGATCCTGTCGTATCGATACAAATACCCTTTACTGAATCAGCAGGTATACCCGCCTCTTTAACGACTTCACTAATGGTAAATTCCATCCCTTCGATATGATCGAGTGGATGTTGACGAAAACGGTTAGCTTCCGGATCGCAATACTTACCTTCTTTCCAACGCTTGTACCAATGTACTTTGCTACCTAAAGTGGCTCCATTACTGGCATCCACCAACACAGAACGAACTGAGTCCGATCCAAAGTCCAATCCAATAACGTACTTATTTTCCATATCGAAACTGCAATATTTTTAGTCAGTAGCTAAAGTACTAAAATTATTTCAACAAGTGTATATTTTACACTTATAAAATTTGAAATAAAAAAGACCGATCTACAAAGACCGGTCTCAACCCTCCCAGCACGAGGATTTCCCTAGATTATTTTTTATGTGAGTCTCTGAGTTTTTTCACTCCATAGAGGCCTCCAGCTGCAAGTAATAGTGACAACCCACCATCAATTGGTGTAGCAGGAGGAGCTCCCTGAGCAAAAACAGGAATACATATAATAATGGCGATGAAAACCAGGGAAATTTTAAATAGGATATTATTCATGATCGTAAGTGTCTTATTTAATGAGAAGTTTTTGAGAAGAAGTACCATTAGAGATTAGGTATACTCCATTTGGCAACGAAGAGAGATTTACGGTTTGAGCACCGGCAGGAATCGTCATCACTTTCCGACCCGAAACATCAGTCAACTGTTTTTCTGAAGTAATTAGGCTTTGAGGGATATACAAAACTTTATCATATGCATAGATCATTGGAGTATTAGGCTGAATCTCCAACACCCTGCCTCTTGTAAGCACAAAACGATTATTGAATTCACCCGCTAGTGTATTGAAAGTATAGGTATCCAACGTCAGATCAACTTTTTTGCCTGTTTGCATATCACTAAGCCATAGTTGGACCTGGTTACTTTCGGCTTGGCTTAATCCAATGGTATACACTCCTGCTTCTCTACAAGAAAATCCTAAACCGAGCTCTTCGGAAAAGTTCTTTGGAAGTCCCTGAATGGATAGTTTTTGATTGTCTGAAGGTTGAACAGTATAAAGTTCCAAATCAGAATCCATCAATTGCGCGTCATATCCCTTATCTCTGGAAGTGGTTGCATCATCGACGAAACCCAACACTATAGCCTTTAACCCTGCTTCTCCAGTAATTTGAATTTTGTAGATCTCTGGAGTACTCATCCTGTAATAGCCACCATCAGAATTGTGACCTGACACTTTCATGTAGTCATTGAACTGCAACGTCTGACCTGAGGAATTGGCTTTTACAAAGAATCCCTGTGCACTGCGGATATAACCATCAAATTTCTCCTCACCATCAGCTCTGGAGTTGGTATTACCCAAAGTGTTCACAACGAAGTAATCAGCATTGGATCCTCTTTGCGTATCAGAACCAAAATCATCCCATATATAAATAGATCCATCATAATCAACTGAGCTATTTTCATCAAAGAAAGAAGCTGTAGAGATCGCCGCTGGATAAGGGTTTGATACCAGATTGAATCCCTGATAACTCACTTCATCCGCATTACCTTGATCTGTATAGGAAAGGTCCACATCAATTGTCCCATGATTAGGTGTTCCTGTAAACCATACTGTCCCGTTTTCATCGCCTGTAAAAGCACTGAAATAGCCTTTTCCAGCTTCCATATTTACTAGTTCTAACTGAGTGGGAGTCTTGAATCGGTCCAGGCCTTTATTGCCAAACGGATTGTAAAGAGCAGACTCATCATAAGCATAAACCAGGCTATTGACTCCTAGCGAATCGAAGCTTCCCTGCTCTATTGGCGAACCAACGATACTATATCTTCCTGTAGTTTGATCAAAAGTTGTTTGACGCTCAACCATCGTACCTTCAAAAAACTGCAAAAATTCTAAGTTGACTGTTCGATAGGGTTTACTAGTTACTTGCCCATAGGTCAATAAGGATCCGCCCGAAGCAATATGCAACCCTCCATTGTTGGTAAGATCACCATTCACTGTTAAGGTATCTTCACTCGCTACCTCCACATATCCAGCATATAGCAGCCCATCAAAATAGATTTCGAGATCGTTAACCTCCAACGCTCCATACGCAGTAGTGGAATAAGGAGCAAGTATCAATGCATCATCTTCTGCTGTAGGAGTTCCTCCTGTCCAAAATTCTTCTCCGAATTGATTCACCCAGGCTGTAGGAGCTGCATTAACCCTGATGGAGAACGTGCCAGCCTCCTCTTCGCTTGTCCAAACCTGCATATAAATATCTACGTCCGCTGCTACTGGCAAGAATACTCTCTCTGATAGCGAGTCCACACAATAGATTGCATCTCCTCCACAGGTAGCATAAATAGCTCCGGAAAGTTTAGCCGCTGTTCCTAAGTCTAAATTGATCTCCAAAGATCCTGTACTCGTTGTGGTGAATTTATACCACACATCATTGACCGTTCCATCAACAGCACAACCTACCGATCCATCAAAAGTATTCGCTAATTCTGTTGTACCTGAAGTAAAAGCTCCTTCTCCAGCCGCAAATACTGTTAGATTGGTAGCCTCGGTGCAATTATCATTATCTACTGGATTAAATGCCACACCTAAATTACTACTAGCTGGACCTGTGGCGTTGAGTATATACTCAGCTGAGGTATTGTCAAAAGCACCGTCCGAAAATTCAAATGTGATATTCTCTACCGAGTTAATAGCCAAATGATCGGTGGCATTACCCGAAAAGGTCAATTCAGCCACAGATTCGGATTCCTGAGTAGTGAGCAACCATTGATCTGAATCTCCTGTAAATAGATAAAACACGTCCTGAGCATAAAGTGCCGTCTTGAGACCGATATCATCTATCTCACCATTAACTCCTCTCCATCCAGTTCCATTGGACGATCTCAGCATTTCAGGGTTATCAAATGCATACACATCGCCTACGATTAGGAACTCACCACCACCGTAACTTATGCTATTCCAGTATCCAGATGGAATACTGTATTGATCCCAGTCTGAACCATTGCTAGATGTGAGCACAAAACCATTGTTGCTTACCGCGACAAAAACGTCATTACCATAGGAAATATCCTCAAATCCATCCGATATAGCCAAATCCAGATGTGTCCAATCAGAACCATTAGATGAATACATCAAATCCTCCTCATAAGGTCCAACAGCCACAAACACACCACTTCCAAAAGCAACAGCTAACCAATCGGTGTAGGTATCATCATCGGTAATCGTCCATTCAACTCCATCCGTAGATGTCATGGTTTGATACTCACCAACAGCTACAAACAATCCGTTACCATATGTTATGCTATTCCAGTTGCCCTCCACAGAATGGTAAGACCAGTAATCTCCATCAGTAGAAGTGATGACAAAATCACTCTGACCTACAGCCACAAAACGACCATTTCCATAAGTGATGTCTGCCCAATCTGATTGTGAGAAAGTCTTTTCTACCCAATTGATCCCATCTTCTGAATACAAATAATTTGATCCGCCTGTTATGGCCACAAAAACACTATCTCCATAAGCGGCAGCAATGTAAGTATTGACTATAGATTCGTCAGTACTATTATTCCAATCAGTGATGAATGTGTGATTACTTGTTACCGAAATGGAAGGATCAAGGCCCTCAGGCACATTGCCGAGAGCCACATGATTATCGATTTCCAAATCCTCCTCTGAGAAATTATCCCCTGATAGTGTAATGATTATGGAACCTTCGACCGCTCCGTCATTAGCTTCCACCTCCACAAAACCATCACCAGAGTAATTGATGGTTGGATCTTTGATAAAATCAATTCCAAACCCACTCGATGCGTCAATAGAATTCTCCACTTCGGTTGCTTCCAAATTAGCAAACGCTTGATCCGTAAAATTGAAAACAATGTCTGCTACATCATCACTATTGAAATGATTCTCAGCTTCATCGAGGAAGACCAACTCTGCTTTGGCATTATGTTCACTCTTATAAAACCAATCTTTACCACTATTATCAACAGAAACTAGAAACTGCCCCTGACCATACGCTATTCCATTGAGTGAATTGTCTGAGATGAAGACCTCATCCCAGGAAATGCCATCAATCGACCTCATGGCTTTGATGTCAGTATCATCATGTGATATGACTACAAATGATCCTGCGCCATATTCCACCTCTTCCCACTCCACATATATTTCTGAGTGCTTCTGCGACCAGGTAACACCACAATTGCTCGATTGCCAAATCTCTCCATCCGTATCTCCTGTTACCGCTACATAGACACCGTTACCATAGGCCATATCTTCCACATAATCTGACCCTATGAGACCTTCTGTGAGAGACCAGCTTTGTCCATCTGTTGAAGTCATGATATCTCCATCACTTGAAACAGCAATAAAGCGACCTTCAACGAATAAAATAGACTGCCAACTTTTGTTGATCAAAGTTGAAGGATCATCCCAGTTGACTCCATCTTCAGAGACCATAACAGCTGACTCAGCATATCCGGAAGCAACAGCAACAAAAATACCATTACCAAAAGCAATATCTGACCAGTTACAATCAGTTAAGAAATCCTCCTCTGACCAGTATTCTCCATCTGTTGAGTTTATTGCATATCCGTCATAAGAGAGAGCAACGTACTTTCCTAAAGCATATCCGAATGAGACCCAAGTACGATTAGAAACGGTATTTTTAATCCATCCATCCCCATTGGAAATAAAAATGGCGCTTTGACCATCATTGGACCCATATGCAATGAATTTATCATTGACATATCCAATTGAATACAAATAATCTGGAGCAAATTCGGAAACACTCAGCTTGTTCCATGTTTTTGCTATCGTATCCATTTCCATTACTTCAACTTCGGCTGTTAATCCATTGACAGAAGTAACTGTAACCGCATTATCTTCAAGCATTCCACCTGTTCCGTTATATAAATCCCCCTTAAGTTGAGCGGTAATGGAACCTTTCAGCTCTCCATTATTTGCAGTAGTCTCTGTAAACCCTGGACCGTAATAACTAATACTTGCATTCCAGTCCATCCCAAGTTCGAAAGTCTCACTATCAGTTTGACCATTAGTATCTGTTATGGTTACGGAATAGGTGCCAGCGCTCAAATCGGAAATCGTTGAAGTTGTGGCTCCAGTACTCCATAAAAAAGTATATGGTTTATCACCATACTGACCGTATGCATTAAGTTCACCATCCGATGCGCTACCTCCTGAAAGATTATTTGTGATAATCACATTGGCCTCTAAAGGTAAGGGTTGAGTGACTGTCGCGCTTGCAGCAGCGGAAGCTCCATTTGCATCAGTAATAGTTACTGTATACTCACCAGCAATTAATCCTGTAATAACAGCAGACGTCCCAGCATTACTCCATGAATATTCATAAGGCATCACTCCTCCATAACCAGAGGCAGATAACTGCCCATCGTCTCCTCCATAAGAGGTTACATGGGAATCTACAGAAACGTATGCCTCTAATTTAGAAGGCTGTGTCACTTCTGCTGAAGCTGTAACAGTTGCTCCAATATTATCTGTAATAACCACTGAATAGATGCCTGCTGCTAAATTATTGATGGTAGCATTAGCTGCACCATTACTCCATAAGTAGGTATATGGTTCTACACCACCACTAGCAGAAGCTGTAAGTTGACCCGTAGACTGTCCATGAATCAAAACATCTGCATCGACATTAATCGAGCCCTGCATGTTGGAACCTATACCAGATAAATTGATAGTGTAAGGTTCAGCACATCCTGACACATTTGCGAACGAAAACAATGCAGTTTTAACTCCTTCGGAGGTAGGTGTAAATGTTATAGAAAATGTTGTGGAAGCTCCAGCTGCCAAAGAAGAAGATGTGGTAGTTAAGTTCAGCTCAAACTGATCGGCATTATCTCCAGAGAGTGCCGAAATGGGATTTGTGGAAAGATCAATGGCGTCCTTGCCATNATTGGTAATAGTAAAAACNTGNNCNGCAGAACTTTCATCCACTTCNAAAGTACCAAATGAATAACTTCCACCTTTAGATATAATNTCTCCTGANGATATNCTTATCGGAAANTCATTGNTCCANTCGGTACCGGGATCCATATTGAGNATTGTCCCTGATGCTGCATCTGGCACCAGATTACTAACAGAAGTTCCAGAACCATCATTTATTGGCCAATAGCTTATCAAATTAGATTCTGAACCAGTAAGTAGCGTATTCATATTTGAGGAAATCTCTGTTTGAGTTCTGGCAACATTCCAAACACGCATTTCGGCAATAGATCCACCTTGAAGTACATAATGTGAATTGTATGCTCCTCTCGAAATTCCGAAAGTGGTGGGGCCGCTTAAAATTAAATTAGTAGAAGTAGCGGTAGAGATGATCAATGCCCCATCTAAATAGATGCTCAAAGTAGTGTTGGATCCGTCATTGTTCCAAGTGGCAGCAACATGGTGCCAGGAATTAGCAGCCAACCCACTAGTACTTGCTACGGTAGCATAAGCTGCGGTATTTCCGGATTCTCCTTGCCCACCATATCGAAAATGCAAACCTACAGCCGGATGAAAAGACACGTAAAAGGAATTTGTACCAGTATGGCCAATACCATTAGAGAAAAGGGCATCATCAACAGCATCTTGCCAGTTGTCTTTTCTCACCCAGGCTTCAATAGTTCCTGATGCATAGGAAAAATCTGGTATGGAAACGGATATTTCATCATCTAAACCATCAAATTCTAGTAGGCTTCGAGAGCAGTCCCCACTCGCAACTGGTGGTTGTGCAGACAAGAAAAAAGGAATAAAAATCAATAGTAAAAGTGTCAACCAGAGTAACATCTGATGTTTTCTGATCGATTGTGGTTCTAGGGAGTAACATGTAATCATAATCTTTAAAGTGTTATTCGGTCTTTGGAGACTTTTTGACACTCTAAAGATGTAATTATGAAAAAATGGAAATTTATGTTAGTTCATGAAACTCAGGGATTCATTCATGAAGTTCCTAAATGGGTTCATTAAAACTTTCAGGCATTTACTACTTCTGTAGCCATTGTCAATTCAAATGAGATTCGTGTACCAGTTACAGAAGAAGAAATATCCAAATCGCTGCCATGCTTTATTACAAATTCCCTGCAAAGCAATAGTCCAAGACCAGTACCCTTTTCGTCCTGAGTTCCCCGTGTACTTGATACGGTTTGATTAGAGAATAGCTTATGCACTGTATCATCGGGAATTCCAAGGCCAGAATCAATAACTTCGATTTTAACAACGTCATTTTCATTGAATATATTCAATGACACCTGACCTCCCATTGGTGAAAACTTAATAGCGTTACTCAAGAGATTTCTGAGCACTGTACTAATCATGTTGTAGTCAGCTTCAACCAGGAATTCTCCAGACTTGTCAACATTAAGACTAATTTCTTTTGCCTTAAGCGCCTCATTGAAGATCTCCTTTACTTCTCCGATCAATCTATCCAGCTGCACAACTGATGGTCGGTAATTAAGCCCTTCTGTTTGTGACAGTGCCCATTTCAAGAGGTTGTCNAATAAATGATTGACAGAAGTAGCNGATTGATCTACCTGATCAATTAACTCGCTGATTCGNTTTTCATCACCTCTTTTCTGATAAAAAGAAAGCATTCTTCCTATCCCTTGCATGGATGTGACCGGACCTCTTAAATCATGAGCAATCAAAGCGAAAAACTTATCTTTTGTCTTGTTGGATGCGATAAGATCATCCTGAGATTTGTTCAATGCTTTATTGATTTTGGTAATCATTTCATTACGCTTCTCAATCTGTTTGTTCGATTTACGTAATTGAAAGTATCCAAATACCAATCCGGAGCTAAGTAGGACAAATAAAACCGTGGCAATAATGAAAAATAACTTCTGGGTTCGTTCTTTTTCAAGGCTGACCTGACTCAATTCTTTATCCTTCTGCAAAGTCAAAATCTCATTAGCTTTTTTCTCAGATTCGTATTTTTCATTTAGCTCTTTAATAGTTGCCAAATCCTCAGAATTTTTGATCGAATCCAATGCAGCGACATGCTTCTTGTAGCTCGTATATGCCTTTGATACATCACCCGTTGCTTCATATAATTTGACCAGTTCCTGATATAGATTTCGTTGACTGATAAGGTCTCCTTGTAAATCAGGCATAGATTCAGCTCTAAGATAATATCGCTCTGCTGAAGATAAATTACCCATTTGCTTATCTAATGATCCGAGAGCAATATATGACTGCATCATCCCTCCTGTGTTGCCAAGTTGTTCATCTATTTCTAATGACTTCAGTAGGTTTTTTTTCGCTTCGGCATACATGCCTTTTCTTTGATATGCTTCGCCAAGTCCACTGTAACCCCAGGCTTGATTAACAATCATTTTAGCTTTCTCAGCATACTCAACACAATTTCTGAAGCAATAAATAGCTGAGTCATAATTAGCCTCCTCCTGGTATATGGCACCCAGATACTGATAAGCTGTTGACAATCCATTATAATATTTATGCTTTTTATAAACCTCAAAAATCCCGCTGAAAATAGGTTTAGATTTTGCTCCTTCACCAATGATCATATGAATCAATGCCAGATTTAATTGTGCATCTGCTTTATCAGTTTCACTTCCTAATTTATCAAAAATAGTCGCTGCCCTAACATAACAGTCCATTGCTTTGGTAAAGTCTGACTGATACCAATAATACCCACCAAAATTCAGAATATTACTTGCAATCAATACTGAGTCCTGAGTCTTTTCGGCAAGAACTTTGGCCCGCTCTCCAAAATATAAAGCAGAATCCATATCGATTGCCATATACAAACCAAACAATGAATTGACCCAACGAGTCTCTACTGAATCATTTGGAGGATCCTTTAACATAATCTTTAGACTATCTACCAAAGATTTGCCTTGCCCAAATCCTGAAAAGGACATTAAAATGACAAAGACAAAACTGATTAGGACAGTGATTTTTCTCATGATTCCGTAATTCTATAACAATCTAAATCTCTCTAATAATTGATTTTTATACGCTCCACCCAGGGGAAGAGACTTATCACCAACCTCTATCACCATATCAAAATCATCCACCCCATCTATCTTATGAATATTGACAATATGTGACCGATGTATTCGTACAAATATGGACGGATCTAACCTTGATTCTAAATGACTAATTGAGGTACGAACAGAATAATTACGAGACTTAGTCACTATATCACAATACCTATCCTGACTAACTTCAATCCACAAGATATCCTTCAATGGTACTTTGGACATCTTGTTGCCAGACTTTATTAAAAAACTGTCTTTCTGTATAAGTTCATCACTTTCAGGCGATCTTGATTCTGATACCACTTCACCTTTCGATAATTTATATTGACGAAAAGCTAATTCTATGGCAGCCTGCAAGGAAGGTCGCTCAATTGGCTTTATCAAGTATGCATAAGGATTAGTATCCAATGCACGATTCAGCGTCTCTTTGTCTTCGAAAGAAGTGAGAAACATAAGAGGAGTTGGTCTTATTCTTTGTAATTCCGCAGCTAGTTTAATACCATCACCATCACCTGAAAGGGATATATCCATTATCACCAAATCAGGCTCATGAAGACCGAAAAGCTCTTTCACTTGCTCCTCAGAACTTCCTATACCTACTAACTGATACCCCAATATATCCAACAGCATCTCCATCTTAGAAGCATGCAAAGGGTTATCTTCAGCTAGCAGTATTCGTATTTGATTCATTGTCAACGGAAGATAGCCATAAAGTCAATTATTGTGCAACAAATTATGTTTCTCAGACTTATAGAAAAAACTAAGATTATGGACAACCTATTCTTCCAATTAGAGTTTGTTCATTAAACTTTGCACTTCTTAACAAAATCATAGTTCNATGCACAAGTTCACCATTGGAGGCGTACCNGAATATTTTAACCTNCCCATACTCAATGCCATTGCAACTGGTGACCTGGAAAAAGCAGACATNAGTCTNAAGTGGCAAACNGTGAAGGAAGGAACTGGTGCTATGTCCAAAATGCTNCANGATGGCGANCTGGATATNGCNATGATANTNCTNGAAGGNGCTACCAAAAGCATCCTNGANGGACAACGAATNAAAATCATTAAGGATTACGTCACATCACCATTGACCTGGGGAGTTCACACCTCTCCCTTCGTGCATACAGTGGATGAGCTATACGCTAGAAGAATAGGCATTAGCAGATATGGCTCAGGATCTCACATGATGGCGTTTTTAATGGCCGAGCAATACGGTTGGCCAAAAGAAAGCCTGGAATTTGTGGTGATCAACAACCTTGATGGTGCTCTGGATGCTTTCGCAAAACAGGAAATTGACATTTTCCTTTGGGAGAAGTTTACCACAAAGCCTTTCGTAGATGCCGGACATATGAATCGTATTGATACAGTGGCTACTCCATGGCCATGCTTTGTACTCGCAGCGAACGCTCGTACGATGGCAGCTTATTCAAAAGAGGTTAAGAAGATCTGTCAATTGATCAACAATCAGGCCTCACTCCTCATGTCAAACAAATCCCTCTCTGAAGTTATTTCGAAAGATTATGGCCTAACACCCGAAGACTCAGAATTGATTACTCAAGAAGTAAAGTGGTCAGATGATTTAACCGTGGACGAAGAATCCATTCAAAAAGTAATGGACACTTATAGAGCTCTTCAGGTGATTCACAATACAGTGGATAGTAAGTCTTTAATTACTGCTTTATAAGTCTCTTAATTTAGTTTCTTCTACAAACAGAATTTTCGTTTAATTGAAGTGTCCCGCGTACAATTAAACTTTTAGATTTCAGTTACCTTTAAACACAAGATTACAAGTAAAATTCTATCAGACACCTGTGTTTAATGAAAAAGTCAATTCTTACCCTTCTTTTCTGTATCCTTCTTTTTCATTTTAGTAAGAGTCAGCAAAAATCAATTGCCAGAGTTTGGAATGAAGCACTTTTAGAGTCCATTCGAAATGATTTTGCAAGACCAGTGGTGCATGCTCGTAACTTGTTTCACATTTCTGCAGCCATGTATGATTCCTGGTCTATCCACGCCGGAAAAGGTCACCCCTATTTTCTAGGAGAAACGGTACACGGGTTCACTATTCCCTACTCCCCAACTATATTTGATGGAACCATATCTGATAATCAAGAGAAGACGTTAAGCTATGCATGCTATAGACTTATAGCACACCGATTTCGATTTGCTCCTGGTTATCAAGAAATCCTACCTATGATAAATTCTATCATGGATTCCTTGAATTATGATATTAGCTACATCAATTCTGACTACACCACTGGAGATGCCGCATCTTTAGGCAATTACCTGGCAGAGCAAATTATTATGTATGGAGTCCAAGACGGATCCAATGAATACCAGGATTATAACAATCAATATTATCAAGCAGTCAATGAACCCTTAGCGTTAGACTTACCTTTTGACATTTCTACAGTTCATGACCCAAACCACTGGCAGCCACTTTCTTTCGAAACTTTCATAGATCAATCAGGAAACCCAATTCCAGGAGCCACGCCGGCCTTTATTGGTGCCGAGTGGGGCAATGTTTTCTCCTTTGCTCTTAAAGACACGGATAGTAAGGTATTTGATATGAATGGAGGTGAAACCTTACTTTTTAATGATACAGGAAAGCCTGCAAATCTTGGAGAAGACTCTGCAGAAACTGCACAGTACAAATGGTCATTCCAATTAGTCAGTATTTGGTCTGCTCAACTGGACCCTTATGATGGAGTTAACTGGGACATTTCACCAGGTAGTATTGGCAACATTGTGGACTACCCTGATTCCTTTAATGATTACATTGAATTTTATGACTTGGAAAATGGTGGTGAACTTCCTGGAATAGCAGACGGACATCCTATAAATCCCAGAACGAATACTTCATACGAAGAACAAATTGTACCTAGAGGAGACTATGCAAGAGTTCTAGCGGAATTTTGGGCAGATGGGCCTGATTCAGAAACACCTCCGGGACACTGGTTCACTATTCTAAATAGTGTTAATGATCATCCTGACTTGGTTAGAAAATTCGAAGGCTCTGGTGACGAGATGGATCAATTGGAGTGGGATATCAAATCATATTTTACTCTTGGGGGTGCTATGCATGATGTGGCGGTGAGTGTATGGAGTATTAAAGGGTATTATGATTATGTAAGACCTATAACTGCAATACGATACATGGCTGCTCTTGGTCAATCAAATGATCCTGACAAGGTAAATTTTCATCCACATGGAATTCAATTGAAGCCAGGGTATATAGAGGAAGTACTTCAATCAGACCCACTTGCTGGAAACAATGGAGAGCACGTAGGCAAAATCAAAGTAAAAGCCTGGAGGGGGCATGATCTAATCTCGGACCCAACCACCGATGAGGCAGGAGTTGGGTGGATTCTTGCCGAAAACTGGTGGCCATATCAGCGACCAAGCTTCGTTACTCCCCCCTTCGCTGGATACATTTCTGGACACTCTACTTTTTCAAGTGCCGCCGCGACAGTTTTAACAAGATTAACCGCTGATGAATTCTTTCCCGGAGGAATAGGTGAATTCGTTGCTAAAAAGAATGAATTTCTTGTCTTTGAAAAAGGACCAAGTGTAGATGTACGATTGCAGTGGGCCACTTATTATGACGCTGCAGATCAATGCAGTTTATCCAGAATTTGGGGTGGCATACACCCCCCTATGGATGACATCAGAGGTAGAATTTTAGGAAGAAAATTAGGAGCTCAGTCTTTTGGTCTTGCTAAGCTGTATTTCAACAATACCTTAATCACCGAAACCAATATTGATGAACAATCATTAGCTATTTACCCTAATCCAACAACCTCTAGTGGAATACTCAATATTGATTCTGACAAAGTCATAAACGCGGTAGAATTGTATAATAGTGCTGGACTTTTAGTTTATCAGAAAGGCATAGAGGAAAGCATTTTCACAATTGACATTCAATCACTCCAATTGGCAAAAGGGACTTACCTGTTGCAGATCAAACAAGCTGAAAAGAGTGCAACAAAAAGAATAATCGTTATTGATTAGTTCGAAAGAGCTTGACGGACCTACCAGTAAATCCTGGCAAATGCAATAAATAAACCCCCGCTGGCAACTCTGGATCAAAGACTATTTGTTGATGCTTAATAGGCAGCTCGTCCAAATACACTAACCTACCTAACTGATCTGTAATTTGAACCTCTTGAAAATCAGAATGCATGATATTATCGATGACTATCAAAGCATTAGATGGGTTTGGATAAATTTTCAGGTCTGACTCCAAAACACTGAGAAGTTTTGACTCTGCATCCTCATCAGTCAACTCTATTCTTTGATTGACCGACAGATCTGAAAAGCTGGATGTTCTACCGTCAGGCCAGGTAATCTCCACTAAATCAACCGTAGAATTTGCTCCAAGTCCAAAATGCAATTCAGCAGGTTCCTGTCCATAAAAACTACAACCAGCAGTGACTACTTTGGTTTGAGTCAACCCGTTTGCAGTTAATTTCACTTCTGCACCAATAGCAAAGAAATTAGCACTACCCATTCTGGGTTTTACAACTATCCAATTACCAGAATTAAACTGATTTTGGAGTAGTCTCAATGGGGCATTAGCACCTTCATTATCTTTTAAGGTTTGTAAGAGATCCATGTCTCCATCCGAATCAAAATCAAAAGAAATTAAGCTTGTAGCACTCAGCCAGTCATTGAATCCTACATTTTCAGAAAAGTCTATGAAAGTGCCTTTGTTATTGATCCAAAATCTGGATTGATCCAAACCATAGGTTCCGAAATCCCATCCATTGGTTACTGCAAGATCTTGCCAACCATCATTGTTTGCATCAAAAAAAGTTGTTCCCCAATCCCATCCACTTTTAGCTATTCCATGGTAATTGGCTTGCTCGATAAATGATAGACTTCCCAGATCGCTAAATTGATTAGCCAGCAATACGTTGCTTTTATTGCTACTTCCATCAGATTGGGTAATGTTTGTGCAATAAATATCTATATCACCATCATTATCAAAATCTCCGAGAGTTACACCCATTTCGTTGTTATCCGGATCCGCATTGATACTAGCTCCTATTTCTTGAAATACCCTCCCTGTTTGATTGAGCCATAATTCATTTGGCCCAAAATCTACATTGACAAATATGTCAATCAAGCCATCTTTATTGAAGTCATAAAACACCGATTGCCAAGGTGCTCTCTTTGTATGTCCTAAACCACTTGACTCAGATATATCTTCAAAAGATCCATCACCATTATTCAAGAAAAAAGTGGGTTTTCCTTGCCAAATAGTAACCAGAAGATCCAAATAGCCATCGTTATTGATATCCGCTGAAGCCAAACCTCCAACAGCTATCCCGTCAATCTGGTCATACTTAGAGTCAAAAGTCAGTCCAGCCTGATCAGTAACTTCCACAAAATTTCCATCGCTTTGCTGTTCATAGAGATGAATCAAAATCGGATTGTTGCACTTCAGATTAACACAGGTCTCCCCAGCCACAACCAGATCTAATAACCGGTCGCCATTGTAGTCAAACCAAAGCCCAGCTCTGGAAGCAGATGTAATTTCAATTCCTAATTCTGTGGCTTTTTCTTCAAAGAATCCTGCCCCATCATTAATGTAAACACGATCATTCTGGCCAGCATGTGTGGCTAAATAAAAATCAACAAAGCCATCGTTATTGACATCAGCCGCAGAGGCTCCATTACCATATAATTTGGAAGTGCTGGTCACTCCATTGATCTTACGATCGCTAGCAACGTCAATAAATGTTTGTGCCGATACCATTTGAATAGATATCGCTATAAAAAACAGTGACCTTATAAACCATTTAGGGCTCAACTCAATCTTCAGTGATTTGCTTAACACCTCTTCCCGTAGGAACGATTTTTTTCATTGTGCCATCTTCGTTAAAGTATGCATAATCCACACAAACGGAGCGTCTAAATTCTCCTCCACCATTCAAGGCCGCATTGTGATAGATAAAGTACCAGTCACCTTTGTACTCAACCACGGCCTGATGGTTAGTCGGAGAGTTGGGTACTTCATCAAATAACCTACCCTTGTATTCCCATGGTCCTGAAGGGCTATCTGCCATCGCGTAATCAATCACTTCTGGAAACAGTGCTGAGAATGACAAATAGTATTTATCAGCTCTTTTGTAGACATAAGGTCCTTCTGTAAACGATGGTACATCAATCACCTCTATATCTCCTTCCAACTCAATCATATTTGACTTCAACTTGGCATATTTAAGAACGGTATTTCCCCAGTATAAATGAGCACTACCATCCTCATCAACCAAAACTGCCGGATCTATGTCATCCCAAAATATATTGGTATGAGTGGTCATTTCGTTGGTAACAAGAGCATGCCCAATAGCATCCTTGTATGGACCCAAAATATTATCGGATACCGCTACTCCAATTGCTTTACCAGGAATAGTAGCGTGTTCTACAGTAACATACCAATAAAATTTGCCCTCTTTTTCCACCACATGAGCAGCCCAGGCATCTGCCTTGGCCCATTCGAAAATATCGACAGAGAGTCTTGCTCCATGATTGGTCCAATTCACCATATCTGTAGTGGAAAAAACCAACCAATCATTCATTACAAAACCTTCTTTGCCTTCTTCCTGTTCGTCATGACCAGTGAATAGGTACAGCTTATTGTCATGAACAAGTGCAGCTGGATCTGCTGTAAACAAATCCTTTACAACAGGATTGCCTGCGTAAACATCACTGGCTGTTGTATCTTCATTTCCGGAAGACTTCTGATCAGATTCTTTACAACTTATCAGAATCAACCCACAAAAAACTCCCAGAATTACTTTCTTGAAACGTATTATCATCTTGGGTTTATTTCAGTTTTATCCACAAGAGGCCATCCATTTTCATCCCAATTCATATTCAGGATTTTCAACTTGGAGTGACCTCCATCTGTCACATCATAGGCATGGACTACCAAATAATCCTTACCATCAAAAGTATAGGCACTATTGTGTCCAATACCTGCCCAATTCTTATCACCTTCAATAACCAAGGAACCTCCTCCAAGATCCATTCTATTACCTTCTTTATCCAGGTATGGACCTTTTACATCACTGGATCTCCCAACTACAACCTTGTACGTACTGTTCTCACCCCGGCAACAATAGTCCCACGAAACAAAGAGGTAATACATGCTATCCTTTTTAAAAATGAAAGGAGCCTCAATAGCACCATCTCCTGGATTGTTATCCAAAAGCGTATCAGAACGATTTCGTTTAGCTAGTGTCAGCCACTCTTCTGGCTCAGCTATTTTATCTCTGTCCGGAACTAACTTCACCATTTTGATCCCTCCCCAGAATGACCCAAAGTTTAACCAGGGATAACCATCTTCATCAACGATCAGATTTGGATCAATGGCATTCCAAAAATCTCTGAATGGTACAGACTGCACTACCTTACCTTGATCCACCCATCCAAAATCAGGACTTGAGGGGTCCAATGTTTTATTGGTGACCAATCCTATTGCCGAAGTATTCTTTGCAAACGCAGAAACGCTGTAATACAAATAGTATTGACCATCGTAATAAGAAACATCTGGTGCCCACATATGTCCTGCAAATCCTGGAACCACTTCCTGAGTCCATTCTGGAGGTTTTCTGCCAAAAATTGACTCTTCCTTCTTCCAGCTTTTCATGTCTTTGGAAGACCATACAGAGATTCCCCAACCCGTGCAGAATAAATAATAGGTGTCACCTTCTTTAATCATTACCGGATCATGAACTCCAATATCCGTTTCTTGTGCATAAGATGTTCCTAGCAGAAACATCATAAGTATTAGCATTAGATTTTTCATGTATGAATGTGGTTTATTCTATTTTCTTACCCCATAAAGGATATCCATCCTGACCATTACCAGTAAAAAGTATGGTCTCCGCAATACTGTTCTCCCAATCTCTACCTCTCTCTACCAATACTTTTTCAGTACCTAAACCATCAATACTCAGAGTCATCCAAGGACTCTCATAGGTCCACTCACCTGAAACATCACCATTAATACTACCATCCTCGTTAAAAGAAATTCTGGTAGATATTTGAAAATCAGCAGCAGTTTGTGTTTCAGCAAAACCAGGTACAATACGATAATCAAAATCTATATATTCCCAGGTACCAGCCAACTCAGCAACGTCTACAGCTGTTTCTTCTTCTGTGGCATATCGCTGGGAGGAAACCAAAGGCCAACCATCTTCTGTCCAATGCAACTGCCTCGTATGCATGATCATATAGAATCTATTTTCTCCAGGTCTACCCTGATGACCAATGTAGTAGTTGCCATCTTTTTTAAAAACTCCTGGATGAGAAACCCCCTGCCAACCAGACTGATTCTCAAATTTGTAGGGAGCCAAAATCATGGGGGCATCATCCATAAACTCATTTAAATCATTGCCTTTTAGGTCATAAAATGGTCCCGAAGCGCTCTGAGATCTCCCAACTCTTACGTTGTACTTTGTTTCTAACCAGTCATAGGCAATAAATAAATAGTAGTATCCTAATTCTTCATTGAAGATAATTTCTGGTCCCTCTATATTTCCATTAATCGTATTTCCAGTGAATCCGCGGTGAGCCACCCTCACTCCTTTACTATTTGGTACAGCGGATAATCCTGTTTCAGGGTTTAATTCCAGCCTGTAAATACCATCCCAGCTGGAGCCATAATACATGTAATATTTCCCATCCTCAGCAATCACCACAGACGGATCGATGGCATTGGTTCGAACCTCACTATCATCAAAAGACTTCACCACTATTCCTTTATCAGAAAAAGGTCCTCTTGGACTATTGCTAACTGCAAGACCAATCGCACTCAATCGACCAACATTTGAAGCTAATGAATAATAGATACGGTATTCGTCACCCACCTTCATAGCGTATGGAGCCCACAAACCTTGATTTGGAATACCACCATTGCTTTGTATATGATTAGAGGCCTGAGATGGTATACCACTCAAAACCCAACCAACATATTCCCATTCCACCAAATTGATGCTTCTTCGAATTTGAATTCCCGGGCGTATTTCTGTACCAAACGCCACATCAGTATTGTAACAATAGACAAATTCGCCATCGTCTAAATAGGCTGGATCATGGACATTGTAATGTCTCCACTGATAGACCAGATCAGCTGAAGCTAATTCAGGATACGTATCAGAAAACTGACTGAAATCTACTGGTCCATCATCTAGTGAGGTTGTATCTACAGGTTCAACCTTAGTAGTATCCTGATCAACTTCTTTTTCCTTGTCAGGAACATCCTCTTTACAACCAGATAACTCCAGTCCAAAGAGGATGATCAGGATCAATACATATGAATAGCTGGTTTTATGCACTGGTTATTTGATGTTCAGTACAACTACAGAAAATGCCGGAAGCTTCACCGTAATGGTATTTCCCTTCTTCTTAAATCCTTTGAACTCTGTAGGGATGATATTATCAGGATTGTCAAATGAATTGTAATCCTGCAACTTATCTGACGTCAGAATCTGACCAGAAACTTTACCATCTATTGCAATCTCCAGAGTAATCTCATGCGCTTTCTCTGGGTGAATATTTACCAAAGAAATGTTCGTTTCTCCTTCTTTAGTTGTTGAAGCAGAAGCGGATATTGCTGGCAATTTATTATCACCTTCCTCAAAGTACAGCATATCAGAGATTTCCACAGGCAACATCGTTGCATCCTGATGCACATTGTACATCTTCATCACATGGTAAGTTGGAGTCAAAATCATTTGCTCTTCATCCGTAAGAATAACCGCTTGCAAAACATTGATGGTCTGTGCCAGGTTGGCCATTCTTACTCTATCTGCATGATTGTGGAAGATATTTAATGTAATACCCGCTATCATGGCATCACGCATTGTATTCTGTTGATATAGTGCAGATTGCCCTTCTGGAGTATCATACCATCCTCCCCACTCGTCTACAATCAAATCAATCTTTTTCTCAGGGTCATACTTATCCATGATTGCACTATGTCTGGTCACTAGCTCCTCCATATCTATAGCATCCTTCATGGTCTCGAAGTATTGATTTCTATTGAAGTCAATATCTGAACCTTTATTGTTCCACTCAATCACCGCATAGTTGTGTAACGCAACTCCTTCTATCATGTGTTTCGGAATATCCCTCATCAATACTTCCGTCCAGTTGAAATCCCATTCGTTAGCACCAGATGCAATTCTAAAAATCCCACCCGTATTGTTCCAATCTGAAAGGAAAGTAGCGTACTGGCGATAAAGATTTGCATAATACTCAGGAGTCATGTTTCCACCACATCCCCACATTTCGTTACCAACTCCCCAATATTTTACATTCCACGGCTCTGTTCTTCCATTTTTAATTCTTAGATCAGCCATTGGGCTCCCTTTAGCATGATTCACGTATTGTACCCAATCAGCAAGTTCCTTTACTAATCCACTGCCAACATTTCCAGCCAAATAGGGTTCTGCCCCAATTGCTTCACACATATTGAGAAAATCATGAGTCCCATAACTGTTGTCTTCGATGTAGCCACCCCACCACTGATTTACAATTGATGGTCTTTCGCTTTTCGGACCAATACCATCCATCCAGTGATAGGTATCTGCAAAGCAACCTCCTGGCCATCTTAGCACCGGAACTTTGAGATCCTTCAAAGCTTCAATAACATCTGTCCGTACTCCTGCTACATTAGGAATGACCTGATTGTCTTCACCAACATAAAATCCACCGTAAACACATCTACCTAAATGTTCAGCGAAGTGGCCATATATATTACGATTAATAATATGCTCACCCTTATCTGCACTGATTTTCACCGTTGTTTGTGCTAATAGTGGAGAAACAGATAAAAGTATAACTGCTACTGCTACAATTTTTTTCATTTTTTCATCATTTAAGGTTCAGGTAATCCATAGAGGAATGATCGCTATGGAAGCCTGAAGATAATATGTATAAGTGTAATTTTTACACTAATAATAAATCAATTAACACTTTGACTTTCCTTTACTCTTAAAACTGACATAGAATAAGCTGGTGCCGCAACACTAATGGTACTACCATCAACAGAAATCTCCTCTACTTCAGGCTTAATATTTTGAACATCAAAAGAGTTTTCCGCACCTAAATCACTATTTTTCAATACTGTCAGCGAACCAAAACTCGACAAACTTGTACCTTCAATATCCATATTCAACGAAATTTCTCCACTTGAAACATTAACAAACTTAACGATCAATTCTCCAGTCCTTTCGTCCATACTGGCTGTTGCATAGAGACCATTTTGGCCCTTTATTTCTTCTCCATCTTCTTGCACACTCACCAAATGTGTTCCAGCATTAGTCGAGAATAATTTTTGCACATGATAATTAGGTGTAGTGAATGCTTCCAGATTATTGAACCAAATCAAATCTGGAGTCCACTGCCAACCTTCGGCATGGGCAAATAATGGTGCATATGATGTCATGGTCACTACTGCAGCATTTCGCTCTAGCCCGGTAATGAATGCAGCTTCAGAAAGTGCTGTCTCCCAACTATTTTTATTATCAGGGCTTGCCACTCCCACACTTTGAGAGGCATATTCACCTACGAAAAGCTTTGGACCATTGCGGTCATACTTATCGTACCAATCAGCATTTTCTCTAAACCAATCTGGGTTGCGATAAAAATGCTCATCCACAATTTCCGGCTGTAGTTTACGCCATTGCTCCCATAAATAATCAATCTCTTCTTCACCATTAGGGAAGATGGAACCATCTGATCCTGTGGCCGCAATAATTTGCATCTCAGGATATTTGCTCTTGATCGCATTTACCATCGGCACGTATCGCTCAACATATTGTGGTCCCCACTGTTCGTTACCAACTCCAATCATTTTCATATTGAATGGTTCTGGATGACCCATATCTGCTCGTAATTTTCCCCAGGTGGAATTTACAGGTCCATTGGCAAATTCGATTAGGTCCAATGCATCTTGAATATATGGCTGTAAGTCATCCAATGGAACAAGTTCACCTGTATTGAACTGACAAGCCATACCACAATTGATAATCGGCATTGGTTCTGCATCAAGGTCTTCGGCAAGCAGGAAATATTCGTAAAAGCCCACACCAAAACTCTGATAATAATCCGGAGCTGGTCTATGATCAAATTCAAAATTCCATCGGTTAATGGTAGTTACTCTTTCATCTATATCTCCTACAGTATTTTTCCACTGATATCGCTGTGAGAGGTCAAACCCTTCCACAATACATCCACCAGGGAAACGTAAGAACCCAGGATCCATATCAGCGAGTAACTGAACAAGATCTGCTCTTAGGCCTTTTTTACGTCCCTTCCAGGTATCTGTTGGGAATAAAGAAACCATATCGATATCAATCACTCCTTCTCCTTCAAACCATATATTCATAGTGGCTTTTTCATCAGTTTTTGTCGGTGTAAACGAAGTTTCAAGAGTTTGCCAATCATTTGTTATCCCTTCAACGCGGCCTTCTCCAATAACTTCATTTTGTGCGTCTATCAATTCTATTCGAATGGCCTTTACACTACCTTCAACCCCTCTTACTTGAATACTAAAGTCATGAGCGACATTACCTTTGATCCCCATGCCTTTGAAACCTTCATTTTTAAGACCCGCACCTGAACCAGTTTTATCTATTTGGACTCTCAAATAGCGTGGATTACGAGGGTTACCAGTATTCACCGGTATAGTTCGAACGCCAACACCTTCATCTTTCAAAACAGTCCAACCACGCAATGGCTTATCAAACTCGAAGGACCTATTCTTCACAAGTTCCGCATATAATCCACCATCGATTGCAAAGTTGATGTCCTCGAAAAAGATCCCATACATGGTAGGTTGTATCTCTGCAATTACTTGCTCTGTATCAATGGTTAATTTGGAGCTTGATTTTCCCACACTTTTCCCTTTCTCTTCCTGCGCGGTGGACTTCTTTTCTCCACATGAGGCAACCATCATTACAGCAAGTAGGGCCACCGTTACAAGCTTCAAATTTTTATACAAGTCAGTCATTCTTAAATTGTTTATCTACTAAAGTTCTACACTTCAATTCTTCTGGTTTCTTGTCCGGTTGCATTCATAAAAATGATCTGAACAGCTCCTTCAGGAACCAGAATTCGTTTGCTACTTTGAGACCAGTATCCTGCAGACCCAAAGAATTCCATTTTTTGTTTTCGGTTATTTTTAAACTCAATTAAGGCCATGTATTCGCCCTCATGCAGGTCCATAATCTGTTGGCTATTACGAGTAATTTCATATGCTTTAATGTCCGAGTCATTCTGACTAGCGAGGATCATCCATCTAGAACCTTGCTTTATTTTCACCATGGCACGCCCATCACCCTTCACATCTATTCCAGCTCTGGATGCATCCACTACCTTAAAGTTACCTACTCCATCACCTAGCATTACAAGACCTAGAGAAGCATCGTATTTTCCATAAACTACTTCTGTATTGCTAGTATTTCCAGTAGCAATCAGATCAGGAATTCCATCTGCATTGACATCCTCAGAAGTCAACCCAAAAAGAGGTGAAACCTGCGCCTTTTTTGGTAGAGCCAGGCTTTCAAATCCATCTGCTCCATTATTGACCAATACGGTGCTAGCCAAAGTGGAAGCCTTTCGTGAAGCCACGTCTGCGGAACCCATTGCCCAGAGTAATTCATCCATCGTTGAATTTGCGAAATCCTTATAATAGAAGTATTTCTTCTTTAAAGAGGGTACCTGGCTAATCAATACATCCAATGAAGCTATTGGTTTAACTTCATCATGATCATAAAATGCGAATACCGGGTCTACTGCGCCATTTTTATCAAAATCTTTGTAAAAAATCTCAAGTGGTTTTTCTTGAGAGGCTTTGAAACTATTATTCAAACCTAGATTTCCGACTATATAATCCATGTCAGCATCCTGATCTATATCTACAGGAAGGATACCATTCCAAAGTCCTGCTAATTGATCCAAGCCAAGTTCTCGTGTTCTATCCTGGAATGATCCTCCTATATTTTGAATAAATTTTACCTGTCCATATTCTGTAGTGACCAATAGATCCACCAGGCCATCATTGTCATAATCTGACCATACTGCTGAGGTGACCAGATCATTTGTCAACAAGTCCAATGTCTTCATACTGAAGGCTCCACCTTCGTTGGTAAGGATGTAGCTTGAGGAAGACTCCGGGAATCTTCCGGGTGTTACTCGACAACCAACGAAAAGATCTTCATCACCATCCAGATCATAATCTGCAGAGGTTACAACACTTGTGCTATTTAAGAATGCAGGGATTGCTGCTCGGTCTAGTACAAACTTACCCGTTCCATCATTTTTATATAATCTATCCTGGTAAAACTCGTTTCCAGCGGCTCTTTCAGAACCCCCACTGCCAACATAAAGATCAAGATCTCCATCACCGTCTGCATCAAAAAACAAAGCTCCAGTATCCTCAAAGCTTTCAGTTTCTATTAAGCTTCGAGTAAAATCTCCAGTGGATTTCTGGATAAGTATCTTAGCATTTGATCCATATCCAGCACCAACAAATAAATCATCCATGCCATCACCGTTCACATCACCAACAGCTAATGAAGGTCCTAGTTTGGAATGTCCTTGAAGTAATAATGGTTGAACTCTAAAGTCATTGGAATTAGACTCATCATGTTTTATTGACTCAAAATCAGATTGGGTCAAATAGGTTTTATCTACCTCCTTAGAAGCAGTCGGAGAAGCTGAGTTATAGTCAATGTTAAGAATTTGGTTGGATGCAGTAAAGCCAACTTTAGAAACCACGCCTGTTGACCAGTAAACAAGAATGGAATCAACTGCTTCACTCCTTCCTAAACCGAAATGCAAGGGATCTGACACACTACTTTGAAAACCTCTGGACAGCATATTCCAGCGGGATTGTTTCTTCCCTTCAGCCCATACTTCCACCTGTGCTCCTAAACCCTTGGGATTCCCTTTTTGGCCGCTTAAGTGTACATTTAGAAAATTAACGGAAAGACTATCCGATTCTATGCTTTTGTTCTGTAATACCAAAGCAGGTGAGTTAATGTTGTTGACCACCAAATCCAGATCACCATCATTGTCCAGGTCTGAATAAACAGTGCCATTAGACAGACTTTTTTGATCCAAGCCCCAATCTGCTGATTTATCTTCAAATGACATTCCGTCCTTATTGCGATAAGCATAGTTAGGTAGCAAAATAACCGGCCGTGAGTAAAGACTGTCAAGAAACAATCGCTCGATTTCTTCTGGACTTTTAAACGGAGTATTTGATGTGCTTCGGAATTTCACAAAATCTAAGTCGGTAATATCCCGACCATATCCATTCGTGATAAATAAGTCCTGAAAACCATCGTTATCAAAGTCAGCAGCTAATGGCGCCCAACTCCAATCCGTTTGGAAGATCCCGGCCATCTGACCAATTTCTGAAAAACGCTCCATTCCAGTGTTCATCTGAAGCATGTTTCTCATTTGCTGATTTCCATAGCCTCTTGCATTAATCAATTCATAACGATCATACATCTGAGCGCCAGACATCAATTTTCTTCTCACCGGATCCTCTGGAAGCATATCCACCGTTATTAAATCATGCAATCCATCATTATTGAAATCGGCTACATCATTCCCCATAGAGAAATGACTGGTATGTCCCAGATAGTTCAGGGACTGATCCTCAAAAGTTCCATTTTGCTGATTTATATACAGAACATCTCGGGAGATGTAGTCATTAGAAACATAGATATCTGGCCAATTATCCTGGTTAGCATCCAGGATGGCCACACCTAACCCAAAGCCTTCAATGGTAATTCCGGCTTCATTGGAGATATTTTTAAATACAGGGTGGCCAAGGTTAGGATTCATTTCATTTAGATACAGACGATCCGTATTTCTTGCACTGCCATCCATTGCTATTGGTCTGGCAACTAATGGAGAACGCTCAAAACCGCCTCCAGTAAGCAAGTACATGTCTAAATCTCCATCTAGATCAAAATCAAAAAATGCTGCCTGAATTGACTCACCAGAGTCGGCCAGACCATATTCTTCAGCTTGTTCTTTAAAAGTGTTGTCTTGCTGGTTGATGTATAACTTATTGGGATAAATGCTTTGATCTCCTGGGCCACCTACTGACACATAGATGTCGTCAAACCCATCTAGATTAATATCTACAATGGCTACTCCTGTTGACCAAATGTTATTATCGAACAGTAGTGCTGACTTGGTTATGTCTTGAAATTGGAGGTTTCCAATATTTAAATACAGTGCATTCGAAACCTGATTACCAGTAAAGAACAGGTCTTTTAGTCCATCATTATTGATATCAATGATAGCTACTCCACCACCATTGTAGATGTATTCGTAGTTGAGAAGATTGAGTGAATCGGTTTCGTTAATTTCATTATGAAAAGTAACTCCCGTGTATGACGCATCCAATTGTGAAAAACGGGTATTTCCCGATTTCTCACTTGAACATGCCACAGAAACTGCTGCTAGCAAAACCCACAAGCACCTTTGGAGAGTCATTGAATTGTGATGTGTATGAAACTATAATAGAAAAACAGATGCGAGAATTATCTCGCATCTGTTCAGGTTATTAGTTTGCAGTTGTACCAACAAGGTTGGGATTTCTATCTAACTCGGTCAATGGAATTGGAAGTACTTTTCTCTCTGCGACAAAAGTGTTGAATTCTGCATCGTTCGCTTGAAGCTCAGCAAGCTTGGTAGCATTATCCAACCATCCCCATCTCATGATATCGTACCATCTCTTACCCTCTAGTGCAAGTTCACATACACGCTCATGAGCTAGTTGATCCATGAATTGATCTAATGAATACCCAGCAAACTCTGCTTCTCTGTCTGGAAGGTTAGCTCTATCACGAACAGTCTGTACATGACTAGCAGCACCAGAAATATTGCCTGTATTGGCAAGACACTCCGCATACATCAAAAGCACATCAGAATATCTAATAATAGGATAATTGTATCCCGCGGTGAACGCATCACCACCTGTTGCTGCTCTTGTGTATTTCTTGATGAAGAAATCAGTAGCTGCAAATCCTCTCGCAAACCAGTCATCACCATAGGCTGTAGTATATCCTTCTGTAGGCTCATAAGACAATATAGTAGCATGATATCTAGGATCAAGATTGCCATCTATTGTTCTCTCCTGTCTCATTTCATCATACAAGAACTGAGTAGGTCTGAAGTCATAGAAGTCAGCTACAGAGTACGTTGGTGCCAATGCAGTAAACTGTCTCCAGGTAGGTAGTGGATCCCCACCCCAGTTGAAGTCAGGGTTGGTACTTTCAGTGAATTCAGCCCAGAAAATTCTGCCAGGATCTGACGACTCTAAGGCATCAACACCAGAGAAAATATCTGCATAATTTGGTGCTAAACTATATTCATTGGAATTGATTACTGCAGCAAAATAAGGCGCAGCCGCTGAGTGCAACCCTTGATAAAGTAAAAGTTGACCCATGAGTGCATTTGCTGCTCCACTAGTGATCCTTCCTACTTGTCCAAGATCTGGCCCACTTACTCCATTGTAGTTACCTGGAAGCAATGGAATTGCTACTTCTAAGTCAGCTTGAACCTGATCATATACCATCTGCTTAGTCACACCTTCATTTGAAGGGTAGAATTCTTCTTGTGACTTTGGAGTTGATGTAATGATCAATGGATTTCCATAAAAATTTGCCAACTGAAAGTGAGCAAATGCACGGAAAAAGTATGCCTGACCTAAAAGTCTATTTCTCAAATTATCATCTAGATCAGGAACGTTTGGAATGTTCTCAATCGCCTGATTAGCTCTTGATACCATGATGTAATACCCTACCCATGCAATTTCTCCAGCTGCATCAGATGCTGGTAATGTGAAATTACTGAAACCGGTCATGAACGTCCAAGGGCTTCTACACAAGGCTTCATCACCACGACCATCATTGTATATCGGAGTTACTCTTTGAAACAACCCATCAATTATCAAGGTGTTATAAATCGCATCTACTGCCGCTACTGCTTCACCCTCTGTCGTATAGTACGCATCGGCTGAGAGTCTATTTGGGTCTGTAATCTCAAGCTTAGAATCACATGCCTGAATGAAACTGACCGCTAGTGCTAGTATTGTTATTTTAAATATTCTCGTCATCATTCTTAGAATTTAATTTGTACACCTAACATGGAAGTTCTTGGTCTTGGGAAGGTTCCAAAATCGAAACCTGGGTTAAGAATTCCCGCCTGGAAGTCAGGATTGTAGCCTTTGTAGTGTTGGAAGGTTAATACGTTTTGGAGTGTTCCATATACTCTTACACTCTGTAATTTCGCTTTCGAAATCAAGCTTTGTGGTAAAGTATATCCAATAGAAATCGTTTGGATTCGGAAATAATCTCCTTTTTGCAACCATCCTGGTCTATCTGAATTTCTACCATTCTGATTTGGATCATTCCAAACGACTCTTGGCACAGTGTTGCTTGGATTTTCTGATGTCCATCTGTCTAGAATATCTTCGTGCCAGTTCGTAAAACTAGATGTTGGCATCAAACCACGATACAGATTGCTATTGATCAAATTTCCACCAGCACCCTGACCAAATATTGTCAAGTCAAAAGATTTGTAACCAGCTGTGATATTCAATCCATAGTAGTAAGTTGGCATACCCTGCCCCAGGTAAACACGATCAAATTCGTCATTCACTACTCCATCAGGCACCCCGTCAGGTCCACTGATATCCTTAAATCTGATATCACCTGGTGCTGTTCCAGGGAATTGAGTAGCATGAGCATCGATTTCAGTCTGATCCTGGAAAATACCATCAAATACAAATCCATAATGCTCTCCAAGTGATCTGCCAACCTCGTTGTAAGTTCCCGTTCCTGGAAGGTTCTCAACATTACCTAGATCAAGGATTTCGTTGTGTACCGTGTAGAAATTTGGAGCAATATCCAATCTCAACTCACCAATATTTTGATGATAAATTGCTGAAAGTTCAATACCACTATTCTGCATAGAACCTGCATTGGTGATGATCGATGGATCTACTGAACCCACAGAGAATGGTATTGGTTGTGCCATCAAAATATCCTCTGAAGTGTTAGAGTAGTATTCAGCAGAGAATTCAATTTTACCATTGAACAATACGGCATCTACACCAACGCTTCTAGTTGTTCTGGTTTCCCACTTGATTCCTGGATCTCTGTTGATTGTAACAGCACCACCAAACACTCTTGTCCCATTGAATTGATAAGGGATTCCTCTGTTAACAGTAGACTGGTAAGCATAATTGGCAATGAATTGGTTACCAACCTGTCCAATTCCTCCTCTAAGTTTAAGATCAGATAACCACTCAGGAAGGGTGAATGTATTGTGTAGTTTCCATCCTAATCCTATTGAAGGAAACACTTCATATCTGTTTTCTTCAGAGAATCTTGAAGAACCATCTCTTCTTACATTGACAGTAAGCAAGTAGGTATCATCAAAACTGTAGTTTAATCTTCCGAAGAACGAGTAAGTTGCAGAGTTGTCAATATTTTGATTGACACTGAAATCCTGTGCACTTGCCAGGGTAACGATATAAGGCTTTTCTAAACCTGATCCTCTTGTTGTGATTGAAGTAAATTTGTCTTGTTGAAAAGATTGACCAGCCAATAACTTCAAATCATGTTTTCCAAACCTCTTCTCATAATTCAAGGTGTTCTCAATCAGGGCTGAGCTGCTATTTCTAGTGGCAACCTGGTAGAATGCAGTGGCATTCGGGAAGAAATATCCCAAATCATACTCAGGAACAAATAGATCATCAGTAATTGCTGTTTGATCATAAGACATGTTCAATTTGTAAGTCAGACCTTCAACTATTTCAATTTGCCCCCAAAGGTTAGCCAATGTTCTGTCAACTGTGGTACTGTTATTGATCAACGTATTTAGACCAGGAACATTCAGTGTAATCGAGTTATGAATCAATGCATCTGCACCACCAAAACCACCTTCTCTATTTTCATCATATACCGGAATAGTCGGAGCAGCTTGCAATAAGTCGTTGACTAAAGTTGGTCTTCCACCCGGAAGATTAATTGTTGTAGTGAAGAACAATGGATTTTCATCCGAATGCATCTTCAATAAATTCTCTCCAAACTTGAATCGACCAAACTCAGATTGTGTATTTACTCTAAAAGAATATCTTCTGTAATCAGGACCAGAACCAACAAGTGTTCCCTCATTGTCAATGTAGTCCATTGATACATAGTAGGTTGTCTTATCACTTCCACCTGAGAGGTTGACATTGTAGTTAGTTATTTTGCCATCCTTGTAGCCTTCATCCTGCCAATCAGTATCAATGTTTGAAATATAATCAGCCGAATTCGGATCATTTCCAGCGATACGTGGAATTCCCGCATTATCCATAACTTCATTTTGCATCATTTGGAAATCTGCTCTATCCAAAACCGGAATTCTGTTAGGGATGGTTTGAACTCCAGTGTAAGCATTCAATTCAACGGACAGTCGGTTACTTTTCGAACCTTTCTTAGTTGTAATGATTACTACACCATTGGCCGCTCTATTTCCATAGATTGCACCAGCTGTTGCATCCTTCAGCACCTGAATTGATTCAATGTTGTTCGGATTAAAATCACGAATACCTCCAGTCAAAGGAACACCATCTACAACATATAAAGGTTCTGCAGAAGCACCGCCAACACCAAAGGTTGAAATACCTCTAATACGAACCGATGGAGCAGCACCTGGTTGACCATCTGAGGTAACAGATACTCCAGCTACTCGCCCCTGGAACGACTGAGTCAAGTCGGTAGCAGCTTGCTTTTGCATCTCCTCAGCTTTAACCAAACTAACAGCTCCAGTTAAATCTTCCTTACGCTGGGTACCATATCCTACTACAACTACCTCTTCCAGACTTGAAACATCCATATCTAAAGTAGCATTAACAACAGAACTGGTACCGACAGTAATTTCTATTGGACGATACCCAACAAATGAAACGACAAGCACAGCGTCATTTCCAACACTGATTGAATAGTTTCCATCAATATCTGTTACTGTTCCATTGGTCGTACCTTTTTCTAGAACAGTAGCTCCGGGAAGCGTCTCCCCATTCTCTGAATCAGTGACCTGTCCACTTATGGTGCGCTGCTGCCCTAAGGCTACCAGAGTGGCCAGCGTCAGCATGGCGCTTAACAGGTAATTTTTAAAATTTGTAAAATCTCTCATATGAAATCATTCAGGGTTGTTAAATCGATGATTTTTCATGGCATCAATTGCCATTTCTTCACTCAAAGATGATATAGTAAGGATTTTAAAGGGTGGACAATTGTCTTTAAAAGGTGGACAAAAGTGTACAACGCTTATTAAGTGTAATTTTTACAATAATTATTGAAATCGATTGCGACCGTAGCAAAAACTCTAATTGATTGATGAAGATTTACTAACCTTCAATTAGATGATTATTCAAATAATCTTTAGGAGATTGACCAAATGTCTTGCTAAATAAGCGTGAGAAGTATTTTGGATCATTGTATCCTACTGAATAAGCTACCTCTGAAACGTTCAATTCATTTTGGACCAATAGAATCCTGGCCTTGTGCATACGTTGATGATTGATAAACTCGGCAGCGGAAAGCTCTGTTAGACTGGTGAGTTTTTTATGTAGTAAACTACGGCTAATTCCCATTGCCTCGACAAATTCCTTCACACCAAAATCTGAGTTAGCTAAATTAGCTACGACTATATCAAGTGCACGTTCTACGAATTTCTGATCCTTTGGATTAGTTGTCACTTCAGCCGCCTGTATTGGATAATCTCCCGTGAATTTTTCTCTTAATTTGCGTCTGGTTTCAATCAAATTAGACGCCTTGACTTCCAACAAGTCAAAATTGAAAGGCTTAGCTAAATAATCATCCGCACCGATTTGCAATCCTTCTATTTGGTTCTCAATCGCGCTTTTTGCCGTCAATAAAATGATTGGAATATGGCTAGTACTAAGATTGTTTTTAAGAGAGGCACATAATTCCAGCCCATCCACATTAGGCATCATCACATCACTTATAATTAAGTCTGGAGCGTGCTTTTCAGCCAAATCAATACCTACTGCTCCATCCTCTGCTTCTAGCACCGTGTATTGCTCACGTAACCTATGAGCCATGAATCGCCGCAAGTCTTTATTATCCTCTACCACCAGAATGGTATGCTTATTTGAATCCTTGACAAGCCTCTCATCCTGAGTCTCATCCTTTACTTCTTCAGTAACTAAAAATTCAGTATTCAATAGAGCCACCTGCTCATGAATGTTGAGTCCTTCATCTTGTGAATCTGTAATCTCAGAAGTACTGTATTCCTGTTCCAAACACGGAAACTGTACTTCGAAAGTAGATCCCTCATTGAGCGAACTCTTCACAAAAATCTCCCCATGATGAGTTTTTACCAGTTCCTCCGTAAGAGCCAGACCAATTCCTGAGCCACTTATTTTAAACGCTTCCTCAGATTCTATTCGGTAAAAACGCTTGAAAACCAATGGCAAATTCTCTTGACTAATCCCAATCCCAGTATCAACTACCTGAATACTCATTACCCGTTTGGAAGATGAACTTATATCAGATGGTAGAGATAATCTAGAGTCATTAACCTTTAATCCAGTGAGAATCAATTTGACTTTACCGTGTACAGGTGTATACTTAAATGCATTGGAAAGAAGGTTGTATAACACATTTTCCATTTTCTGGGAATCAAACCAAACTTCCGTAGGCACATCATTCTCTTCATAAGCGAATTCAATGGACTTGGTCTGTGCCAGCGGTTCAAATGCCTCAAACACGTGTTTACAAAATGCACTAATATCCCCTTTGGCGACTTTGAGCTCCATTCTGCCCTTTTCAATCTTTCTGAAATCCATAATTTGATTGATCAGATGCAATAGTCGCTGAGCATTGCGATTCATTATTTCAATTGTATTGCGTGTTTCACCAACCACAGATTTATCCTTCAGCAATTTTTCGATAGGTCCGATAATCAACGTCAAAGGAGTTCTAAACTCATGAGAGATATTGGTGAAAAAACTGAGTTTCAATTGGCTTACCAAATTCAATTTATCATTCAGTTTGATAACCTCGTCACGCTGTGAGACTATCTCGCGATTTTGATTTTCCAATTGCTGATTTTGCCCTTCGATCAATTTTTGTTTGATTTCCAGGTCATCATTATTCCTTTGAAGTTGAACTGCTTGGAATGATAGCGCCTCATTTTGTTGATTGATACGCTCAGTGCGTTCCTTTACCTGCTTTTCAAGCAATCGCTTTTGCCTATTAAGATTATAAGTTCTAAACCTAACGTAGCCAAAGAACACTAAAATCAAACCAACAATACTGAGAGCTCTAAACCAAACTGTATCCCAAAAAGGAGGGTTTATATGAATAGCAATGGTGCGAACCGGCCCATCAAACTCACCATTACCACCAGAAGATTTCACTTTGAATAGATAGTTTCCAGGTTTCAAATTGGTATATGAGGCATACCTTCTATTTGACGACACATAATTCCACTCCTTTTCAAAATTCTCTAATATGTAAGCATATCGAACCATACCAGGTTCCTGGTAATTCAATGCAGAGAACTCAAATCCTACAACCTTTTCTTTGTAGGACAACTCAATTGATTCAGCATTGTAAATACTTCTACTCAAAACCTCAACATCATTGTATAATTGACCAGGCTTTACTGGTTCATTTAGAAGATTCAAATTCGTAATTGTGGTTTCAGACCCTGAGACATCTTGCTGAATCCCTTCAGGAAAGAAGGCGTCCAATCCGTTCATTCCACCGAAGTAGAGCTTACCTGCCATATTCTTATAGGAAGCTGACCAGTAATACTGGTTATTTAAAAATCCATCAGCCTGGAAATAATTTCGATAGGTTTTGTTAGTGGGATTAAATTTGGACAACCCATAATCAGTAGAGAACCACAGGTTTTTTAGGCGATCTTCTTCTATACCATAGACAACTGTATTGCTCAAACCACTTGAAGCTCCATAAGACTCAAACCAAACAGAATCCTCTTTTTGAACCAACCTGTTTACACCCTGACCATAAGTCCCTATCCAAATACTGCCATCATAAGTTTGCTTCAGTGAAATAACGTAGTTACCACTGATACTAGATGGATCATTATCGTTGTGACGATAGTGCTTTACTGAAATATCGGACTGAAACCCATCGGCAGATTGCAAATGATATAAGCCAAATCGTGAGCCAACCCACAGACTATTTTCATTATCAAATAACAGACAACCTACATTCGTGATTTTTGTGGAGGTCTGATCAGAAAAGATTACCTCAAATCGACCTTCTAGCTGATTGTATCTTGAAATTCCCCCCAAGGTACCAATCCATAGATCACCTCTTTTATCCTCTTCTACAGATGAAACGTAACTACTTACCAATCCCGGGGGTAACGAAAATCGTTGAAAGGTCCCCTGCCGTTTAGCCAAACGATTAAGTCCTGAACCCCAGGTACCAACCCAAAGATCACCATTGCGATCCCGCATGATTGAGGTAACAAAATCACTTGACAAACTCTGCGAGGATGATGGATCATAACGGTAATGCTTGTAAACTCCGGTGCTTAAATTATATCTATTTAATCCTCCTCCAGCAGTTCCTATCCAGAGATACTTACTATCTTCATAAATACTATTGATCGTACTTACCGAAAGACTATTCTCATTATCTGCTAGATGCTCAAAGTGCTCGATTTGATTGAGGCTGGTATTGTAAAAATTAATACCACCACGTTCCGTACCTATCCAGAGGTTACCGGCCCTATCTTTTAAAAGGCAATTAACAAAATCATTGCTAAGGCTATGATCAATATTTGGATCATGCGTATAATTGGTGAAAGACTTCTCAGCTGGATTGAAATCACTCAGGCCACCCAATGTAGCTAAAAGCAGATGACCATTTTCCAATTCCAGAATATCCATAACCGTATTATGAATTAAAGATTTGGAATCATTAGGGTTATTATAATAGGCTACAAATGTTTGGCTAGATTTCAAAAACTGATAAAATCCAAACTCGGTTCCTACCCAAATATCCTTATTTCGGGATTCGGTTATAGATAGAACTTTACCTGAAACCAGTCCCAAACCATCAGCCGGCTGATAACTCTTTAGTTCTCCCTTTTCAGGCAATAAATAAAGTCTTTCATCAGTTCCTATCCAGATATTGTTCCAGGAATCAACAGTCACTGTATTGACAATAGAACCTATCAACTCTTCACCAATAGACAGGTGACGCCTTACTTTAACATCTCCATTATTATTGGCTCTCAGAAACGTTAAACCCCTATCACTAGCCATTAATATGGTTGAATCACCAAAAGTTTGAAAATCTCTTACCTCAATAGAGCCAGAAAAGCCAGGAATTTGAACTTGTTTGAAGGTAGATTTATCTGAGAGGTAAATACTTAGACCAACTCTATTTCCAACCCAAATATTACCATTATAGTCTTCTTCCAGGGCATAAATGAAGGTATCATCAAGTCCACTAACTGGAGAATCAAAAATTTCAAAATCATACCCATTGAATCTACACAGGCCATTCCACGTACCTATCCATATAAAACCATGGCTATCCTGCAACAGACAATCCACCATATTTTGTGGCAAACCATCCTCAATAGTCAAATGCTGTAGCCTTGATTTGGTGGATTGTCCATGGGTCAGAGTATGAACCATCAACAACCAAAGTATCAATAGAAACTGGGGGATTTTCATATTGAAGTTAATGCTCGTTCACTTATCCAATCATATAATATAATAAAGATGTCACTATTCAGAAAGTAATCTGACATCATAAATACGTGGTAAATGCTTATCCGCTATTCCTGAAATTTTGACCTTAAGGTTTCCTCCATCACTTATTGGTACTTTGATTTCGCCCAGACCAACATTTGTATGGACTTCCTCTATCAACTCATCATTCACGTATAGAACGAGGCCATTTTCATTATCCGCCTCATATTGGATCCTCAAGAATTTGGCCCTACCATCAGAATTGGTCAAATCATATGAGAACCAACCTCTGCCTGATCTCCAATAGCGCTCGTTGCTATAACCCATCCAGGTATCTTCTCCTTTGAATCCATGTTCTGACTCTGGCTGTTGCTCTCCGGGACTAACTACATCAACCGTAAGTTTTCTCAGTGCCATTCTTTCAGCTTCCTTTGATGCTGTTTCAGCTACCAGTGACTCCAATCCTGCACTGTCTACATATGGCCAGTACATCATGTAGCGTGCCTCGTGTATTTGATAAAATGGCACTAAAGACATTTCCTTATCATCACCGTATAGCTGACTGATCGTCAACTGAGCCGGTGACTCCCGATTTACTTTATCTAATAGGTTTTCTTTTGAGGAAACAATCAAAGGAGCTTTAGCAACTGGATAAAACTGACCGTTGGCCACATGTCCCATACGACTGTCATCTGCCCAAAGACCATCTAAATCTGTACTGTCAGTTACTGCAGCCATTACCACCGGACCAGAAGTAAAAGCCACCCAATTAGAACCGTCAGGAAGTTGTTCAAAATCGATGCTCATAGGAAGAGATAATTCAATCACATCACCATCGTTCCATTCACGATCCAAAACCAAATAACCATTTAATTTTTGAGCAGGAGCTTCGCTTCCATTGACTTGAACAACCATTTCACCATCGATCCATGAAGGGATTCTTAGATTGATTGAAAACGATTTCGACTCTTCTAATGACAGCTTCAACTCACTAGATTCTCTCTCTGGAAAAGAAGTTGTTTGTGTGAGTTGAATACCCTTTTCATTCCAATCCAATTCGGATGCAATGAACAAATTCACAAATAAATCATCTCCCTTGTGCGAGTAGATCAACTCCCCATATTTGGTGTGATTTTCGATACCCGAACCGACACAACACCACATGGCTTGATCAGGTTGAGAGTACACCCTATAGTGTCTTGGTCTAGCAGGTGTGAAGTAAACAAAACCTCCATCCGGATGCTGAGAAGATAGGATGTGATTGATTTGAGCTTTTTCGTAGTAATCCAGGTATTTTACTTCCTCATCTGCCAGGAACAACTCTTTAGACAATCTCATCATATTGTAGGTATTACAGGTCTCGGGTCCCTGCTCTGATGTAACCATAGGGCGAAAGTTGTCTTTGCTATGAAAATGCTCCCTTACACTATTCCCACCGATAGCAATAGAGCGATTATTCACTACTTCGTCCCAGAAAAACACAGCAGCCTGATGCCAATCCTGTTTGCCAGACTCCTCAGCAACTCGCTCATAACCAATTACTTTTGGAATTTGAGTATTCGCATGCATTCCAGTTAAATGATCCTCACCAAGTAAAAGTGGATCCAATAAGACCTTGTGTGATAACTTTTCAGCCATCACCAGGTATTTAGCTTCTCCAGTTTCCTTGTACAGGTCAGCAAAGACTTCATTGAGTCCTCCATGTTCACTCTTGAGCATTAGTTGAATTTGCTCGTCGGACAGATTGTTGGTCATTGTCAACCACCAATCTGATAATGACTTCCATATCTCTAATGCTTCTGGTTTATCAGCATACCAATAAGCATCACGCAAACCAGCAAAGATTTTATGAATGTTGTATAGTGGTACCCAGCGATCATTCAAAGAAAAATAGTCAGAACGAATGTTACCGGCGGCTATTTCTTCCCAAATTACCTTTCCATCAGGCACTCCTGACAAATAGCCATTTCCGTTTGCATTTTGAGCTCTTTTTAACTCAGCAAGCATGTAATCAATTTCTTTGTTTAGCTCAGAACTGCCAGTTGCGGCATACATCATACTTAATGCCGATAAATAGTGACCACCTATGTGTCCATTCAACCCGCTGCCTTCCCAGTTTCCATACCCTTCCTTCGCTGGTTCTAGACCGGCTTCAATCAAATATGGTGCTAATAGTCGATCAACATCCATGTCAAGAATGTATTTGAGATCAGTCTCCTGGGCCCTTTTAAATGGGCCATCTAACAAGTTAACTTGATTCAAATGAAATGCTTCCATTTGAGCATTTACCTCTTGTTTGGGTTGACATGCATTAATAAGTACAATTGCTGCCAGGGCGTAGAATATCTTTTTCATCATTGTACTTTCATTACAAACCCACCATTTGCTTTTAAAGCAATGGTATAAGTATCTGTTATTTCTATTTCTTCCTGTCTGAACTCAGGATGAGCATCGCCATCTGTAATTAAATATCCTGACTTGCCGTTTAGAAAGGACAAATCGAGTTGAACTTCCTTATCTATTCCCTCACCATTGATTCCAGTTACAAACCAGGTATTTCCTGATCTTCTTGCAATTACTGCCAACTTTCCTGGAAAGCCATCAATAAATTGAGTTTCATCCCATGCTGTCGGAATATCAGATAAATACGCTCTCACATAATCAGGAACAGCACTCATTCCTTCTGGAACTTCTGCCAGATGCTGAATTCCCGACAAGAACAATGTTGGCAATGCCAATTCGAATGCATTCGTTGACTTTCGTTCAATATTGGGAATCTGAGAAAAGGCCATTGGAGTGAAATCCATTGGGTCAAACGCGTTTCGAGTATAAGGCAAGGTAGCTGCATGAGCTGGCTCATCATCTGCGGTTTCTTGAAAGAAGGTGATGAACTCAAAACCTTTAATAGCCTCAACTGTCATTAAGTGAGGGTAGGTTCTTTGCCAGCCTCTCGGTAAAGTCGCCCCATGAAAATTCACCAATAATTCATGTTTACCAGCATCACGAAGCATGTCGTGGTAATAGGCAATCATGCTTTGTCCATCTCCGCCAAAGAAGTCGATTTTAACTCCTTTAATGCCCCATTCTTTTAGCTTAGAAAACTCCACTTCTCTTTGTTCATGAGTCAAGAGTTTGCTTTTTGGATGATATGGAGTGGTATTCCATTCTCCTGCAGAATTGTACCATAGGATCAACCCTACATTGCGATCATCAGCATAGGCCACCAATTCCTTCATCCCCTCTTCACCTATTGTGGTGTCCCAATTCACATCGATGAGACAATACTTCCAGTTCATTTCACTAGCATATTCGATGAATTCCTTAGAGGTTTCGTAATTAACGGATCGATCTTTCAATAAAGCCCAACTCCAACTAGCAATTCCAGGATTGATGAATTCCTCGTTACTCAATTGAATAGCTGGTTCCGCTAAATCTGTTCCTAAAGTTGATTCTACAATGGTTTCTAAACTTCCGATAGTGAGTATTCTCCATGGACTTAGAGATGCATTGAAAGGAAGGTGCCCTTTATCTGTATAAACTTCAACATCTGATGGGAATCCAACTTTCATTGCCTTCGAAACTGTATCTGACACCAATCGGCCACCACAGTAATCCGGACCAAGACCAGATTCGGTAATTAAGACCCAATCCATATCTACCTTAAACAATGTAGGAAAGACCCAGCCTGCTCCTAATGGAGAAACTGTTCCGACAGCAATACCTCTTTCATAAGGTTCTTCATAGGAAGGATTCGTTTGTTCCCAACCTGTCTTTGCCACAGACATTGGTTGTGCATACATTTCCGTATTGATTGGGAACTGAAACTCCGTTAATTCATTAGCAATTGTTGATTCACTTTCTTTTGGGAACTTGTAACGAAAAGCTACTCCATCATTGCTAACTCTAAAAACTATCGAGAGTTGTTGACCTTTAGTGTTTGACAAAACAACTGTCTGTTCCTGGTAGTCATAGACAATATCCAATTGCTTACCCTGATGCATTCTATAACTCTCAGCCTTCTTTTCAAGTGTGGAGACGGTCACTATCGACAATTGCCCCTCAAAAGAGTACTTGTCTGCAATAACTCCAACACGAGATGGTTCAATAACCGTTTTTCCTTTAAGCTGAACGGAGTATAAAGGTTCTCCAGACTCGCTCAAGAAAAATGATGTGGTTATGTTACCATCAGGACTAGAAATTTTAACAGGTCTTGGAGTCGATTGACAAGAACTGACTAGCACTAATAGCAATAAACCGAACACATGGAGCCAATTGGTTGTAGATTTGAATGACCAGTAGTTCATAAAAGCTGGAAAAGATTATTAAATATTAAGTGTATTATTTACATTTATAAATGTAGAAAATATTATTCGTTTACAAAATTGATCTTCCATTTTAATTTTCATTGAATTGAAATTCAATTGATGGTCAATTTTGAGAAATTCATAATTTCCTTGAAACTCAGATGGTATCATTCGTTAGCAACTATCAAGATCAAACGCAGCTGCTTGTAGCAGTAGACTGTATCATATTCGGATTTGATAATGATGAAGTAAAAATTCTTCTCATCAAAAGAAACTTTGAGCCTGAGAAAGGCAAATGGTCCCTTATGGGAGGGTTTCTTCAACCAGACGAAACCGCTACAAATGCAGCTAATCGTGTTTTGGAGACATTAACAGGACTTCAAGATGTATACCTGGAGCAGGTACATACCTATACTGATCCTAGCCGAGATCCAGTAGAACGAACCATATCCATCACCTACTATGCTTTGATCAATATTGAAGATCATAATGAAGAGTTAACTAAACAGCATTCAGCCCAATGGTTCAGTTTAAAAGAAACTCCAGAACTTATCTTTGATCATCAGCGGATGGTGAATCATGCAATCAACCGACTGAGATACAAGACATCCGTACAACCAATTGGTTTTGAACTGCTTCCAGAGAAATTCACCATGAGGCAGTTGCAAAAACTATACGAAACCATTCTTAACGAGGAAATTGATAAAAGAAACTTTGCCAAGAAAATCAATCAGTTAGATGTATTAATTAAATTGGAAGAGAAGGACATGAGCAGTAGCAAGAAAGGGTCTTTCCTATATCAATTTGATAAAGACAAATATGAAGCAAAAGCTAAAGATGGTTTTGCTTTCAAATTATAACTGATGACTCTTCTGGATAGAATTCATTGCTGGCATCGATTTTGGAGATATCGACTTGTTACTGAGCGCGAGTCTGTTCAGTTCCTTTTGCGTCAGAATCTAACTAAAACCACAGCAATTGATATTGGGGCGAACAAAGGAGCCTATACTTATTGGTTATCAAAAGCAGTCGGTAATAATGGACAAGTAATTTCGTTGGAACCTCAACCAGAATTGGCACCGTTTTTAGATCAGCTTGTTAATACGTTTAGGCTTAAGAATGTCCTTGTAGTTAATCAAGCGGCTTCCGAATCTGCTACAGAGCATCATATGAGCCGAAAATTCGCAGGGCATGGCGGCGCCAAAATCACCAAGAATGAAGGTGATCTGAAAATAGGTTCAGTGACATTGGATGAACTTCAAGCAACGATCCAACACAGAGTAAGCTACATTAAATGCGATGTGGAGGGGCATGAATTTGAGGCATTGAAAGGAGCAAGATATATCCTGGAAAAAAATCAACCTATTGTACAGGTAGAAGTCCATCATCAAGCGGCTGTTGATGGTCAATTATTCGACTTTATGGATTCATTGGGGTATCGTGGTTTTTTCTTATTTGAGGGTAGAAAAATTCCAATTGGTCAGTTGCAACTATTCACTTATCCCCGTTCTGATAATCATCGGAATTACTTTTTCTCCAAGCAGAATTTTAGAGAGCTATAAAAGCCCATTCTTTGAAACACGAGTGATCACAACGTAAGCCAGAGGACGAATGATTCAATGATCTCATCATGTTCATGTTTTCAAAATAATGATACCTTAATTTAGAATGAACTAAAGACCTACTTATGCAACTCAATATCCTGGGAATTTGTGGGAGTGCTACTAAAGACTCATCGAATGAATTAATTCTTAAAACTATACAGGAGCTCTATTCAGATGAAATGAACGTTACAATTGTAAATAACCTGGAGGATCTACCTCATTTCCAAACTGAGTTAACATCCATCGGAACCCCTGAAACTGTGGTGAAATTTAGAGAGCAAATTCAGACAGCTGATGGTGTGATTATTTCTTCTCCGGAGTATGTGTTTAGCATACCAAGTCGTCTAAAAAATGCATTGGAGTGGTGTGTTTCAACAACAGTCTTCACGGATAAACCAACTGCTATCATTACCGCTTCAG
The DNA here is from genome assembly GCA_002729235.1 of Rickettsiales bacterium. Lineage (GTDB taxonomy): Bacteria > Bacteroidota > Bacteroidia > Cytophagales > Cyclobacteriaceae > Marinoscillum. The sequence continues at coordinate 54,958 of PBTY01000020.1, read as the reverse complement.
CAAGTGGCATTAAAGGTCATGAAGAATTACAAATGATCATGCAAACAATACAGGCTAAGCTGGATTCTTCGACCTGCTTATTGATCCAGGGTATTAAGGGAAAAATTAGCTCTGAAGGTCAAATCAGTGAGAGTGTTCTGGGCCAGTTGAAAAAAAAGGTCGACGAATTCAGAAACTATATCAACTCCATTTAGATCTGTAAAACTAGGATCTAATCAACTGATCGATTGATGGATCTATCGTATTATCTGTAACTTATGAGATGAAAAGCTAGAAAATCAGCTATGCAAATCAAATCCACAGGTATCATCATTGCTTTAGGATTAATCCTGATTTTTTTGATTGTATATACTCAACTAAAAGAGGACAACCCCTGTAGAGACAGAATTTCTTATGCGCAAGTTGATTTAAATCAGAATGCTAACCTGGATGAATTGTTTGCACCTCCTACAAAGGAGGAAATTAAAAACACCATATCTGATTGGGGAAGTTTTGACCTCCTATCAGACAGTATTCAACTAGTAGAAAAGTATTTCCTCTGGAAACGAAACATCTCTGTATTAGCACATTATAAAAATGGGGTGATTCATTATGGAGCTGTTATTCTTCCCAAGAAAACAGAAAATATCAAGAAATACCCAACTCTAATTTGGGCAAATGGACTCAACCAATTCAGTCCATCAGTAAGCCTGACAAGCAGAAGGGAAATCGAAGAATTGTGTCAATCATTACCAAACCATTTTATCATTATTCCTTCCTTTCGGGGACAATCGCTTGAAATCTCTGGACATTATTTTTGTTCTGATGGCTTCTTTGGTGACGCATTTGATGGTGCAACTGATGATGCACTCCGGTTGTATCATGCGGCCAAACAAACGTATCCTCAAATATCCAAAAAGACCGCTATTTATGGAGTCAGTAGAGGTGGAACTGTTGCTCTATTAGCCGGAATTAGACATCCAGATATTCAGACTACCATCTCTCAGGCTGGCCCAACTAATTTCCTTGGAAAAGAGTACTATGACCGCTATGGAAAGCAATACAAATACCAATTCTTAAGCCAAACAACCAATCAAGAAGAAATCAGAAGCAAGCTTCTACAAAGCTCTCCTGTTCATTTCATAGATCAATATGATGGTAAATTATTCCTTTTGCACGGTAGACTGGATAAGACTGTATCTATAGATCACGCCAGATCAATCTTAAAAAAGGTTACTACGAATGAATTGGACTCACTAATTACTAACTCGGGGCATAATGGATATCATGTGAGCGTGGTAGTGAACTATATTGAGAAATATGACCATTAAAATGCAGACTGAATCTAGTTCTAACGATAGCATGGATAATCTACATTCTGATATCAAGCAGTGTACCCTTTGTGAGCCTAACTTGGCTTTGGGTGCAAGACCAGTATTTTCTGCCGTCACAGAGAGCAAAATTGTGCTTATCGGTCAAGCTCCAGGAATGCGAGTACATCAAACCGGAATCCCCTGGAATGATCCGAGTGGTAAAAACCTTCGGAAATGGATGAATATTTCTGATGAAGACTTTTATAATCCTAGAAATATCGCCATCATACCAATGGGATTCTGTTATCCAGGTAAAGGCAAATCTGGCGATCTTCCACCCAGACCTGAATGTGCTCCGAAATGGCATAAACTTCTACTCAATGAGATTAAAGAAGTGAATCTAACACTATTAGTGGGCCTATACGCGCAGAAATACTATTTAGGAAACCGGGTAAAAGATACGCTGACTGAGACAGTTAAACACTTTGAAGAATATCTTCCTACATTTCTCCCACTACCTCACCCTTCCCCGAGAAACAATATCTGGATGAAGAAAAATCCGTGGTTTGAAGATATGGTATTGCCTCAACTACGTGGAGAAATCAAAAAGCATTTATATTGACAGCCCATTTTCATCATTATTTCAATGCCAGGATGTCCTAATAAAAAAGGTTACCGGAATCCGGTAACCTTTCAAATTAATAATCTTTAGATGAGCTATTCTTCAATAAACTCCTCGTAGCTTTTAAAGGTTATCTCAGTCATCCCTTTACCTTCCATGTACTGCTCCATTTTAGGTACTTGCTTTGCTTTGATAGCATTCAATTCCTGTCTGGCACTATTGAAGCGCTCTTCGAGCAAGTTCATGTTTTCCATTTCCGAAGCTGTAGGAGCCTGGAAACCAGAGGCAATTTTACTGTAAAGGTCAGCAATATTCCCTCTCAATTTTGCTTCTTCGGTGTCTACATAGTTATCACCTGTAGTAGTCACCAGCTTCTTTTTTAAGTTCATCAGGTCGTTAATGACTCCATCCGCCCTTTTTGATCCTCCTTGAGCCTTCACTTCTTCAGCTTTAACCAGAATCTCATCAATCTGGTAAACCATATAAGCGAGTTCCTGACTCATGTTATACAGCTTAATTGTTGCTTCATGATTGGCAATACGCTCATCCTCAGTAAGCAACGAATTTGGATCATTTACAAACGTCAACTCCGAAGAATATGTCTCTTTACCTTTAGTCATAATTACCTTGTAAGTACCAGCAGGAACTCTCGGAGAGGTGAATCCTCCAAAAGCCATACTCTTACCTTTAGCCAACTTTGGTTGCTTGATCAGACCATTCCACGTCACCACGTTAATCCCTTTCGACTTTCCCGGAGTGAGTTCAATCAACTTGTTACCATCCAAATCCTGGATTTCCATGAGCATCTTACCGAAGATATGCTTCTTCTTTAAGTAGTAAGTAATCTTGGCATCATTTGTACTATTAGGACCAACAAACTCACGCTCAGTGGCGGTCCCTCCAAATGGACTTGCCTCTTCCATGATAGCAGGTTTACTTTTAAAGAAATGTACATCCTTTGCCAATACCTCTTGACTCAGCTTTCTCAGAGGAGTGATATCATCGAGGATGATCACTCCACGGCCATGCGTACCCATCACCAGATCGTTGGTTTGTTTTTGAAGCTCTAAGAAATGCACGGCCACTGGCGGCATGTTATTAGTAAACTGACTCCAATTTTTTCCTCCATTAATTGTGATATATAAACCAAACTCGGTTCCAAGGAAGAGCAAATCTTCATTTTCATAGTCTTCCTGAATACTTCTGGCAAATCCATAGATCTCATCAGAAGCTATTGAAGTCCAGGTAGTACCATAATCGGTGGTCTTGTACACGTAAGTATTAAAATCACCAGATGTATGACCTTCCAAAACCGCATACGCAGTACCTTCACCATGTACACTGGCTTCGATATGATAAACCCAGGTATTGTCTGGAACTTCATCCGGAAGATTGACAGTTGTGTTGGACCAGGACTTGCCACCATTCTTAGTAATCTGTATATTTCCATCATCAGTTCCTACCCAAATCACTTGCTCATTCAAAGGAGACTCAGCAATAGTAAAAATGGTGCAGTGGTTTTCAGCCCCTGAATTGTCTCTTGAGATACCCCCAGATTTTTCCTGTTCCTGCTTTTTCTTATCGTTCGTCGTAAGGTCTGGCGAAATAATTTGCCAGGTATCTCCCATGTCTTCCGACTTGTGCAAATACTGACTACCCATGTAGAACCGATCCGGCTGAGCATCACTGATTGTCATTGGCGCGTTCCAGTTGAACCTTAGGTCATCATAACCTTTAACTTGTAGAGGTTGTATGGTTTTAGTAGACATACGCTCCATGTCATATCTCCAGACATTTTCGGCACCTTGCATTTCAGAATAAAGTATTTTCTTGGTTGGATGCCTCAAAACCCTAAAGCCATCTCCATACCCTACCGAGTTCCAATCTCGGGCTTCAATACCACCTGGAGAATTGGAAGGTCCATACCAGGAACCATTATCCTGCAAGCCACCATAGATATTGTAAGGTTCCTCGTTATCTACTGAGATTTGATAGAATTGAGAAAGAGGTAGGTTAGCAACTATTTCCATAGTTACTCCACCATCCCAGGAACGATAGAGACCTCCATCAGTACCCACGTACATTCTATCTGAATTCTTAATATCGAATAAGATGTCGTGAATGTCAGAATGCATATTACCCATGCTTTTGAAAGTCTCTCCTCCATCTCTACTGACGGAACCAAACAGACCGGCTTTCACCACTAAGTCAGGATTCCTGGGATCAACCACAATTCTTGAGAAATAAAATGGTCTTACGACCAACCCAAAATCACCGTTTTTAAACTCCCAACTTTCACCAGCATCAGTGGATTTATACAACCCACTTTTTCCTTTCACCTCAGACTCTACCACCGAATAAAGAATTTGGTTATCAGAAGGAGCTATTGCAAAGGCAATTCTTCCTAATCTACCTGCTGGAAACCCATTATGAATTTTATTCCATGATTTCCCTCCATCTGTGGACTTATACAAGGCACTCTTCTCTCCTCCAGAACTAAACGACCAACCTGATCTTCTAAATTCCCACATAGAGGCATACAAGGTATTGGGATCTTCTGGGTCCATTACCACATCGCTACATCCAGTTGTTTGATCAATGTACAGGACTTTAGTCCAGGTTTGTCCTCCATCTTCTGATTTGAAAACTCCGCGTTCTTCGCTATCATTCCATAAGGCCCCAAGGACACCTACGTACATGATATCTGTATTCTCAGGATTGATTTCAATACTTGAAATACGCTCGGACTTTTCAAATCCTACCTTCTTCCAGTTTACCCCTCCATCGGTAGACTTATACAGTCCATCTCCAACAGAGACACTGTTTCTTGTCCAGATTTCACCGGTACCTACCCAAATGGTCTTGTCCGGATCTTTTGGGTCGAGCTTTACCTTACCAATCGATTGAACATGATCATCAAAGATTGGTTGGAAGGCGGCTCCACCATTGGTGGATTTCCAAACTCCTCCACCTGCAGAGCCAACATAAATTATTTTATCGTTAGTTGGATGCTGCTCCAGGTCAATAATTCTCCCCGACATCAATGCCGGTCCAATCTGGCGTGCTCTCAAATCACCAAACAGTTCATCTCCCTTGAGGACAATCTCAGTGTCCTGTGCATAGGAGATAAAAGTGATTAGCATCGCTAATAGCCAAATACTCTTTCTCATAAGATATTACTATTGAACTACTTGCTTATTCACCAGGGAATTTGAAGACACTTTCATCCACTTCTGGATTCACTTCAATGCTTTCAATAGAGATGGGTTGACTTGGTCCGTCTTTAACGCCCTGTGTCATTGAGAATGGAAAGTAAAGCCCTTCTACTTCGTCAAAGTCACTTTGAGTGATACGCTGAATGATTCCAGCTTGTGGTCCTTGCTTTACCTCAGTATCCTGGGCAATAGGAATAAATGCTTCCGTATCAAAATAGTAATAGGTGACATCTTCTTGCTCTTCACCATTAATAGTAATCGGTTCTTTTACCAGCTTTACTTTATAAGTTTCAGCACCATCAATTGTTTCTGTACCCAGCAATTCTACAGTGTATCCTTTCTCTTCGTAATCAATGAATGAATCAGGAAAGTCATTAATATTCAATTTATAATTTGCAGTAGTTTCTGCATCAGATTTCTCAGCTTGCATGTTTTGGAAGTTGATACCCCAAAGTGTTTCACCATCGAAAACTCCCTGGTAAATCTCTGTTCCTTGCAAGCTAAACTTGGTATAGGTTCTGCCATCGGACATCTGCACAATTTCCAAAGGAATTTCCATACCTCCCTGGTTCAGTTTGGCGGTCATTTTTACTCCTTTTAGAGCCTTCCAGTTTTCAAGCCCTCCTGTATTTTCGAAATAGTTTTCTAGTATTTCATCTACTGTGATATCCTGTGCAGACAAACCTGCTGCTGCGAATACCAATACCATTGCCATTAAAGCGATTTTTCTCATAGTTATGTGGATTGATTGTTATTTTCTATAATTCAAATGATTAGTGTACCTATTTAAACATTTCTTACACTCATATCTAAATTATTATTAAAAAAACTCATTTGTGAATATCTCCATCGGAACTTGAACCCTTTCAAGACAGCATTCTGGTCTACTAGAGTTTCTCTCCTTTGTAAAGAACGGAGGACCGAATTGATTGTTCCTTTAAGTATAAAAATTGCTTACGCTCTTCATCTTTCATAAAATCCAAAAAGTCTTGCTCTTGATCAAATTCGACCAAATGAATTTCATAGGGCATTTCGATTGAGCTCTCAATCACTGAATTGTCATCAGGTCTTATGCGAAGAGTTAACCGACCATTGTATTTCGAAATTATGGGAATAGCTACTGATTCAAATTGATCAAACACATTCTCCTGGCCAGGTATAACATAAATTAGTTGTGTGATATGTATCATGGTTTACTTAATTCTGAATCAAACGCGCTCACTCAGCTCCAACCAACGCATCTCTTTCTCTTCCAATAGTCCTTTTACCTCCTCCAATTCTTGCGCTAGTTTTTGAAGCTCTTCATAATCTGAAATAGTATTCATCTTCTCTCCTATCTCTTCTTTACGCAGTTCCAATTTCTCCATTTCCCCCTCAAGGCCATCAAATTCACGCTGCTCATTGTAGGAAAGTTTCTTCTTCTCCATGCTCACGGACTCTTCCAGCTTCTCTATAGGTTTCTTGGATTCCTGAAGCTTTTCTTTGCTTGTTTGCAAACCTCCTTGCTCGCGCAAGTCTGTATAATTTCCTGGAAAGTCTCTAACCTTTCCATCACCCTCAAATACAAATAAGTGATCAGTCAAACGATCCATGAAGTATCTATCGTGAGATACCACCATCAAACATCCTTCAAAAGTCTCCAGGTAATCCTCCAGTACATTCAAGGTCATCAAATCCAAATCGTTAGTAGGCTCATCGAGAATTAAGAAGTTTGGATTGTTCATTAGGACTCTAAGTAACTGAAGTCGTCTACGTTCTCCTCCACTCAGTTTACCCACTACATTAAATTGCATTTTTGGAGGAAATAAAAACTGATTGAGCAATTGGGATGCGGTAATCTGCGAGCCATCAGCCAACTGAATCACTTCTGCAACATCTTTTACCACGTCAATCACGCGAGCATTCGGATCAAACTTCTGTTCTTCCTGGGTATAGTACCCAAACTTAGTTGTCTGCCCAACTTCTCTCCTACCAGAATCAGCTTCAATCTCTCCAATCAGAATATCTAGGAAGGTAGACTTACCAACTCCATTCGGACCTACAATACCCACTCGTTCTTTTCTCTGGAAGGTATGATTGAAGTGATCGAGTATTTTCAAGTCTCCAAATTGTTTGGACACCTGCTCTAACTCCATAATCTTTTTCCCTTGACGCTCACCTTTCAGGTTAACTTCCAATTCTTGTCTATTGACATTTTTAGAAGCTTTCTCTTTGGTATCATAGAAGGCATCTATACGATATTTGGCTTTGGTACCACGAGCCTTTGGTTGTCGTCGCATCCACTCCAGCTCTTTACGAAGTAAGTTTTTTGCTTTGTCTACTGAAGCAGCTTCACTCTCTTCACGCTCCGCTTTCTTTTCCAAAAAGTGCGCATAGTTGCCCTTATATTTGAAAATCTGACCTAGATCGATTTCTAAGATCTCGTTGGTTACCTTATCCAGAAAGTATCGGTCGTGAGTAACCATGAGTAGAGTAAGATTGGCCGTAGCCAAATAACTCTCCAGCCACTCAATCACTTCCAGATCCAGGTGGTTAGTCGGTTCATCAAGAATTAAAAAATCAGGATTAACAATCAACGCTCTGGCAAGTGCTACTCGCTTACGTTGACCACCAGATAACTCACCCATCTTTTGATCCAGATTGTGCAAACCAAGCTCACCGAGTATCTGCTTTACCTTGCTTTCATAATCCCAGGCATTGAGCTGATCCATACGCTCTATCAGGGGCGTAATATCAGGGGCATTATCTGGATCAATCGTCGCTTTGTGTAAGGCAATCTCATAATCCCGAACCACATTTAGCTCTTCTATATCTTCTGCAAAAACAGCTTGTACAATGTTATCTTCACTTTCGAAATCAGGATTCTGAGGAACCATCGCCACCCGTACTCCCTTACGAAACGACACCTCGCCTTTGTCTGGTGGTTCTAATCCTGCAATGATCTTCATCAAAGTGGACTTACCACATCCATTCACTCCTACCAAAGCCGCTTTCTGCCCTTGGTCCAATCCAAATGTCAACCCTTCAAACAACTGCCGCGAGTCATAACTCTTTGCCAGATTCTCTACCGATAAGTGATTCATACTGCTAAGTTAAGCCGCTCATCACACAAAATATTCAGGGCTTCGACTATTTAGTATATTCGAGGACTTAAAATTGAAATAACAAAACATATGCGTCTTTTCGGACTTCTAATTTTTCTAATTACTTGTTTAACATTCGCAAGTGCCCAAGAAATTACTTATACCCTTGACTTAACCAATATTCATCATCACGAACTTGGTGTATCGATTGAATTCACAGAAGTGAAGGGTGAAAAACTAGAAATTCGCATGCCTAATTTCTCTCCTGGCCGATATGCGCTTCACAATTTTGCTAAAAACATCTATGAGGAGTCTGCTCATGATGCATCTGGGGATGAGCTTCCGCTAATAAGGTTGACACCATATGCCTGGGAAGCTCCTGTCGTTGATGGCCAGGTAACTTTTCAATATACCCTATATGGAAATCATGCCGACGGCACCTATATGGGAGTAGATGCTCGAAAACTCCATATGAATATGCCCGCAACCTTTGCCAGAGGTGTTGGATTGGATGATAGAAAAGTAAACCTGAACATACCCAATATGCCAGAAGAATGGTCTGTCGCGACACAATTGGTGAAAGAGTCTGAGTCTAAATTCTCTGCTCCAAACTACTATTACTTCTATGACAGTCCCACTATCGCTGGTAAAATTGACTGGAGAGAGTGGAAAGTAGGCGACCAAACTATACAAATCGCTATGATGCACGAGGGTACGACAGAAGAACTGGACAATTACACTGAATGGGTTAAAAAAGTGGTAGAAGAGCATCGCACGATCTATGGCGAATTACCAACATTCGATTACGGTAGGTATACCTTCTTGATTGGTTATAACCAATGGGTGGATGGAGATGGAATGGAACACCGTAACTCTACGGTTTGTACCAGCACTGGTTCACTGGCCATCAATGCCTCTGGACTGATAGGCACTGTTTCCCATGAGTTCTTCCACGCCTGGAACATTGAGCGAATTAGACCAAAATCTCTAGAACCATTTGATTTTGATCATGCCAACCTCTCGGAAGCTTTATGGTTTGGAGAGGGATTCACGTCGTATTTTGATAAACTAACATTGACGAGATCTGGAATTTTAGAACCAGAGCAATACGTGAAAAGATTAATTGGCGGATTAAATTATGTTTTGAACAGCCCTTCGAGGGAATTTAGAGGTCCGGTAGAGGATAGTTACAATGCTACTTTCGTTGATGCAGGAACTGCCAATGATGAAACAAACTATTCTAACAACTTTGTGAGTTATTACAGCTATGGATCAGTCATTGGACTTGGATTAGATCTTACTTTGCGGTCTGAGTTCAACAAAACACTGGATGAATATATGCGTATGGTTTGGCAACAATATGGAAAGCCAGAAATCCCATACACCCTACCTGATTTGCAGAAGGTATTGGCACAATTAACCAATAAGGATTTTGCCGAAAGGTTCTTCACAGACCAAATTTATGGAAGTAAACTCCCTGACTTTGAGTCTTTGTTTGAAGAGTTTGGAATCAAAGTATCTCTTCAGAATCCGAACTCGGCTTATTTCGGCAACCCCAAGCTCAATGAGAAACAAGAGGTGCAAAGTACTGTCATGAGAGGAACTGCATTATATGAAGCCGGTTTAGAGACAGGAGACAAAATTGTGTCGATCAACAGTCAATCAATCAACTCAACTGCAGATCTTAACAAGGTCATCAATTCACTAGAAATTGGCAAAACTTACTCGATTTCCTATGTCCAAATGGGTATACCTAAAGAAGGTGAATTCACTACGAAACAAGATCCCAGAATCACGCTTTCATACATAAGTGATGACAAACTCAATAAGAAAATCATTAAGCGTAGAAACGACTGGTTGGAAATAGAATAAAAAAAGAAGACGCGACCTCCGAGCGGAAGCCGCGTCTATCTATCACCGCCTAACCTAAAAAGTTACCTTTTTATACATTGCAAACAACTCTAGAGATTGAGTTAGTTCCACAGCATATAATTTTTTTTAAGGTCTTTATACAGCTCTAGTGCTGTAGTTCATTTAGAACTCAGATGAGTGCAACATGTTGTATGAAAGTATTGAAAATGTAATCTGGATTACATTTTTTGACATTTCTTAACAATTCATCATCTGAACAACCTTCTGTTTCGTTTGTTTTAACTGAAATAAGCACATATGAAAATGACATTTTACACCATTGCTTTATCCATTCTAATTAGTTATAGTAATCCAACAAGTACAGAAACTAAAAATTCAACAGATGATAAAACTCCGATCTCCTATCAGAAATTAGATACTGCGACTTTTGCTGGTGGGTGTTTTTGGTGTGTAGAAGCCTCTTTTGAGCAAATCGAAGGAGTATTCGAAGCGGTATCTGGCTATGCTGGAGGTAAAGAATCAACGGCCAACTACAAAATGGTGAGTTACGGACGCACTGAGCACGCTGAGACGGTTCAGGTTTACTATGATCCTGATGTAATTAGCTACGAAACACTTTTGGATATTTTCTTCACGGCACATGACCCTACTCAACTCAATCGTCAGGGACCAGATGTCGGGACTCAGTATAGAAGCGCTATTTTCTATCATAACGAGGATCAGCTCAAATTGGCTGAAGCAAAAATAGACGAGCTGAGCGATGTGTACCCAAAACCAATAGTTACGCAACTAAATGCATACACAGCTTTCTACCCTGCTGAAGATTATCACCAGGATTACGAAGAAAATCATCCTTATGATCGCTATATCATGAATGTATCGCGTCCAAAAATTGAACGAGTTAAAAACAAGTTTAAAGATATCTTGAAACAAGAAGACTAGGTCAAGAAGGTCAATCCTACTGGCTGGTATAACAACCAGCCGGTCAGGCTATATCGATCTTTATTGGTCATCATTACCTCGTGCTCCACTTTGTCGCTTCGCATAATCACACAGCGCTTAGCTATCGGTGCTATTGTTCGCTCCTCACCATTGAGAAATACTTTGAGCTCTCCTCCATCTCCTTCTTGCCAATTTTTATTTAGGTATAAGATAACGGAGATGAGTCGATTGCTGCGAGAATTGAACTGATCCAAATGTCGTTTGTAGAAAGTGCCTTGAGGATAATGTGCCATGTGAAACTCGGAACCAGATAAACTTAAATAACAGTATCTGTTTAAAACGCCAATAGTTTCATCAACTCGCTCAAAGAAACGAGTCAGTTCAAGATCTTTGGAACGATCCAACCACTTGATCTTATCGCCTCGAATTTCCCTTTTCAATTGAAAATCTTGTCCGGTACCTATTCCTGCAGGTTTAAAATCATCCTCCTCCAAGCTCTCCTGAAAGTAGCTGAGAAAGACATCAAGCTCCTGGTCTTCAATAAAATCATCAATTACCAGGTAATTGTCTTCTGACAGCTGATCAACCCAGTTGATCCAAGTGTCTTCACTAAATGCTTTCAATCTATTTCAAAAAACGATTCGCGAATGTACGCTGAAATGTTAAGACTTGTTGTGTTAGGAATAAACTGTCGTTCTTGGTTAAATTACCGAAGAATAATACGCACAGAAAATGAACAAAAGATCCTTTATTCAAAAAGCACTATTATCACTTGGCGCAGTAACTATGGCATCAACAATACAAGCAAAACCAAAAAAGCAAATCAACGGACAATTCATCCATATGGTGTTTTTCTGGCTGAAACCAGAAGCAGACGCGGATGATTTTATCAAAAGTACAGAGGCATTCTTGAAGCAAGTGAAGGAAATCAACAGCTACCACCTGGGAAAACCTGCAGGTACACCAAGAGAAGTGGTAGACAACTCCTATTCAGTAAGTCTGGTTGTAACATTTGACTCTAAAGAGGATCAAGACATTTACCAAAAGCATGAAGCACACCTCCAATACATCGAGGACAACAACATGAAATGGACGACTGTAAAAATATTTGATTCGTGGGGAGCGCTTTAGGAGCGTTCCTTCACGATAGAGAACAGTAAGTGAATATTCCCATCAACCAATTTGAATGAAATGGTTGGCTCTTCCGAGGTATGGTTACGAAGTTCTCTTACGATCTCACCTCGAATGGCCTCCGACAAATCATCACATTCAATCACTAATGCTGCTCTGAGATTCTGATCAAGTACTGACATCTTTATCTTGTGATGCTTACTCGCTTTTTTCAATCCATTTGCTACCAACGTCAAGGTCAACGCAATAATCGATGAGCCTAAAGTTTGTGGAGTGGTAACCTGTGGGTTGAATGACAATTCAGGCAAAAGCACACCTCCACTTTCTTTAGTAACATGTCGCGCAAGTTCTCTTCCTGCCTCTGCAATCTCTGAAAGCAGCACCGTACTTGAAGGTACAAAAACATGTTCCAATGCATCAATAGCATCGATGGCATCTTCTGAACTCACTTCAATATCATACAAACTATTTTCACAGCGCTCCAATGCCGTTTTTGCATCATTTAGGGTCTTTCTTAGCTCATCTTTGGAGGGGAAATTTCCATAAAGCGTTTGTTCCATGAAGCGCATGAAAGTGGACAATTCCCGTAAAGCAACCATAGAATCAGACACTCTTGGTTTAATTGGCTCCATAGCTTCTTTTACCTCCTCCAATGCTGGATAAGCAGCTTTTCCAATTAGTTGACTATGATCCTTTTTTCTAGACTTATTCAGTTGAGCAAGACGATCATTAACTAGATCAGCCAATCGTCTTAGGTTCTCCTTCTCATCATCAGTAAATGAATGAGGTTCCGTATCTAAAACACACAACGATCCAATTACCTGGTTGTGAGATTTGATTGGCATTCCTAAATAAGCCCTGACACCATGCTCTTCTACGATATTTTGAGGTATTCCAGGCATCCCTTTGGCATCTACCAACTCCAATGGATTCTGGGTGTCTACTACAAATTGACAGAAAGAAACATCACGTGTAGTCCCTCTAGATTTGGCCAATTCTTCAGATAAGCCGTAATGTGCTTTGAAAAATTGAACTTGCTCCATCACCACGGTAACCAAGGCAATTGGAGATTTCAACTCTTTGGCAGCTTCTTTCACAATTTTCATCAATTGTTCATCCTCGGCCTCTGCTAAGAGCTCCCTTGTATATGGCAGGTCGTTGGTTGAGTATCTTGCCGTTAGTGCACTTTCCATGTGTTGCGAATTCAGGTAAAAAAATGCTCAAGCTGGTCCGTAAAGATAGGTCAAGAACTCTAGATATATGACAAATGTCAGTTTATCGACCACAAATATCCTTATATGGGCAATAACCACACTTTTTCAAGTCATCTGTCTGGTCGAACGGAATTTCAGGATCGTACATTTCGGTCAACAAATCTGTTAATCCTTGCTCAAATTCAGGCAAATATTGCCTAAACTCAGCAACGCTTGTCTTGTTCTGCTTATCAAAGATTCGCCATTCAAAATCATCACTAAACAAGTCTCTAGAATTGAACAACCCTGGCTCGATTACCTCATAATCACCCTGAAACTTCTTGTAGAATAAGTAACTATAGAAGAATACCTGGAAAGCCGCCTTGCGCCTACTCTTTTCCTGTCGGTCTACTAATGCAGCGATCGTGGTGAAGTCTTTTTCATCCCGACCAGTTTTGTAATCAATGACTCGTACCTTGCCTTCTTTCTGATCGATACGGTCAATAATTCCTCTGATTCTTATCTTCTTCTCTTTACCAGACACTTTGATCGGAAATTCCATGGCAAAACCTTCCCTGGTGCTCGCTTCCAACCCAATGATTTTGAATGGAGCATACTTCATGTCATAATCGAGAATCTTCTCGATGAACTTCTTGAGCACATCCGCGGCAATCAAAGTCCGCCCTTCGAGTTTAAACTTCTTCTCCTTCTTGATCTTATAGTGATTGATGAAGGCCTTATTCATTGCTCCTGAAATCCCTTCACGAATCCAGAAAATATCCTGTGGATAGATCTCCTTACGTTTTTCGCGATCTGTGAATTGCTTATAGAGTATCTCCATGGTGTCATGAAGAATATTACCAAACACCATCGCATCCATCTCCTCCTGCACTTCATCTGGCTCGTAGAGGCGCTCCACATACTTGAAGTAAAACCTAAGACGACAATCCAAATAAGCATTCAAAGCCGATGGAGTGAATGATCCTGGATGCAACCCATTTGTGGATTGATATCCATCCAGATAGCGCTCCATTTTAGCTTGAATGGCAGCGGTTTTCTCGATCTTAATTGGCAATGGAGCTACCGTCTTGATTGGACTTGCAAGAATTCGTTTCTTGATTGCATAGCCAGACTCCACTTCCAACTGTTGCACCAGTCGACTAAGCTCTCCATTGACATTAAACTCTGCCACCGTATTGTAAAAGAAATGAATATTCTTTGCTCGCTGAATCAGTCTATAGAACAGATAAGAATAGATCGCATCTTGATGATCAAATACCGGAAGGCTAAAAGCTTTCCGAATATTGAATGGGATGAATGAACCGCGTCTTGCAGCTGCTGGCCAGCTATCTTCATTCATATTCAGTATGAAGACATTTTCAAAATCAAGGTTCCTTGTTTCCAGAATACCCATGATTTGTAAACCATTGAGTGGTTCTCCTGTAAAAGGGATCTTCAGGGTACGAGCCAATCTTCGGAATAGTTTGATAAGGAAATCATAGCTGAGTTGATCTGCTCGATCACCCATCATCTCTCTCAAATGAGCTACATGCTCAAAGAAGCGACTGATGAATTCTAACTCCAGATCATGTCCTTTATCCTTCCAGGTGTCATATAAGTTTTTGAGAATACTTAACAAATACTCAAAAGCTGAGTCCGGTTTCTGAAAGATGATATCAAACACTTCATGCTTCAGTTCCAGATCATCCAAATACAACGTGATGAGATTTCTACTTTTGATTTCCTTGATCAGGTCCTTTATGCGATCCTCATCTAGAGCAAAAAGCAATGGATGTTCCAGCAATTCCACCAAAGGTTTGTAGTAAAAGGACACTCCATTGACCACACTTTCTTTGCGCATGTGCTGCAGGAGCAATACACTTTCCAGCAAACTATACACAGGTGTTTCTTTAAGCGGATACCCCATGGTGATATTCACCTTTTCCACCCCGTCAGGGATGGCGTGCAATGCTGGAAACAGCATATGTTCCATTGGAAGGACCACAACTGTCTTCTCAGGATCGAATGAGCCACTAGCTATCAGATTGTTGAGGTGCTCTGCGAGGGCTTTTGTCTGTCCAACTTCTAATGAAACTCCAGTAGCTTCAAAATTCTTCTCGGTTTGGAAGCGCTTTGGTGGTTCTTTTGGAAACGTCTTTCCTAATATGCTATCACGGCCATATTCACGAAGAAAAAAACCAGCCTCTTGTTTCGGGTTATTGAAGTAGTACTCATCTAAGTCCCAGATAACTTCTGCCTCATATTCATGTACAAAATGTTTGATAATCTTTTCCTCTGCAAAGGTCAGTGCATTGAACCCGGCAAAATAGACTTTGGAACCCTCTTGCGGCTTCACATCACTTAGACTGTCAGAAATCTCGCGATATATCAAACCTCCATAAGCAATGCCTTTGGCTAGCAAATGCTCACGATACTCAGCATAAATAGGTCTTAAAATCTTCCAGGTCTCAAGAAACGCTTCCTGACTTGCTGTGGCTTTAGGCAAGAAACTTGACCAAAAGGATTGGATCACTTTCTTATCCTCCTCATCAAGAAAGTAGAACTCCTCATCTAACTCTTTCTGAGTTTTGATGCTGGTAAACAGCTGATCCGTATTCACCAAATACTGATCGATCTCTTCAAAATCCCGGAGGATCATTTCACCCCAGAAAAAGAACTGATCAAAAGTCTCGTCCCTTTTCTGATGCTTCTTGTAGACCTCATACAAAGAGAAAATGGCTTCAATCTTCTCCACCTTTCTCAAAGGACTATAGGAACTTACAAAATCCTCCATGCTGATGACCTGTGGCATCCAGATGGGCTTTTCAATCAGTTTAGATAGTTCCTTTCTGAAAAACAATCCAGCTCTTCGGTTCGGAAAAACAATAGTAACCTGATGAAGGTTTTGTGGATTATCTCCAAGGACTCGCTCCGCTACTTCAGCAATAAATGACTGATCAACCATTGGTCACCTCCTCTACTGACAAGTCATATAAATAAATCAAATACCCAGTCACCTGCTGATAGCCCATCTCTCCTAAAATCTTCATGTATTCCTTTACCTGGTAATGATCCTTCTTTCTCTTTGTTCCGGTCTTAAAATCGATGACTACAGTTTGATCTTTCTTCAAATTGAGACGATCAATTCGTTTAAACTCTCCTCCTGGTAATAGGATCGGAACTTCCGTATGCACTTCCCAGGAATCATCGAACCAATTAGAAACCTCAGGGTATTCTATAATTTTTGTTAACTCAACGATGTGCTCCAAATTGGAAAACTGATCCAGATCCTTCCGATACTTAATCCGACTAAGGATATCATGGAGTTTGGTACCTCTGCGCTGCGCATCACTGAAAACTGATTCATTCAATTCAGCAGAGCCTTTTATTTGGATACTCACCTTGCCACGCCATGGACTTGACAAGTACGTTTGCAAACCATATTCTTTAGTTTCCTTATGCTCCAGGTTCGGTTTTTTCAATGCTCCAACCTGGTAAGCATTCTCACTTTCATCCCAATAATCACTGTCCTTTACATGACTCAGAACCAGATCATACGCATAGTTAAGGTTCTCTCTTGCAGGCAACTTGGCAAAACCAATTAGAACTTCCACAGGACGTGTAAATGCAACATACAATAGGTTTAGATTATCCAAATAAGCCTTGAGCTTCTCCTCATAATATCGTTGAGCCCAGTGGGTGTTGGCCAGTCCTTTATTATACTTCAACGGCACCACAGGAAGTTGACTGAATGGCTCTACACCAACATCACCAGAACACCAAAGGATGGTATCCTTGGTGGCATCATGATCAAATGTCCAACTCATAAAAGGCAAAATCACGACAGGAAACTCGAGACCTTTACTCTTGTGAATGGTGAGAATTTTAACAGCATTGTTGTCATCGGATATTTGAATGGCTCGTTCCTTTCGAACCTCTTCCCACCAGGCCAGGAAGGACGGAATGTCTCCGCGCTCATTTTTTGCATAATCCAATACAGCATCCTGAAAGCCTTGTAAATAGGTAAACTCTTCAGGAATTTTATTGAGGTCGAATATTCGAATGATGCTTTCCACTAATTCATAAAGTGGCAGGGTCTTGAGGTATTCTCGCTGATTAACGAATATTTTTGGAGAGATCTCTTCCCAATGTTCGAAACGTGAAAAGATCTCGCTCTCCTTTAAATCATTTTTGAGAATATAGCGATTGTATTCATAGAGCCACTCACTCAATACAATGGTATTCTTCTCATCATTCAACCACTTAATAAGCGATACAATGAATCGCACCAGATGACTTGAAGTTAGGTAAAGGGCTTCACTACTGACAACCTCATAACGTAAATTCGGATCAGCTTCTTCAGAATTTCTGTACTCAATAAAGGCATCAGCAATCTTCTTGCCCTCACTCGCATATCGAGTAAGCACAGCAATGTCTCTAAGTTGATATCCCTGTCGCTGTAATTCTTCTACTTTGTAAATGGTTCTCCTAATCGACTGATCTACCCAACCTTCTTCAGCATCGCGTTCTTCCTTTATAAATTCAAACCGAACCATCCCCTTCTCCTCCTGACGATGCTCCGGTATCTCTTGTGCCACATCTGAGAAGGTATCAAACACCTCTCCTATTTTGCCCAACACCTGTTCACGCATGGATTCGTCGATAATCTCTGATGTAGAGTCTTCAAAGTGTCCACGAGACAAGCCCATCATGGATGTAAAAAATGTGTTATTGAAATGGACAATCAAAGGATCGGATCGCCAGTTAGTTCCTAGATTATGTGGTTCGACATGGTAGTCACCGATATCATCTTTGATTCGATGTTGCAACAACTCCCAATCTCCACCTCGAAATCGATAGATGGATTGCTTCACATCTCCAACCACCATACTGAAGTTTCCTTCGTCGGTCGTGTTCTTCACTAAATGCATAAAGTTCTCCCACTGGAAAGCCGACGTATCTTGAAACTCATCAATCAAATAATGATTAAAAATAGAACCTACCTTCTCATAGATATAGGGTGTCTCACTATCGTTAATGATCTGATGAAGAAAATCAGGCAAATCAGCAATCAACATCACATCATGTTCATCGCGGTATTGCTGTAAATACTTATTGATCTCCGCCAGGATGCCAAAAGCATATAAATAGCGCTGTACTTCAATAACTGATTGATAATTAGTAAAATTCTTGTCAATGAAAATGACGATATCAGCATACAACTTCATGACTTGTTCCGCAATAGCAACTTTACTAGCATCTTTTTGATCTGCTTTGGTCAACCATTTTGAAATATCCTGAGTAGCCGCTCTTCTTCCATCCGTAATGTCAAAGTTCAAACCTTCAAATTTGACAAACATTGTGGCAACACTTTTCGATTTTCCACTGAATGACTCCACGGACAATCCATTATCGTCAAGAAATTTCATGGCTTCCCGACACATTTTCTTCACCTGATTTTCGAAAGGATAGCGGAAATTATTGAGTTGCTTCCGAATGTTGGCGAAGAAGTTCGCCTTTTTACTTAGTTCGAGTATTTGAGCAGAATACTGTTTGAATTCATCTTTGAGTATCTCTTTGGAAAGAATGCTGATGTCCTTTCTAAAATCCCAGCTCAATCCGTCCTCCACTTTCTTCTCAGCAAATTCGGTGAGCCAACTTCTCAATTGCTTTTGCTTCTCCTCTCCGATCTCCATCAGCAACTGATCAATGACCAGCTGTAGTACCTTATCAAGATCCAGATCAATAGTAAACGTTCCTTGAAGGCCCATCTCCCTCGCAAACGATCGAATCACCGCATGAAAGAAACTATCAATGGTCACGATGCTAAA
Source organism: Rickettsiales bacterium (assembly GCA_002729235.1). GTDB lineage: Bacteria > Bacteroidota > Bacteroidia > Cytophagales > Cyclobacteriaceae > Marinoscillum. The sequence goes on along the minus strand of PBTY01000020.1, from coordinate 35,777 downwards.
TCGTCCGTACTGATGGAGAATATCGCTCAGCGCATCAGTGGCTCTTTCAGTAAGTATTTCATCAGTAATATCCAATGCTTCACAAAGCTCATTACGCATTGGATGCTTTTCTCCAGCAGACAATACTTTGAGAAAAGAGACAATCCTGCTTTTCATCTCCTCGGTAGCCTTGTTGGTGAATGTCACTCCAAGAATGTGACGAAAAGCACCAGGTCTGGACAAAGCAAGAGTTAGATACGACTTNGCTAGCGTATAGGTCTTACCTGATCCTGCNCCGGACCGATAAATATGAAAGGGTTTTGGAGGAATTTCAGCTTGACTGATCAAAATAGGGTCTGTTACATTATCAGTCATAAAATTGACCAATTTCAGAACCAATACATCATAATCGAGTCAGAAGATTTCCACAATTAACCGTTTCTAGCACCTCGGTTTATCTGATAAATCTCAGGTTCAGTCGAGATTATTGTTAATTCAGTGAAAACTTAACATTACGGGATTGTTAATTTGTTAACATTTACGTAATATTGGATTATCAAATCAATAACAAAGGAGGAAACATGAAAAAGTCAGTATTTACATTCGCATTCGTTTTAGCAGTAGCAGTAGCATTTGCAGGATCAGATCCAATGAAACCAGCTGCGGCTAAAGTATTGAACCTTGATGAAGTGGCCTCCAAGATTGAATATCCATCTGAGAGCAATCACAATGGTGTGGAAGGAACAGTGATGATGAAAATTGAGATTGACNAGAATGGAAACATTAAAAACAANGAAGCGATNTCTTTCCCTTGCAACAGGTTGAGAGAAGCTGTGGAGTTAGCAGTGGAAGACTTAAAATTCGAACCAGCTAAAAATGGTTTCGGACAAGCTGTACCAAGTACTGTGAAGATTCCTTTCGCTTTCGAACTTGAAATTGACTGATTATCGGAATAAGTTATTGTATATGTAATGAAGAAGGGAGCCCAANTGGGTTCCCTTTTTTATTGCTTGTACTATTTAGTTCTTAATGATTTTATAACTAGAAATCACATTTGTACCTTTTAATTTGAGAACATAGATACCTCTCTCCACAGAATTCAAGTCGATTTTGCCATTAGATACTTGTCCGCTAGATACTACGAGGCCTCCCAGATTGAAAAGCTCGTAAGCCTGAACTTCTAAACCACCAATATTTACAAAGTCTGTCGTTGGGTTTGGATAAATGAATACTACCTGTTCTGAATCTCTCAATGTGACACGTTCAATACGCTCACCTTGATTCAATTTTCCAAAAAACAATCCATATCCATGGGTTGCAGCAACTACAACACTATCACTAGCACGTACGTCAAGCATGTCCACGCGAACAGATGGCATTCCGTCATAATGAATCCATTCTGCATTCGGGTCTGTGATATCTTCCAGACCCCAGACTCCAACTTCAGTTGCAACGATTAACTTATAATCATCAAATGGATTAAATAGCACATTACGTACAGGAACATCTGGTAGATTCCTTTCTAGATTAATCCAATTAGTACCCCCATTATCTGTATACCAAACTGACTCCACCCCATAATTGGAAATTGTTAAAACTATATGATCATCCTCCTCTCCAATATCTACTGAGGAAATATATCCGACTGGGATTTGTCCATTATCTATCCTTGTGGAAATTGGATTGTTTGGTAATCCTGTAATCCGATAAACCTGGCCAAGATCGGTTCCAATAACCATTGTTGCTGGGTTGTGCGGAGAAATAGTTAAACTACTTAATACTTGAGTAATTCCGGCTTTTAAAGGAATTAAATTCGTATAAAAATCAGGGTTCGATGGATCATCTATTAATTGATTAACATCAATCATGAGTAAAGTATCGTAATACCTGTTAGCCAATCCATCAAGTCTTCCACCCAAAGCGCTTTGTGCCATATTGGCATAGAGTCTATTGTTTTTGGAATCATAATCAGCTGGATTGATAAACAAACCAGAAGGATAATTAACAAAATATGATTGATCAGAGGTGTGTACATAGTACAGATTGTTATAAGCGGAACTTATAGAAATATCAGATTCATCCTCGTCCCATGCAACAAATGCACCATCACCTCCTGAAATCATACTACTTAAATCTGATTGACCATTACTTGTAAGAATCGAACCATTATCCTGAGTTCCACCTATGGCATTCAATTCGCCTTCCTCAGGTGATAATGCTACCGTATAGTATTGTGTGCTTGTTAATCCCTTATTGATACTATAAAAGGTTGGAAACTCCGATGCGATACTTTCTGAAGTTATTCCATTTGACTTGCTAACGTCATAAGAGACAAACAAACCTCCATCTGTAGCAATNATCACCTCATCTGAACTGTCATTGATGTATTCAATACTATGAATATCGGCATGGACATAAAACTGCTTTAGACTATCAACTTGAGGATCAAATTCACTAGCCCAAATATTATAGGCATACATAGCAGACCAATCGGATAATCTAACCCAATCCAAATCAGTAACTTCACCTTCAGTATTTACCGCATAAATGTCCAACCCACCTGCTAATAATTTATGGGGATTGTTTGGATCTACATCCAATGCCAGAGCATGCCAGGGAATGCTTGCAAAACCAGGATTATAGATCGTATTCCAGGTGGAGCCTCCATCCAAACTCTTTTTCAAAAAAACGTAATAATCTCTAAGTTGATTGAACCCGTTCTTAAAACGCATACAATGCAAGCCATACAGAACATTGGGATCAGTTGGTGATGACGATACAATAACTCTACCGCCATACCATTGAGTACCCGAAGTGCTTTGTTGATTTACTTCATCATCAATAGAACTAATAATGGTCCACTGTTCTCCATCCGAGGATTTTAGCAANTACCCACCACCCTCATTCTCAATGTTTCGCATGGTACCTACATACAATTCATTGTCTGAGGAAAGTTCAATATCTGATACGGCATACGGCAGTTGGCTTCCGTCAATAGTGGGTAATTGTTGAGTCCAGGATTCACCCCCATCCACAGACCGATAGAGTCCGTCCGTAGGGTTGCTGAGTACTGGTTCTTGTAAGTATTCACCTGAAGCCACTCCAGCATATAGCACGCTTTCACCATTCTCTATTCGAACCAACAAATCATTGACATAGCTAAACCCAGAAGTAGACTCTATTAATGTCCAATTCACCCCACCATCCATAGACTTGTATATTCCCGATCCTACTGAGGATGACTCACGATAGTTAGTAAAGGCTGTTTGCGATTCTCCGGTACCCAGATAGAGAATATTCTCATCTTGTGGGTCATAAGTCAGACAACTTACTGAAAGGTGATCAAAGCCAGAAACCTGGTCCCACTGGCTATTGTTCCGATAGTCCAGATTATACCATAAGCCACCAGTAACGGAACCAGACAGAAGTTTACCTGAAGGTTGCAATAAGAAGTCACGGGATCTTCCGGCAACATCAGAACCAGACTGCTGCCAATTAAACTTGTTTTCAGCAATTCTAGATCCTTTTTTCGCCAATCGATATTTTAGAAAGTCGGTAGTTCGTTCTTTAGGAACTCGCCCTAAATCCACATCCACTGTCATCCAAAAATCTCGAAAATTAGCTTTGTCCGGACCGGTGAGTTTCTCTGTACCATTACCAGCAAAACTGCCAATTAGCGTTTGATACTTTGAACTCCTGTCAATATTCCAATACCGACTAAAAAAGATGATTAGGAAAGATAAAGCGAAGAACGAGAGCAGGTAAAATCTTCTCATATATGAGTATGGATGAGTATATATGATTTAAAGAAAGACAAGAAATACAAATTCACAAAAATCTTAGCTAAACTAATTTAGTAGTAGACTATTGATTCTTTTATTTAATCATACCATTATATTCAATAAATAAAAAAAGATAATAAATCAGTAGGTTTTTGGGATTATAAAAACACTCTATTGCTTATACTTTTTAATCACTAAGTATTTCAGCTCGGTGTCCCCTGCATTGCGTATACCGTGCATCATATTAGGTGGNCAATAAAAGCTNGCATATTGTGATACCGTCTTTGTCTTTCCATCCAAATAAAACTCTGCTGTACCTTCCAAAATAAAGAAAAACTCATCCTCAGCATGCTGGTGTGGAGCATGCGTAGCTGAATTAGGTTTNACCACACTCATCTTCAANGTACGACCATCCACAAACTCTTTATCCACAAACCAAAATTGATAACCCGCTTTGGTTAGCTCAACTTCCTCTTCCGAAAACTCAGTGACACAACTTTCTATCGTATATGCTTGTGCTGGTTCCTCCTCATCCTGATCGGTTTGAGCAAATAGAGTAGTTCCAAGTATAATGGTAATCAGAGTTGTGAAAATGAGCTTCATGGCTAATAGGGTTATTGAATTCAATTTACCTAAAACCTTCCATATTTAGCTTCTACAATTTTCTATAGATTATTAACTTCTATCTCGATCACCTTCATCAATCCGTCATCGATACTTCCCACCTCTTTAAGCAATTCAGCACCACGATATAATTGAATAGTACCCGGCTTCTCCATTGCTTCTTCCAGGTAATAATGTGTGAAGAAATCAAACCCCATAGAATTAGTAACCCACAAAGACTTATTCTTTGGTGAGCCAATGCATACGATTTCCAGCTGGCTAAAGTCATAGTCCTCCAGAATTTGGAAGAGATAGTCCCTATTATCATAAATAACCTCTGTGCTAGCCCAATGAATGGCCAGATACAATTTGTTTTGAGTCATTTCTTCACTAATCAGCTTACTTGATGCTATGACTTTTGGAAGCTTTGAACCGGGATTGACGACTGCAATATTTTTGCGTCTACCAATAGTAGCCATCTCGTTGGTCTCCTGTTCAATTACCTCATTCTCTGTACTGAGTTTGTTAATAGTTTGAACTGTATTGACTTCCAGGTACAACAAAGGATCTTCAGAATCAGAATTATATTGAGCTTTGGTTGATTCTAAAACCGACATGGAATAATTACCCTGATCGAAAAGCAACAACTCACGACTTTCATACTGTACCAAATCATAGGTATCCTCCCTAAAGTAGAATTTGTAATCTGTCTTATAAACGGCAATTCTAGTGGTGGTATCAGCTTCCTGAACCACACTTACTTCAAAAGTATTATGGCCATTGATTTTTTGAGTGCCAGTAAATCTGAATGAATACTTTCCATTACTTTTCTTCAGCTCACGAATCGTATAAAGGTCATTGGCCAGCACGGTATAAGGTGAGTTAAGGTGCCAACCCACAGGATGAGTTCCCGACTCAAAATAGGCTTTTGCTTCATTAACAGGTCTTTCTACCACATTATATGGGATCGATTCTTTTCTCGAGACCTTAACGGCAGGATGATCAACTAATCGAATGAGTGCATCTGCCGAAGCACCGTATTGATAAATGTTAAGCTCAAGCTGGTCCTCTAAGTCAATTTTCTTCGCCTTTTTCAGAGCACCTTTTACTAATTCTTTTGGTGTAAACTTCATCTCACTGCTGGCGCTCACAACTACTTCATCAAGTTCTGTAACCAATGGGGCTAGTAAAACTGGTTGGTCGAGATCAGCGGTTGCCCTTTTTGAGTTTTTAAAGCCAATGGCGCTGATGGTAACAGAATCTCCACTTAGACTTAGCTTAAACTTGCCATTGATGTCGGTAACTGCCCCAATGGTTTTATCCTGGTAGTAGATATGAGCAAAGGGAACCGGCTTCTTAAAATCACTTGAAAGTACCTGACCAACAATTTGGGCCGTGGAAAGAATAGACTGGATCAATAAGAAACTGTTCAGTCCTAATTTTAAATTATTCATACATAACACTATTTGATAATGAACAAAGCTGATCAATTGTGAATTACCCCAATCAACGTAACTCGTTAATTATTAGTATTGTAGATGAATTGTATACCCCTGTATCCTGATTAAAAAATGTTCAAAATTCTAGATTCATTACATCGGCTTAAACTTCTGCACACGTAAGCCAGGCTTTACTTCACTTGTATACAAATTGCCGTCGGAATCCATGCTGATGCAGTGCACCCATCCAAATTGGCCTGCATTTCTACCTCCTGATCCAAAGGAACCTAAAACTTCAAAAGACTGACGGTCATAGACCCAAACCTTCATGTTTTTAGCATCCGTAATGTAGATTTTAGACTGTTGTGGATCTCGCGATAAAGTAACATCCCAAACCGTACCTGGTCCTGAAGTTTTAGCCACAAAGAACTGATTGACATAAGTTCCATCCTTTTGGAAGACCTGAACTCTACTATTGGAACGATCTACCACGTACAGCAATCCATCATCAGACAGTACGATGGCATGAACAGCAGTCTTGAATGATCGTATGGAATCAACTTCTTCATAAGGAGGCAAGTCATTATCATGAGGTTGTTCACCAAATCCACCCCAGTGACGTTTATATTCTCCGGTTGTGGCGTCAAAAACGATTACTCTTCGGTTGGCATATCCATCTGCTATAAACACTTCATTGGCTGCTAAATCCACCGCCATATCTGCAGGACCTCCAAGCAACTCCGTATCATTACTGCCATTGGTCTCTCCTTTTACTCCAATCTGAAGCAAAAGCTTTCCATCAGCAGAATATTTCAAAACCATGTGATTCTTGGCATTCCCCAACCATACGTTCATGCTATCATCCACGTAGATGCCATGCTCGCTACCGACCCAAAGCTGATTGCCATCCACTTCCTGATTAGCAGAATCCAGTACTTCCCAGGATTTCAACACATTGCCTTCCTGATCAAACTGAATGACAGAAGGAGCTGGCGAACAACACTCTGGAACATAAGGCCCCTCCTCATTTCTCACCTCTCTTGGTGAAAGAGATGCTGGACGCTGCACAATCCAAATATGATCGTTCTTGTCTACATGGATTCCTGGAGTCTCACCCAAAACCCAACCATTAGGAAGTGGCTTTGGCCAAAAAGCATCTACCTGAAAATTGGTGGCCGCAAGATTGACTTTTAATTCTGGCTCTTCGCTTACCGATTTGGATGCACATGCAGAAAAGATGGCAATAAATAATCCAAAGAGAATCTTGTTGATGAGTTTGGTTGTGTTCATAAGAGAGTAGTTGATCTTTAGTTAGTTGGTTAAAGATATAAGTGACTGTTGGAAAGAGAGATACCACTTATGTAAATGGTTGTCACAGTGAGTTGATTAATCAGTGTTTGAAAAATAATCTAAAAGACATGACAAGAAACCGATCGGTTGCGTATATATTTGCAACCGATCGGTTTCAATAAATAAACTAAATCATGCGAAGAGACATTTTTCAAGCCATTGCGGATCCCACCAGAAGATCCATCATTGCTTTGATTGCCCTTCAGGCAATGACGCCAAATGCGCTCGCAGAAAACTTCAACACGACCAGACAAGCAGTATCCAAGCATCTGCGCATTCTCACAGAATGTGACCTAGTGAAGCAAGAACAGCAAGGTCGAGAGATTTACTACTCTCTGGAAATTGAGAAAATGAAAGAAGTAGATCTCTGGTTGGAGCAGTTTAGAAAAATCTGGGAAGCGCGGTTCGATCAACTGGATCAAGTATTAAACACCATGAAAAAAGCAAAAAATGAGCAATAANNTANGATTCGANTTNACCGTCGATAAAGACGCNAAAACAGTTTACATCACCAGGGAGTTTGATGCAGAATTGGACCTGGTGTGGGATGCATTTACCAAAGCAGAAATTCTGGACAAATGGGTAGCTCTGCTCCATTCAAATCCAGAACCAAATGCATGAACTTTGAAGTTGGTGGCAAACGATTTTATGCCATGGTAAGTCCTGATGGACAAGAGGGTTGGATCCTACAGGAATACAAATCCATTACTCCCAAGACTAATTTTAAATTATTCAATGTCTTTGCAGACAAAGATGAGAATCCTGCACCATTTGGATCAGACTGGGATTATTCCTTTAGTGAAAAAGAGGGCATCACCACTGTACAAATCACCATCTTCAATGAATCCTTAGAACGGTTGGAACGCATGATTGAAATGGGCTTCAAGGAAGGCTACAAAGCTTCTATAGAGAATTTGGAAAAGGTGTTAGCTTCGATGAAATGACCACTAAAATGAAAACCAGATTTAATTACACGCTATTCGTTGGTTTATTGATTCTTTCGCTCGCTAGCTTCGGACAATTGAAGCCTACAACCACCGGTTTGGCTCCAGTGAATGGCATAGAAATGTACTATGAGGTATATCAGCCAGATACGAAGGCTAAAGAAGTGCCAATCATTTTGCTGCATGGCGCTTTCTATACCATTGAAATGAACTGGAGTGAGATCATTCCAGAGCTCTCCAAAACCAGAAAAGTCATTGCTATTGAAATGCAAGGACATGGCCACTCTCCTTTTTCTGATCGACCTTTTGATATCACAACACTGGCCAAAGATGTAGAAGGCATATTGGATTACCTGAAAATTGAAAAAGCGGATGTCATGGGGTATAGCATGGGCGGATCCATCGCCTATCAGTTTGCTGCGCAAAGCCCTGACCGACTGAACAAACTAGTCATTATCTCCTCCACTTATAAGACTGATGGCTGGCTGCCAATTGTCAACTCAGGATTTGAAGGGTTCAAGCCTGAGTTCTTCAATGATACACCTTTGCAAACCGGTTATTATGCTGCGGCTCCAGACACTACCCAATGGACCAATTTCATTGAACACATGATAGAGTTTGCTGATGACCCATTCGATGTGGGAGATGAAAATATTGCTAACCTTAAGGCTCCTGTATTGATCATCTGTGGAGATAATGACGGCACCGATAAAGTAGAACTNATGAAAACGTATCAGCTTCTCGGTGGNGGCATCACAGCAGANATGGAACCCATGCCTCAATCGCAACTGGCCATTATCCCTTCACAGAATCANGTGAGTGTGATGATGCAGTCNGAGGNGATTTTGAGGTATTTAGAAGGGTTTTTGGATTAATTTATTTGAAACATGAGTAATTCATTTCTTATAAACCCAGAAGTTTTAGATAAAATTATTCATTCAAAACTCAAGAATGATTTAGATAATTTGAAGGGATATTTCTTTGAGGGGGACGAATCAAATAGAATCAACCTTCATAGGTTTTTAGTTTTTTATGATCCAGATTTTCATGCGAAATCACTTATAAAAATTAACAATCAAAGCAGATGGGTAAATGCTTACTATTGGTATTCAGTTTATATATTCGAATTAAAGAATCAGAATACTTCAATTGAAAACTATTCTCAATTGAAGTTTAAACTGATTGAACAAATAGACCATTATTGTAATTCAGATTTTGATTGGTCGATTATTGAAGAAATTGATAATCAATTCAACGCTAGTTGATTCCTATACTTTTGGCTTAGCCCAAAAGTATCAAAAGCCCAAGGCTGTATTCATTTCTTAACGGCCTCAAAGTACCAAAATCAGGAAATAAAAAAACTCGTCCAGATTAATCATTATGTGATTGATATTCATTCAAGGACTCACACAGTTTTTATTTCTAATTTGATTTTGACACTTCTCATCCTAAAATGAATAAGGCCATTTTATATAATCGCAAGTCAGCCGCCTGAGCGAAATAACGTTAAGAAATGATTGTAGAAAAGACGAATAAAGCCAAAACTGTTTGAAGTGAATAATTAAAGATATTTCACGAATCATCACGACTCGGGTTTACCAATTTCTTAAGTATGATCATAAACTGAGTTTTTTGGCTTTCGATATTTCTCAATCATTTTAGCTAATTTCGGTCCAGCGGTGATTTTTTGCTTACTTTTTCATGGTAGGAAAAAGTAAGAGCCCAGCCGGCTTGAGGCTAAAAAGCGCAGTAATTGGGTTACACTTCATTCCAAACTAAGAATCATCCAACTTTATCTTCCTTTCCTCCTTCCTACTTTAGGGTATTTATCCTCCCACTTACCGCTATCAGTTGTGTGGTGTTAAGGAAAGTGGTATTTTGAATTCAAGTCATATAATCCTCCTGTAATAACTTAATATGGAAGTAATTGATATAGCTAAAGCAATTAGGGATTTGTTCGGGTTCGAAATAATTGCCGAGAATGATGAAGTAGTTTCATTTACAATAATTTCAGATAAAACCGCATCATTAAATAAAAAAGAAACTGCTGCAATCATTAAGAATCTCTCTAAGTACAAGTCTAACGAGGATGTAGAGTTATATAATAGTAAATCATATGAGGTATTAATCAGAAATGAGACACTATATTTCTTCAACACTGAAATTATCAAGGAGGACCCAGTAAATAAGTTAAAGTATTCAATTGACAAGCCTTCAGATGAGTATTTAATTTTTCTTCTATCCAAACTCCATCAGACTAGTGCACCCAGCTTCTTAAGAGGTGGAATTATCGGACACAGATTGAGAAGAGTGTATTCACAAACTGAAATTTCTCAAACAGAGCTGTTCGACCGATCGATTCTATCAATATTAAAAGAAGTGGTTCCGAGAATTGAGACGATACAAATTTCTTCAAAAACCAACCTAGAACTTAATCAATTTGAAAACCTCTTATATGCTTTCATTTTTAATCTAGGGTATAACACAGACTTCTCAGTTATGCCTCTAAGGTTCCTTGATGAATTTGTACAAACTTTTAGAATCAACCGGATCCGGAAATCGCGAACAAGTGATATTGAAGCACCTAAGCGAATATATTCCAATGAATTAATTCTTCATTATCAAAAAGGCATTTCATCTGAGAGTATTGATCACCAATTCCTCTCTTTCTATCACGTATTAGAACATTTTTACGAAAAAATCTATAACGACGATATAATTTCCCGTGTCAAATCCGAAATTACCAAACCCAATTTTTCATACAAGAGAACCAAAGATTTAAATAACTTAATTGGAATAATTCAGTCTCGATTAAGATATAAAAATGAAGAATTTCAAATAAACGAATTGGAGGCCGTTGAACTAGTTTTAAGGAGATTCATCCCTGACTTGAATGAGTTAAATCAAGCTCTAGATCAAATAAACCCCAATCTAGCAGAATATTACCGCATACAATCCGTTCCTTTTTCAAACGGCAATAAAGTAAATTTTAGCTCTAATTCAGAAGATGAAATCTACCGTAATCTTGCAAAAAGAGTTTATTTAACTCGAAATTGCATTGTTCATAGCAAAGAAAGCCAAAAAGTAAAGTTCACTCCATTTAAAGATGACAAAGATTTATTGAACGAAATCTATTTAATGAGATTACTGGCAGAATTTGTGATACTAAATGATTCCAAAGAACTGTAGCAATCGACGTTTGACCTTCACCACCAAATCATCCACAAAAATCTACTTCAACCTTCTACGATTTATAGGTTCCATTATACTAATTATGATGTATTATGATTTTGGAACCAAGACAGACTCTCAGCAGACCGCTACTATTGTTATGTCTGTGGTTGTTATAGGTTTCTTCTTTGGACTTCCATATTTATTCAACAAATCACAGAAAGTCATCAAATACAGTGATAAAAAATGGATCGTGGAATATCCAAGAAAGAAGATCTACTATGAACTGACCAGGCAAAACATCAGAAAGATTGAATTAATTGAAAATGTCAGAGCTAGATATGTATCGAGATACCATCAGTTAAACATTCGCTTCATAGATGATAAGAGTATTCACTTGTCCTCCATGGAAATAAAATCCTTTGATAAGCTGATAAAAGTGTTAAGCAAGGATTTCAAAATCCATCGATCTAACTTTTGGAAAGGATAACCTTACCTCACCAATCCTTCCAAAGCACCCTTCACTCTTTCAAACCCAAACTTTCCTAGCTCTCGATCGATCTTTTCTTTGATGCGGTCATTGCCAAGGTTGCCTAAGCTACCTAAGTGGGTGTGTTTTACATTTCGGTTGGCTTTGTACTCACCTGCTTCTACTTGTCGGCCTACTTCTTTGTAAGCATCTCTAAATGGCATACCGCTTAGTACCAACTCATTCACCAGCTCTACGGTGAAGAGGTAATCGTATTTCGGATCATCGATGATACCGTCCATTACCTTCATCTCACTGATGGCAAACTCTGCGATATCCAGACACTGCTTTAGAATTTGGATACCCGGGAACAAATGTTCTTTTAATTGTTGTAAGTCGCGATGATAGCCACTTGGCAAATTGCTAAGAATCAGATTAAGTTCGTTTGGTAAAGCTGTCAGTTGATTGCATCGTCCCCGTACCAGTTCGAATACATCTGGGTTCTTCTTGTGTGGCATAATACTGGAACCAGTAGTCAACTCATCAGGAAACTTGATAAACCCAAAGTTTTGCCCTGCATACATGCACATGTCCATGGCGAGTTTGCTCATGGTAGCCGCTACAGAAGCAATAGCGTTGGCTAAAGCCACTTCTGTCTTACCACGAGTCATTTGAGCATATACCACGTTATAGTTCGGCTCATCAAAGCCAAGTAGTTTGGTAGTCATCTCACGATCTAACGGAAACGAGGAACCATATCCTGCCGCAGATCCTAGTGGGTTCTTATTAGCCACTTCATAAGCACCTCGCAGTGCTATTAAGTCATCCGACAAACTCTCCGCATAGGCTCCCAACCAAAGCCCAATAGAAGACGGCATAGCCACCTGCATGTGCGTATACCCCGGGATCAATACATTCTTAAACTGCTCTGACTTTTCTAGCAATCGATCTGTTAGTACTTTGATCTGCTCGGCTATCACCTCGATCTCACTACGGAAGAACATCTTCAGATCCACCAAAACCTGGTCGTTACGTGAACGCCCACTATGGATCTTCTTCCCTACTTCACCTAGCTTGTATGTCAACAAGTACTCAACCTGCGAGTGGATATCTTCTATCCCCTCATCGATGGTGATTTCACCTGAAGCAGCCTTTTTGTATAAAGCCTTAAGTTCAGCAGATAGTACATCAAGTTCATCTTTGGTGAGCAGGTCGATACTCTCCAGCATGGTGATGTGCGCCAATGAACCCAGCACGTCAAATGGAGCCAATAACAGGTCTAGCTCCTGATCGTTACCGATGGTGAATACTTCTACTTTCTTATTGACGTCCGTGGACTTCTGCCAAAGCTTCATATGTGTATTTTCTAAGTCTTTTTAATCGTTACTCTCTTACCAAACGAGCCTTTGTTAAGGGGAAATCACTTTCTGAATCATTCATTTTAATCCCAGAAAGGATCGGCCTTATTCATTTTAGTCAATGAAGGTTCTAAATCAGGTCAGAAATAAAAACTGTTTGAGCACTGACTTTAAGTCAGTGTGAGTTATTTTATTTCCTGATTTAGAGGTTTCAGTGACGTTAAGAAATGAATACAGCCTTGATTTCTTTGTTACTTTCTGACGGTTCGCCGTAGCGATCAAGACAGAAAGTAAGGCTAGTTAATAGTGAACTTCTTTCACTACCCACTGCTCAAGCCGCAAGGCTATTACTTTTTGCATTGCCCAAAAAGTAATCAAAAATGCTAGCCAAATTAATCACCTATCATCCCACATGCCATCACACGCCCGGGTAATTTGGCCTCCTTCCCGCAAAAGCTCTATAGAGCTTTAAATCATTATATCAACTTCTCCAAAACCTTCAAATACCCTTCAACCCCTTGTTTCAATTCTTCTACAAAAATAAACTCATCTGCCGTATGCGATCGGTTAGAGTCACCAGGACCCATTTTTACAGTTGAGAATGGCATCAGCGCCTGGTCTGACATAGTCGGTGAACCAAAGGTACGAATACCCAACGCCTCTGCTGCTTTTACCACTGCATGTTCCTTATCAATTCGTGATGGTTGCAAACGAGTCGATCGTTCCTTCACTTCACAAGACACATGCTCACGAATGTGTGCCAACGTTTCTTCGTTGGTATAAGCATCTGTTGTGCGGACATCTACTACAAAGTGGCACGTATCCGGCACCACATTGTGTTGTGATCCAGCTTCAATAACCGTTACCGACATTTTCACCGGCCCCAATTTCTCAGATTGTTTCGGAAACTGATACGTTCTGAACCATTCAATATCTTTAATCGCCTTATAAATGGCATTTTCTCCTTCGTCTCTGGCCGCATGTCCAGCTCTACCTTTTGCATAGCAGTCCAATACCATCAAGCCCTTTTCGCTGATTGCCATTTCCATCAGCGTTGGCTCACCTACAATTCCTACTTCAATAGCTCCTAGTTCAGATAGAATGCTGCTCACGCCTCCAGCTCCAGACACTTCCTCTTCGGCAGTTGCGGCCATCAGTAGATTGTATTTCAAATCCTCTCGGTCATACAAATGCAGAAAGCTCATGATCAGACACACCAAAGGGCCGCCGGCATCATTACTTCCCAGTCCAAACAACTTACCATCTTCAATGATGGCTTTGTGAGGATTTTTGGTGTAGCCCTGATTAGGTTTTACCGTATCATGATGGGAATTGAGCAAAATCGTGGGCTTTGAAGAGTCGAAATGTAAGTTCCTCGCCCAGACATTGTTTCCTTGTCGGTTTACCGAAACGCCTTGTTTTTCGAAGAAAGCTTGCAGCAAATCAGCGGTTTTATCTTCCTCTCTACTCAGGCTAGGGATCTCAATCAATTGAGACAACAACTGAATAGCCTCCTGATGCAGTTGATCGATGCTATAACTGGAGAAAGCTGCCACTATCGGTATGAATTTGATCGTATTTACAAATGCGAACCGCACCTACTCCACTTTCCAATGCTTTGAATGCATTCTCCAGCTTAGGAATCATTCCGCTATGGATCGCTCCTGTCGCTTTCATTTCATTGAAGAAAGACTGCTCGAACTTGGTGATAAGCGAACTCGGATCGTTCACATCTTTCATAACTCCATCCAGTTCAAAGGTCAATACCAGATTCACATCAAAGTGAGGAGCCATTGCCACAGCCATCGTTCCAGCCATGGTATCTGCATTGGTATTCAAAATATGTCCTTCTCCGTCATGTGTTAAAGGAGCAATCACCGGAATCGATCCGGCTTCCAATAAACTCTTCACAAAAGCATCGTTCACCTTCTGCGGGTCTCCTACCCAACCATAGTCCACACCATTCTTTACAGGACGTATGTTGCTGGTGATCAGGTTAGCGTCAGCTCCTGTTAGCCCAATAGCATTCTCTCCAAGAGATTGTAATTGAGCCACCATTTGCTTATTAACCAAACCTCCATAGACCATTGTTACCAAATCAATGGTTTCATCATCAGTCACCCGGCGACCTTCCACCATATTGGCTTCAATTCCAAGTTTGGCTCCTATTTCAGTAGCAACTCTTCCACCTCCATGGATTAATATTTTCTTTCCTTTTAGTGCAACAAATCCATCCAAAAATGCCTGTTTCATTTCAGGGTTTTCGATGACCGCTCCACCAATTTTAATAATGTGTAATGTTTCTTTAGACATGAGTCTCTAAGATTTCCTGAAGCACGGCTTGCGCGCTATAAACTCTATTTCCTGCTTGTGGGATCACAATAGAACTTTGACTATCTAACACATCATCAGCAATGACGACATTACGTCTTACTGGTAGACAATGCATCACTTTGGCCTTATTGGTATTCGCCAGTTTAGCTTGATTAATCAGCCAATCTTCCATCTTACCAACAGTGCCATAATCATGATACGACGACCAGTTTTTTACATACACAAAATCAGCACCTTCCAATGCAGCATTCTGATCATGCATAATCTTAGCGCCAGCAGTAAACTCTTCACTTAGCTCAAATCCTTCAGGCTGAACCACAGTGAAATCATAGTCTGTTTGTGTCAACCACTGCGCAAATGAGTTACCCACTGCTTGTGGCAATGCCTTGATGTGTGGAGCCCACGATAATACAACCTTAGGCTTCTCCACTTGTTTGAATTCCGCAATGGTAATTAAATCGGCCAATGACTGTAGCGGATGCAACGTGGCTGATTCTAAGCTGACAATCGGACAACCTGCATGAGCTTTGAACGCATTGATAATCTTCTCGGTATAGTCGGCTTCCCGATCAGTCAACGATGGAAATGATCTTACACCTAATATATCACAATACTGTCCCATTACTCCGGCAGCTTCCCGGATATGCTCTGCAGTTCCGCCGTTCATGATCACACCATCTTCCATCTCGATCTGCCAGGAATCCTGAGTCACGTTCATCACGATGACATCCATGCCCAAATTGGCTGCAGCCTTTTGTGAACTCATCCTGGTCCTCAAACTGGAGTTGAAGAAAAGAAGTCCAAGCGTTTTGTTCTGACCTAATGCTTTCATCGCAAAAGGATCTTTTTTAATTGCCAATGCTTTTTGTACCAAACCCATAGGATCCGCTACATCTAGCACTGAAGTAAAATGCTGCATGTTATCTAATGTTTTTGATTTTTTCGTAGGAAACCATCAAGCCTTTGATCAATGCCGAACTAAGACCCTGATGTTCCATTTCGTTAAGTCCCTCAATGGTACACCCTTGAGGAGTGGTTACCTTGTCAATTTCTACTTCCGGGTGATTGCCGTTTTCCAGAATCAACGAAGCAGCTCCTTTTGCAGTTTGCACTGCTATTAATTGCGCTTCCTCAGAGTGAAAACCCATTTGCACTCCACCTTGAGTAGCAGCCCTTAAGAACCTTAAAAAGAAAGCAATTCCGCTTGCACCAAGTACTGTAGCAGCCTGCATTAGTTTCTCATCTATCACCAGTGTTTGTCCCAATGAGTTGAACACCTTTTGTACTGTCAGCGCCAATTCTTTGCTGTCATTGCAAGCAATGCAGGTCATGGATTCACCAATCGCAATCGCTGTATTTGGCATGGCTCTCACAACAGGTACATTCACTTTCAATAAGGACTTGATCTCGTCAATAGTAACTCCAGTGATTACCGAAACCAGCACATGATTCTCTGTCAATACGGGATTGATTTCTTCAATCAATGCGGCCAATTGTCTTGGCTGAACACACAAGAAAACATATCCAGCTTCAGCAACGGCTGCTTTGTTATCATCAAGTGTTTTGAACCCTTTTTCAGCCAAATAAGCAATGTGATTCAGCTTCCTTCTGGTCAGAATAACCTGACCTGGCTGTTTCAACTTCTCCTCTACAATCCCCTGCCCGATGGCGATACCCAAATTACCGGCACCAAGAATCGCTATATTTTGATCTAATAATTCCATCGTCTAAAAATTACTCGCCTTCAATTGAAGCCCTGCTTTTTCTTCTAAACCAAACATCAGGTTCATGTTTTGAACCGCTTGTCCAGAAGCACCTTTTAGCAAGTTGTCAATGATCGAGATGACCAATAGTTTATTTCCTTCTTTCTGAAGGTATACCAATGCCTTATTGGTATTTACTACCATTTTCAAGTCAGGATTCTCATCAACCACATGAGTATATGGGTGATCTTTATAATATTCCTGATAGGTTTTCAAGGCAGTAGCTTCATCCACATCTGTATCGAAATAAGACGTCACTATAATTCCTCTGGTGAAGTTTCCACGGAAAGGAATGAAGTTAATCGTATGTTCAGAACCTGACTCCTGAGTCATGCTCTCTCCTATCTCTGACAAGTGCTGATGAGTAAAAGCTTTGTATACACTCATGTTGTTATTACGCCAGGAGAAGTGCGAAGTAGCTGAGAGCGATTGTCCCGCTCCTGTAGAGCCAGTGATACCAGTAGTATGAATCTCCGACTGAATGAAGCCTGCCTTTGCCGCAGGAAGCAATCCTACCTGAATACAAGTAGCAAAACATCCCGGATTGGCAATCTTTCGAGCGGATTTGATCTGCTCGTGATTCAACTCCGGTAACCCATAAATGAAATCATTCCCAGGAGCCTTCAAACGGAAGTCATTACTCAAGTCGATGATTCGAACATGTGCAGGAATCTCTACACTATCTAAATAGGTTCTTGACTCTCCATGACCTTTACACAAGAACAAGACATCCAATTGATCAAAATCCAGATCCGCGTCAAAGGTCAAATCGGTATCACCAACCAAATCAGTATGCGTGACACTCACCTTCTTCCCAACCTGACTACTGCTTTGTGCACAGACAATCTCAGCATTCGGGTGATTCAATAAAATTCTAATTAACTCACCAGCAGTATAGCCAGCAGCACCGTATATTCCTACTCGTAGCTTACTCATCATCCTGGTGTACTTTGTGATAAATCATGTTCTGATTTCCGAAGATTTTAGAGAATCCCTTCACATCTTCACCAGACCATGAATTATTCATTTCGCCATATTTACCAAAGCTCGATTGCATCAAGTCATTCGGTGATTGAATACCAATGATGTAGAATCTATAAGGAGCCAACTGTACTTTCACAGTTCCAGAAACATATTTCTGAGTGCTCTCATAGAATGCTTCAATATCACGCATTGCAGGATCCAGGTAATGCCCTTCATGGAGCAGGTTTCCGTAAGTCAATGAGTATTGATCTTTCAATAACAACTGATTTTTGGTCAGCGTATGTTTCTCCAATGCATGATGTGCTTTGATCACAATCAGAGGAGCCGCTGCTTCAAAACCTACACGTCCTTTGATACCGATGATGGTATCACCAACGTGAATATCTCTACCAACTCCGTAAGGATTGGCCAATTCATTTATCTTTTCGATTGCCTGAACAGGTGATAACTTCTCACCATTTACTGCTACAGGCTCACCTTTTTCAAAACCGATTTCGATTACTTCAGAACCATCCTTTTCCAATTGACTTGGGAAAGCCGTTTCAGGTAGGTATTGATCAGAAGTCAGAGTTTCCTTACCTCCTACTGATGTACCCCACAATCCCTGGTTCACAGAATACAATGCCTTTTCCCAGTTG
This sequence comes from Rickettsiales bacterium, assembly GCA_002729235.1. Classification (GTDB taxonomy): domain Bacteria; phylum Bacteroidota; class Bacteroidia; order Cytophagales; family Cyclobacteriaceae; genus Marinoscillum. The sequence continues at coordinate 16,963 of PBTY01000020.1, read as the reverse complement.
CCACTCACTCCATGATCGATCAAGAACTGAATCTCTTCTTCTCTTGACAATTTCTTATCTCTGATTGGGGTGATTATACTTACTTCTGGACAAAGTATGTTGAAGATCATGTCGAAACGAACCTGATCATTCCCCGCACCAGTACTTCCGTGAGCAATTGCAGTAGCTCCTTGTCGGATTGCTTCTTTCGCAATAGCAGTAGCCTGGAATACACGCTCAGCACTTACTGAAAGTGGATATGTATTGTTTTTCAACACGTTTCCAGCAATCAAATATTTAATAGATTTCCTGTAGAACTCCTCTGTTGCATCTACATTTTGATGACTTACAGCTCCCAGGTTTTTAGATTTAACTTCCAAAGAGGCCAACTCCTCAGCATCAAAGCCTCCGGTATTCACAGTGACGGTATGTACTTCATACCCTAACTCTTTAAGGTAGATGGCGCAATATGTGGTATCCAATCCACCACTGAAGGCCAACACTACCTTCTTCTGATCACTCATTTAATTTTTACTTTTTGTTTCCAAAACAAGATTTTCTCCTGCACTTTCTCACTCTTATTTTTCCATTGGCGTTTTTTCTCCTCTGGATCATAGAGCATGCCTGTACATAGGCACATTTGATGATTTTTGCGGGTTAAAATGTCGTAGTTGACACATGTCGCACATCCTTTCCAGAAAGCCTCATCATCGGTCAATTCAGAAAGCGCCACAGGTCTGTAGCCTAGATCTGAGTTGATCTTCATAACCGCCATACTGGTGGTTAGTCCAAACAATTTAGCATTAGGGTATTTTTCTCTGGAGAGTTTGAAAGCACGCTCCTTGATGGCTTGAGCCAATCCATGATTTCTGAAATCTTCATGAACGATTAGTCCAGAGTTAGCTAGATACTTGCCATTACTCCAAACCTCTATGTAACAGAAACCAGCCAGCTTGCCTGATTTTGTTAAAGCAATAATCGCCTTACCCTCGTTCATTTTCATTTGGAGATAATCAGGAGATCTTCGAGCGATACCCGTGCCACGTTTCGCAGCACTATCGGCCATGAGTTCACAGATTTCCTCTGCGTACTTAATATGTGATGCATCAGCTACTGATACAACGAACTTGTCCATCTTGGATATTTTGAAAAAAAAGAATTATTGAAAGGTACAAAAAAGTCGAAAAAAGGTCACCACGTAGGTGTCCTATAAAACATATCAGGCTTACCGCCTGGGAAATCTAGGCCTCAATGATGGGGACGATATGTTTGAAAAGTTCTTCAACTGTTTAATTCTTCGATACAAAACTAAATACTAATTTTTCCCTATACCAAGAATAAAAGCAGTTATTTCAATTTATTTTCCAAATTAACTACTGTTTACCCTTTAATTGTCCAGAAACACCTCCTGAAACTATGTATTTCATGATTTCAGTATTGTTTCCATCCAAAGGAATTAGTTTCGTTTTGTCTACAACGAAAACATTTCCAGAAAAGTTGTACGAATGTGGCAAATAAACAGTGGCCATTCCTGGCAGACCAATTTCAGCTAAATCTTTGGCCGTAATGAACCCTGGTTTGAAGATAATTCCCTTATCATCAAATGGCACCAAAACTGGAGTGTCGAACTTTTTCTTATCTCCGGCAAAAGCTGTTACCAGATCATTGATAGAAGTATAAATAAAATTCACCAATGGGATTTTCTTTAGCAAATCACCAAACAGATCAAAAAATGGTTTGGCGAAAATGGTATTTGCTAAATAGCCTATAAAGGTTGTAGCAACTATTACAGTAATGATTCCTAGTCCTGGAATTTTATAGGGTAACAAGTTATCCATCCAGGCAACCATTGCCACTATCACATAAAAGGTCAGTCCGACTGGGACTATCAACAATAAACCTCTTAGAAAAAATCGAATAAGGGATTGGAAGTTCATAAACAGGTATATCAAAAAATAAAAAAGGCCCTGTCGTAGAAACAAGGCCTTTTCATTAATGTTTTAAAATAATCTTAAAGAGCAATACCGATGAAAGATTTAAATGCCAATCCCATCAAACCTGTGATCAACATCGTGATTCCTAGACCTTTCAAACCATCCGGTACATTTGAGTACTTCAATTTCTCTCTGATTGCAGCCAATGCGATGATCGCTAAGAACCAACCTAGTCCAGAACCAAAACCATAAGCAGTTGCTTGACCGATTGTGTAGTCTCTCTGAACCATGAACAGTGATGCTCCTAGAATTGCACAGTTTACAGCTATCAATGGAAGGAAAATACCCAACGAACCGTAAAGTGCAGGAGAAAACTTCTCAATGACCATTTCCACCAACTGCACCATTGATGCGATTACAGCGATGAACATGATGAACTGAAGGAAGGTTAGATCCACAGCAGCGAAATCTTCACCTAACCATGACAAAGCACCTTCTTTCAAAACGTATTCTTGAAGCAACCAGTTAACTGGTACAGTAATCGTCAATACGAAGATTACCGCCATTCCTAAACCGAATGCTGTAGACACCTTCTTAGATACAGCAAGGAAAGAACACATACCAAGGAAGTATGCAAACACCATGTTATCAATGAAAGTGGCTTTAAGCGCTATATTAAAAATTTCCATTTCTTTCTAAATTTTGATTTTAGTGTTCTACATATCCGGTTTTAGATCTCTGAACCCAAATCAGGATTCCAAGAACCATAAACGCACCGATTGAATCTACCATCAAACCATTTGTAGGGAAGCTCTCCCACCCGATAGCTTCGAATACTTTGAAGTTCATGACAGAACCAGATCCGAAAAGCTCTCTGAAGAATGCCACTACCAGAATAATCCATGAATATCCAAAACCACTACCCAAACCATCAAGGATTGAATCATAAGGCTTGTTGGCCATAGCGAAAGCCTCTAAACGGCCCATCACGATACAGTTGGTAATGATCAGACCTACGAAAGCACCCAACACTTTNTACATATCAAAGTAGTATGCTTTTAGCACTTCACTAACCAATGTCACGAGAGTAGCAATAACCGCCAACTGAACGATAATCCTTACACGACCAGGGATCAAATCTCTGATAAGGGAAATGAACAAGTTAGAGAATACCACTACCGCAATTACTGCAATAGACATCACCAAAGTCGGCTCCATCTTAATGGTAATCGCTAGTGCAGAACAGATACCCAAAACCTGAACGGTGATTGGGTTGTCTTCATTCAATGGATCAGAAACGATTCTTCTTCTCCTCTTGGAGAATAAAGCTTCTGCAGGTTTCTTTTCTTTTACTTCTGCTGTTTCAGTACTCATAGACAGAGTTTTTATTAGTTAAGAGCAACTTTACCGTCGCCTGATTTTACTTTATTAATATATGACTCGTAGTAGCCAAGGTATGCCTGAAGCATTGCATTCACACCTTTACCAGTCAAGGTAGCTCCTGACATTCCATCAACCTGATGCTCAGTCAAACCAGCGTTTCCTTCACCTTTTACCATGCTCACAGAAACCAAATCGCTTCCTTCAAACACTTTCTTACCAACGAATCTACTTTGTACTTCTTCTGAAGTGATTCTAGCACCTAAACCAGGAGTTTCTTGTTTGTGGTCAAACGCCACTCCTTTGATAGTATTCAAATCATTTTCCAACGCCATGTATCCCGAAATCCAATCCCAAAGACCAGCTCCAAACATCGGGAAGATATATGCATCTACCTTATCTGAACTCGGATCATTTTTGAATTTATAAACTGGGAATAGTCTTTCGTCAGCAGGAAATCTATAATTCTTCTGAATATCAACTTTCTCAGCAGTAATCGGATTACCTTTTTGGTCAGTAGTCACTTCATCACCATTGATATCCACGATTACAGACTCCACTTTCTCATCGTAAAGTGAAAGAATCGCATTTGGATCTTTGTATGAAGAAATATCCATTACTGCACCAAGAATCTTCTTCTTAGTGTCTAGCTCAATTTGCTTTTGCTGAGCAGGCTTAAGCCCAACAGATGCTAGAGACAACAAGCCACCCAGGATTACTGTAAGAGCGACTGAAAATAGGATTATGTAAGTATTAGACCGTTGCACGTTTTAATCTTCTTTTTTTGTTAGCATCTACTACATAGTAATCAATAAGCGGAGCGAAAACATTCATGAACAAGACCGCTAGCATAATTCCTTCAGGATAAGCAGGGTTTACCACTCGGATCAACACTGTCAATACACCAATAAGGAAACCGTATATCCATTTACCAACTTCCGTTTGAGCTGCGGAAACAGGATCCGTAGCCATAAATACAGCTCCAAATGCCAAACCTCCAGCTACTAAGTGGTAGTGGGCAGGGAATTCTAGATAAGGGTTGCCACCTACTGCGTTGAACAAAAGTCCCATCAAGTAAGCACCACCAAATACACTGAAGATGATTTTCCAGCTACCTACACCTGTAAAGATTAAGATAGCGGCACCAATCAAGCACATCAACACTGATGTCTCTCCAATACTACCCGGGATTGCTCCGATAAACATGTTCATCCATGAAAACATTCCGTCGTACCAATGACTACCAATTTCTGCCATCATATTATTGCCATTAGCAATTGAGGTAGGACCGTAAGAAAGCACTGTCGCTCCCGAGAAACCATCTACTGCTTCTTTACCACCTAAGTACACCCAAACTGAGTCACCAGATATCTGACCTGGATAAGCAAAGTAAAGGAATGCTCTAGCAGTCAAGGCTACGTTCAACACGTTCATACCTGTACCACCAAATGCCTCCTTACCAATTACAACAGCAAATATGGTTGCAAGGGCAACTTGCCACAATGGAATGGTTGGAGGCATTACCAATGCTATCAACATCCCTGTTACAAGGAAACCTTCACTAATCGGGTGATTTCTGATTACACAGAAAGTAAATTCTGTTAACAATCCAACACCGTAGGAAACGATGAGGATTGGAATAACTGGAATTAGACCAGTAATAATTTTATCTAGAAAAGTAGCTTCCTCTCCTACTGAAATGAAATGCTGGTGACCTACGTTCCAGATACCAAATAACAAAGCTGGAATCATGGCAATCACCACTGTGATCATTACTCTTTTCAAATCCACCGCGTCTTTGATCTGAGCACCCTTATTTTTTGTAAGGATATCCGGAGCAAAAACGATGGTTCTGTGCCCTTCATAAAGAGTGTAGAATTTCTCCCATTTACCACCCTTTTCAAAGTTCGGTTTTACGCTATCAAATAATTTCTNTAATGCCTTCATTTCAATGAATTAGCTATTTTTTATCAACTCAATTCCGTCTCTCAAAATCTCCTGGAGATCATTTTTCGATGGGTCAATGAACTCACACAGAGCTACATCCTCCTCAATCAACTCGAAAATACCCAACGCCTCCATTTCATCATAATCCTCAGCAAGAATCGCTTTAAATAGATAAGTAGGAAGGATATCCATTGGCAACACTTTTTCGAATGCACCAGTCACTACGAAAGGTCTTTCCTCACCGTGTGTATTCGTATCAATCTTGTATTCCTTATTTTTATTAAGGAACGACAATAGTCCTAAAGCCTTGTGGAAGCTCAACTTAGAAGTACTTGGCAACAACCAACCTAAGAACTCTTCATAATCACCTTCAGGAATCACAGTGATTTGGTTGTGATGGTAACCTAAGTATCCATCTTTACCTACATTCTCACCTGAAAGTGGATTTCCACTGATGAATCTAAGATTTCCAGTAGCGTCTGTTAAACTACTAAGCTTGGCACCAGTGTATGTCTTCACATATCCAGGAGCTGAAACTTCAGAACCTGTAACTGCTACCAATTTAGAGGCATCGTATTTACCCTGAGCAAACAATTGCCCAATTTGAGCAACTCCATATGGAGCCACTGTCCAGACGATATCTCCTTTATTAATTGGATCGATGTGATGGATCTGTACTCCTACGTTGCCAGCAGGGTGAGCACCAGTTACTTTGTTTACTTCAACGCCAGTGGCTTGAGCAAACACCTGAGCTACTTCGGCTTTTCCGTCAAGGTTCAAATGAACCTTACCATCTGTTAATTTCTTAAGAATGTCTAATCCAGTCTGGAAGAACTCCGCTTTGTCTCCTAATTGGTAAGCCAATTCTGGAGCCAATGGATTAGTGTCGAACGCAGAAATGTAGATTGCCTTTGGCTTATCCGCTGGATTAGCGACGATACCAAATGGTCTTTGTACCAGATTTGGCCAAACACCACTTGCCTTCATTTGCTCAATGGCGTCTTCTCTCGAAAGACTATTGATGTCAGAAGCACTATGCGACTTAAATTGCTCAAATGCAATTTCCTTGTCCGCTAATATCTTGATCTCTAATATTTTACGCTTCTCACCTCGCTTTATTTCAGTAATCTCTCCACTAACTGGAGAACAGTACTTAACGTCTTCGATTCCTCTGATGAAATAGATAGGTGAACCAGCTTTAACTGTTTCTCCTTCTTTGACCAAAAGTTTTGGTCTTTCCATTCCAGGGAAGTCGGTAGGCTTTAATGCGAAGGTTTCTGAGAGTGATGTTTCTGAGATTTTCTTCTCCGGTTTACCGGCAAGGTTGATATCAAAACCTTTCTTTAGCTTTATCGTTTTAGACATTTTCTATAATTGCGCTCTACTTGAAAATCGATGCAAAAATAGTAAAAAAATGTTCAAATGAAATGTTTAACCGAATCAATAAATAACCATTTTTTGAACGGTATTTTCTTAGTTTAATCAGGCTAAAACCTGTTCTTGAGCTGTTAAGAAATTAGCTACTTTTTCCATCAACCATCGAGGAGTAGAAGTGGCTCCACAAATGCCAATTTTATCATCAGCGTTTAGCCATTCTAATTGTATTTCTTCCTCACTTTCAATGAAATAGCTACGAGGATTATTCTCCAAACAGACATTGTAAAGAGCACGTCCGTTAGAACTTTTCTTTCCAGAGACAAATAAAATCACATCATGTTTGGTAGAAAAATCAACCATCTTAGGCTCCCGATTAGATACCTGTCTACAGATACTATCATTGGCATTAAAATCTTCTACAGTTAAATTTCCCTTAGTTTTTCTGATTCGTTCTTCAATCTGTTCCTTGATCGTATAGAAGCCTTTTGTACTCTTAGTCGTTTGACTATAGAGAATAACCGGTCTATTGAAATCAATCTTTTCGAGATCCTCTTCGGAAGTAACTATAATGGCTTCGTCATTCGTTTGACCAGTTAAACCGATTACTTCTGCATGACCAGGTTTTCCATAAATGACCACCTGACCATCTGACTCCAGAGCCTTATCATAAGAGTGTTTAATCCTATTTTGAAGCTTCAAAACCACAGGGCATGACGCATCAATCAACTCAATGTTATTTTCCAGAGCAATTTGATAGGTTTCGGGTGGTTCACCATGAGCTCTAATCAACACCTTGCAGTCACGTAATTCTTGTAGCTGCTCCCGATCTATTGTACGTAAGCCTTTATTGTAGAGACGGTTGACTTCCATGGCATTGTGAACAATATCACCAAGGCAATACAATTCTTGCCCATCGCTCATTTCGTCTTCTGCCATCTGGATGGCAAACTCAACTCCAAAACAATAACCGGAATGTGGATCAATTTCAACCTGCATGGATAACGTCCTTTGCTAATTCTACAATTTTATGAACTTGTTCGTCGAAAGTCAAATAAGATGTGTCTACCTCAACGGCATCATCAGCTTTTTTCAAAGGAGACTCTGCTCGCGAAGAGTCAATTTTGTCTCTGTCCAATAAATTCATTTTGATAACGTTTAGTTCCTCATGAATGCCTTTTTCAGCTAACTCCCTCTGCCTGCGCTCAGCCCTTACATCTGCATTAGCTATCATGAATACTTTAAGCTCCGCATCCGGAAACACAACAGTAGCAATATCTCGACCATCCATCACTATTCCTCTCTCCTCACCAATCTGTTGCTGCTGAGAAACCATAGCCACTCTTACTTCTTTGATAGCACTCACCATACTCACATTCTCATTGATACGCATGGTACGGATCTCATCAGAAATATCAACACCATTAAGTAGAACATGGTTGTCTGAAAATGAGATCTTTATCTGATTCAATGCTTGATTGACTTGCTCTAAGTCATTGACATCAATTTCATTTTCCAAGAAATAAAAGGTGGTTGCCCGATACATGGCCCCGCTATCAATATAAGTGTATCCTAGCGCTTTAGCCACTTCTTTAGCCGTGGAACTTTTACCAGTTCCCGAATAGCCATCCAATGCGATGATGATCTGCTTCATTAACAATCTTTGATAGGGCAAGGAATTGGCTTACCTCTCTTGATTTGTTTCTTTTTACTGTAAGATGAAGAAGGTCCTTTTCTACATCCTCCAAGTATGATCATGGACGACAATAAAAAAAGACCTACTATGTATTTAAATCTTCTCATTCAGTTTTTTAAAGACTAGCAGTTTCCACACCACCGTCTATTTTCTTCACCAATCCCTGAAGCACTTTACCTGGACCACATTCCACGAAGGAAGTAGCACCATCAGCGATCATAGACTGGACGCTTTGTGTCCATCTAACTGGAGCAGTCAACTGAGCTACNAGGTTCGTTTTGATATCATTGATATCAGTATGACCTTTTGCATCCACATTTTGATAAACTGCACATTTCGGAGTACCAAAAACCGTATTTTCAATTGCTGCAGCTAGTTCTTCACGAGCTGGCTCCATCAGTGGTGAGTGAAATGCTCCACCCACTGGTAAAACCAATGCACGCTTTGCTCCAGCTTCCTTCAACTTCTCGCAAGCGATCTCCACTCCTTTAACGCTCCCTGAAATTACTAATTGTCCGGGACAATTGTAATTGGCAGCCACTACTACTTCATCAATAGCATTACATACTTCTTCAACAGTTTCATCCGGTAAAGCTAAAACTGCAGCCATTGTGGATTCTTGCAGTTCACAAGCCTTCTGCATAGCCATGGCACGCTGAGAAACTAATCGTAAGCCATCTTCAAAATTTAAAGTGCCGTTTGCCACTAACGCAGAGAATTCTCCTAAAGAGTGTCCCGCAACCATGTCTGGATTAAATTCATCCGAAACCAATGCGGTAGCAACACTGTGAAGGAAAATAGCAGGTTGGGTCACTTTTGTTTGTTTCAGCTCTTCTGCTGACCCTTCAAACATGATCTTAGAAAGATGAAATCCAAGGATATCATCGGCCTGATCAAATAATTCTTTTGCTTTGGGATTGTTGTCGTATAAATCTTTNCCCATGCCTGGNAACTGTGCTCCCTGACCTGGAAATACAAATGCCTTCATAAATTAAGGTTTGACTTGTCAATTGATTTGGCGGCAAATCTAAGTAAACATCTAGGAATCGAGAAACCTATCTCTGAGCTCAGGAGTGGGGATTCTACAGCTATCTTTTTTTCCAAACCAACGGTATCTATTCTTTGCGATGATGTCATAAAAGAAGTCCCTAAATCCTCTGGGTAAAATTCTGAAAACCCTAAAAAGAGGCCATAAACCTTTTAAATGTCCTGCCACACGTAATGCAGCTTCACTTTTATGATAGACTCTACTACCTTCAACCAGCACAATACTCTCTAAACTGGATGGATCGATAGCAGATGAATTTAGAAGCTCTTTAGCAAAATCGGATTGTAAAGAAGCAAATCTATAAAGTCCTCTATCTCGGTCAATAACGAAATTGACTGATGAATTACAAAGATTGCATACCCCATCAAATAATATGACAGGCTGACCAATTTCTACCTTAATAGTTGTACCCATCCTTTTATTATCTGATCTGCTTCCTCAGGATTAAGAACGTCATAAACGACATCTGCAGAGTAGTAATAAACACCGGAAGGAACTTCAACTCCAAGTTTGTCCTCACCATCCCAGTTAATAAAGATGCCATCAGAGTTTTCAGTCGATTCATAATAGAAGACCTCTGTGCCACTTCTATCAAACACTCTGAAAATGACTGATTCGACGAATCTTGGACAGTCAGCATTGTTGAAATTAGTAATCCCAAGACCATTATTGTTTAATGGTGCAAACACGTCATTGATTCCATCTCCGTTTGGTGTAAATACGTTNGGAAACTTGTATANTGGACAATTATCCTGACAAATTGATTCTGTTGGTTCACTTTCATTGCCAGATCGATCTACTGCCGTAATGCGATAACACCCTTTTATACTAATTAGATCAGTACGAATTATGCTATTAGCTGAAGTTGTAGCAACTATTTCATAATCTTCTTCTAAGCCTGTCTCAGATAAATAAACATTGTAGGAAACAATATCATCATCACATCTGGAATCTAAATCGACTTCCCAAGATATTTCCTGATCAAAAAAGGTAGCACCACATGGAGCCTGAGCTAAAATAGCATCACAGTCCCCTGCGTCAAGAAGTGTCAGTTGCAGTGGAGTACATGGTGGAATGGTATCATTCGGCTGTCCACAAGAGATCTGTGAAGTATTCAACAAAGGTTCAAGGATCAATGGATTATCGTAAGACCCCTGAGTGGTTACATAATAACAGTACTCCAACTCATCCTCCAACTGAACATCATTGAACCTTCCATTATCCAAATAGCTATATCCATCCAGTGTTACATCCACCGAATCGATTAAAACAAGATCTGTTACATTTGACCCCACTCTATCCCTGTAGATATAATGGTATGGATAATCCTGAACTGTGTTTGACCAGGGCACATCAGCAGACCAGCTTAACTCAATTGATTGTAAAAGTGGCTTTAACTCCAAGCGAACAGGCCCAGCAACAGCAGATGAGTCCACATAGATATCATTGGCATCATATGCCTTCACATAGTAGTCGTACTTTCTGGCAAAAGTATTCAATCCCGTGTCCGTAAATAACGTATCCAACGTTTTGGAAGCCACTACTTCAAAAGAGCCAGAACCTGACTCTGCTCTCAACAAGTCATAACGATAGTCAGGGGGAAATATCACCTGATCAATTTGATAAGGTGGTGTCCACCTTACTTCTATCTGACCATTGCTCAGGTCAGTGCTTTTCACATCCACATTGGTAATTACTGGAGCAAAAGCAATCAAACTATCACACGCCTCAGTACTTACATAACTCTCTCCTCCTGAAGCACCACCAAATTCAGCTACCAATCGATAACAGTAATTAGCCCCAGGTGCAAGACCTTCACCATTGTCATTATCTGTATAGTTTGTCTGGTCGATTGGCACTTTTGCCACGAGCTGATAACCTGTATTTCCAGGCATTCCTACCTCACATTCATCTATTTCTATATCAAACTCTCCTACTCGTCTCCAGATCTGAATAGAATCTGCGTTACTACAAGCATAAGTATCCCATACCAGATCCATTGCTCTACCTGGGCGAGCATCGGCAGAAAGTCCTGTTGGGGCAGGTCCTACTACAGTAATTTCTAGTGTTTCAAAGTTTACCAGCCGTGGACCAGTCTCAGGATCATCCGTTATTTTCACTTGAACCTGATAAGGTCTGGCCCGGACGTGCCCACATTCTGTCTGCCAACTAAAAGTAGAATATGCAGGAGGCATGATAAAATCTTCTCCATCAGGNAAATAGGTAGCCGGGGGCTCCACTTCAAAGGGTCCTCCATACATTTCTATGCGCACAAAGTCTCCATCAGGATCCGTGCCTTCAACTAATTCCTCAATGTACGTTCCTGCCTCTACGCATAGGTCCTCTGGCATGTTCAACTCCGGCCTTTCATTATCAGTTTCTTCAACAATAATCTGCATATCTCTCACCACAAATCCTAAACGCTCCCACCTTCCTGTCACTTCAATAAATCGCCATTCTTCAATGACAAAAGCCACGTTGTATTCAGCTTTGTCTTTTTGATTCAGCTCTTGTCCAGGAGCATTCCATGTCAAATCCCCAGTCAAAGGATCAATTTCAAGCTCGGGAGGTCCATTTAAATCTTCGTTCCCCTGAGAAAAGTTATCGTAATAAGAAGCATCATTCAAAGCCCTGTAATTGGTCACCACGCTATTTCTGGCTTGCTTTGGTGTAGTAAACCGATAAGAGATACTATCTCCGTCAGGATCAAATGCACCTGGATTATGTATGAATAAAGCTCCCACAGCTGCAAAATCAATTGGTGGCACCGTTAAGATTGGTGAATTATTAAAGCCATAAAAAGGATCTATTACTATCAATGACTCCACATAAAAAGCTGTATTGACAGAGTTATCCATATTAATGATCAAATCATTACGGAACTCCTCTTTATAGGATATGATATAAGAATTGCTTGCCTGATAGGTATGCCTAACCCTAAACTGAACCATTTCCAACTCATTCCCTACAGGTGTTTTGATTATTTCAAAATTACCTTCCTGAGAATCACCATCTCCAAAATCAAAGGTACCTGAACCAAATTCTATGGGACTACCAGAATCTCTAAAGCCCGTGAAGGTAAATTCAAAAGTCAGAGTGAATTGATCAATCCTTCTTGAAGTAATCTCTCCTGCTCGTATGTGTGTGGCTGACACTCTGGTGGATAGTAGAACAAATGAACTGAAAAGAATCAATCCCCATAATCTCTTACTTACCGGTTCAAATATCCTGAATACCATATTTTACTTAACAATTACAATCTTCTCTGTCCTTACTAATCGATCATTTTTATCTGAAAATCGAAGTACATAAACACCCGGCTCATGTTGATCGAGATTTAAAGATAAGACATGATTTGGAACCCATTGGTTCAAAATTTCTTTTCCATCCAAAGAAAAAATACTTACTCTCCCTTCGTTGGGTGACTGAATGTTAAAAATTCCTGTTGATGGATTAGGATAAAGCACCAAATCTTCCTGCATAGACACTTCAGTAACTAAATTTTCCAAGACCTCCTTTGAAACACAATCCTTAAGAATTAGTGCATTAGATGAAGCTGTGTATTGCTCACTTCTTAACAACGAAGAAACATAGTTGACATCATTTGGATACAATGACTGATCAAGAATGAAGGTGGTATCCTTATCCGGCAAAGCTATTCTTAAGTCAGAATTAAACTCCTCATATTCAAATGTATCGCAGTTGTCATTAGCTATAGAAACCATTGGTTCATTCTCTATAAGGAGACACTCATCTGATTCAGTTGTGGTAAATTTCAAATCAACCTGACAATTGGACTCTACTAATTCAGGTAAGTAAGTGAGATTGAAATCAATCACTTGCTTTCCTAAGAAGGTCAACTCATTATTTATCAATCGATATTCTCCAACTTCAACAGCAACCAAATACTCCTCATACCCATGATGATTAAGTTGTGAACTTATATCCTCATTCAGAGAAAGCACTAAGTTTCCTGTAAATTCATCAATTTGAACAGGTGGATAAGTATAGGGAGTAACTGGAGAATTTCGTCCTTGCATCGGCTCAACAAGTGCGAAAAATAACAAATCACCATCTGATTCGGAAACCATTATACTCTGTTCGTATGGAGTTGTACGCCTATCAAATACCTGACTTATCAAATGGGTAATATCAAGTTTAGGATAAGCATTGGTAATAGATGGATCCAAAACAAACTCATAATAAGTGGAAAAAGCCTGGTTTATTGAATTACCCAAATTAAGAATAAGGTCATTCCTAAATTCCTCGGTATAACTGACTCTGTATTTCCCTGAAGTTTGATAAGTGTGATCTAGTCTAAACTGAATTATCTCCAGTTCCTCATTCAAATAAGTCTTAGTTATTTCGAAATTAATATCATAAGAATTACCATCTCCAAAATCGAATGTACCTGCTCCAAATTCAATTGGGCTTCCATTATCTCGATAACCTGTAAATAAAAAAGTTACGGTATTCCCATTTACTTCCTCAATGCTGATGAAGCCTCCTTTTATGTGGGTAGCAGATAAAAAGAAAGGTATGAAACAAAAAAATAAGAGAAATAAGTTAATTAGTTTATTCATGGCCAAACATTTTTAAACAACAAGAAGTTCGCACAAAAATCATACCCTGACTTTGTTATTAATGAAAATAATTAATCCATAGCATGTTATTTAGAAACATTCAAAATAAAGATTGTAATTGTCAGAACCAAGGTTGGGAACTACCTTTGGCTCCGCACAAAAATGAAATCACAAAATAATTATGAGTTGGTTTAAAAGCACGATAGGCCGTAAATACTTAATGGCGCTCTCAGGGATCTTTTTGATCTCATTTCTATTGATGCACGTTTCCATCAATATGTTCTCCGTGTTCAGTGCTGATGCATACAATGTCGCATCTCACTTCATGGGTACTAACCCGTTAGTTCAGTTTTTATTGCAACCAGTACTTCTTTTTGGAGTGGTATTCCACTTCGTCATGGGATTTGTACTAGAAGCTAAAAACAGAGCGTCACGACCAATTTCTTACGCTAAGAAAGACAAAGGAAATGCCTCTTGGATCTCACAAAACATGATCTANAGTGGCTTAGTNATNCTTGCTTTCCTTGCTATACATTTCCTTGATTTCTGGATTCCAGAGATCTCCTATAAATATATTGAATTCAAACCTGCAGTGGAAGACAGATACTATGGCGAGCTTGTTCACAAGTTTTCTGAGCCATGGAGAGTAATTGCCTACGTAGTTGCTTTCGTGCTTCTTGCTCTGCACTTGTTGCATGGATTTCAGTCATCATTCCAGTCTATGGGTATCAACAACAAGTTTACCCCGGCTATCAAAAAATTTATGACAGCTTTTGCAATTCTAGTGCCATTGGCATTCATCTACATTGCTGTTTATCATTTTCTAAAGCATTAATTCTAAGTCATGAAGATAGGTTCTAATTTTCCTGCTCAGATTCCTGATGGTCCAATAGCTGACAAGTGGACGAATCATAAGAATAAAATCAACCTGGTAAACCCTGCGAACAAGCGACTTATAGATGTAATTGTGGTTGGTACTGGTCTTGCCGGTGGTTCAGCTGCTGCTACCCTTGCAGAGCTAGGTTATAACGTAAAAGCATTTTGTTTCCAGGATTCACCGAGAAGAGCTCACTCAATTGCTGCTCAGGGTGGTATTAACGCCGCTAAAAACTATCAAGGTGATGGTGACTCTACTTACCGATTGTTTTACGATACGGTAAAAGGTGGTGACTACAGATCNAGAGAATCAAACGTATACAGACTNGCTGAAGTATCNGCAAATATTATTGACCAGTGTGTAGCTCAAGGTGTTCCTTTTGCACGTGACTATGGTGGGTTNCTAGACAACAGATCATTTGGTGGTGTNTTNGTNTCNAGAACNTTNTANGCNAAAGGTCAAACAGGTCAGCAGTTNCTNNTAGGTGCNTACTCTGCNATGAACAGACAAATNGCACGTGGTAAAATCAAGATGTANAACCGTCACGAAATGCTCGATGTAGTGTTNGTNGATGGTAAAGCACGTGGTATCATCGCTAGAAANCTGGTAACTGGNGAAATCCAAAGACATTCTGCTCACGCTGTAGTAATCGCNTCAGGTGGNTANGGNAACGTATTCTTCCTNTCNACTAACGCGATGGGTAGTAACGTAACNGCTTCNTGGAAGATNCANAAAAAGGGNGCNTACTTNGCNAACCCTTGTTACACACAGATNCACCCTACTTGTATTCCAGTATCAGGNGATCATCAGTCTAAATTGACNTTGATGTCNGAGTCATTGAGAAATGACGGTAGAATCTGGGTNCCTAAGAAAATGGAAGATGTNGANGCAATCAGAGCTGGNAAGAAAAANCCAACTGATCTTGCTGAAGAAGATAGAGATTACTATTTGGANAGAAGATANCCNGCGTTTGGTAACNTGGTACCTCGTGANGTTGCNTCAAGAGCNGCTAAGGAAAGATGTGATGCAGGTTATGGTGTAAATGCNACAGGTGAAGCAGTTTACCTGGANTTTGCTTCTGCNATCCAACGATANGGTAAAGAGCANGCNCACATCAAAGGNCTTGANGAAAACGATGCGGCTCTAGTTAAAAAANTAGGNCAGGAAGTGGTTAAGAACAAGTACGGTAACCTTTTCCAAATGTATGAGAAGATCGTAGATCAAAACCCATACGAGACACCAATGATGATCTATCCTGCTGTACACTATACAATGGGTGGTGTTTGGGTTGATTACGACTTGATGTCAACTATNCCTGGNTGTTTCGTNACNGGAGAAGCAAACTTCTCTGATCACGGAGCNAACNGACTTGGAGCATCTGCATTGATGCAAGGNNTNGCTGANGGATACTTTGTANTNCCNTACACNATTGGTNANTATCTTATCNAANGATATCAGAACNGGNNNAATNNCTACNGATTCTCCTGAGTTCGACGAAGCTGAGAAGAAAGTAAAAGAGCAAATTGATCAATTGATCAACAACAAAGGNTCTAAGTCAGTAGACCACTTCCACAANCGTCTNGGTAAGATCATGTGGGACAAAGTAGGTATGGCTAGAAATGCTGAAGGCTTGAAAGAAGCTGCAGCTGAGATCAAAGAATTGAGAGCTGAATTCTGGAAAGAAGTATCTGTACCAGGAACAGCTGAAGAATTTAACGAAGAATTGGCGAAAGCTATTCGAGTAGCAGACTTCCTTGAATTGGGAGAATTGTTTGCGAAGGATGCACTACACAGAGAGGAATCTTGTGGTGGTCACTTCCGTGAAGAATATCAAACTGAGGAAGGTGAAGCACTTAGAAGACCTGAATTCCAGTACGTAGCTGCGTGGGAATACAAAGGTGAACCAAGTGATGCGGTACTTCATAAAGAAGATTTGAAGTACGAAAACATTGAAGTTAAAGAAAGAAGTTACAAGTAAAAACCAATTGGTTTAACAATAAATTATAAGATTATGGATCTTAAATTAAAAATATGGCGTCAACCAAATGCTAATGCAGAAGGTAAAATCGTAGACTATGACATCAAGGAAGTTTCTCCAGACATGTCATTCCTTGAGATGCTGGATGTGTTAAACAATCAATTGGT
>PBTY01000019.1 GCA_002729235.1 Rickettsiales bacterium | reverse complement strand
TTCATTGACAAAAACTCCAACAGTCGCAACATCCAGATCTGTCTGTGGTAACTCTTCCACATATCTTGAACTTTTCGGATAGAAGATCATGCCCATAAAGTCTGGCTTGACTTCCATCAACTCCCGGATATTATCCGAGTCCCGCATGCCACATACTTTCAGTTTCATTTTTTTTCTTAACCGCAAAGAACACTGAGTCCTCAGAGAGGAATGTTCTACATGTTTAAATTCTATTTTTCTTGATAGTATTTATTGATCAATCTTCTTTTACCATCTTTAACTCTGTATTCATTAAAATTTATCAGCAAACCGATTTTACAATTTGCGAGTTTCAAATAAGTGAGAATTTGAGCCATATGAACATCTTCAATACTTTTAACAGCTTTCAATTCCACTACAACCTTGTCCTCAACTAAAAGATCAATTCGATAACCACATTCCAATTGAATTCCTTTATAAACCACCGGCATTGTTTTCTCACGTTCCACTTTCAATCCAACCTCACCTAATTCATACGCAAGGCATTCACTGTATGCTGATTCAAGAAGGCCTGGGCCTAATTCTGAATGCACTTTGATTGCAGCTCCTATAATAACATTAGTGATATCATTGATTTCCATAAACTATTCAATATGGCCAGTCAGAACTCCGATTTCTCTGCTTCTCCGTGGTTAAATCAAATCCTTGAACTTAGAGCTTTAAACCTTAGAACTTTGCAGTTTGATCTGTTTTACAAAGTCTCTACATGCTTTTTCAGGACTACCTTTTTGCATGAAGTACTCTCCTATTAAGAAACCTTCGAATCCATGGCTCATCAGATCCACGACTACCGCAGGATCATTGATTCCACTTTCAGAAACTTTCACAAAGTCATTCGGAATAAGTTCTGCCAGATCCTTTGAGGTTTGAATAGTTGTTTCAAACGTGGAAAGATTTCTATTATTTACTCCTAATAAATCAATGTGAGGATTCACAGAATTCTCCAACTCTTCTTTATTGTGAACTTCCAATAGTACTTCCAAACCTAAAGACTGAGCAAAAGCACCCAGTGACTTCACTTGTTCTGGTGTCAAAGCTGCTGCAATCAACAAAATCACATCTGCTCCTATTGATTTAGCTTCAATGATTTGATATTCATCAACAATGAAGTCTTTTCGAAGAATTGGGCAGAAGTTGAAACTACGTGCTGTAATCAAATCTTCATTCTTGCCACCGAAGTACTTGCTATCTGTCAAAACGGACAATCCAGAAGCTCCTGCCTGCATGTATCCAATAGTAGTTTTCTCAACTTTAGCGCTAGCATTGATGATTCCTTTTGACGGAGATTGACGCTTAAACTCCGCAATAATTCCAACCTTATCTTCTCTTCTGATATATTTTTTCAGTGAAACAGGCTTACCGGAGAAATAAGTGCTTTGCTCCAATAACTTCACTGGGTAGAGACTTTTGCGTTGCTCTACTTCTACTTTCTTATCTGCAATAATTTGATCTAGAATACTCATTATTGATTCACTGCTAAAAAGTTTTTGAATGATTCTAAGGCTTTTCCAGAGTTCAGTGACTCCCTCGCCTGCTCAATTCCTTCCAGAATTGATAGTTGTTTTCCTGTTGCTATCGCCAAACCAGCGTTAGCCAATATTGCTTGTTCTTGTGCTTCTGTTCCTTCATTATTAAGTACTTGCTGGAAGATCTTCGCAGAGTCCTCAACAGTATCCCCACCATGAAGCTGTTCCTGAGTCAAACGCTTTAGACCAATATCCTCTGGCTCATATACTGCTTCTTCATTTCGAGAGATGATCTTAAACCCACCAGTCAAGGAAACTTCATCGTATCCGTCCAAAGAATGCACAATCATGAAGTTCTTATCCGTATTTTGATAGAGATATCCATATAGCCTAGCCAACTCGAGACTAAATACTCCAACCAATTGATTCTTTGGGAATGCTGGATTTACCATCGGCCCAAGCATGTTAAAGAAAGTCTTGATACCAAGTTCTCTTCGAACTGGCCCAACATTTTTCATGGCTGGGTGGAACAAAGGTGCATGCAAGAAACAAATTCCTGATTGCTCAATGCTCTTCTTTATCTGATCCACATCATTGGAGAACTTGGCTCCCATGCTTTCCAGTACGTTGGATGATCCACTAACCGAAGACACACCATAGTTTCCATGTTTTACCACATTTTGGCCTGCACCAGCCACCACAAATGATGATAGCGTAGAGATATTGAATGTGTTTTTACCATCACCACCCGTACCACAAAGGTCAATGGCATCATAATCTTCACCTGGCACCTTCACGCAAAGCTCTAACATCGCATCACGAAAACCTTCCAACTCCTCCACAGTAATTGATCTCATCAAATAGACCGTCATAAAGGCAGCCATTTGACTATTATTATATTGTCCCGTGGCCAGATTTGACAAAATGGTAAATGCCTCATCCTTACTCAGAGATTGATACTTAAATAATTTATTGAGTACTTCTTTCATCTATAGTTGGTGATTATAGTTGTTCTTTTAACCAGTTGTCAATCATTTGAATTCCATGCTCTGTCATGATGGATTCAGGGTGAAATTGTACGCCGCGCACTTTATAATCTGCATGTTTGATAGCCATAATATTTCCAGACTCATCAGTTGCCGTTACTTTCAGGCAATCTGGCAACCCTTCGGGTGTCACTGCCCAGCTGTGATATCGACATACATTGAATTCTCCTGGAAGTCCTTCAAACAGCACATCCGACTCATCGGTCAAAACCGTCTTGGTAGCTACTCCATGAAATACAGTTGGTAGATTGAATAACTCTGCTCCAAAGGACTCAGATATTCCCTGATGTCCTAAGCATACTCCTAAAATGCTTTTTGAATCACTATAGCGTTTGATTACCTCCGGCATGATACCAGCATCTTTTGGCAATCCAGGACCTGGGGACAATAGTATTCTCTCAAAATCAGCCACATAATCCACCGTAATTTTATCGTTGCGGTGTACTTCCAATTCATTCTCCAGACCTAACTCTCGGAGTATATGCACTAGGTTGTACGTAAACGAATCGTAATTATCGATAACTAATACCTTCTTCATTAATCGTTGATGTTTTCAGCCATTTTCATAGCAGACTCAAGGGCTGCCAACTTATTATATACTTCCTGCACTTCACTCTTTGGATCGGACTTGGAAACGATTCCTGCACCTGCCTGGAAGAACAATTTATTTGCTTTACTAAGGAATGTTCTGATCATAATGGCATGATTGAAATTGCCTTTGAAGTCCATGAAACCAATTGCTCCACCATAAAATCCACGAGCGATATTTTCATTTTCATCAATTAACTCCATTGCTCGGTATTTTGGGGCTCCAGATAGTGTCCCTGCGGGGAAAGTACTTGCTACAATTTCCAATGGATCTGACTCAGGACGTAATTTCCCAGTTACTTTAGAAACAAGGTGAATCACATGCGAGTAGTATTGTACCTCCTTGTAAGTCTCCACCTTTACTTGATCCGAGCTCTTGCTCAGATCATTTCTCGCAAGATCCACCAACATAATATGCTCTGAGTTCTCCTTCGGATCTTCTAGAAGTTTTTTGGCTAATTCAGCATCAGCAGCATCATCACCAGTACGCTTGAAAGTTCCTGCAATGGGGTAAATCACCGCTTCTCGATCTTTGACCACAATTTGTGCCTCTGGTGAAGAGCCAAATATTTTATAGCTCCCGTAATCAAAGTAGAACAAGTAAGGAGAAGGATTTATAGATCTTAAGGCACGATACACCTGAAATTCATCTCCTTTGAATCCAGTGCTGAATTGTCTGGAAAATACAACTTGAAACACATCTCCCAGATCGCAGTGTTTAATTCCCTGTTTGACTCTTTCCAAAAACTCTTCATCGGTAAAATTTGATGAAGTCTCTGTTGATTTATTGAAACTAAATGATGGAATATTCCTTTGTGACAACACATTCAATAGATCATTAAAAGAAGCATCATCAGGTTCTTCTGTATAACACTCAATCAGGTGACACTCATTTTTAAAGTGATCTAAAGCAATGATGTATTTGAAAACGCAGTATTGTATCTGTGGAATCTGAGCTGACTCAGTCTTCACATTGGAGAAAGAGATGTCCTCGTAGAATTGAACCGCGTCATAAGCCATATAACCAAATAATCCAGTTTGAATGTGCTTTACCTCCTCATCCTCTACCCTAAAACGCTCCAAAAAGGATCTTAATGATGGAATAACATCTGTTGAATTCAATGTTTCCTTTTCTGAACTTCCATCAGGAAAAGACTTTTCTAATTGAAGGTTCTCCAATCTGAAATTAGCTAATGGATCACAGCAGATGTAGCTAAATGCATTCTCACCTCCATGGTAGTCAGAACTCTCCAACAGGAAGGATTTCGCGTACTTGTCACGGATTTTCAAATAAAGACCTACCGGTGTTACTGTATCAGCCAGCAGCTTTTTCTTCCGTATTTTAAGATTGAATTGATTCGCCATAGTAAAGTATAGATCAAAAAAAAACCCGCTGTGACCAGCGGGTTTCTTGATGTTAATATTATTATTCACATACCACTACTGTTCACAGTCTGCTAAGATCTATGTGCCACCAGTAATATGTGTTCATTGTTTTCATGCCGCTAATGTAGCATCCTATNTATTGTAATTCCAAGCCTTTCAATAAATTATTCTGAAAAAAATAAGATTACCATATTTTAAGTTCAAATAAAGGATTGTAAATGGCATCTTACCATGAATTTTATTCGTACATTTATTCTGTCTCTATTTTAGAGACTTTATAGGAATTGATTTTCAATTTTTGAACTATCTTCACACCCATGTTACCTGTAGAAGAACAATTAAGTATACTGGTTCATCTTTCAATGGCTGATAAATTTCTTGCTGAGGAAGAAAGCAAGCTTATTCATAAAATAGGTGAGAGAAACGGACTTAGCGTAGCTGATGTGGAATTGATCATGGATAATCCTAAACCAATTCCCAATTTGAAAGATTTACNGCCTGATGAAAAATTTGATTATTTATTCAATGTAATTCAACTAATGAAAGTGGATGGAAAAATCTACCAAAGTGAAATTGAATTCTGTGAAAGATTAGCTATTGCACTAGCATATAAGCCAGGTGTGGTAGGTGATCTATCGGCCTATATTTATTCAGATCCAGCAATTATGACCAAAAGAAGTTATCTAAGGTCGATTGCGGATAAGCATTTAGTACCGAAAAAAGACCAATAAAAAAGGCCCAAGATTTGGGCCTTTTTTTTGAATAAGATTTCTACTTATTGAGCACTTACTGCTTTGGTAAGTTCATCAATCAATTTCTTTGACACCTTTCTAGGGTTGTCCTTCTTAAAGCTCTCTAAAGCTTCGATGGCCTCAGCTCCTTTTTCAAATAAACCAGATGCATTGTGGTCATGAGCATAGCTACCCAAGCACCACTCGATTTCTGAAACAAGCTGCTCTTCAATTCCAAGTTGCGTTAACTTGTCTTTTGCTTCAATTAATACTTTTTCCATTTTTTCTGCAGACATTTTTAAACGGTATCGATTGTGAATATTTATACAAAGTAAAGTAAATAATTGTTTGATTTTCAAAGAATTATCNAAATAATTAACAAATACGTAATTATANCAACGATTTCTTAAAATNAGCGATCCTATCATTCATNATTTTAAACCATAAAGGAGGTATAGTAGCCATCAGCATCATCCCGGGATATCCAGTCGGCATTTGTGGACTTTCCTCCATATGNCNTAAAATCTGATATTTTCTACTTGCTTTGTAATGATGATCCGAGTGTCTGGATAGTTCAAAAAGAACCAGACGACCAATCACATGATCAGAATTCCACGAATGGGCTGGCATCACTCGCTCATAGAGATCACCTTTCTTTTCACGTTGCAAACCATAGTGCTCAATGTAATTAACAGTCTCCAACAAAATGAATCCCATAACTGCCGCAACAATGAAATACCCTACCACAGGCCATCCAAACAACCAGTATATCAAAAAAACGAAAGCTAACTGTATAACCTGAAATTGTAACATCTCATTGTGCAAGGAAAGTTTCCCAATTCCTCTCTTTTTCAATCGGACAAATTCAAGATGCCAGGCAGAGATGTATGTTGTAAAAACTGATCGAAACCAGAATCCATAAAGTGTTTCTCCAAACCGTGCAGAAGAAGGATCGTCTTTGGTTGATACATTCTTGTGATGTCCCCTGTTGTGCTCAACATAGAAGTGCATGTATAGGGAGGTCATCAGCAACATTTTGGCTAAGAATCTCTCCGATTTCTTTTTACGGTGCCCAAGCTCATGAGCTACATTAATCCCCATTACACCACACAACAAACCCATTGCTGAAACTCTGCCGATAATAGTGAGCAATGAGAGGTCTGACTCTTGCATGGAGATCAAAAAGTACCACAAGCATAAGAATTGCACTGGAACCACTAGATACACCACCACATCAAACCACTTATTAGNCAAAAGCTTCAATTCTTCCTCCTCGGAATGATTCTTTGGGTTGGGCTTAAAAGCCAGTTCAACCATAGGAATTAATACAAAAGCTTCTGCTACAGGTAAAAGTGTAAACCAGCCATGATGGGTGAAGGAAAAATACGCTAGAGCTGGAAGGGTAAAAACACTCAGATACTTTAGGAATCCGAAACGTCTCATCTTATTGGATTAATGTTCCCAATAAAATTACCTCGAAAATTCCATTTTGCCGAATGGGATTAAGTATGCCAAAGTAAATCCTCCTAAATAATGATTAGTCAAATCAGGTAGTCTTTCGGAAAACTCTTCCGTCTTAATAAAACTGCTGGCACTGTAGGAAATGAAGCCATCCAAATGAAGAGCACCAAATGAAAAATCTCGATGGATACCTACAGAAACCCGAACGCCATATCCAAACTTCTTGTCACGTCCTTCTTCATACGTGAAGAATTCCTGACTGCCAATATTATCAGTATTAGGATCCGGATCTTTATCNACATTAATTAACTGCTCCAAAAACATACCGATGGAGGCAAAAACTTTAGTCTTGCGCTTACCTCCATAGATTACTGCCTCAATGGGTAAAGTCAAATAATCCATTTGTACGTGGTAGGTAGGTTCATCTGTGTCGAAGGTTTGCCTCCAACCTTTGGTTTCAAACTGCAATCCACTCTGTAAACCTGCATTCAGAAATGAAGTATGGGATTGGTTGGTAAAGAGTTTGAACATTAAACCTCCATGATACCCAGGATCAAATCCAGTATTTATAAAGGTATTATATAAGGTATGCTCAATGTAAGCCGACTGAAAGTGTCCACCACCACTCAAACCTATGTACCCTTTGACGCCTTTTCTTTCTTGTGCATTGAGGGCACTTGAAATCACCAACAATACGATCCCTACATATATTCTCATCCAAATACCCTCAATAGGTTATTTTACTTTTTCTTGGTTGAAACTGCCTTCTTCGGAGTTGCCTTTTTTGGTCGCTTCACTCCATAAGAACCATTTGAAATTTTACCTTTTTTAGTTTTAACGTCTCCTTTACCCATAATTATATACGTTTAGAAATGAAACATTGCGCAAGGTTAAACCCAAACTATAGCAAAGACTTCACCTCGCTGTTAGCACAAAAGTAAAACATGCAACAGCAATTAGAAATTCAATCAGTCAAAAGCTTATCGAATAAAACCGATAAGTGTAGGATTTTTAATCTTGCGATAATTATCATTTAATCAGAATGATTTCATTCTTCTTTGGAAGGCTTCTAATTTTGCTATAAAACCAACCAGAAAGGCCCTAATGGAAAAACTTGATGATGATTCCCTACAGGACGACTTTTGTGAACTAGACGATGTTTTAGACAAATCCTATTTCAATGACTCAGGAGAACTAATTGATCTTGAGGAAGATGAGGATAACTACGAAAGTTATAATGACGAATTCAGATCAATTTCTGAATTATAATTTCTTCCAAGTCACTTTCTTTACTACCTTTGCACCTCGGCAAACGGATGCGACCAGCTCCTGCTGAATCCCCCAGGACCGGAAGGTAGCAAGGGTAAGCGGTTGTAGCGGTGCGACATTTCGTTTGCCTTTTTTATTATCCCCTTTTTACCCCACATTTACATCTCTAAATCCCTTTACAATATGAAATTCTTTATTGATACAGCTAATCTAGACGAAATAAGAGAAGCCTACGACATGGGCGTATTGGATGGTGTAACTACCAACCCTTCATTAATGGCCAAAGAAGGCATAACTGGTGAAGCTAATATTCTAAAACATTATAAGGACATCTGCGACATTGTTGATGACAATGTGAGCGCTGAGGTGATTTCTACAGAATTTGAAGCGATGCTTGCCGAAGGAAAAAAACTGGCTGCAATCGATGACAAAATCGTGGTGAAAGTGCCGATGATTAAAGATGGAGTAAAAACCATTAAGGCATTATCTGATGAAGGCATTAGAACTAACTGNACNNTGATNTTCAATGCTGGNCAGGCAATACTNGCAGCAAAAGCNGGAGCTACTTACATCTCTCCTTTTATNGGAAGACTAGATGATATTGGTTCTGATGGACTAACATTGATTGAACAAATCGTTCAGATTTTTGACAATTACGAGTTCGAGACAGAGATTCTTGCAGCATCTATTCGTCACAACATGCATTTGATCCAGTGTGCTGAGATTGGAGCAGATGTTGCCACATGTCCACTTTCTGTTATCACAGGACTTCTAAAGCATCCATTAACTGATAGCGGGCTAGAAAAATTCTTAGCAGATTATAAAAAAGGTAACCAATAAGCAGATCTATTAGTTGATGTTACAAACCACATACTCTGATATGTACATCATCAAAGTGAAAGGGAAAGCTAAAATCCCTGATTATATACAGTTGCGTGACGAAAAGTTTGTATTGATCGCTTATTTTAGAGCTGATAGACCATTGCAAAAGCTTGAAAAATTTGGACTGGAGGGTAAAGAGGAAGAACTCAAAAAAGTGATAGACTCTTTACCTTTTGGCAAACTTCAAAAACTAGAGTTATAAGATGTCATTTTCAGAAGAACCAGTTTTAAAAATAACAAACGCCACCATATTTCAAGATCATGCAACAGTGCTCAGTGAGCTTGATGTAGAAATCGAAAAAGGCGAATTCGTTTATCTGGTTGGTCGAACAGGAAGTGGCAAATCATCCCTTTTGAAAACCTTGTATGGAGATCTTCCTCTGAGACTGGGAGATATCAAAGTAGTTGGTTATGACATAAGGGGAATAAAACCTGCTGAAGTACCTTTTTTAAGAAGGAAAATCGGGATTGTATTTCAGGATTTTGAGCTATTCTACGATCGCAGTGTAGCCGATAACTTAAACTTTGTCATGAAAGCCACAGGTTGGAAAGACAAAGCAAAAATGAAGAGTCGTCTGGCTGAAGTTCTAATGAGAGTTGGACTTGGTGCCGTGAGCAACAAAATGCCTCATCAACTCAGCGGTGGAGAACAGCAACGAGTGGTTATCGCCAGGGCATTGCTNAATGAGCCACAAATNTTATTTGCTGATGAGCCAACTGGAAACCTGGATCCTGAAGTATCCGAAGGGATCATGAAGTTGTTTTTGGAAATTAACAAAAGTGGAACTGCAGTGATTATGGCTACTCACAATCACCATTTCATCACACAGTTTCCAGCAAGAGTTCTTAAATGCGAGAAGGGTAAGATACTGGACTCGAAAAAAGAAAAATTTGAACTTTCAGGATTGTACTAATAAAGGCCTCTTGAAGAGGCCTTTTTATTAATTATTTGATCCTTAGGTCACCATAGCTTGACTGGACTATGATTCGTTTACCGGGATCACCTTTGCCAATCTTAGCCTTGTATTCATTCTTATTAGAGTCTTTTACCTTGTAATAGATATCTACCTGATCACTTGATGAACTCATGTTAGCAAAAGAGAATTCACCTTCCAACTCAGCATTAGTGTCGGGTTGCAACCTGATTGTATAAGAACTAAACTTACCATATATCTCCACTTTAGTGAAATCCCTATCGAGCTCATCAATTTCAAAATCAGATACATAGCTAGCTTCCAGATATAATTTCTTATTCAGCTTTTCTATGGTAAATCCAGAATACTGTGCATCTGATTCAATTTCATCAACCTCTCCAATTTCCACGTCACCATACTTACTCTCCAGCTCAATGATCCCAACACTTCCAATTTCAACATCTGAGAACTGCTGCTCCATTTCCATATTCACGGCTTTCTCAATTTTAAGATCACTATACTTGACCTCTACTTCAGCATTATTTAGGTTACCAATTGATCCATGNCCAAACGACAGTTCAAGATCTAAAAACCCTACAAANCCCATAGTCTTTAAGCTTCCATAGGCAATTTCTAATTCTGCATCCCCTACCCAATCATCGATGTAAGTATCTCCAAACTTATTCTCAATGTCTATTTTATTGGCTGCAGGAAAATTGATCCAATAATTGATTTCAAAGCTCTCATCACTCTTATTATTCATATTTCCAGATAACTCAGTATCAAATGTGATCGAACTACCCTCACTAATATCCACACTAATCTTATCCAGAATCTTCTGCGCTCTTTCAGCGGTTTTGCCATTGGCTATAATCTCTATTTTCACCTTTAGCTCCTGCTTATCCCATTTCTCCAGGTGTACCTCTCCAAATTGATTGGACACCTTCAATATGGTAGAAGAAGTCACTGCATAGCTTTTATTGATCACTTCCTTCTTTTCTTCAAGAGTGGCGGCGAATGCCACCTGTATCCCCAGTACAAATAGCATGACCAGGTTAAATCTCAATATGTTCGTTGCTTTCATTTTCTTGATTCTTTAATCCATTTAAAATTTCAACCTGTCTGGTGAGAATTTCAATTCTCATTTGTAGGTTTTTGATCATCATATCTGANACCATTTCACTTGAATTTTGACTTTTGTAAGTCTTTTTGAGCTGCGCATACATTTGATCAAGTCGCTCTATCTCTACCAAAAACTCTGTGCTCAACTCTGTTTGGCCATACTCGGCTATTTCACTTTTTTTCTGTGCGATCAATTGACCATAATACTGCTCAACTTGTTTAAAATCAGACTCCATAGACACTGAATTATTATCTGCAGTAGTCATGCNTTTATCCACAATCAGATAGGCAGTTGATATCAATAATAACACTGCCGCCACCTTCCACATCCCGATCCAGCGGTCTTGCTTCTGACTTTGATGCTGAACCCCTTTCCATACCTTGTCAGATGGAATATCAGCATCAAATTGTTGTCTATTCTGTTGAATAAATCTTTCTAACTCATCCATAATTCACCTCCTTTTGTAGAATTTGCTTGAGCTTGTCTTTAGCCCGTTTGTACTGACTTTTAGAAGTCGATTCAGTGATTCCAAGTATCTCAGAAATTTCTTTGTGATCATAGCCTTCAAATAGATAGAGCGAGAGCACACTTCTAAACCCCTTTGGAAGATCCATCATGGCATATTTTACCCGGTCCACACTAAGCTCAGAAATATTGACCGAAGAATTTTCTAAAGACTGATACTCCTCCACTTCCTCAATCATCAATGCTTCTTTCTGGCTTTTTCTGAGACTNGTAATGGCCTTGTTCACCACAATTCTCTTTAGCCAGGCACCAAAAGTTGCATCTTCTCTATAGGAGTCAATGTTTCTGAACGCACTTAAAAAAGACTCTTGTAGTACGTCCTCAGCTTCTTCTTGCAAGGCACATATGCGCAAGGCAGTATTAAACATCGCCTTACTATACAGTTGATATATCTCATACTGAGCAATTTGATCTCTGTCCCTACAGCGGGCAATTAACTCTGCATGAATATTTATCGTACTATTTTCCAAGGCTTCAAGTCAAAATTCAACTCAATGACTCTAGCAAATTAATAAGGTTGCATGTGCGTTGAAAAATTTCTTATATACTAAGTTTACTAAATGAAAAAACTCCTACTAGGCGTGGTATGCTTTGTTGCTTTCACTCATTTGAAAGCACAGGAAATCACCCAGGACAGTACGATCATCCCCTCTGACACAATCATTGAGGTCAAAAAACCAATAATCACTTTTGAATCAGGTGTGTTTGGGCAAGTAGGTGTAGAAATAACTCCCATACTAAACAGCTTCAGGCCAATGACTAATCTGGAGCTTGGAATCCAATATAAAGCTTTGTTTGCGGGATTCGGTGTACACGATTTCAAAGGAACTATTACGAGTTATTTAGTATTTCCAAATCAGTTTACCATCGCTTATCGATATGGTGCTGCCAACCTTGGAGTAAGGGTTTTACAAACACGATTTGTCGAATTACAGATGCGGTGCAACTATGGTTTGGGCGATGTAGTCTGGCAGAATGATCAGAATGGAGAAAATTTCATTAGAGATGAATTCAGAATGTTTCATCCAGAACTACTAGCTTTTTATTCACCAATACCTTACGCNAAACTATTTATTCAAGCAGGCTATAAAAAGATGAACGNCCTGAAGCTTGCAAAGCTAGAGGAGCAGGATTTCAGTGGACTAACAATTGGAATAGGATTGAGATGCGGTATTTATCAAAAGTAATTGTATTGAGCCTTATTTGCTCGTCATGCTATGTAAGCAAGGAGCTACCCCCTGATCAAGATTCATGGGATTATGACATACCTAGCTCCACTGGCTTAAGCGATCTACAGCTCCGTAATCTTAACGACCTAATTGAGGCCAACAATTTTGCGCAAATCGAAGGACTAGTCATTGTAAAAAATGACAAGCTGGTTTACGAAAACTACTATAATGGAGGAAATCGTCATACACTTCATGAAATTGGAAGATCAACTAGCCTGGTAGCCTCCTTACTACTTGGAATATTCATCGATCAAGGATATATCGCTGATGTAGATGTTCCAATTTTTAACTTTTTACCAGAGTATCAAAATATTTTCACTGCTGATCCGTCCAAACAAGAAATAACCTTCAGACATCTGTTGACTAACACTATGGGCGTTCCCTGGAATGAATACACCGAAAACACCGAACAAACGTCAAGTGACTTTTATCAAATGAAGTTGGTTAGCGATTGGGCGGGTTACGTACTGAGTAAGAGACAAGAAGCACAACCAGGTCTGAGACTTGTATTGAATAGTGGTAGCGCACTTATTCTGTCAAAAATTTTCAGCAATATTCTTGTAAATGAAACACTGGAGGAATTTATTGCAGAGAACCTTTTTTCCCCAATTGGTATTACTAATTATGAGTGGGCTTATGATCCATCAGGTACACTGGACTTGATGACAGGATTAAAAATATCTACTCTTGATTTCATGAGGCTTGGCTATTTGACGCAGCAGGAAGGAAGATGGAGTGACAGGAGAAGAGTGATTAACCGTGATTGGATTCTTGATTGCCTTACCTTACAAAAGCCGTTTGACACAGGTTACGACCTGGGCTATTATTGGTGGATCTTCTCCGATCAATTTAACGCTAATTATCAACAAGAGAATCAAGGGTATATATTCAGTGGCTATAGAGGTCAAAGTATTTACCTGGTACCAGATCAGAACCTGATTGTTGCCGTAATGGGCAATAATCCTTACAGCCATATCATTTACAACCATTCTCTGTATGTATATCTGAGAGTCATTGACGCACTTACTGCCTCACAGGAAAATTGATGAAACCGATTGACGATAATGCGCTTTATGAAAAAGTAAAGAATGGAGATCTGGCAGCCTATGAGCAGATTTTCAAGTTTCATTATCCAGGAATCTCAAGGTATGCTGCAAGTATCGTACGTGATTTAACTATTGGTGAGGAAATAGCTCAGGAAGTATTGATGTATATCTGGGAAAAAAGACATCAAATAAACTTGAACACCTCTCTCAAAGCATATATTTATTCCTCAGTAAAGAACAAATGCATTAATTATATCAAATTGGAGCTTCCAAAACTGCAATCCACTACCGATCTGGAGCAGATCAGCTCTTTTACATCGTCCGGCATGACTACTGATGATACTGAGTTATTAAAAAAGAAAATCCAATATGCAATTGATCAGCTCCCAGAGAAATGTAGAAATATTTTTGTTTTAAGTAGATATGGTGGGTTAACGTACGCAGAGATTGCTGAAGACCTAGAAATCTCTGTTAAAACAGTAGAAAACCAAATGAGTATTGCCTTGAAAAAACTAAAAGAATCTCTCAGTGAGGAACTAAAAGAGTACAGAATAAAATAATTTATAATGAACTTAGGGGTACCCAAAATATTAGTTGCCTTTTAAACGACATGACCACCAAATGGTTTGAAAAATATAGCCAAAAAAATTACTCAATGAGTAAAGAAAACACAGGAGACCCTGAGTTTGACTTATTCTATGAGTTAAGTGAATTTGATACCCCAATCAATACGGATGCTGCCTGGAATAAGGTGAAAAATCAAATACATCCAAAGGCTAAAGCATACCAAGTTTATTGGAAATTCGCTGCTATACTGGTAATGGCATTTACGCTTGGAGTCGTAGTTTTCCTTCAATATTCGTCACCCAATGAATTGAAGAATCTTACTGCGAAACAGACAGTTTCTAATTATCAATTACCCGATGGCTCCTTTGTAGCTCTTGATCGTAAGGGAACCATTTCACTTGATGAAGATGATTTCTTAGATAACCGCACACTGAATTTAAAGGGAAGGGCATATTTCGACGTTAAAAAAGGCGCTAGTTTCAATATCAAAACCAAATACGGAAGTGTAGAGGTAATTGGGACAAGTTTTGATGTTGACAGTAGAAATGATGAACTTTTTGTTCAGGTGTATTCTGGTATTGTTTCCATCTCCAATGGAATGAAATCTACGAAACTTGTAAAGGGACAATCTGCTGTTTTGAAAGATAACTTCCTACAGATTTCAGAAAACAAATCTGCCAATGCTCAATCATGGAGATCTGGAGAATTCCAATTTGAAGATCAGCCACTTAAGGAAATTATCCCTCTTTTAGAAGATTATTACAACATTGAAATTCGTGTCTCCAAGGCACTGTTAGAATGTAGGGTAACCGCGGAATTCAAGAAGCAATCACTGGATGAAGTGATTGATACCATCTCTCAAATTCTCAACGCCAAATACAAAAAATCAAGCAATAAGATTTCCGTTTCTGGAAAAGGTTGCTAATAACCTCATATTTTTGTGTCAATAACCAGCCGAATTGAACTGAAATTCGTATTGTGATTGATGCCTAATAACCAGAAAGGGATTTTCTTAGGGTTAATGCTAATGCTTTTTTGCATTGGATCTACTGCTCAAACCACTTCAATAGAAGTTGGAAGAGGCACTTACTTTCCCTCTCAGTTATTAGAAATCCTACGATCCGAGGGAGTAATCATCGCTTACAGCAATGACAAACTTCCTAAAACCCCAATCAAGATCACTAAGAAATCACTGGAAGTTGATGAGCTATTGGATATCCTGGTTAGAGAAAGTGGAATAACCGTTACGCAAAAAGGCAATGCTTATGTCATTTCCTATCTACCACAAATTCAATATTCACTGAAAGGTATCATCACCGATAATACTTCAGGAGAAGTTTTAATCGGAGCCAGCATTTTTGCCTTAGATCTAAATGCAGGAGTTACATCCAATCATTATGGATATTATTCCTTAAAAATGCCCCCTGGTGAACATATAATAAGAATCAATTACATCGGTTACGAGCCTTACACGGATACTTTATTCATTGAATCTACCTCTGANAANAAAGATTATGCAATCACCCCAAGAATAGAAGAACTGAATGAAGTGGTTGTTTCCGCATATGAACCCAATCTGAATATAGAGAGCACTATTCCTGGTGTAAACACGATCAATCTCAACACTAAAGGTCAACTTCCATACTTTCTTGGAGAGGTAGATGTTTTGCAGGGAGCAACACTACTTCCTGGCATCAACACACTTGGAGAAGACGCGAATGGCTTGAGTGTAAGGGGTGGAAGCGTTGATCAAAATTTAATACTTCTAGATGAGGCTACGGTGTACAACCCCAATCATCTCTATGGTATGATATCTATATTCAACCCTGAAGCCGTTAATAAAATAGAGGTAATGAAGGGTTACATCCCTCCTTCGTATGGAGGTCGTGCTTCGGCAGTAATGACCATACATCAAAAAGAAGGAAATTATGAGTCTTTTCATCTAACTGGGGGTATAGGTATTGTATCAGCAAGATTAATTGCTGAAGGTCCTCTCAAAAAAGAGGTGAGCTCATTTATACTATCAGCAAGACAGTCGCTATTTGACCTCACTCTAGATGAAAACTCCACCAACTATTTNCATGATTTTAACCTTAAAACGAATTGGAAAATTAATCCAAAGAACACCTTTTATGTGTCCGGGTATCTTGGAAATGATCGGAGTACCAACGTTTTCGAGACGGATAGAATCTGGGGTAATAGGAACTTATCCTTGAGATGGAATCATCTTTTTGGACAAAGAGTATTTGCCAATTTCTCAGGTATATATAGCCAATACAATTACAAAATCACCCAACCAAGAGAAGCTGCCAGTTTTATTGGAAAATCCAATATTATTGATCACACACTCAAGTCTGATTGGATCTATGTTATAAACAATCATAATGAATTAAATTTCGGTAGTAGTAGCATTATTCACAGTCTGCAACCTGGTGAGCGTATCCCTTTTGATGAAAACTCATCAGCAGATACGTTAATCTTGGATGCGGAATATGGTGCAGAGTCAGCCGTTTATATCGCACATGAAGGAGATTTTGAGAAAATCAAATTCTCTTATGGAGCTAGATTGTCTACTCTTTTGAATTTCAGTCAAGGGGAAGTTTACACCTATGAAGATGGCAAGTCAAAATCTGATGAGACCATAATCGACACCGTCTCCTACGATAAATATGAGATCAGAAAGCAATTCACCGGTTTGGAACCGCGAGCATCATTCGTCTATCAATGGACTAAAAGTATCAGTACGAAAATAAGCTACTCCAAAACCTATCAATACCTACATCTGATTTCAAACACAGTAACGCCAACTCCCACGGATATCTGGAAACTTAGTGATGAGCACGTTTCTCCAACTATCTCCAGACACTACTCAACAGGGCTTTTCTTTAATTTTAAAAACAACAACTATGAAGCCTTCATAGATGCTTACTACAAAACTCTGGATAATCTAGTTCAGTATAAAAATGGTGCAGATCTTCTATTCAATAATAACCCAGAAACAGAACTCATAAGTGGTTTTGGAAGGAATTACGGCGTAGAATTCTTTTTAAAGAAAAATCAAGGCAAACTAACTGGTTGGTTAAGTTATACCCTGTCCAGGTCCGAAATTAAAGTAAATAACCTATTTGAACCAATTAACAACGGTCACTACTATCCCTCCAATTTTGACAGAAAACATGATATTTCATTTGTTGGTATATACGAATTCTCAAAAAGATTATTCACCTCTTTTACCTTCAACTACAACTCGGGAAGACCTTATACCCTACCAGTAGCTACATACAATTACGAAGGTATACAGGTTCCACAATATGATTTCAGAAATCAAAACAGACTGCCGGACTATCACCGATTAGATTTATCAGTCAAATGGCATACAAAAAACATTAGACCGGATGGGACACTCAAAAAATTCACAGACTACTGGACCCTGACCATTTACAACGTATATGGAAGGAAGAATGTCTATTCATATGTTTATGACACAAATGAATTAGGTGAGACTGAGGTAATTCCTTATTCCATTTTTGACTCAATAGTGCCATCAGTAACCTACCATTTTAGATTTTGAAGCACCTTATCTTCATATTGACCCTATTCACGCTTACTTCGTGTAATGATAATTTTGAAGATTCGANTTCAGAGCGACAANTAGTCGTAGAAGGATGGCTTACTGANATTGATACCTTTCAGGTAGTTAAATTAAGCTACACACAGCCACTTCTAGGTAGCAATACAACAAATTACCCTGATGATGCCTCAATAACCATATCTGGAAATAACGGAGATGCTTTAGAATTGGTTTACAGTGGCAGAGGTGTCTATAGATCTCCAACCAAATACAATGGATTATCTGGTGTCTATTATACTTTGAGAATAGAACTTTCAAATGAAGAGATCATTACATCCACTGCTGAATTGATGCACATCGCCCCCATGATTGATACATTGACGTATGACTTTTACGAACGACAATCCGAAACCAATGCCAACATCATAGAACGCGTGTATTATCCAATACCTCAGATTGAAGATGAAGCCGACCAAAACAATTACTATCGATGGAAAATCTACCGAAATGACACCCTTTTCAATACATCAGAGGACATTATTCTGATGACAGATCGTTTTTTTGATGGAAACACTCCAAAATTCGAAAATGAATTCACCTCTTTTGAGTTCTTTGAAAATGACTCGATCTCTTTACAACTCCATGAAATCCCGAAATCTGGATATGATTTTTTAAGAGTCCTAAAAACTCAAACCTCTTCTAGTGGCACCTCTATCACGGCAACACCCAGCCCTATTCGAGGAAATCTTTTCTACCTTAATTCAAATAAAACGGTACTCGGCTACTGGGGGACTGCTTCTATTCAAACCTCTGGAATAAAAATAATTCAATAAAATTTGAAATTCCTTTAGGGGTATACTAAATATTGGTTGCCTTTCGTGTGATATGTTTAAAAAACTAGCTGTTTTTATGATCACAATACTATTCTCTGTTTTAGGAATGAGAATGGTAAAGAGGGCTAAATCGAGCTCTAATGATCAATTCATTTATTATTGATATTGATATGATGCTAGATAGAGAAAATAAAATTTCGAAAGGACTTGATAAGCTACTGAATAGTAAAAAAAGCAATCAATTCCCTAATCATCAAGATGTTTTCATTGGTGATCCTGCTGTTAGAAATAGTTATTTTGAGTCTTTTTACCAGGCTCAATTAGCAGAGATTGCATACACAGAAGCTAAGTATTAATTACTAAGCTTCTGTTCGTAAGACGTCATTTGGCTTAACNCCAAACTTNTTCTCATACTGCTTACTGAAAGCAGTTACATTCTTTAAACCTATGCTTCTAGCNGCTTCTGAAGCATTTTTTACTTTATTTTTTCTGATAAGGTAATCCACATACTTCATCCGGATTTCAGCGACATATTCAAAAGGAGTCATTCCAGTCAACTTCTTCACTAAACGATAGACCTGGCGCTCACTAGCTGCCATAGCATTTGCCAAATCAAAAACAGACAGGTTTTCATCATCAATTCTCTCCATCACGACCTGATCCAGCTTAGAAAGAATATCTTTCTCTACGGCATCAAGACTCGACTTATCAAATAATTTAGAGAAGGTATCATTCTCCTCTCCTGACGTATAATTGCGCTTAGTTTCAAGAAGATTATTAATTCTCAACTGCAACTCCTTCTTTTGAAAAGGCTTTTGTAGGTAATCATTTATCCCTTTGTACAATACCTTTTCCTGATCTCCATCGGATATTCTGGCCGACACTACCAGCACAGGTATCTTACTATATTCATCGCTGGACTTCAAGGCTTCAATTAATTCAAAGCCATCCATCCATGGCATCATTAAGTCTGAAATAATCAAGGCCACTTCATGATGTTTCAACAACTCCAATGCTTCAATTCCGTGAGCAGCTTCCACAACATGATAATCATCCTCTAGTATTTGACGTATATGATACCTAATCTCAGGGTGATCATCTACTATCAAAATAGTAACTTTTTCTTCTTCCTGCTTAGGCAGGCTAATTCCTGCGCGTTCCTCCCGATCAATTTCATCGTACAAATGCTTGCGTTCGCTAACGTAACTAAACGTGGTTCCGATATTAGCATCTTCTCCATGAGCTTCCACTTTAGGAAATACCATTTTGAAACTTGTACCAAGTCCTACGGTGCTCTCAACGCTGATCTTTCCGCCATGAAGTTCAACCAATTCCTTCACCAATGCCAACCCAATACCCAGACCTTCCTTAG
Source organism: Rickettsiales bacterium (assembly GCA_002729235.1). Lineage (GTDB taxonomy): Bacteria > Bacteroidota > Bacteroidia > Cytophagales > Cyclobacteriaceae > Marinoscillum. The sequence continues at coordinate 92,076 of PBTY01000019.1, read as the reverse complement.
TTCGATACTGATTATCCTTTGATTGATAGAAACGATCAAAAACATATTCCAGACTTTCTGAAGGAATACCCTCACCAGAGTCAATTACATTAAACAAGATATTATCACCATTGTCGTGAGTTTCTATGGTTATTTTATCTCCCTTTGATGTGTGCCTAATTGCATTAGAGACCAGGTTGTAAAATATCTTTTCAAATTGTCTGGGATCAATAAATGCAGCAGTGTCTTTTCCTATGTAGTTTTTGCAGCTTAACTTGACTCCTTTATACTCTGCGGTACCAATAAACATTTCAGTCAACATCTCAAGGTACGTCCCAAATCTTACCACTTCCTGCTTCAGGTTAATTTTACCCTCCTCAAGCTTAGTCAGATCATTTATTTCATCAGTTAAATAAAGTAATCGCTTACAGTTCTTATATCCTGTTTCTAAATTCTTGATTGCACCTGGGGTTAGCACCACATCCTCATCATCTCTCAACATCTCTAAATTCCCAATGATTAAACTCAGTGGGGATCTGAGATCGTGACTNACGTTGGCAAAGAATCTGGACTTAGCTGCATCTAACTCTTGCAGCTTGTTCGACTGCTTCTCGATGAGCTCTTTGTCCGCTTCTATTTTATCTTTTTGCTTGGAAATTTTATTCGATAATTTTCTCTTCACCAGATATGCTCGTGCCGAAACGAGCGTAGCGATTAAGAATAGCACAATTCCCACGACAGACAGTGTAATAATTATTTTTTGCCTGGAAATAATCTCTTGATTTAGCTCAGCCTGCTTTCTCAAAAACTCATTTTCAGCCTCTTGCTGCTCCATTTCATACTGGCTTTTCATACGCTCAATTCTGCGAATGTTCTCTTCACTAAAAAGCTGTTGATTTAACTCACTGTAACGAACGGTTGTCTCATATGCGTTTTCGTATTCATTTCCGTTGGCATATATCTTACTTAAATTCTCGAGTACATTCTTTTCCTCATATCTGCTGTTTACATCTCTGGTAATTTCTATTGCTTTGAAAGCAAATTCCTTAGCCTTAGTCAATTCGTTTTTAGAGAGGTAGATTTTAGACATGTTATTGTATACCACAGAAAGCATTCTTGGATTTGTAACCTCATCAATCCGCTCGATTAAACTTAAGTGATAGCGTTCTGCCTGTTTTGTATTTCCCTGGAGCATGTAGGTTTCAGCTAAATCTATCTCTGCTGCCAACATCCCATATTCATCTCCAAGCTCTCCTCTAAGATCGATCGCTTGCTTGTAGTACAATTCTGCCTGACCATATTCAGCTATACCCTTGTAGGACCTTCCCAGGTTGAGAAAGCAGTACCCTACCATACGTTTGTCAGCTAAAGACTGTGCCTGATCCAATGCTTGAATAAAATACTTGATAGCTCCCTGAAAATTGGTCTGAAAGAGATAGAGGTTTCCAAGGTTGATTAAAGAATAACCTCGTTGTTCTCCATTGCTTCTTTCTTCGGATAATTTTAAAGCTTCCAGATACTTTTCAAATGCTTTTGAAAAGTTACTTAGGTTACGATAAGCCACTCCGATATAATTGATACTTTGAATCTCTAGATCCTCAAAACCTTCCTGTTTGGATATCCTCAAGGCCTGATTTGCATAGTACAAAGAAGAATCAGGGCGGGCATCTCGATACTCCCAAGCCAATGCGTTGTTGAGCTTCACCAGGTCGAGAAGATTAGAGGTGGATAACCTATTTATCTCCTTGTGCAAACTGTCAATTGCTTGATCTTCTTGAGCATTGCATAAGACGGAGAATGAAAGCATCACCACATGCATGGTGAGTATACGGAATTTCTTGGCTAGCATAGGATGGTCAAAATCTCGAATAAAACTAAACAATACGGTTCTATTCCTTATTGAACCAGATCATATTTCGACAAAACCGATGTATACCTATACGTATCAGAATTTGTAATTCTCAAAAAACAGGAGTGATTTAGGATTACGCATGGCACCCAAATTAGCTGCTGAATGTCTTGATTTACCCAAAAGTATTTTCTTTATGGGAGCCTCCATCTTTTTACCACTGATGGTATAGGGGATATCTTTTACCTCTACAATCTCGTCAGGTACATGTCTACGTGAAAAGTCATTTGTTAATTGGGAATTGATCTGATCTTTAAGGGATTCGCTCAATGTTGCTCCCTCCTCCATCATTACGAAAAGAGGCATAAAGTGTCTTCCTCCGTCCAATTCCAGGTTAACGATTAGACTATCTTTTATGCCTTTCACCTTATCAACACTCTGGTAGATTTCTGCTGTACCAATTCTTATCCCATGCCTATTCAAAGTCGCGTCAGATCGTCCCTTGATTATTAAAGTATTTCTATTGGTAACTTCCAGCCAATCTCCATGTCTCCAGATACCCGAAAACATCTCAAAATAGGACTCAGTGTAGCGTACTTTGTTTTCGTCGCCCCAAAAATAGATAGGCATTGAAGGCATTGGNTTAGTAACAACCATCTCTCCCACTTCATTGGTTAATGCGTTTCCAGAATCATCAAAAGCATACATCGCACATCCCAAAGCACGTCGCTGTATCTCCCCTTCATATAAAGGTACTAATGGACAACCACCAACAAAGGCAGAACAAACATCTGTCCCTCCACTCATTGAGCACAACCATACCTCTTGTTTCNCCCNTTCATAAATCCATTTAAAACCTTCTGAAGGTAAAGGTGATCCCGTGCTGCTTATGGACCTTAAGCTTGTTAAATCAAACTCCTCCATTGGATTCAATTCCTTGTTCATACACGCCACTATAAATGGAGCACTGGTTCCGAAATGATTGATTTTTAAAGAAGAAGCCATCTCCCACAACACTTGCAGATTAGGATAAGACGGACTACCATCATAAAGGACAATTGTAGCCCCTGCTAACAAGGTAGCCTGAACAAAATTCCACATCATCCAACCTGTGGTGGTGTACCAGAAATATCGTTCACCAGACTTGACATCATTATGAAATGCAATGTATTTCAAGTGCTCTAATAAAGCTCCTCCATGGGAATGAGTAATGGCTTTGGGTTGACCAGTGGTCCCAGAGGAATAAAGGACCCATATCGGATGATTGAAATCTACTGGAGTGAATTCTAATGTCCCTTCAACTGCTAGAACTTCTTCCCAGGTCACTGCATAGTCAACAAAAGAAATCTTATGCAGATCAGGAATTTGAATCACCGTTGTAATGGTACTAAGCTCAGCGAGTATTTCATGGACTATCTCAACTCTATCATGCGCCTTGCCCTGGTAATGATAACCATCCACAGTGATCAACACCTTAGGTTCGATTTGTTTGAATCGATCAATTACACTTGACGCTCCAAAATCTGGCGAACAACTTGACCACACTGCCCCTATAGAACATGCCGCCAGAAACCCGATTACAGCTTCTGGAATATTAGGAATGTAAGCCACTATTCGATCCCCTTTCTGCACACCTTGGTTCAGTAAAAAAGTACGGACAGATGCCACCCTTCTCTCAAGTTCTAACCACGAAATTTCTGCTTCAAGTCCATTTTCACTCCGAAATATAATAGCTGGTTGATCAGTATTAGAATGTCTAAATGAATGTTCAGCATAATTTAGAAGACTACCCTGAAACCAATTCGTATTAGGCATTGGTACATCATCATGTATAAACTGATATTGTCCATGATCTATGATTTTAAAATATTCATAAATAAACTGCCAGAATTCTTTTGTCTGATCACACGACCATGCCCATAAGGCATCATAGTCATCGAAGTGTAAGTTCTTTTTCAGCTTAAGCCAGTTAATGAAAGACATGATATTGCTATCATTTCTAAACTGCTCTGTGGGATTCCACAAAAGTTGAGGGGTGCGATGTGGCATAGGGCTTTGAGATTCTGTTGTTTTATTTAAACAACAAGTCTCACAGATTTTATTTCGATAAAAAAATTGTGAGAAGAATTTCTCGATAAATTTTCTCAAGAATCAAGGAAAATTATCTTTGCAGCCTTCAACTTTTCACTCTAAATAAACAACAATGAAAATTTGGTACACCTGTAAGATTAAGCACAACAAAGAATTGGAAGATGGGATGGTTAAGCAGGTAACTGATACATTTTTGTTAGATGCTGTATCCTACACAGATGCAGAGTCACGCGTTTACGAAATATGTGAAAGAGACATTCATGGTGAGTTTACNGTCACTCAAATCACCAAAACCAATATTGCAGAGGTTATCAACCATGAAGACTCAGAAAAGTGGTTTAAGAGCAAGGTTGTTTATGCAACTGTCGATGGAGACAGTGATAAAGAAGTAAAAATCAACACCTATATACTTGTAAGTGCCTCGAATGCAAAGCAAGCATATGAGCGAATAGAAGAGCACCTTAATAGCATGTTGGTTCCGTACGATATTCCATCAATTACGCTGACCAATATTCTTGAGGTATATCCTTATGATCCTGAAGGACAAATCCCTTCCAACTTAAAACCTCTGAATGAAGTGATGGGCGGAAATGATGAAGATAGTGACGAAGACGAATAAGTCTTAGAATCTAAGCTTTCTCTCCCAATAATCGGCCTCTTTCTGCGATTTGATCCTATCCTGAACATCACTCTTTGTGAGTTCAGGATGAACTGTTCCTTTTGAGGTGAAATGCCATGCCCCACAATCATCGCATGGATAGACATTGATTGGTCCTGAGTTTTCCCGGTAATTGTTCCTACCCCTCAAATCAATGAGTGCATCCAATGCCATTTGCTCAGAATCATATGGTCTTTTGCCAGTACTACACTTCATAAGAACATAACAGAATTAATGAAACCTATGTTTACTCTTCCACAAAATGATGTCTTGTGAAGATGTTTCTGGGGGTAATTCTATAACTCTTTTCCCCCTCTTCCACATAGTGAACAATATTCATGTCATCGAATCCAAAAATGTAGATATTCATTTCCACATTCATGGATAAATTATGGGTGAATAACTTTTTCATTAATCCCCAAGACTTCATGATCTCCTTCTTCTCATCCCTGGTCATGTCATGAGTGTTTAAGGAAATGGAATTNGTGGAAATATAACTCTCATGNAGTTTAACCTCTACTTCCGCAGTTCGTTGCTTCTGTTCTGCCATGATCTGGTCGAACATGTGATTGGTTATCATATGATGGTTAAGGTCGGATAACACTGCTGATTTCACTGAATCATCCTTAAGATCATGGTAGTAGTACTTTTCATTTAAGTATTCATCACTTACTTCTACCACAGAGAAAAGCAAAGTATCATAAATCAACAATGGATAGATATCCACGGGAACTAAGAGCATGGTATAGTTTTGATGCTCCGTAAAGTGCTTTACAAACACATCAATATCACCACCAACACTTACATCTTTACGACGTAGTTTGATTGAATCATGCGGAATGTTATGACCTTTTTCCAGCAGATAATCCAGAAAGATTTTAGATTCGGTAAACTTATGAACGATGTTTTCAATATCATCCAGGTGATTTTCTTTGATGTATGCTTCCATCGACTCACCAACTTCTTCTACATCACTGGAAATACCAAAGCGCTGCTGTGCCTGAAGATTGGACACACCTATTGCGAAGATCATGAATGTGATTGCGGTGCGAAATATCATGAAGCTAGCTAGGTCTAGTAAAAAACAAAAATAGTTTTATTTCTGTCAACACAAAATAGGTGCTAGATATCCTTTACACACCTAAAGCCAGTATGGTTGAATCCTGAGTCTTTAGACGAGCTCATTCTTCTTGCTACACGATATCCACTACAGTAGCTATCATTGCACAAAAAAGAACCTCCTCGTATGACNTGTTTAGGTGTATATGGCTCTCTTGGGTCATAATAGGCATTTGATCCACTCGGATCCTTCACACCTTTTTCAGAGTCATACTGCGCATAGGTATTGAAGTCGTATTTATCTTNACACCACTCCCATACATTTCCGGCCATGTCATAGAGACCGTAGCCATTTGGTGGAAAAGATTTTACAGGGGCAGTAGTTTCATAGCCATCTAAAACATAATTCTGATAAGGGAATTTCCCTTGCCAAAAATTGGCCTTATCAGACGCTTTTNCCACACTTTCATTTCCCCAGGGGTATTTAGCATCACTCTGTCCACCCATGGACGCCCACTCCCACTCTGCCTCCGTTGGCAATCGCTTTCCGGCCCATTCGGCATAAGCTTTAGCATCCTCCCAGGCAACATGTACTACCGGATGATCCATTTTTCCTTCAATTGAACTATTTGGACCCTCCGGATGCCTCCAAGCAGCTCCAATAGTCCATTGCCACCATTGCGAATAATTATTGAGATCAACAGGTCCGTTGGTGCTTTTAAACACTAGTGATCCTGCTTCAAGTAAGGAGTCAGCGGGTTTTGGTGTCCCTGGAGGCACCTGTGTTTTTATTTCCTCCCAGTCTATAGCCTTCTCGGCTATTGTGACATACTCTGTAGCTTCNACAAACTCTAAGAATTGAGAATTGGTCACNTCTGTTTCGTCCATATAGAAAGAGGAGACAACCACGGGATGCCTNGGAAACTCATCCTGGTAGGCCTGCTCCGACTTACCTCCCATCATAAACTCGCCACCGACAATTTTAATCATCCCATCAGGGTTGGAGGACTTAGTATCTAAGGAAGACTCCTCAGTGGAATTAGCAGTTCGATCGCAAGAAACGAACAGTAATAACAATATTGATAGAATTAAATACTTCACCTCTGTCAAACTATTGAACTTCATAACACCTATTTTCACAAATAATTTTTGGATCTAAATAATCAATTCATACCCTTTCCAAAGTAGAAGTACCAAATTTGAGGTATTTTGTATGAAATTCAAGCCTAAGACCTTCTTCATTTGCATTAATAGTATTACTTTGCAATGCCGAGGTTAACTTATCCTATTTAGCTGAAGTTTCAGCATCGCCTTAGTAGTTAGATAAGTTATCAGGTATTAAACTGAAAAACTACTAAATTTTAACTAACATGAAGATTTTCAAAAACTTAGCCTTTGCCTTAGTCATTATTTTTGCAGCAGGATTGATCTCTTGTGGAGAAAATGAGCCAGATCCACTTTCTGGAAAAGAGATTTTACTAGACGATCTCGCTGGAACATGGAACCTTGACGCAGCAAATTCACAGCTAGCCAACCTTACCATTGATGCTAGTGGCATTAGTGCAACATTTAGCGAAACTGGTTATTCGCTTTCAGGTGAGATTACTACATACGTAGACAGTGGTACTTACACCATCTCTGATGAAGGAGTAATTACAGCGGTAGACGTTAACATTAAGGTTACCGATCTAGAATTAGAGGATGGAAGTTTAGATGTTACAGTAAGTTCTACTAATGACAAAATAACTATTGAATTCTCTACTGTATTGTCTGCAGGTAGAGTTAGTGGACTAGGTGACTTTAAATTAGTATTCGATAAAGCGAGCTAATTAATAAGAATCATAAAATATCTAAAAGCCTCGAAAATCGAGGCTTTTTTATTTTTCATGACTTTTATCAGCCTCTCTCCTGATTATGGTCAGTTTATTTATCTGATTTTATGTGGATTTTGAATATCACATATCAAATCAGCACTAAAATGAACAGCATTCACCTACTCAAAGAAATCGCCCCGATTGATGTCACTTGTGACTCGTGCGGGCAGGAAATTCATACCGGAAATGAATTTATAGCCAATTTAGATCACGTGACAATCCATTGTTTGTCGTGTGCCGAAAAATTGGGATTAGTGGAAGAATCCAAATCTCAAGATGAAATTAACAGGGTTCTCAATCGCCGCGTTCGTAACTTATTGACAGCAGCTAGTGCTTGCTAAGCAGCAGCAGGTTCAGCAGGTTCTAGATTAAATAACTTTATGAGATACAAGAAGTATCGCTTCCAAAAGTCATCTTGANATTTTGGACAGTGATCTTCATAGTACATCATTTGATGTGCTATAATTTTTCAAAAACAGGAAGTGTATCGAGTGAAACTGGTATTGTAATTTGCTTTCCACCTTTATAAACCTTTCCATTGTATTTCCACTTACCCTTTGGCAACTTGACCATTCTGGTTGTTGCTGCCTTTACAAGCACTGGAGCCACTAAAATATTATTACCTAGCATAAACTGGTCACCAACTCGCTCAAACCCCTGCTCTGGAAATACATATTCCATCAATCTAATCACTGGCTCTCCTGTAGAAGCCGCTAATTCCGCCAAAGTCATGATCTTAGCCAAGTACGCTTCTCGTAATTCTACTGCAGATTTAATGGCCATTAGGTATTCCTCATCCAACACTCTCCATGGCGCCACAGAAAACTGCATCATAGCCATCAAGGAGTGCAGCTGAGCTGACCTTACAATTAATTCCTGATCCACATTTTCCAGATCAATGAAAGATCCATACTCTCCTCCTCCGATCATATCAGGACAGTTGAATGGATATCCTAATATCCCCTGCAAACCAATCTGAGGAATAAGTTTTTGTAAATCGTCCCAATTATGTCCTTTATCATGCAATCGCTGTGCTAATGGTAATCCTCCCATTTTCCAGCTAGCACGGTATTCATTCAAGGGATACTTAAGTCCAAACTTTTGAAATGCAAAAGTATGATCGTTTGGTGTTGCTTCTGGATCATAAGACTTCATATCATCGGTGTAGAAATAAGAATCTCCAGCATCAAACTTGAACCCATCAACACCTACCGAATCAATCAACCCCTGCAATTGATCATCAAACCACTTAACAGCTCCCGGATTGGTAAAATCCAATACTGCGCTGACTCCATTCCACCATCGAACCATGTATGGTTCATCAGAATCCATTTCTTTGATGAAATACCCCTTCTGAGATAAATCCCGATATACATCACAATCAGGACTAACAAACGGACAAATCCACATCATCACCTTAAAACCCATTGAGTGAAGTGAATCCATCATTGCAGAGGGATCTGCAAATCTCCCCGGATGAAAATTCCATTTACCATAATCTTCTTGCCAATTATCATCAATCATGATAACACCAGGTTTAAAGCCATTTGACTTTATACCATTAGCATATCTCAATACGTCATCTTGATTTTGATTATATATTAACTCAATCCAGGTATTATACTGTGGTGCAGTGAAGAAAAGTTCTCCAGGTTTTTGACCGGAAGGTGGAAAGTAATTTGCTGATGCAAATTGGAAAGCACTCCTTAAACTTTCACCTGATTGCTCCAGATTGATAGTACCTCCAAAAGCCGTGACAGTTATATGATCACCTTTAATTTCGAATGCTATAGGTTCCTCACTCCAGACAATTCTTCCTTTATTGGACAAAAGCAGGGGCTGAATTTGATTTCCTTTGTTATTGCCATAGAGATTAATTGAATAGTCATGAACAAATGGCATCATATGACCGTCACGAACTACTCCACCCCACCAATATTCATTGTCGAGTGAAACAACCACCTTAGAATCTGTGATTTTTTGTGCTAACAGAAAGTGAGAACTGAAAATTATAAACGCAATCAATAGATATCTAGTAGTGTCCAATTTCATCTTTATCTCTAGTTTGACTTTCAAAGAATATTTTAACCCAAAAGATTGAATTCACCCTGCTAAAAAAAGGAATTGCCCGATGACAATTCCTTGAAACACAAATGAAGATGTATGAAGAAAATTTACGGATTTTGCTCCGCTAACTCGTTGTTTGATATTTCATTTAAAGGGATGTAGTAAATATTGCGAGCATCATCCCATGCAATCACCTGTGTAGTTTCACCTTCTTCAAGATGCACTCCAGGGAAACTTCTATTAATACTCCTTTGGTTCCTAACCAAATCCAATGTTCTGAATCCCTCCCATGCAAGCTCAATTCTTCTTTCTTGCAGTACAACATCAAGAATCGTTGACAAGCCTTTAAAGTCTGTAGAGGTATAAAGTGCCGTACCAGAAAGTCCTGCTCTTTCCCTGATTGCATTCACATCTGCTAGTGCTGCGGTAACGTCATTTAAATGCGCATAGGCCTCAGCTCTATTCAAATAGACTTCTCCAACTCTCAAGAGTTGAGGAGAATTTAATGTGACCACATCATCCTGATAAGAAAACTTATTAATAAAGTATTTAGGGTATCCATTTCTAGTTTTAATGGTAACTCCATCTGTATCATAGTCAGGCTGAATAAAATCGTTGCGAATATCTTCTGGATATTCATTCATCAAATTTCTCAAGGTCTGAGAAGGGTAAATTTCCCCCCAACCTAACCCTCGATCGGTAAGATACATGCTGCCAATAGCCGCTAGTGTCTTGTCATCCTGAAGCGTTTGTGCCACGTACCAAATCGCTTCGCTAGAAGATGGACTATTCCACATTGAATAGACATAATTATCAGTATTTTCCAGACTGTGTGCACTAGAGGATATCACTTCGTTGGCATAATCGATAGCGTCTTGCCATTGTTCCATATGCAAATAAACACGACTTAAAAGTGCTTGTGCGGCCACTTTCGAAGCATATGCAGCTCCACGACCACCACCCATATATTCTTCGGCTAGAAGAAGATCTGCTTCTATCTGGTCATACACTGCTCCTACTGTTGCTCTCGCTTGCACTGGTGGCGCATCAACACTAACCTTAAGAATAACCCCTTCGTTATCTCTACCTGCAGTATATGGTTTAGCAAATAATTTTAACAACTCAAGGTGCATGTAAGCTCTTAAGAAATAATTCTCTCCCAGCAATTGACGTGAATCATCATCCGAAGGATCACCCAGAGCTGCAATGATTTGATTAGCTCCATTAATAATGCGGTAGGAAATAAACCATAAATAACTCGTATTCTCCATGGAGGCAAAATGATCTCGCGTAAATGCATAAAATAATGGATCGGTAGTAGATCCGCTGAGCATTACATTATCACTTGAATATTCGGACAACTGATGTTGATGTCTGATCCAGTAATTAGCGGTATACAGTTTATTATCATATTCCACTAAATCTTTCATCATGGCATAGTTACCGTTGGTAGCTGCCAGAAGTCCCTCATAATTACTGGAGAGTGACTCACTTACAATACCATCACTTGGCAATTGATCCAATTCACAAGAACTAACCAGCAATAAAACAAATAGGCTATAAAGTACTTTTTTCATGGTTGCTTAATTAAAATTTAGCTGTCAATTTGATCAAATACTGTTTACTAATGGGGTATTTAAAATCTTGAAATCCAGGAAGTTCATAGGCTGTATTAGAAATTCTGGACTCTGGATCCAGGCCTGAAAATTTAGTCCAGGTAAACAAGTTATCTGCACTCAGCGAGATATATAATGACTGGAGTTTCATTGCTGAGATCATACTTTCTGGAAGTGAGTAACCCAAAGAAACATTTCTTAAGCGAATGTAACCTCCATCTTCAAGGTATCTGGATGACACTGCATTAGATTGCAGATTACCTCCTCTTTTAGGCAATGGATGTGTAGCATCATCACCTGGTTGCTCCCATCTACTCCAATCATCCATTAAATTCATTTGATTGTATTCAGGATAGGCTCCATCACTATCAAATAGCTGTCTGGCACTGTGATACACTTTATTCCCATATTGATAAGACAATAAGACATTCAGTGTAATGCCTTTATATCCAAAACTATTGGTCCAACCACCATAATATTTTGGTAAAACATCTCCTACCGCCTGAAATTCCGCTTCATTGTAATTGTTGGTAGCTTCTCTAGAAACGACGTTGCCATTCTCATCACGATTGACCTTTTCCCATAAAGGATCGCCATTATCTGGATCTACCCCTAGCCATTTTGGAAGGTACCACTGGCGAAGAGCCTGTCCTACTTGAGATATCTGACGAGCATTGGTACCGAATAACAAAGCGTCTTCTCCTCCCAGATCCTGAATTTCAGAAGTATTCCAGGAAATATTAAAACCAGTATTCCAGCTGAATGCACTTGTAGATTTCAAGACATCAGCGTTAATCGAAAATTCAGCTCCTTGATTCAAGACCTCTCCTGTATTTCGTTTCTGCTTTTCAAAACCTATGGATAGTGGTAACTGCACATCCAGCAACATGTCTTTAGTGACATTGCGATAATAATCCAGGCTAACATTGATTCGCTCTAAAACGGCTAAATCAATCCCAATATTTCTAGAGACAACCGTCTCCCAGGTGATTGTTCTATCTGCCAATAATGGAATCGAACCTGCTGGATCACCATTGTAATTGGATGATAAATTGTAGAAGGATAAATATGGATAATAGGAAGTCCCAACATTATCATTACCCACTTCGCCATAACTAGCTCTCAATTTGAGATAAGTCATCCATGAAGACTCAAAGAAGTCCTCTTCTGAGATAATCCAGGATGCAGAAACACCAGGAAAATAACCCCATCGATAATTTGGGGCAAATTTGGAACTTGCATCTGCTCTAAATACACCTGTCAAAAAATACTTGTTTGCATAGGAGTAATTGAATTCTGAAAGAAAAGAAGTTCGGTTTGCTGTTAAGTTGTTTCCGTAACTACTTACTGGTTCGGATGCCGCTCCAATCACATTCAATCCTATTGGAATGTTACGTGCTGAGGCACCAAGGTCTTCGTAATAATAGTGGTTGCCCTCTGTTCCAATAAACCCTCCAACCGTGTGCCTTCCAAAATCCTTTTCAGCTCTGATCATTAAAGTGGAGATGACATCCATAGAAGAAGCGGTCGAAGTACTTATTGATCCATTTGCAGCCTTGCCATCACGGGTTCTGGAATCATAAAACTGCTCACCTCTTCCATTGGAAACTGATATTTTATTTCTCGATTCAAGAGTCAACCAATTGGTAAGATCAATACCCAAAAGGATGTTTCCAGTGAGATCAAGAGACTTATAATTATTGTAGTTGTATTGTGCGGAATGAAGTGCATTTCTTCGATCACGACCATACCATGTAAGTGTGGTGGTATTGTCAATGTATTTGATATTGCCCTCATCATCGTATGGGTTATCCCATGGTAGATTTAAGAAAGGATCATATCGCCAATCCCAAAAATCCTGATCGCTTTCGCTGTTAACCACAGCAAAATTGGTTTTGAGACTAATATTTTCTTTTAACTGAAAATCCAGGTTGGTCCTAAAACTGATTCTTTCGTAACCAGTATTTAAAAGGGTACCTTCTTCATTGTAGTAGTCAAGAGATACAGCATATTTTGTCTTGTCACCAGCTCCTCTAGCCGCAACATAATAATTCTGGAGTGTTCCAGGATGATAAGCTTCATCTAACCAATTGAAGTCCTGATCTTCTAAGCTTTCTGGTCTTTGATTCAGGAAAGCGACTCGATTATCTCCCCAAATAACTTCATTGTAAGCATAGAGATCCTTACCATTCATGACGCTGAAGTTCCCAGTGGTTATTTGCTTCTGACCAACGGTAGCTGAAAATTCAATCTCAGAATTCTTAGATCCACTTTTAGTCGTAACGATCATGACACCTCCTGATGCTAAAGATCCATAAAGCGCAGTGGCAGCTGCATCCTTCAATACGGTTACTGATTCGACATCATTTGGCTGATAAGTTCCTCCGATCATTCCATCAACTACTACTAATGGTGCTCTATCAGCAGTTAGCGAGTTGACACCTCTAATTCGAATTTCTGCTGCCGCTCCGGGCGCTCCAGTAGAGGTAGTCACACTTACACCGGCTATTTTACCCTGAAGCATATTCTCTACATTAGAAGAAGTGACATTCTCCAAGTCCTTATCTCCGATTGTACTAGCCGAAGCAGTAAGTTCTCTTCGTGACTTAGTAGAATAACCCATCACAACTACCTCTGACAATTCCGAAATATCAATGGACATGGTAAAATCAACTGTGGATCTACCGTTGATAGCTACTTCTTCCGATTTAAAGCCGACGAAAGAAAATATCAGCACATCATCTCCATTAGCTTCAATGGAGTAATTCCCATCCAAATCAGTAATAGTACCCGCAGATGTTCCCTTTACCATTACCGTAGCTCCAGGAATACCCATATTATCCTCGCCTGACAGAATCTGTCCAGTTACTTTGGACTGTGCGAAAGATGTCACAACTCCAAGAGCAAGCATTAAGGCGATAAAACTAAAAGACAACTTTGAGATATGAGTCATTCGAATTAATTATTTAACTTTCAATTCCTTTTCTTTTGTGATAAGCAAATTAATAAATATTTATTTAACTTTCAATTACTTTCTTTAATAAAATCTTAAATTATCTTTTCTTTCAATTTAACACAAGTACCACACCTTATTATTATAAAGCTCACATGAAAAACCTTTCTCAAAAGTCCTGGCTCCTTTATGCTTTGATTACCACCGTAAGTTGGGGCATCTGGGGAGCTCTGATCGAGTTCCCAGAAAAGAATGGATTCCCTGCTACAATGGGCTATATCGTATGGGCAGTCACCATGATTCCTTGCGCCTTGATAGCACTTCACTTCTCCGGTTGGAACCTTAATAAAAACCCTAAATCCATTATACTAGGCATGCTTGTTGGACTAACTGGTGCTGGAGGACAAATCGCCTTATTTCAAGCACTAAGAGAGGGACCTGCCTATATTATTTTCCCAATTGTCTCACTGTATCCAATATTGACCATATTACTCTCCACAATCATCTTAAAAGAATCTGCGTCCAAAAAACAAGGCTTAGGGATCGGATTAGCATTAGTTGCTATCTTTTTATTGTCCTATACCTCCAGCAGCGCTGATACCACTAATAATTACTGGTGGTTAATTTTGGCAGCGAGTGTTTTCATAGCATGGGGGTTACAGGCATTTACGATGAAATTCTCTAATGAATCCATGAGTGCTGAAAGCATCTTCTTTTACATGGCATTATCAGCCAACCTATTCTCACCGATAGCATACCTTATGACTGAAAACTCCTCACCGATAAATTATGGATGGTCCGGTGCCATTTCAGCTTTCTTCATCCACTTACTCAATTCTATTGGCGCTCTCACACTTGTTTATGCATTGCGCTATGGAAAATCAATTATTGTAATTCCATTGACAGGCCTTTCTCCTGTAATCACTATCATCTTGTCATTGATACTGTATAGCGTCTGGCCTACACCTATATTATACGGCGGCATCATTACAGCCTCTATTGCACTCTATCTTATCTCTGAATAACCCTTGAAAAAGGGAGTGAAAGCAAATCGAAATTACGAAAGGATTAAAATAAGGTTAAATTTTTCTTTAATTTCGTTTGCTTTCGTTTCAAACTTTGTTAACTTTCGGAACCTGTTTAATAAAACAGATCAAAATTGAATGAAGGAATGTAATCTTTTAAAATCTAAACCAATGAAAAATTTCAACTTTCGAAAACTATTTTTACTTGGACTTGTAGCTAGTTCGTTATGCATTATCTCTTGTGGCGAAGATGAGGAGCCAATTGCTGCACCAGACGCTAGCTTTACCTCTGCTATCAGTGGTAAAACTGTGACCTTTACTAACACGACTGTTGGTGAAGAATTGACCTACGCATGGGACTTTGGTGATGGCAGCACGTCCACTGATGAATCTCCAGAACACACCTACGAGGCTAACGGTAGCTATATTGCTAAGCTTACAGCAACCAATACTTCAGGAGTAGATGAATCTGAGGCAGTATTGGAGATTATCAATATTACCATTGATGGCGACGTAGCTGACTGGGCAGATGTAGAAACACTTGCATCTTATGCGGATGGAGAAGCTGGATCGATGCTAGAAGTGAAAGTTGAGAACTTAGGAACAGATAAATTATTTTTCTATGTGAAAACAACCACCGCTTCTAACGGATTCATAGATCTATACCTTAACTCAGATCAAGACGCCACTACTGGATTTAGTTCATGGATGTACCCAACAACGCCTGGTTATGACATTCTATTAGAAGGTTTCATGATCAATCAGACAGAAGTTGAATCTGAGCTATTCTTTGGAAATTATGATGATGCTACTGCTGGTGATGACAAAACTGCATGGGCTTGGGTAGCTAATAACGCAAGTGCTACCTTCTTAACTATTAACGATGCAGTAGTTTCAGGCTCTACAATGGAATATGAATTTTCAATCAATATATCTGAGTTTCCNGANTATGCAATACCTTCAGAAGCAATCACGTTCTTCATAGTTGACGTAGATGCTCCAGATGGTGGAACTACAGACTGGTCATGGTTAGGTAACGCTCCTGGAACTTATGGAGAAGAAACTAGCGCAGCACTTCAATACACTTTGAAATAAGCATAAGCAACCATCAATTTATCAGAAAAATAATGTCATGGAATTCCATGACATTATTTTTATAAGCCAACCCAGTTATTCAGTTAGATCATATGAAAGCTTTTAATAGCCTAATAGCCATAATAATTGTTAGCACCCAAGCAGTAATAGGGCAATCCATCACCTACACTAGTCACACTGAAATTATTGCTAATCCAGAAAGAGGTCTTTACCACCATACGGAAACTCACTCAGGAGACTATTCTCAGCTCTCCGCAACCACATTAACCAACTACAGAACTGAAGAGCAGATTACTCAGATTCTTAGAGTATTTTATCTTGAGAAATTTCGGGAAACTCCAATTTCCTCAGAGTATTTATCCAATATGCGATCTGATTTTGCGGCGATTAGAGCTGCCGGAATCAAATGTATTGTTCGATTTGCGTACACAACATCATCTACAGCACCTTATAATGATGCTACACCTGAGGTAGTACAAATGCACATAGACCAATTAAGCTCAATTTTCAAAGAAAATGCCGATGTTATTGAAGTGGTTCAAGCTGGCTTTGTAGGTGCCTGGGGTGAGTGGTACTACACTGATCATTTCGCCAATAGCCCAGGCCAGGTGGATGATGAGGACTGGGAAAACCGTCGACAATTGGTCTTCAGCTTACTGGACGCCCTCCCCTCCGACCGAATGGTCCAAATAAGAACTCCAGGGTATAAAATGACCATATTTGATTCGCAAGAGGCACTCTCAGCACAGAATGCATTTGTTGATCAATATTCCAGCAGAATCGGCCACCATAATGATTGCTTTGTAGCGTCCTCCAGTGACTATGGTACGTATGTCAACCCAGACATTGAAAAACCTTACCTGGCCAAGGAAACGCTTTACACCCCAATGGGTGGCGAGACCTGCAACCTTGCTTCACCTTATTCTGATTGTGACAACAGTTTATCTGAATTGGAACGATTTCATTGGTCCTATTTAAACATCGATTACAATACACAGGTACTTAACGAATGGAAAAATCAGGGATGCTTTAATGAGGTTGAAACCAGACTGGGCTACCGTTATGAACTTGTTTCTGGTGATTTCTCTACAGTTAGTAAGCCCGAAGGGACCTTCTCCTTTAATCTAAACGTACAAAACGTTGGTTTTGCCAATCCATACAACCCTAAAGACCTAAGAATTATCCTCAAAAACCAGGAAACAGCTGATGAATATTTCTATTCCATCGAAGAAGACATTCGCCTATGGACTTTAGGTGAAATTCAATCTTTAAACTTAGAAATGGGTCTGCCGGCCAATGTTGTCGAAGGTAATTACAGTCTTTATCTTCAAATAACAGACACCTACCAGTCACTAACCAATAACCCGGCCTATTCTATCCAAATGGCTAATGAGTCGGTATGGGATAGTGAGCTAGGTTATAACCTATTGCTATCTGATATCAATATTAGCCCGACCAATGACGTTACGGACTATATGGGTTCACAATATTTCATTGGCTCCAACTCAACCGAAACCCTTACAATTCCTGGAGCGGATATCATATATGGCGGTGGTGGTATTAATGACATTGCCGTTTACTGGGGTAGACAGCCTGAAGCTTATCAAAGAATCATTGAAAGAAATGATGGAAATGGTTATGAAATTATTGCATCTATTCCTGGAAACCAGGATTACTTCATTGATACGAATGTTGAAGCTAATACCACCTATACCTATCGTTATCAGTTATCCAACGGAGGAGCACAGAGTAATTATTCTGATGAAATCACCATCTCTAACACTGACAGCCACCCTGTTATTAATGCCGATGGAAATTCATCTGACTGGCTATCAATCCCACCTCTAGTGACTGCAATAAGCAATGAAAACCCAATCACGTTGAGCGCATACTTTGATTCGCAAAACCTAAATTTATTATTGAACGGAACCATCACTCAGTACGCTATTTATTTAGACACGGACAACAACATCGAAACAGGTAATAATGAATCGGATCTTTTCGTAGGTTTTGACTATGCACTAATTGATGGCAGCCTTTATGAATTCACCGAATCGATCTGGTCTAAGGTCGATGCTGATATAAGCTTTGGTAATGGTGAAAGCATGGAATTGAACTTTGACTATGACTTACTCAGTAACTTGAATGACAATCAGACAATACCAACGTATGTTCAGATTAACAACGAAATTATCTTAACAAATCGGGACTCTAAACCAACTCTTTACCGAACACTACCTGCCAGTTTGCCCGAAAACTTTCAAGTAGTAAAGTCTACCAATCTTCCTGAAACAAGATTGGTGGTTTCCTGGTCTAGGTGTGAAAATTGCACCGGGTATGAATTAGTCAGATCAGAGGATGACGTAAACTTCGAATTCTTGTTGGAAGTGGACGCAACTACCACTCTTATTCGTGATGAAAACCTTACCAATCAAACAACTTATTATTACAAAATAGCCGCTATCAATGAGATTGGAAAATCGGATTATTCAGAATCGATCAGTGAATCTACCGGATTGATATTAAGCACTAATCTTGAAGAAACACTTATTTATCCTAATCCAACAAGCAACACGATTCATACCAATAAGACTTATAAATCGATCAATATATATGATTTGAGTGGTGTGCTTCGAAAGAAACAATCGGACAATAACAGGATTGATATTAGTGACCTTTCCAAAGGCATGTATCTGATTCAATTAATAGAAGACCAAAACATAATTGAAGTAAAAGTGATCAAGCAATGATCACTTTTACTCCCGCATCTTCCAGTCTTTTGTGATCATCAGCGTCGATTTTATCATCGGTAACCACGACATCTATCTTGTCGATATTACAAATGAATGCAAAACTCTTCTTTTTGAACTTGCTACTATCTGCAAGCAAGATCACTTCATTTGCTATTTCTATCATTAGCTCATTCAAATGAGCCTCCTCTATATTCGGAGTGTATAGCCCAGTTTTGGTATCAAATCCATCTACTCCCAAAAATGCCTTGTCCACATAAAAGTTCTTAAGCCCTCTTTCGGCCATCGGACCTACAAGTGACTGTGAGTTTTTACGTAAATAACCTCCTGGGATTGTCAAACTGACATTTGGATTATTGATTAACACCGTAGCAATATTTAACGCGTTGGTAATTACCGTAAGATCTTCAATGTTGTCTAGATTCTTCACCATCTCTACGGTAGTAGTGCCAGAATCAATTAAAACAATTTCCGAACTCTTAATTAGTTTGGAGGCGGCCTTTCCTATCCTTACTTTTTCCTGATAGTTAAGCTTGTCTTTTTCAGAAAGATTATAGTCCACTCCTACTCTTCCTTCTATTTTCATAGCACCACCGCGAGCTCTAATTAATAGATTTTTTTGCTCCAATTGGTCCAGATCATTGCGTATTGTTACTTCGCTTACACCAAATCTTGCACTTAACTCGTCTACATAAACCTGACCATCCGTATTAATAGAGGTTAAGATTTCATTTCTTCGGCTTACAGTGGATGTTCGGCTATTTACAGGCATATCCTAATGTCATTTTAAGCAAGATAGAGAATATTAGTTTTCTAAAACAAGATTAAGTTAAAATGAAACTATTCATAAGTTAAAAAACTTAATATGAAAGTATTTGAAAGTTTAATGATTGTTTTTATATTTGAATTATCAGATTTAAATAAGCTTACATAAGAAACATAGATACATGCATTTTTTAGATATAGACAGCAAAACCCTTGAGTCTTTAGGCGCGATTCATACCGCTAGAGAAATCGCCCAACAACCAGCTGTTTGGCAAAAAATTTGGGAAAGCGTAAATGAGAAAAAGGAAGAAATTCAAGCCTTTTTGAATGGATCTGAGTTTCATAAAATCATTTTAACTGGAGCTGGAACAAGTGCATACATTGGAGAGTCTTTAGTAGGCACCTTCAATAGAGCTGGGTATACTTGTACGAGTGCCATCCCGACTACCAATTTAGTTTCGCATCCTTACGATTACTTTTCAAAAGATCAGTCGGTCTTGTTAGTCTCTTTTGCACGATCCGGTAACAGTCCGGAAAGTAAAGCTGCAGTAGTACTTGCAGATCAAATCAGTAAGAAATGCTATCATTTAATCATTACCTGTAACCCTGAAGGGGATTTAGCGAAATATGATACACCAGGTGAAAAGTATATTTTCACCTTACCCAAGGAAACAAATGATAAAAGCCTGGCAATGACGAGCAGCTACTCAGGCATGCTATTGACAGGTCTTTTGGTTTCCAGACTTCATGAAGTCGCTGAGTTACAAAACCAAGTCACGTTGGCTTCTGAGTATGGAACAGAAGTCCTGACAAAATATTTGGCAACTATTAAAGAAATTGCTGCGCTACCTTTCAAAAGAGCTGTCTTTCTTGGATCTGGCCCTTTATTAGGAACAGCGACAGAATCTCATTTAAAGTTGCAGGAATTAACAGATGGCGAGATCATCTGCAAAGACGAATCATTCCTTGGTTTCAGACATGGGCCTAAAGCTGTAGTTGATGAAGAAACACTGATCGTTTACCTGATGTCCAATGAATCATACGTTAGTCAATATGAGCACGACCTGATTTTCGCCATGGAAAAAGGTAAAAAAGCCTTAGCCCAGGTTGCTATAGCTGAGCGTTTAGACTTTGATTTGGATGTGGATTATGAAATTCGCTTTAGTGATAATGGCAAGACATTGGATGAAGATTTTCTAACGCTTCCATCCATTATTCCTGGTCAACTTCTAGGTTTCTTCAAATCTCTCAGCGAAGACTTACAACCTGATGCTCCTTCCTCTAGTGGAGCAATCTCGAGGGTTGTTCAGGGTGTTAATATTTACGATTTACCTTTAAAGAAATAAGTAGCTATGCACGACGTATTGGTTGTAGGTGAATTGAATGTAGACATCATTCTGAATCACATTGATGGATTTCCTGAAGTGGGAAAAGAGATCCTTGCCAAACAAATGACGGTGACTTTGGGTAGCAGTTCTGCAATCTTTGCAAGCAACCTGTCTTCATTGGGTGCTAAAGTTGCTTTCCTTGGAAAAATCGGAAATGACCAGTTTGCCGATCTCATCGAAACTTCTTTGAAAAACAAAGGTGTTGAAACCGACTTCATTATTCGGTCTAAAGAATACCAAACGGGTTCAACCATTGTGATGAACTATGACATGGATCGAGCCAATGTGACCTATCCAGGAGCAATGGATCATTTAAGTGCCAAAGAAGTTCGTGACGATATTCTTACTGAGGCAAAACACTTGCATGTCAGCAGCATTTTTATGCAACCTGCATTGAAAGGTGGCTTGAAAGATCTTTTCAAAAGAGCGAAAGAATTTGGATTGACCACATCAATGGATCCTCAATGGGACCCATCGGAACAATGGAATATTGATCTTGAGGCACTTCTACCCTATGTAGATGTATTCATGCCTAACAGAACGGAACTGCTTCACCTAACCAGAACCAAATCTGTGAAAGATGGCATCAACGCATTAAAAGCGTTTGCCAATGTAATTGTAGTGAAGGATGGAACCAATGGGGCGGCACTATTCAGAAATGGCAATATTGAGAGACAACCAGCCTTCTTAAACAGTGAAGCTATTGATGCGATTGGAGCTGGTGACAGCTTTGATGCAGGATTTATCTTCAAGTATATTCAAAACCTTCCTTTGGATGAGTGTTTGAAATTTGGCAACCTAACCGGAGCCATCAATACTACGGAAGCTGGCGGTACTACAGCATTTGAAAGCATAGAAAAAATCAAAGAAATCGCCCAAAAGCGATTCGCTTACGATATCTAATACCAATCATGAAACTACAAGAAAAACTAACCCTCAACAAAAAAGAGGGCAAGGCTCTTTTAGCCACTAATTTTTACAATTTTGAAACTTTAGCAGCTGTTTTAGGTGCTGCTAAGGCCGAGAATTCAGCACTTATTCTTCAATTATCCGAAAGTTCACTGAACTATATGGGTGTTGAAATAGCAAGCAAAATGGCCAAAGCAGCAATAGCTCAGTTTGGTGTTCAAGCTTGGCTACACATGGACCATGGCAGTGATGTAAACCTCGTAAAAAAATGCTTAGATGCCGGATTCGACTCAGTTATGATTGATGCAAGTGAGAAGCCATTTGAAGAAAATGTGAAAATCACTAGTGAGATTGTCAAGTATGCCGAACAGTTTGATGCTAATGTAGAGGCAGAATTGGGTTATGTAGCAAAACTTGGCCAGGAGCAAGCAATGGTTTACACTCAACCTGATGAAGCTAAGAGATTTGTTGAAGCAACTGGTATTGATGCGTTAGCGGTAGCTGTTGGATCAGCTCATGGATTTTACACCAAAACACCAGAGTTACAACTAGATCTAATTTCTGAAATCAATGAGGCTACAACCGCTGCATTGGTCCTTCATGGTAGTTCAGGAATTCCTCACGATCAGGTTCAGGAATCCATTCGAAGAGGTATCACTAAAGTCAATCTGGCAACTGAAATCAAAAACATCTTCATGAAAAAGCTGCAAGCTGTGCTAGCAGACAATGATGAGATTGATTTGAGAAAAGTATTCCCTCAAGCCACAGGTGAAGCACAAGGATTGGTTACTGAAAAACTAAGAATGATCAATTTCCAATGAGTTGGAGATGGATAATCGGGATACTATCTGGAATGAGCTTCACCACGTTGGCTCAAACTCCAGATAGTATTTTATTAGCAAATTACAGACCGAAATCCATCTACAACATTCCAAAAACCGAGATTACCAAAGCACGCTATCCTGTTATAGACATGCATTCGCATGCCTACCCTACTACGTCAAAAGATCTGGAACTTTGGGTACAAACCATGGATCAATTCAATGTAGAAAAAACAATCATTCTGACGTACGCAACAGGCCCATTGTTCGACAGTCTCTATCAGGTTTATAGTCAATATGATAATCGCTTTGATGTTTGGTGCGGCTTTGATTTCACCAATTATCAAAAAGATGATTGGAGTAAACGAGCCATCAAAGAGCTAATTAGATGTCACAAGGTTGGAGCAAAAGGTGTCGGTGAGCTCGGCGACAAAGGCCAAGGACTCATGTATTCACTTCCATCCCCTGCTCCAGGCATGCACATCGACGATCTTAAACTACAGCCCTTGCTAGCGAAATGTGGGGAATTAAACATGCCAATAAATATTCATGTAGCTGAACCTATGTGGATGTACAATGAACAAGACTCCACAAATGATGGGTTAATGAACGGATATAAATGGAAAGTTGATTTATCTGATCCAGAAACTCTCAATCACAAGGAATTAATCATTTCATTAGAAAATGCTGTTAAGCAAAACCCTCATACAACGTTCATTGCATGTCATTTCGCCAACTGCAGCTATGACTTATCTATACTTGGAGATCTATTGGATAAGTATTCAAACCTCTATGCAGATATCTCTGCGCGATTTGGTGAGACAGCTCCCATTCCTCGCTATATGCAGACATTTTATGAAAAGTATAGCGATCGATTGCTTTTCGGAACAGACATGGGTGATCAAAAGACCATGTATGAGATAGTGTTTCGTATTCTAGAAACACAAGACGAACACTTCTACCAGCAGGATTATTTCAATTATCATTGGCCACTTCATGGGTTTGGACTCAATGATGAAACGTTAAAGAAACTATATTATGAGAATGCTCAAAAAATATTGGATTGAATGCTTTTTGATGCTTTTTTCATTGAGTTGTACATCACCACTTAATGTCAATATCGTTGCGACCATTCAGAGTGGAGATCTTGAGCTTGTCGTTGCTGATAATTTGTTCACATCAGTCAATTCGTTAAATGATCAGACCAAACAACTCACAGAGCTATCAGCCACAGAGTACCTGATCGGAGATCAATCAATCCAATCATTTAACCTGGTTTCCAATGTAAACGAACCTTTGGAAGATGAAATTGGAAAAGGAACAAAATACACGTTCAAAGGCATTAATGAACTCACAGGAATAGAAAAGCGAATCGAAATCATCCAATATACTTCAGTTCCAGACATGCTTTTCTTCAATACATCGTTCACCAACGGCTCTCAAAAAGATGTATTGGTGAAGGAATTAAAAACCAATAACTATCAGATACTAAATCAAGGCAACAACCCGCCATTCTGGGCGTTTCAAGGAAGTTCGAGCAGTGCACGAGCTGACTGGATCAAGCCAATAGAAGAAGGATATTATCAAAAAAATTACATGGGAATGAACAACTCTGATTATGGTGGAGGCATTCCTGTAGTGGATATTTGGAGACCTGATGGTGGGATTATTATTGGCCATACGGCCATGACTCCTAAACTCATTTCATTGCCGACTGAATTAAAGAAATATACCGAGAACATTGACATCAGCATTCAACAAGATTCTCAATATCCGTTTTATCTAAAACCTGGAGAAACGATCAACGCCTTACCAACATTTGTGGGCATTCACCAGGGAGATTATTACAATGGATTGAGCAACTATTCTGGATTCATGCAAAATCAAGGTATTAAGTTGCCTGATTCAGAACCGGCAGCATTTGAATCTATCTGGTGTGCCTGGGGATATGGTAGAAAGTTCAATCTAAATGAAGTGCTAGGCACTCTGCCAAAAGTGAAGGAGTTTGGTATCAAATGGGCTGTATTGGATGATGGCTACCAAATCGCTGAGGGTGACTGGCAGGTGAATTCTGTTAAATTCCCTAATGGTGACCAACAGATGAAGGAATTCGTTGGCCAGATTCACCAAGCAGGACTAAAAGCCAAACTTTGGTGGGCCCCATTGGCAGCCGATCCCGGAAGTAAAATTTTGAGAGAACATCCAGAGGCAAGACTTTATCTCGAGGACTGGTCACCACAATACATCACCTGGTGGGATTCCTATTACCTGAGTCCGACTAACTCTGCCACCAAAGAACATACTAAGGACGTAGTGAACCTATTCATGAATGACTGGGGATTTGATGGCTTAAAATTGGATGGCCAGCACATGAATGCAGTAGCTCCAGATCACAATCCGGAAAGTGGTTTAGAGAATCCAAATGAAGCACCTGAGAGACTTCCGGAATTCTTTCAACTAATCTATGACGAAGCACTCAAAATTAAACCACATGCTGTAGTAGAAAACTGTCCATGTGGCACCTGCATGAGTTTCTTCAATATGCCTTTCATGAATCAGGCCGTTTCTTCTGACCCTTTATCGTCCTGGCAAATTCGCCACAAAGGAAA
The DNA here is from genome assembly GCA_002729235.1 of Rickettsiales bacterium. Classification (GTDB taxonomy): domain Bacteria; phylum Bacteroidota; class Bacteroidia; order Cytophagales; family Cyclobacteriaceae; genus Marinoscillum. Next base: position 66,568 of record PBTY01000019.1, on the reverse strand, counting down.
AACATACAAAGCATTGATTCCCAATACCGCGTACTATGGTGACCATGTGGAATTGAGTGATAACGGAAATGATTTTGCAAGCTCCTTCGGTGTTGGCGCAGTTCTGGGCACTAAATTCGTTTGGCCAAAAGCCAATGAAGTATCTGATGAAGCTATTCCCGCATTGACCGCCGAAGACGAACTGGTTTGGAAAAAATGGTTCGGACTTTACAATGAGAAAATGTTATCCAAAGAGAGCTACCTGGGAGATCTTTATGATATCGGGTATGACCTTCCAGAAACTCACGTTATCCTAAAAGGTGACACCTTACATTATTCTTTTTATGCAGAGATGTGGGATCAAGAAATAGAATTACGCGGATTACAGGACGAGAGTTATATTGTAAGAGATTATGTCAATGACGTGATCATCGGAGAAGTAAGCAAGTCTAAAAATCGAATGAAGGTAAGTTTTCAAGACGCTTTGCTAATTGAAGTTTATCCCAAGAGGTAAAATACTAACTGATTAACATGAACAAAATCATATTCCCAAGACCATTTGCCATTGCCATCGATGACCTGGGCTGGATGAAAGGACACGATGATGGCCAAGAAGGCTATGGTCCATATAGAACCGGTTTGAGTAGAAACATGACCCTGGACGATTACAAGGCTGTAGTTGATCTGGCGAAGAGAGCTGGTGTGCGTCTTCAGGGTTTATTCATTCTTGGAGAAATGGACCGAGAAAATTTCCTTGGAGATTTCCCAACAACCACTTTCATGCGTGAGAACTGGGACAACACAGAAAACATCTCAGATCTGCAAGTGGAAATGATGGAATACGTGAAAGGTGTTAGCAGCCACCTTGAGTTTGGCTTACATGGTGTTGGGCATGAGTTTTGGCCGGAAGAGGGCAAACGCAGACGGGCCGAGTGGTACAACACTGTAGATGATCACCCATGGCCGGAAGAGGAAATTCGCAATCACGTGAAATGCTTCATTCGAATCATGAATCAGTATGGCATCACTATGGAGAATGGTCATTCCTTCCCGGAAAGCTTCGTACCATGCGCTTACAGCTATTATTGGAACCCGGATGGCACTTATAGTCTTGGATCTGTTCTCGGTGAATTTGGCGTTCGATTTGCAAATACAGATTTTACCAAAATACCAGAATGCAATCCACCTCAGGAGGAAAATGGTGGTGGCTTTGATCACTCCGTTCACGTAATGAACCGTTACAACTATGGCAATCTTTGGTCGGCACCAGGTAAACTACCAGACACTCCTTTAGAAGAGCAACCAACAGATTATATCGAAACACATTGGCCAAACCTCCTCTTCAATGCGGAAGAGAGCCAGGAAGAGATCACTTCCAAATGGACACAATACTATCAGGATGTACAATCAAGTGAGGATCGCTACTGTGCAAAAAACACAGCTCAAATGCACTCACAATGGTTGTATAACAAATACACCAAGGTAACTCAGACTGACGAAGGATTAGAACTGGATAACACGGCAATGCCAGACAAAGTCTACAATGGACATTTTCCTTCCAACCTGGTTCTTAAAATCAAGATCAACGTAAATCAACACGTAACAAGTGCATCTCTGAACAACAAGCCAATAGCAGCATATTATGAAGATCAAGGATATGGGTTTTTATACCTACCTCCGCTTCTTCAGAAAAAGTATTTCTTAAAATATGAGCTGGGAAGTGATATGATTTCTGATACCGTATGGCATGATACAACTTCCAATATTTTGGAAATATCCCATAAGGAAGAGGAAACAAAGATCGATTTATGTTGGTATGGTGATCAAAAACTAACAGTCTTGACCAAAAGCGAGCCGTCTGAATTGGAATCTAATAATCCAGGAATCACCATTAAGGGTTGGTCACAAGAAGGAGACCGAATTATTATCCGCTTGATTGCACATGACATGCAAGGTGAAATCGGTTCGATTAAAATCAAGTATTGAAATAAAAAACAGCCAGCCACAAAAGTGGCTGACCGTATCACCATGAAACTATATTAACCCAAATTATTCGTTATAGAATAATTTGCCCAAAGGGCTGACGAAAGCTTTGCTTTGTCAGAGTTACCCTGACAAATAATTCTAGAAATATGAATTATTTCGACATTATTCAATTAGAATATTTTACTTTATTTTAAATATTCTATTGAATAATCAGGGTAAACACTTACTTAATCTTGATTTTCAAATCGAATAACTCTGCGAAATCCCTGGCGGTATCCACCATCTCTGGTTCTGAGTCATAAACATCCCATTGTATAGCTACTCTTTGTCCCGCATACTGTGCATCTCTCAGGTATCTGAAAAGATCAAATAGTACCTTAGCAGTAGAGGTATTGAATGTCTTGAAGTTCAGGTGCAGCACACCTGTATTCTTGCTCTTGATATTTCTTTTAAATTCTCCCATCACTCTGTCATAAAAGTGATCCATATTGTCTCTTGTAGAAGTTCCTTTGATCACCAGGTAGTTGCTTCTCTTTTCATATTTCACATATGGAGTATTAAGAGTGGGTTCAATAAACTGATCAGCAAGTAGTGATACAATGGCTGGATTGATTGAATAGTTTATTGCACTTATCATTGTCTTGTGTTTTTATAGTTCTACCAATTATTTTGATGCCAGGAAAACCCCTTTGTTTCCTGAGTTCAAGCGAATAGTAATGCTTCCTTGTATTGTAGGCCTCATCGCACGAACTCCTAATCCAGCTCCGATTTTGATTTGTTGGATCGGTGAAATGCTTGTTAAAATGCTAGGTGTTATTACAAAGTTCTCATCGTTGCTAACCCCAGTTCTTACATTAAAGCCAAGATCAAACAAGTATCCTGAAACTACCGGATATGTGAAGTATGCTCCGTAAAACTCTTTCTCGTAATTCCATGGAGAGGCTCCTTCCGGCGCAGTACCTTCTACTGCTTTCTGGTAAAATCCTCCTACCTCAATTCCCGATTTGCCATAGTAACCAACAGAAGTTCCTACTTTAGGTCCTACTTCTGTTTGCTCAACGTAACTATTTAATGATATATCCTGACCGAATACTACTGTGGTCAATGCTACTAATGCGAATGTTGTAAATATAGTTTTCATGGTTTCTTTGTGTTTTAGCGACAAGACAAAGTTGCCACGATAACCCTCTGAAAACGAGAGAGAAATACTTAATTCAAAAAAACACGTAAGGGCCACAAAACAGATACGAAAGCCAACCAGGGGTATCACGCAGAATTCATCTAAGCATGATGCTTAGTGCGCAAGGATTTCACGTATCGACTACCTAATCATAAAAAAACCACCCTGACGATTTTGTCAGGGTGGCCTTTACTTTAAAAACAATTGAACACTGTGCGCCAACACATTATCTTATAATCACCTTCTGAGTGATTGTTTCTTCTTTGGTTTGAACTTGAACTAGTACAATTCCTTTTGGTAAATTATGCACAGGTATTTGATGCTGATAAGCTCCTGATTCCAATTCCAGTTCTTTTTGGAAGTAAAGCCTCCCATCCAGGCCAATTACGCTAACTTTCATTGGGCCTGAATCTTTCATTTCATGAACAATGTTCAGGTTTTCAGAAACCGGATTCGGATACATCATGAATGTAGGTTCTGCTGGTAATGAGGATTCTTCCAATCCAGCTCCTGCAGCCCTAGATCCAGAATAAGCTAGAGATAGATATACCATACTATTACCATTTGATGGTGCTCCTCCAAGACTTGAACCCCAAGCCTTCGTATGCCCCTCGATCCCCAAACCAATAGTTCCTGAACTTCCAACACCGATCAAAGACTTCAAAATCTTTCCTTCAATTGCTGAAGGAGTCATAACGAATTCAATACCAGTTGAATTAGATGATTCAACAAATGGCCAGCTACCGGAGCCTGTGTATTCACTCAACTGATTGTAGTTACCATCAATATAGTAATTGGATTTATCTGTCCAGAAATATTGCTCACCAGTAGAGCTGTTCGTATTGATATAAACATCGTATTCTCTCAAGCTATCATTAGCAATATCCGCATACACATAGATGTATTCTGCATCCACAAAACCGTAAACACTACTGAAAGCATTACCCGTAACTCCTGTTACCAGGGCAGTATATCCTTCAACCGGACTCTTAATACCATCAATTGATAAGCTTCCCGCCTCTGAACCACCATCAAGAGTCAGGTACACCATTGGATCATCCTGAACCGGTATAGAGCCAATACTCGTCCAACTAGAGTTATAACCCTCAATTCCCAATCCGATCGTTCCAGTCTCACCAATTCCTAGAGCATACTTAGGTATACGACCTTCTACCGTTGAATCGGTTTTAATAAACTTCACGGTCATCACTGAATTATCAGGATCGAATGGCCACGAACCCGAACCGGTATAGTAATTGAATAAATCCTGGGCTCCATCTACATAATAATCAGCCTTATCTGTCCACACTTCCTGGTAACCCGTTGCTGAATTGGTATTTACAAATACCGAATATTCAGGCATAGTACCAGAATACTCTGCATAGACATACACAAAGTGATTGTCTTCATAAGCGTAGATGCTGCTGAACAATCCAGATACCCCAGTTTGTAACGTGACATAGTTTTCTGTACTGCTCTTGATACCATCAATGGTAGCAGCCTCATCACCAGCTGCTGCAGAGCTTGACTCAAATGCCCCCGCATCAATCACACTATTAGCTATTCGGTCATTGCCAAAGAAATCCGTTTCTCCAGTACTTACAGAATAAGAAGGATTCCCCGCATCGATAGCTGCAGAAGTTGATTGCAAACGAAGATCTACACTTCCAGAAGTCGTGCTTTCAAATACAGGATCAGAAAACGACGAATTAGCGTCTTGATTCGTTCGATTAACTCGATACCAGGCAAACGTACCATAATAGTCGTAGCCAGTACCTAACTGAGACCAGTCAAAAACTCCTAATGCAGGAGAAGCTGTTGAATTAGTATAATAGATATTGTAATCAAATGATATTGTGTTGATGAAGGATGTTGAATCAAAAGGCAAAGCAAATGTTACTAACTTATCGTGATTTGCAGCATAGAAGATATTATTCTCTATTGTCAGATTCTTTATCTGCTTCAAAACAATGAATTCTGAAGCCCCCATATTACCTAGGTAGGTATCCGTAACTCCTCCATTTCTGAATACGGTATTTCCTGTAATGGTAACAGAATCAATCGTGCTACCAGATGCTGCATATGGAACACCAGCAATGATACCAGTCCAGGCATTATCATAAGCTATATTGTTTCTTACGGTATGTCCACCAGAGCTTACGTTACTATTCTCATTTCCGATAGAGAATCCAACTTGTCCATCCGATGATTCATTGTTCTCAATAAGCACGTTGTAAGAACCATCACAATAGATTCCCGCAGCAGCGGCAATAGGCGAACGACAACTCATTACTTTGTTATCTCTAATAACTCCATTTCTAGCGTAGTTGTCAGCAGCCGCGACCGTTGCCCCATCAATTTCAGTCACCCAGTTGTAATGACCCGCCGCAACTATTCCAATATTTTGAACCTCCTCTACAATGTTATTGCTGATCTCAAATCCATCAACATTACCATTTACCTGAATACCTTCAGTCCATCCTGGAATCACATGATGCACATAGTTATTCTTGATTACCAGACCTGTAATTGGAATGGTGTCAGTACCCACTACATTAATCGCACCTGAATTATCTCCGGGATCTGCAGACTTTAAGGTGTCAATTTCCGCACTTGTGAAAGAAGTACGACCTTTCATTGGGTCTACATTGTTTGTCCAGGAAAAATCATAAATCTCATTATCCACGATCTCCACATTCTTAGCCGTGTTGGCCACCTGAATTCCAAACTTACCGTCTTTCACATAGACTCCATTCACATAACCAGCAAGGCTTTGATTATTGCGCATGTGGAGCAACTTAAAACCTTTCACTCGAACATTTACGGCACCAGCAGTGACAGCAATAAGGGAAGCAAATTTCTTGTGATACAAACTATCACCTCTCAGGTAAACACTGTCCTCAGCCTCCAATGTAAACCAGTAATTTTCTTTTCCTCCATTTGTTGAAGTCAAAAATATCATGGTAGTGGAGTCAGGAATGTAAGTCCCTGCTTTTACGAGAATTCTTTCATCAGATTCCATCTCTGCCAGACCCATGGTATTTCCACGATGATCAAGCGCAGCACGAATAGTTGTAAAAGGCGCAGAAGCAGTTCCGTTGGAGGAACCACCCGTGTAGTTAGCGTCTACATATAGCGTAGTAAGACGCTGAGCAAACAATGTGGTCGATAGCGTAAGTAAACCACATAAAAAAGTTAACGAAAGTAGAGTTTTCATTTTCATAGCGTTTGGTTTAAATAAAAACAATTATTCGAAAGTATAAATTATTTTAAACAATCAAAAGAAAGAAATAATATTTTATTTATTCTTTCGTTTACTTTCTTTTTATTTTTAGATCATGTTATACACCCCTACTTTCATTGGAAGGCATAAAAAAAGCCCAGACATAACGCCCGGGCCTCTACTTATGAACTAACTTTCAATCAATATCTATCGTCAAAACCAAAAATCGGTTTTCTAGTCATCCACTTACCTCTTGTGAAGTCTGGGAACTGCACAGGCTCGCTTCCATCAGCTATAGACTGTTCGGATAAACAGGTAACCGCTGCCCATGAGACTGCATCATATACATCCATTGGCATTGGTTCGTTACGCTTCAATGCTTCGACAAATGCATGGATCACGAAGAAGTCCATACCTCCATGGCCTGCTCCTTCAGTATCTGCTTCGTATTTTTTCCAAAGTGGGTGGTCGTATTTTTTCATGTATTCTGCATCATTTTCCCACTCATGCTCAGGACTCTTACCTTCTATGTGTATGCCATCATTCACATCCATCCACACTCCTTTAGTCCCTTGTACTCTAAAGCCAAGTGAATAAGGTCTAGGCAGATTGGTATCATGTGTCAGCACAATAGACTCTCCCTGGGCACACTTAATAACTGTAGTTACGATATCTCCTAACTTAAACTCCACATCAGCGTTCGGGTGACTCTCCCCTCCTTGTGGATGATTAACGATATACTCATGCAGTCCTCTTGATTTAGAAGCAGTAGACGTCAAATACACAAATCGATTGCCTCGATTGTTATTGATATAGTTGGATACCGGCCCTAAACCATGGGTTGGATACAAATCACCATTTCGATGCACCGAGTGGCCGGTTCTCCATTTAGCCTCACTGTAGGCTTTGTCCCCAAACTCTACTCCACCACCATATAGTTGCTTTCCATTATTAAACTTCACATGACGTAAGTCATGCTGATACCCTCCCTGTAAATGGATTACTTCTCCAAAAAGATCTTGTCGTACCATATTCAACACAGCCATTACATCTCTGCGATAAGCCACATTCTCCAGGATCATAAAAGGTGTCCCCGTCTTTTCATAGGCATCTACTAATGCCCAACACTCCTGAATATCAAAAGCACCAGCTACCTCCAACCCCACAGCCTTTTTGGCTTCCATAGCATCAATAGCCATCGGTGTGTGCCAGATCCAAGGGGTAGAGATAATTACTGCATCTACATCTTCTCTTTTTAAAAGATCCTGATAGGCATATGGACCCGATCCGAATGTAGCCGGTTTTTTCATACCCGCATCTTGCACCATTTTGGATGCATTAGCCAAACGTTCAGGATCCACATCACAAACAGCTGTGACAATAATATCTTTACGTCTCAGGGTTAACCCCAATTGACCGGTACCTCTAGCACCTACTCCGATAAAACCAAGACGAATTTTATCCTCGGTTTTGCCAATACCAAATGAGAATGATGGGCTCATCATAGCAAGCGTTGCTCCTGCTGCCGTTTTCCATACAAAATCTCTTCTGTCCATATTATTTTATTAGTATAACTTGGGAATCAATAAAAATCAGACTCAATATAGCAGGTTTTTATTAAATAATAAGGAAAAGAAACTTTTTATTTCCTTAAAGCAAACGTTTCGAATGTTTATTCTATATTTAAGCTTAATTTTTCTTTCGTAAAGTTATTAATATGGTTTTGAGTGCACTTGACTGGTCGTTTGTGATCGGTTTCTTCATCATTTCACTAGGTATCGGAATTTGGACTGCCAAATCAGGTAATAAAGACGCTGACGATTACTTCACAGCAAGTGGTAAAATGCCATGGTGGTTATTGGGAGTTTCTATGGTTGCAACTACATTCTCAACTGATACGCCGAACCTTGTTACCGACATAGTTCGTCAAAATGGTGTCTCTGGAAACTGGGCCTGGTGGGCATTCCTTTTAACTGGTATGCTAACCGTATTTGTATACGCACGTCTTTGGAAGAAATCAGGTGTAGTCACCGATGTGGAATTTTACGAATTAAGATATAGCGGAAAGATCGCCCGCTTCTTAAGAGGATTTAGAGCCATTTACCTTGGTCTCTTATTTAATGTAATGATCATGGCAACCGTATCTCTGGCAGCCATTAAAATAGGAGGTGTTTTACTCGGACTTACTCCGTTGCAAACGGTATTGATTGCCGGAACCATTACCGTAATCTACAGCTCGCTTGGAGGATTGAAAGGAGTATTGATTACTGACTTCTTACAGTTCTTCCTTTCTATAGGTGGAGCCTTCATCGCTGCTTTCGTAGCCTTGCAACATCCAAAAGTGGGTGGACTAAGTAATTTATTAGCTCATGAAAATGTAGCAGACAAACTAGACCTGTTCCCTTCACCCAATGATCCAGAGATCTTTATCATGATCTTCCTGATTCCACTCTTAGTTCAATGGTGGTCAGTATGGTACCCAGGAGCAGAGCCTGGAGGTGGTGGTTACATTGCTCAGAGGATGTTTGCTGCTAAGAATGAAGATCATTCCATCAAAGCGGTTTTATTCTTCAATGCAGCTCATTACGCTTTAAGACCATGGCCGTGGATTATTGTAGCATTGTGTTCACTAGTCGTGTTCCCAGATTTGGATAGTTTCAGAACAGCATTCCCCAACTCCGAAAGCATTATCAATCACGATTTGGGCTATCCTGCCATGTTGACCTTTATACCATCAGGATTACTAGGTATAGTTGTCACTTCATTGATAGCAGCTTATATGTCTACTATTTCTACACATTTAAACTGGGGAGCATCTTATATAGTCAATGACTTTTATAAGCGATTCGCTAAACCTGATGCTACTCAGAAAGAAATGCTCAATGTTGGAAGAATCATCACGGTAGTTCTAATGATCCTAACGATGATTTTTGCTTTGCTTCTAGACAATGCTTTAGGAGCATTTCAAATCTTATTGCAAATCGGTGCAGGAACAGGATTGATCTTTATTTTGAGATGGTTCTGGTGGCGTGTGAATGCGGCTAGTGAGCTCTCAGCCATGATCGTCAGCTTTGCCATTGCCATCTATTTTGGATTGATTCATGAATCTCTTGGCTTTGCTCCATTGGCAGATTGGATGCAACTCGTAATCGGTGTTGGAATAACCACAGTAATCTGGATCATTGTCAGCTTTGTGACCACTCCTACCAACATGGAAACCATGGTCAACTTTATCAATAAGGTAAATCCTGGTGGACCTGGATGGAAATCGATCATTGCTCAGGCAAAATCAGAAGGATACGAATTAACTGCCAAAACCGATACCTGGAAGGTACCTGTGGGCATCTTGTGTATGATTGCTGGGACAGTGGGTATTTACTCGTTCCTGATGGGCACTGGTTTATTCATCTACGGTGAGATTCTGAATGCATCCATTTTGATGGTTCTGTCAGCAATATCTGTAGTGGTACTCACTAAACTTTGGCCTAAACTCAGCTAAGTCATGTCTCATCATATTTTAGTGGTATGCCCGAACCCGGCAGTAGACATCTATGCCTATATTGAAACGTTTGGGATGGGCATACCAAACCGAATAACAGAAGAAAAACGCTACCCGGGAGGAAAAGGTCTTCATGTTGGGATGGCATTAACGGAGTTAGATTTTCAAGTTACCATAGCCGGATTCTGGGGTGGAGAAACTGGTCAATGGATCAAAAAATCCTGCAATCAATACTATCCATCCATACAATTCATTGGACCAGAACTGGAAGAATGGACTCGAAGTTGTTATACCTTCAAATCCAACGACACATTTGACGATACGGAGATTCTAGGCACCGGACCAAGCATTACAAACCAGGATTTCAATGCGCTTTTATTTTCCATAGAATCGATACTTGCTGATGTTGATTATGTAGCCTTATCGGGCTCCTGGCCAAAAGGCGCTCCACAAGATGGAAATGCAACGATAATTGAAAGTTGTAAGCAAGTCAACAAACCAACCATGCTGGATTGTACTGGGGCTCAGCTAAGCAATGCGCTGAAAGTCGGCCCTACTGCGGTTCACCTCAACCGAAAAGAAATTACCGATTTCTATGGATGTGAATTTGATGAGGCAAAATCCAGGATTCTCGCTAGCTGTGAAATCGCAGCAATTACTGACGGATCAAAGGGATTATCTCTTCTTACCAAGGATCAGGAATACCACAGTTTAGCCAAAATAGATCACGTGATCAGCACTATTGGTTCAGGTGACTGCTTAACTGCAGGGGTAGTTGCTGGGCTAACTCAATCACTTGACTTGCAATCGGTTGCCAATCTAGGTGCAGCATGCGGCGCAGCCAATTGCTTGCGAGAGGACCTGGGAATGCTTTATAAAAAGGATGTTCTAATGCTTTCCGAAAAATTAACAACTGTTTAAACGAAACTCCTTGACATAAAACGGTATTTTTCGGACTTTTAAATAAAAAAGAATGAAAAAGCTCCTCCTACCTTTCCTCTTATTCGTTGTTTTCAAAGCATATTCACAAGACTTTGATCACAGTCCAGTTGGGTTGACAGGTGAAATTGAAGCATATTCAGAATTTACCTTGAATTACTCAGAAGCTCATGAACAGCCACTCTGGGTTGCCTATTACCTAACCCAATCAGAACTAGCACTAGATGGTCGAGATCGTGTATCGAGATTCATCACTGATGACAACATCAGCACGGGTTCTGCCACTCATGACGATTATACCAATACCGGTTATGATAGAGGACATTTATCACGAGCTGAATTCAATAAACGTTCTGAGCAATCCTATGAAGAGTCTTTCCGAATGTCAAACATAAGCCCTCAAATCGGAGCCAATTTTAATCGTACTGGTGGAGACTGGTACAATTTAGAAGAATTAGAAATGGACATTGCCTACGGATTGGATGAATTGTACTCCGTTTCTGGACCCATTTTCAAAGACAACCTGGATGTTATCGGTGATAATGCCGCCATTGTAGTACCGGGTTATTTTTACAAAGCATTCTTATCTCCAGATAAGAAACAAGCCATCGCCTTTGTGCTAAAACATGATGCAGTAGACTTACCATCTCTTTGGGATGCTGTGGTGACCATTGATGAGCTGGAGGTTTTGACAGGCATGAATTTCTTCGGAAGACTGGACAACAAAGAAGAGAAAGTACGAGAGAGTCAATTCGATCTAACCTATTGGCAAAATGCTGCTCAATCTGGTGAGACAGAACGAAGCAACTAATAATCTACAAGGTTGCAGATTTTGAAATAGACTGGTTCTCTCCTAACTTGATCTACAAACATTAACCTATGAAATGGAATTGGATAGTCATTGCAGGCCTTTTATCAAGTCTGTTAATCACTTCGTGTGCTGATCAACTGAAATCAGACAAACCTTTAAACGTTATCATCATTTTCGCTGATGACATGGGTTATGGTGATTTAGGCAGCTTTGGAAACCCAACGATCAAGACACCAAACCTGGATCAACTCGCTGTTGAAGGGCAGAAATGGACGGAGTTTTACGTGGCCTCCCCTGTATGTACACCAAGTCGTGCAGCACTACTGACAGGTAGATATCCAATTCGAAATGGAATGACCTCACATAAGAGGAGTGTATTATTTCCAAATTCCGCAAAAGGACTGCCTCCCTCCGAAATCACCATTGCAGAAGTGCTGAAACAAAAAGAGTATACCACTGCCACCATTGGAAAATGGCATCTGGGACATCTTCCCGAGTTCCTGCCTACCAATCAAGGGTTTGATTACTATTATGGCATTCCCTATTCCAATGACATGAAGTTTACTGGTGACTGGAATGAACGAAACAAACAACTAGAAGACCCCAACTTCTTATCAGATTACCAATCGTATGATGTGCCACTAATGGAGAATGAAACCATCATCGAAAGACCTGCGAATCAGAACACGATTACCAAACGCTATACGGAGAAAGCCATTGAATTCATTCAACAGAATAAGGACAAACCTTTTTTCCTTTATCTAGCTCACAGCTTACCCCACATTCCATTATTCGCTCATCCTGATCGAGTGGGTAATAGCAAACGGGGTTTGTATGGAGATGTGGTGGAAGAAATTGACTGGAGTGTTGGTGAAATCATCAAAAGCTTGAAAGATCTTCAAATCGACGAACAAACATTAGTGGTTTTCACCTCCGACAATGGCCCATGGTTGCTATTCAAGTCACATGGGGGTTCTTCTGGTCCGTTGAGAGGTGGTAAAGGCACTACCTTTGAAGGCGGACAACGTGTTCCTACAGTTTTCTGGAGCCCTGGATTGGTCAAACCCGGAGTTGTCAATGAAATGGGCTCTACTTTGGACCTGATTAACACAGTGGCCTCATTGACTGATACAGAACTTCCAAATGACCGTAAAATGGATGGCTATGATTTATCTCCAGTTTTAAAAGGCATTGCGCCTGAGAGTCCTCGGAATGATTTCTATTACTGGTCCACCAATGCGGATTTGTATGCAGTCCGCTCAGGAGACTGGAAACTTCACTTCCAGATAGCAGAACCGGTGATTTATTGGAACAAGACGGAACCATTAGAGTATCCAGAGCTTTACAATGTAAACACGGACATCTCTGAACTATACAATCTCGCTGATTCCAATCAACATATTGTGAAGCAACTAACAGACCTGACGATTGCACATAAAAACGATTTAACGGATTCATTACCAGACAACCTTGCAGCGATTATCGAGGAGTAAATTACCTTAGCAACCTCCACTTTTAATTGATCAAAATCAATTTGTTCCATCCTCCTTTTCCATTGATTTGACGGATCATTTTATCGACCGGACTCGTTTAATAACAGTATGGAACTCAAGGATAAAGTCATCGTAGTAACAGGTGGTGGCAGCGGCATGGGCCGCGAATTAGCTATCCAACTGGTGAAAAAGGGAGCTAAAGTCGCCATTGCCGACATCAATGAAAAAGGCTTGTCAGAAACTGCTAATCTAGCAGGTAAAAACGGTATTTCTACCCACCTATTGAATGTTGCTAATCGGCCTGCGGTTGAAGCATTTCCCGAACAAGTTATTCAAGTCCACGGCAAGGTAGATGGAATCATCAACAATGCTGGCATCATCCAACCTTTTATGGATGTGAACGATCTGGACTATGATGAGATAGAGCGTGTGATGAATATCAATTTCTATGGAACACTGTATATGTGTAAAGCCTTCCTTCCTCACCTACTTCAACGACCAGAAGCTTGTATTGCCAATGTTTCTAGTATGGGTGGTTTTATCCCATTCCCTGGCCAAACGTTTTACGGAGCGTCCAAAGCCGCTGTTAAATTACTCACGGAGGGACTTTATTGTGAATTGAAAGATACTAATGTGCATGTAACCGTCATTCACCCTGGAGCAGTCAACACCAACATCACCTCTAACTCTGGAGTAACCTCACCTACAGCAGAAGCTGCGCAAAAAGACAGTAAAGCCAATCAAATGGCAATGCCGGCTGACAAGGCTGCAACCATGATGATTCGAGCAATCGAACAAAACAAGTTCCGGGTAATGGTCGGAAAAGATGCAGGGTTTCTTGATAAATTCTATCGAATCAGTCCAAAACGTGCTGTTCATTTTATTGTGAAACAAATGGGTAAGTTTAAGGATCATAGATAGCATAAAAAAACCACACGGCTCAAGTTCGGTGGCTTTCTGAAAGTATAAAGAAGTGTTCTAATTCATTTAATTTCTAACAACTCCAATTTACATTCTCATCACCAAATGATTTAGAAGTAGGAGTTTGTTTAATATGTTTCTTAATGACCTATTTACATCACCACAAATTCATAGATTCCTGATTGCAGTTCGTAAATGGTTCTTCCAGATTCCTCCCCCAAATATCGAACACCTTCGGATTTTTCAGCTTGCTTGCTTGATTCGGTAATTCGGGTCCCATCGGGAATTATTAGTTTTAGCTCCGCGACGGTATTTGCTGGCACTGTAAATTTGTAAGTAGTCTTTCCTTCTTCTACTTTCCATTCACTTTCTATACGACCATACATGCTGTCATAGTAGCCTTTGGCCCAAGTCATCTGACCAGTTGGGTCTGGAGTAGGCTGTAGGATAAATGATTTGAATCCCGGTTCATTTCTTTGGATACCCAAAGAGTAATTGTACATCCAGGAACCAACCGCTCCAAAGGAATAATGGTTGAAAGAATTCATACTATTATTACCATCAAAGCCTTTCTCTACAGTGTATGAATTGAGGCGCTCCCAGATGGTGGTAGCACCATTTTCCACAGAGTACAACCAGGATGGATAAGCAGTCTGCTGAAGAACCGAATAAGCCAGATCACTGCGACCACTTTCTGACAAAGCAGGATTGATTGCTGCCGTACCAATGAAACCCGTCATGAGTGTATTGGCCGGACGCATCTGACTCAGATTATCCATATTTTCTCTGTTAATAGTCTTCGAAAATTGAACTTCTACTTTTGATCTGTTTTCTTCATCAAACACATTAAAAACCAATGGCACAGCATAAGAAACCTGAGAATCAATCAGCTTCCCTTCACTTGTGGTATAGCCTTCTGCAGGCATAGATGCCCATGTGCCTCCATCATAGCTAGAAAACACTGTCTGACCTTGTTCATTGACATAAGTCTCATTGAAAAATGCCTTGCGCTCTTCATACTGCTGTTTATATTTCGCAGCATCTTCAGTCTTTCCGAGTAGCTCAGCACTTCGGTATACAATCTCCAGATCCCGTATCTGATAAGCCGTCCAGATGAGTGAATTATCATTTTTGTAACCTTCCGGACTCAGCCAATCACCAAGTGGTCCTTCATGGATAATTCCTTCTTCATTTTCTCTGGTTTTGAGAAAATCCACATAAGCTTTCATGGCATCATAGTGTTCTTCCAAAACTCGCAGATCATTGTACTGCTCATACATTTCCCAGGGAATGATCACCGCAGCACTTCCCCAAAGTGCTCCTCCGAAACCTGTACCGATTGGCGCAATATCTGGGAATCGGCCATTGGCTTCCTGCAATTCTCGATTGGCAAGTAAATGCCTTCTTAGAAATGGTTCTACATGCCCGAGAAATGTAGCTGTTTTAGAAAATACATTGATGTCACCATTCCAACCCATACGCTCATTTCTAGCTGGTGTATCTGTAGGAATAGACAGGAAATTGGCACGAAAAGACCAGGTAATGTTTTCCCAAAGCTTGTTGACAAGCGAATTGGAAGTCAAATAAGAAGATGCCAACTCATCGATACTGCTGATTATAAGACCTTTTACTGAAGAAACAGGGAGTGCATTCTCTACGCCCGTAATCTCTATGAATCGATAGCCATGAAAAGTAAATCTTGGCTGAATCAAGTCTTCACCTCCACTCAAAATCCAACGATCTGTAGCTCGCGCCCCACGAATATTCTCCATCATGATCATGCCTACATAGCCTTCATGCTCTGGCAAATCAGGATATTTCACCTCTGCGTATCGCATGGTGATGGTATCTCCTTCGCTTCCGCTAATATTGATTTGTGGTACGCCTACCATGTTTTGCCCCATGTCATAAACAAAAACTCCCGGACGAACTTCCTCTACCGACTGAGCCGTGAGTGTTTTTACGATTCCGGCATTTTCGCCAATCTGACCAATTAACTGCTGATCATCATAATTGAAATCATCCGTGATAAATGCTGTGGTTTTATCCAATGGCACTTCTACCGCAGGTTTCCAGCTAGTATCATCAAAACTGATGGTCGCCCAACCATCAATGGCAGACTCTTTTCTGGCATCATAGAGCTCTCCCTGAAAAAAGCTACTGTATCGGATCGGACCATCATTGTTGTGTTTCCAGGTTTTTGGGTTAGTTACTACTGTTTCAGTAGAACCATCATCATAAGTGAGTACAAGCTTTGCTAGCACAGACTGACGATCGCCAAAGTAATTCCAGTTGTATCCACGATACGTAATATTGCCACTCCACCAGCCTTCACTGAGCATCGTGCCAATCGCGTTTTCTCCTGATTGTATCTGGTCAGTTACATCATAGGTCTGGTACATCTGTGTCTTGTTATACTGGGTAAGCCCTGGATTGAAATAATCCTCACCAACACGCTGGCCATTGAGGTACATTTCATAAATACCTCTAGCTGTAACATACAAACGTGCTTTAGTTGGTTTTTTCGAAATCGAAAACTCACTTCGCAGCATTGGAACAGCATTTCTGCTTGGATTAGCTGTCACTAAAACTGATTGATCACTTCCTAACTCATAAGTTCCGTTAGTGAATTGAATTGATTCTTTTTCGCCAAAAATACCCGCGAATGGTTCATTAAGATTTTGCTGAAAAAGAGAATTTGAAGGCTGCCTATAATCACGTATAATGATTTCTCTGAAAGCCGCTTTTTGTCCAGCTTCCATTTTAAATCCAATATCACCTAAAATTGGATAAACAATCAAGTCACCGCCGTTATCACCCAATGGATTGAAAGAATCGCCCTTCACATCTACCCAAGGTGGTAGATTGGGATTTTCATTGATCAACTGGCCATCGAAGTAAACCTGACACTTCCCAAAATTCATGGCGTAAGACACCTCGTGCCAGTCATATTGATTGGCTGTACTGACCAGTGCTTTAGGTATTTCATAAGAGAAAATCGGCTTGCCTTTACTATCTGTTGGCGTATATCCTACGCGATAAACATTAAGTCTTGCTTTTGCTGTAGATAGGCTAGAAATATCGAACTCAAAAGCGAGGTAGCTTTCATTATGTCCTGTCTCGACTCCCAGAATATTGAGGTATTGGTTTTTCAGTCTCAAGTCATTCGCTCCGAAAACGAAGCCAGCCTTTGTGGATTTACTTTCCTCATCGAGTTTCACTTCATAGCTTCCTTTCCATACAGTAAGCGCTTGTGAGTTGAGTACCAAATCATCAGCCGTACCACCGATCCACTGAGCTCCATCCCAGCCTTCAAGGTCAGGACTTGGATTCATAATACCCGTTTCAAAACTAGAAACGGCATTTTGTTCATTTCCCGCATTGTCCCACACGGTGACTGTCCAGACATATCGTGCCTCAGGGTTCAGCTTTTTACCTTGATAGTAGATGTTTAAGGACTCATCCGATGCTATTTTTTTTGAATCCCAAACCAACTCACCAGCTTCATCCATCACGGTGATCTGATATGCTGATTGTTTCAAACCTCTCTGAGCTAAATTGGCCTGCATCTGCCAGCTAAACCTAGGAACAGATTCATCAAGCCCAATGGGTGCTGTTTGGTATTCTACATTTAACTGATGGATGGAAAACTGACTGGAACTACATGCCATCAGCATCCATAATGTCAAGAAAGGAATGAGTTGCTTAAACATCTTACTTTATTTTCTATTCTATGATTATTCTAGTTGTGAAATTGTCTTTTGGATTACTCAATCTAAGGAAATACATTCCTTTTGAGAATCCTGACACGTTCACTTTTTCATTTTCTTTTCCATATTCTCTAAGTAGCAATCTACCGTTGATATCGATGAGCTCTATGGTGTAAGATTCCATATCAGTATTGATTAAAACCTTATCCGTTGCAGGATTTGGGTAAACCAATATTTCTACACCATTTAGTGCTGCAATATCGTGAGCTACTCTGGAACTGGTAGATGAATTCCCCCAGTTAAAAACTTCCCACCCACCAATAGACTCACGGTTACAGTTCATAGCTTGAAGTCCATCTTCTGAGCTCACAAATCGCTCATTATTTCCATAAAGAGCTATCTGATTATCTGTAAACTGCACAAAAGAAAACTTCTCCCACTCACCAATGGCAGTAGTGTTACACATCATGGAGTTCTCACCATTTTGTGAATTGACATAGTAATTATTCGATCCCAAAAGAGCCACTTTTCCATCTCCGGCATCAACGATTTCGAAAAGCTCCCAGCCATCATAGCTATCACGCGTGCATGTCATTGGATTGGTATTGCCTTCTGAGCTGACATATTTCAGGTTGCTCCCTTGTAGCCATACCGTCTGACCTATTGGTAGAGTCTGCACAGGATCTTCAGTTAGAGCTCTCACTATACTTTTCAACTCCACATTTTCACGTGCATTGCTAGTAGTAAACTGACTCCACTTGTAGGCAATGCTATCAAACGAATCATAATGAATATCAGGAATAGCCAATGGTATGCTATCATAATACCCCCAGTTTTCCTTTGGCTGATCTACTCTCATTACTTTATATGCCCAGTTAGACCAGGAAACATTGAGATGATTAAGGCCAGAAATGTACTTTTCCCACAAGTCAGGGAAATCCCAAAAATTAAACTCACCGGCATATACAGGGACATTCCATCTATACATATGCGTAGCAATGTCTCTATGCACCGCCTCTATAAACCCATTTTGAGAAGCCCAGTTGGTTTTATCCTCATTGTAATGATGCACCTGATACATCACATTAGTCCAGCCGTATTCTTCAGGAGAAGTCACAAAACCAAAACCTGGAAATGCACCAATAATGATCAAATGATCCGGATCTATCGCTCTTACTTCATCATACAATACGTCATAGAATCCATGAATGGGATAATTTGTCTGATCCGAGCTGAGTGGCTCATTCATCAAGTCATATCCGGCCACAGCTGGATTGTTTTTATACCGGTTGGCCAAAGCTTTCCAGATATCAATTGTCATTTGCTGTGAGGTAGCATCTGTCCAAAGGTCATTCGTCACTGCCTGACCGCTAGTAATGAATCCATTGAGACCTCCTGGGGCTCCATGTAGATCCAGAATCACATACATGTCACGATTAGAACATTCGGAAATTACCCAATCCAACTGATCAAAACCATGTGGCTTAATTGTGCCATCATTGTACATAATCTCCATCCAGTAAAAAGGCACACGAACCATGTTCATCCCCATGGCTTTGATGGTATCAAGGTCTGCTTCAGTGATCCAGGCTTCCTGAAAATAATTGAGCAAGGAATCCATCCCATCTTCACCAAAGCGTAAAGTCAATGAATTTCTAACTCTGAAATCATCTTCCATGTACAGATTAAATTCAGCGATGGACCAGAAGTTACTATTCGCAGTACCTGTTTGAGTGATCTTCACAAATCGTTTATTATAAATATTGGATAGCTGAACGAATACATCCTGTTCCGTAACAGAATCTGCTGCGACAATTTCCCATTCCACACTATCTTCAGAAACTTCTATGACATATTCATGGGCATAATCTCCAGTAAAATCTGCGGCCTCAAATGAAACTCTATTAAATAGCACATTTTCTGTCATATCCACAATGAACCACTGCGAACTATCAGGAATTTGCGCCTCGCCATTCGCCCATCGAGTAGTGAGGTCTCTATCAAATACATCTTGGACATTGGTTCCGCTCCATGAATTGTAAGCATAGGCCTTCCATTTACTTCTGTCCAATGAACCTTTACCAACCGGTCCCATCCAATATTCCATACTGAGCCAGGCTCCAAGATTGGTTCCTCGTAAGTTGATCGTATCACCAAGTCCACTGTTGTTTCTCAGTACGGTTCCATTTGCTTTCAAAAAATCTGCTGATGTCATCTGTCCATGGCCTAATATCACCATGAAGCTCATCAACACTGTCATTAACATTTTAGTAATACTTCCTTTCATCATTTTTAGGGTTTTAGGGTAAAAGCATTACACAAATTCTATCATACACCTGATCGTTCTATCACATGAAATTGAACAAATCAGTGAAGCTCCGTTTTAGCTTCACTGATTTGTTCGTATTTACTATTCTTTATTAAGCACCACGTCATCTACTACAATGCCTCCTTCACCAAAATTGATACCACCAGAGCGGATTAGGTAATAGTATGTACCTGTAGCTGAAACAGTGAATGTGTTATCGCCAGCACAGTTCACATCGGCTAGTGAACCGCTGTAAGTATTGTTGTTTGCACAATCCCAGGCACTATGTGCTATCATCTGGGTAGCGCCATTATCAGCATTGTAATCGGCCTCAGAAACCGGCTCATTTGGACCAATGTACACTTCAAACCAAATTTCACTCACACCATTTAGAGTTATGTTTAGATCTGTACTGTAGGTCCCTGCTTCCAAATTGATGGCCTGATACATGCCCATGTGAGCTTCATTTCCCCAGGCATTATCAGCAGTTGCACTCCAGGTAGCCACTCCTTCTTCAATGGTCAAAATACCGGTACTGTTTGCATTATGTGATATAACTGTCCAGAATGAATCATCTGACATATCACCTGCTTGTAACCCAAATACTTCAGGAATAACTAGACTTAGTTCAGATGTAAATTCGTTAGATCCACCTGCACCACTTGCTGTTAGTTTCACTGAATAGGTCCCTTCATCGCCATAGGTATGACTAGGACTCATTTCTTCACTTGTATTTCCATCACCGAAATCCCAACTGTAGGTTTCTGCATCTTGCGACGTATTGGTAAAACTTACCATAAGTGGGTTTTCGGAGTCCACTTCATAAGAGAATTCGGCTACCGGAACTGGTGCTGTTTCATCTTCTCCACATGATGCAAATATGAATAGCATCAAAGTGGCAATCATCATTAGGTTTGATTTTTTCATTGTCGTTGTTGTTTGGTAAATTATTATTACATATAACTATATTGAATTAATCCAATAGCTGATTCCTGTTACTACAGATCATTATTTTGTCCCTATTTTTGAATGATTAGCTTATCTATTTGAATCATTTTCCCATCCTTCAGGCGTAGGAAATAGATCCCTGACGAGACACCTTCTAAGTCTATGGTTTGTCCTTTGAGCACATGAGTATACTCTGCAACAGTTCTTCCCGACTGGTCTATGATGTGTAAAGTAGAATCTGTACAATCTGCCGAAATAGTAATTTTGTTGGTAGCAGGATTAGGATAAAATATCACCATTTCATTCTTCTCAAAACCAAGCACCAGGTTCGATACCTCTTCCCACTCAAAAATCTCATATCCGTCGATGTAAGTACGGTTACATGCAACTGGAAGACTGCCATTTTCTGCAGATACGAAGAAGTCCTGCATTCCCTCGAGAGCCATTCTTCCATTACCCAGATTGATGAAAGTAAATTGCTCCGCTTCACCTATCACACTACTATTAGCAGTCATTGAGTTTCCATCTGTTTGTACACTTACATATTGATCATCCAGTGTTTTAAGTGCTACCAATCCATCTCCGGCGTCCACCAATTGAAACCATGCTCTGGCACCCGGCTGACTACTGGAAATCGTCAATTGCTGATCGGTGGCACTATAGCTCAAATAATTCCCATTATAGGCTTTCATCCGAATGAATTTCCCTACTGTAGGTTTACTAATGGCCGTCTCAGTATGTGCAGTGACTGCACTGATAAGCTGAGTATTTTCACGAAAAGTTTCGGTGGTGAATTGGCTCCATGTTTCTACAATTTCCTCTGCAGTACCATAGAGTAAATCAGGAGCAGCTCCAGAATTATTATCATAATATCCCCAGTTTTCTACTGGCTGATCTGTACGTCTGTTTTTATAGGCCCAGTTACTCCAGGAAATGTTCAGGTCATTGGCTCCAGCCAGGTATTTTTCCCACAAGTCTGTAAAAGACCAAAAATTAAATTCCCCTGCCAGTACAGGTACATTCCAGTTGTGCTGATAACTCGCCATATCTCTCAGAGCCCAATCAATAAAACCACTTTGTGAAGCATAGTTGGTTTTATCTTCGTTGTAATGGTGCGCCTGATATAGCACATTTTCCCAACCATAGTACTCCGGCCCAACCACAAAGCTGAAATTCGGAAAAGCACCGATAGAGATCACATGATCAGGATCTACTGCACGTACTACTTGATAGAGTGTGTCGTACAAAGCGTGAATCGGATAAAGAGTCTGATTAGGACTGAGAGGCTCATTCATCAAGTCATACATCGCTATGGTAGGGTTACCGAAGTACCTCTCAGAAACTGCTGCCCAAAGATCTTTAGCCATTTGCTGATATTCGGTATTGGTATAGATTTCGTTGGTTTGCGCTTGCCCACTGGTAATAAATCCATTCCAGCCTCCAGGCCCGCCATGCAAATCCAGGATCACATAAAGCTCCCTTTCAGTACACTCTTCTATTACCCAGTCGAGCTGCTTAAAACCGTGCTCTTTCATGGTACCATCATTGTTCATGATCTCCATCCAGTAAAAAGGCACACGCACCATGTTCATCCCCATTTCTTTGATGCGATCCAGATCAGACACCTGTATCCAGGCATCCTGAAAGTGATCCAAAATGGTATCAGCACGATACACTCCAAATCTGTCATAAAGTGCATTTCTGATATGATAATCATCTTCCATAAATACATTAAACTCAGCTATTGACCATGGAAAATCCACTGACGAATTAGCGGTAATGCGTATATATCGTGCATTGTAAATATTTGGTAGTTGTACAAAAGTGCTACCTGAACTAGCAGTGCCTGTAGATGCTGTTTGCCAGTAAGAAAGATTGGAAGAAACCTCAATCGTATAGTCCCTAACATAATTATCTTCAAAATCACCAGCCTCAAAAGATACCCGATTGAAGATGCGATCTTGCTGCATATCAACAAGGAAATATTGCTCTCCATTTTGATTTTCTGCGCTTGTCCAACCTGTACTCAGATCTCGATCTAAGGCAGATTGAATATCACTACCCTCCACGGTAGATGAGGCGGTGGCAGCCCATCCTTCACGACTGATTGCACCTTTGCCCAATGGCATCATCCAGTATTCCAGACTGAGCCATGAACCAAGATTTGTTCCTCTCAGATTGATCGTATCTCCAATCTGATTTTTGAGAACTGTTCCTTCGGCTTTTAGAAAATCAGCCTCAGTAAATTGTGCCGAAACGTTAAAAGCAAATCCTAAAACTCCAGTAGTAAATAATATCTTTATCCATCTGTTCATAAAACTCACTTTTGTTGTAAAACATCTATTTCTCTACCAGGAAGCATGCTTTGAGTCGTCTCAAGCACCAAAACTTCTTTTTCTAACTTCACTTCCCTGGTCAATGGCAACTGATTAATGGCATTACCAACTGATATAGTGTAAACACCACTATTGAGTACCCATGCCGTCTGATCAGTATCAAAAGACGCATAGTCTTTGGCTGTCAATGTGAAAGAAATCTCTAGTGATTCATCCGGTGCCAGCAATTTGCTCTTGACAAAGGCACGCAGTTCATGATCAGGCTTGTCCAAAGAAGTCTGAGGCGAACCAATGTACAGTTGTACTACTTCT
Source organism: Rickettsiales bacterium (assembly GCA_002729235.1). Classification (GTDB taxonomy): domain Bacteria; phylum Bacteroidota; class Bacteroidia; order Cytophagales; family Cyclobacteriaceae; genus Marinoscillum. The sequence goes on along the minus strand of PBTY01000019.1, from coordinate 42,923 downwards.
TTGCCTGCTTCTTTTCCTGTATTAGTGATTTTGCATGAAACCTGTAAAGTACCATCCTCACTCATTGAAGTTTCCAAATCAGAAAACTCAAAGTCCGTGTAGGAAAGTCCAAATCCGAATGGAAAGGAAACAGGCACATCGAAAGAATCGAAATAGCGGTATCCCACATAAATACCCTCCTCGTAAATCACTTCTGATTTGACAGCATTGAAAGGACTTGGATAAGGGTTATCCTCCAACTCTCTCCCCGGAAAATTCTTAGAAGAATAATGATCCATGTATTGCACAGGAAATGTCATTGGTAGTTTTCCTGAAGGATTTACAGCACCTTTCAGCACTTTAGCCACAGCATTTCCGCCTTCCTGGCCTGCTTGCCACATCAGCAAGATGGCATCTGTCTGATCTTTCCATGAAGCAGTCTCTATCACTCCTCCAATATTGAGGATCACGACAAATTTCTTGCTCTGAGCATGGTAAGCTTCAGACAACCTTTTGATCAAATCAGACTCTTCTTTGCTGAGATAATAATCGTACCCCTGCTTACGGTCATAAAACTCACCAGATGTACGATTGAGCGTAAATATGCCAATAGATGATTTACCAGCTATGCTATCCAATGCTTCTTTTGTCCAGACTTTTTCCGGTAAGATTTCATCCGGTCCAAATGACCATGTTTTTGGTGGACGCTTATCTTTTTCTGCTTGTACATATGCTCTGTAAACTTTTTCCAATTCTTTGGAAACAGCAACACCTTCATTTTCCAAACCTTCGATGATAGAAATGCTGTATGCTTTGTTCACATTGCCACTGCCTGTGCCTCCGGCAATGGTTTCATATGATGCCAAACCAAAAAGAGCTACTTCGGCATCAGACTTCAAAGGCAAGGTTTGTTCATTATTTTTCAAGAGGACCATGCCTTTTTCTGCTGCTCTGAGGGCAATGGATTTACTGTTACCCAGATCCGGAGAACCGGTCGGTTGGTAACCGAGAAAAGCTGGTGTTTTCTGGTAAATATTCAGGATAGCACGAACGTTTTGATTCAGCTCTTCCTCTGTCATTTCTCCGTTCTCAATAGCTTTTTGAATCATCCCTTTGTGAGCAGGTATGCCTGGCATGATCAGATCATTGCGCGCCTGCAGCTGCTTCACGATGCTTTCGCCAGCGAACCAGTCAGTCATCACGAAACCATCAAAGCCCCACTCATCGCGTAAAATCGTAATGAGCAATTCTTTACTTTGCGAAGCGTATTCATTATTCACCTTGTTGTAGGCTGACATGACCGTCCATGGTTTGGATTCTTTAATGGCTATTTCAAAACCTCTTAAATAAATCTCTCTTAGCGCACGCTCGGTAACCAAAGCATTCACTCTGGCACGATTGGTCTCCTGATTGTTGGCCGCAAAGTGCTTGATAGAAACGCCAACACCATAGGATTGTACTCCTTGCGTGAAAGCTGAAGCCATCTTCCCTGATAGTAACGGGTCTTCAGAATAGTATTCAAAATTCCTTCCACCGAGCGGATTTCTATGAATATTGAGGGCTGGAGCCAGCAAAATATCCACACCGTATTCTTTGGCTTCATGACCAAAAGCCTGGCCTACTTCGTCCATAAGCTCTGTATTGAATGATGACGCCAACATGGTTGCCACAGGAAAAGCCGTAGCATAAAATGTCTTATTGGGTTGCCCCGGTCTAAGTGGATTGATACGCACCCCAGCAGGTCCATCGGCCAGGATTACTATAGGCAAACCAAGTCGGTCATTTTTCAAACTCTTGCCAGCAGCTCCAGGCACATCTCCACCAACTTCACCTACTCCGGTAGCGCCGCCTTCAGACCATGGGATCTCCATTTCTGATCCTATCACAATTCTTTCTTTTTCCTCAATCGTAAGTTTTTTTATAAGCTTATCCGTATTGAGGTTCACTTTTTGGGCAAAGGCCGATCCGGCGCTCAACATGATGAGCACTAGTAAATATCTGTATCCAATCTGTAACATTACAGGAATTTCAAAGATGAAAAACGGGCCGGAATCCAATGGATCCCAGCCGTTTATTGTATGAAGAAGTAATCTTTAGTAACCAGGATTCTGATCATCCTGACTAATTGCAGGATTCACACGAATCTCTCTTTGTGGTATCGGGAAAAGCAAATCATTGCTAGTCACTTCGTAAGCTCCGGAAGGAAGTGAAACACCTTCTGGATAGTAGTATGCCTGTGGGTCTGCCTTAATCTGATCACCGTGTGCATTCATCACTTCGAGTGCCTGTCCGGTTCTCACAAGGTCAGTCCATCTTTTGTTTTCGAAAGCAAGCTCCACTCTGCGCTCCTGCATAATCAAATCTCTCAACTCACTTTGAGAACCTCCAGCAATCGGAGAAAGTCCCGTTCTGCTGTGGGCGTGTACCATGTTCAGATAGGTTAACGCATCAGCTTTTCCTTGTTCATTTTTAGCCTCAGCGATCATCAAAAGGACTTCAGCATAACGGTAAACAGGCCAGTTCTCATTGGTATTTGGAGAAATCGTAGATCCATGTACAAACTTGCTGATATAAGGCACGTCTGTATATTGCTCGGCAGTAAGAAAACTGATAGAAGCATTGAATCTCAAATCTCCAGATTCGTAAGCATTCAGCATATCAGGTGTTGGTATGTTCCAACCTCCAGATCCATTGGATACTCCTGATGGGAAACCAGACACCACACCAATATTGCTAAGAGCCGGCACAAAGTTGTAAGCAAAACTACTAGCCACTCCTGCACTCTGATCTTCCCAGTACTGCACTTCGAAGATTGACTCAGAGTTGTTCTTATTGGATGGATAGAAAATAGCCGCATAGTCATCCTGAAGAGAATATCCTGTCACTTGTAGTAAAGCCGCTTCAGCTTCAGCCCAATTTTCTAAAACCAGGTGGATATTTCCAAGCAAGGTATATGCTGCTCCATTTGCTACAAACCCTGCACTTTGGGAAGCTTTATCCGGAAGTAAAGTAGCTGCCAACTCCAAATCAGAAATGATCTGAGTGTAAATATCATCTACTGCTACTCTTGGACTCGCCGTATCATCATAAGAGGTAGGTGGGTCAAGCACCAAAGGCACAGCTCCGAAATATTGGATCAAATCAAAGTACGCAAAAGCACGAATGAATAAAGCCTGACCTTTGTAGTTGTTCCTGGCTGTCTCATCAAAATCAGCTTCGTCTATTCTACTCAATATCTGGTTTGCTCTACCAATAAGGATAAAGTCATTATCATACTTCGTACTCACTCCTCCACCATTGGCGTCATCAATGAACTGATCTATGTATTCGATCCCCGCAAATCCACGATTCGAGTTGTTATAATAAAAACAAGTATTATCAGATCTCATTTCACCCATAGTCCAGGCTCCATAGTCTGCAAGCCCGATTCCGTACAGGTTTCTAAGTGGTACGTACATACCTACAGTAGCCTGGAGATAATCATCTTCCGTGATGTAAAAATCTTCAGCAGAAACTACCGTTTCAGGAATTTTACTTAAAAAATCGTCTTCACATGATGTCAGTACAACTGCGCCCAACATCAATACAGTTAATATTCTTAATTTCATGATATTTTCCTTTTTAATGTTGTGACTGAATTAAAGAGTAAGATTGAAGCCCAAAGAATAAGTTCTAGGAACAGGATAGGTAGTTCTATCTGCTCCGGAGAACAACCCTCCAGCTGCTGAAACCTCAGGATTGGCACCCGGATATTGGGTAAACACCAAAGCCTGTTGAATACTCGCGTATACTCTTAATGCCTGAATAGCTTTCATATTTTGAGTAGGCAAGTTGTATCCAAGTGTGATGTTTTTGATTGTCAAATAGGATGCATCATATATCCATTTGTCATTAAACCAATCTCTTTCGGGTCCTGTAGTTCCTGCACGTGTAGTTCCATATCTACCATCACCTGGATCACTTTCAGACTTCCATCGATTCAGCACACCTCTATTAACATTGAATGCTCCATCCAGATTTCCTGTGAATCGCTCAACGACATTAACTATTTTATTGCCATAACCACCTTGAGCCACTATTGTAAGATCAAAGTTTTTGTATGCAAATGAATTGGTAAAACCATAGATGAATTTAGGACTGGTATTACCCAAATATGTGTAATCACGCTCGTCATTATTCACTACTCCATCATCGTCCTGATCTACAAATCTGATCGTACCTACTCCAGAATTGGAATGAGTCGGACCTGCATCATAAGCAGCCTGATCTTCAAACACACCATCAGTCTGTAAGCCATACAGTTGTCCAAGTGGCTTGCCCACTTCAGTAATCGTAAACTCACCTCTTACTGGTGCATCATCAGTACCTAACTTCAAGGCTTCATTTCTATTGAAAGAGATATTGAAGTTAGTATTCCAGGTAAATGGACCCACAAAGTTTTTGGTATTCAAAGCAAACTCATGTCCCCAGAATTGGAAGTCTCCAATATTGGTAGCGAAATTGTAGAATCCTGAAGAAATTGGTATCTCAACAGTATACAGAAGGTCTGTTGTCAGCTTGTTGTAATAATCGTAACTCAAAGCAATCCGATCATTCAACACACCTACTTCCAGTCCAATATCTGTCTGAGTAGTCCGTTCCCAACCTAGTTCTTCATTATTCAAACCCGCAAGACTCTTACCTCCATAAAGCACATTATTGAATGGGTTGTTGGTAGAAACCACAGAAGCGTATTGCGTATAATTTCCAACGTTGTTGTTACCTGTCACACCTACACTTCCTCGAAGTTTTAAGAATGACACAAGAGGGATACTTTGCATAAATGACTCCTCAGAAACTACCCATCCTGCAGAAATAGAAGGAAAACTACCCCATCGGTTCTGAGCCCCAAACTTGGAAGAACCATCCGCTCTTATAGCAGCAGAAAGAACGTACTTATTATCAAAACTGTAGTTGATGCGACCAACCACCGAAGCCAAACTCCATTCTTGAATATCCGTAGATCCAGTGATCGTTGTTGCTGCGTTTAACGTTTGTATTCTGTTATCAGGAAAACCAGAACCACTCAATACTCCAGATTCACCACGTGCTGCCTGTGCAGTATAGCCTGCCAGCACATCAAAATCATGTTTACCGATCGACCTGCCATACTTTAGTGTATTCTCCAGCATCCATGAGTATCCAAAACTATTACTATGTGAACCCGAAATTCTATTGGGATCATCAGGATTACCTGGGTTAAAAACTCCACCAGCTGTGGAAGGACTAAAATAGTCGCTTACTGAATTTCCAACATCCACACCTGCCATCAGTTTATACGTTAAACCGGGCAATAAATCTGCCTCCAGGAAGATATTGGAAAGTACTCCCATATTCTTAGAGGTGTTTTTTACTGCTTGAACTTGGTGCCACCAGTTTGGCATTGGCACCACGCCATTCACAAAAAATTCATTATCCCAATTCGGCAATCCGTAAGGTATCGTACCATCTTCATTTTTATAGTCGTAGATAGGGTTGGTCAAAAGTGCTCCCTGAAGTATACCTCCCGTTTCATACCATACTCCATCAGTTTGTGGTGACTTACTATTGGTAAAAGTTGGAGCAAGGTTCAGTCCAACACGGATATTGTCGTTGACTTCATAATCCATATTGGCTCTCAGAGAAATTCGTTCAAATTCAGAATTGAGCAAAACTCCTTCCTGTTTGAAGTACCCTCCGACAATAGAGGTATTGAATTTATCTCTACTTCCCTTAATTGACAGACTATAGTTTTGAATTGGGGCATTTCTAGTCAATAAATCAAACCAATTGGTCCCTTCACCATATTGCTCAGGATTCTGATATGCTTCTGGAACATCTCTATTGTTCTCTTCAAAAATTTCCTTTTTGAATTGTGCAAACTCTGTCGCATTCATCATGTCAGGTTTACCACTCTCAGGAATTTGTTGAATTCCATAGTAAGAACTAAAGCTGATTTGGTTTTCTCTTCCTTTTGCTCTTTTAGTGGTCACCAGAACTACACCGTTTGCCGCTCTCGATCCATAAAGTGAAGTAGCGGATGCATCTTTCAAAATTGTAATGCTTTCTATTTCATCTGGATTCATATTACTGATATTGCCAGTAATCGGAAATCCATCAACCACGTATAATGGATCACTACCTGCAGAAATAGAAGCCTGTCCTCTCACTCTCACTGACATTCCAGAGCCTGGAGTACCCGTATTTTGCAAAATTTGAACACCAGCAAGCTTTCCTTGCAATTTCTGAGTTACTTGAGCCACCGGTATCTCCTGAAGTTCTTCTGCATCTACTTTCTGAATTGATCCTGTTACTTTTTGCTTGCTCTGTTCTCCATACGCAACAATGACAACTTCATCAAGACTTTCAAGATCGGGGGTCATCAACACTTCAATGCTACTTCGGCCATTCACAGAAATTTCTAAACTCTGGTAGCCAACGAAGGATACTACGAGAATAGCATCTTCAGAATTAACTTCTAATTTGAAATTACCATCTATATCGGTGACAGTACCATTGGATGTTTCAAGAGTCTTGAGTGAAATGATATCATTGACTCTTCTCACCGATACTTTGGCCTGTGATGATATTTCATACATGAGATCATAGAGATCCCATATTCCAGCAGAAATGGAAACTTTCTTATCCGCCATTGTCCTTTTCACGTACATAAACGTGAAGTCTGTGTTGGCCTCAACTTCTCGAATGACATCAATAAGCTTATCATCCGTGTGTCCAAGCTCAACACTGATTTCATTCAGAAGCTTTGTTTGAGCTTCTGATTTAGAGCCAAACGCCATGGTGAGCGAATAGCAAAAAACCATCGCATAAATAGTCAGTTTTGACATGCGAATAAGTAATTCGTGTAACTTTACATTCATAATGAGTCAGGTTTTGGTTTACTGAAACTTGATATTTCGAAAAGCTGAGTTCCTTCCCCCCAGAAGCAGACTTGGCTTTTCTTTTTTAAACTATTTGGGTTCTATAAAAATGCTATTATCATGTATTTCATAGTTGAATTCATAAGTATGTGACAGGCTTTCTAAAACCTGTCTTAAAGTCGCATTACCACATTTTGCAGTAATCTTTTCTTCGGCATTCAGTTTTTCATCCAGTACAAAGTCAACATTGTACCACCTGGACAAGGTGCGTGTTACTTCATTAAACGGAGTATCATCAAACTCGAGATTTCGATCGGTCCATCCGAAAACTTCATTGCTATTAATGATTTCATGCATTTTCAACTCGGAAGAATTGATATGAAACGTACTCATGTAATCAGGCAATAAACTCACCTGCTGTTTCTGATCTTTTGTGTTCACCATTACATGTCCCGATTTGACGGCTACATCTATTGTCGCTTCGTCGCGATAGGTCTTTACATTAAATGATGTACCCAATACCGTCACATCTATTTGGTCTGTTTCGACTATAAATGGTTTATTGGGATTCTTAACTACATCAAAAAAAGCTTCTCCAGTCAAAGTGACTTTGCGCTCGTTCTCATTAAATGATTGATCATAAGTCAAAGTACTTTCCGAATTCATTATTACACTTGTTCCATCAGGGAGCGTAAATCTTGTTTTGTGTCCTCTAGCACTCTCTTTTGTCACGATCGTAGGCTCGGCAACACCACCTATTGGTTCTAAATTATCGATCAAAAAACTAATTGACACTAGCAGTGCTACCGCTGCTGCTATTTTATAGATCCATCGTTTACTCGTTGATTGAGGGCTTTCATATTTTCCAATAACCGCCTTCTGACTAATCGGAATTACTTTTGATTCTTCGATTTCGAGCCCCTCAATTTGTTGACTTACTCTTTCCCAGATTTGATTTTGATAAGCAGGTGAAGGTTTATAATCAATGGTTGCCATACCCTTCACCAATTCCATAGCCTCTTTTACCATATCAGCCTGATCCGAATGTTCTGCTAAATACTTTTCCCAATACAAATTGGAATGAGAATCAGGATCCATCACCCAGTTTCTGAACTCGGCATTCAGAACTAACTCATCTACGCTATGGAATTTTTGGTTCAAACTATTATCGCTTTTACTATACAGAGCGCATTTAATATTGAACCTTTCACTATTTCTCTGTTTTTTTATCTCTTTTACAGAATAAATAGTAAATCAATCAAAAGTCTGGTTCAATTTTCAATGAAAGCAAGCATTTAATGAAAATAATTCAATTAATGTTTCTTGCGAAACTCCTTTTTTAGTGACGCTACACCTCTAGATACCAAGGTATAAATAGCCTGAATACTCTTAGACATTATCGAGGATGTTTCCTCATAGGTTTTACCTTCAAAAAAAATAAGCATGATGGCCTCTCTTTGCTGCTGAGGGAGCTTATTAATTAAGTTAACAACCTGTCTATCATCTGATTTTTTACGATCCTTTTCAATGATAACCTCTTCTTGAGATGCCATAAACTGGATCTCAAACTGGGCATATTGCTGTTCTGAATGATGTGCTTTCTTGGATTTCTTGATCATCCTGTAGATTTTGGAACGCAGCGACTTCAGTAAATAATATTTGAGATGCTGAATATCGTTCAAGTTCTTTCGATACATCCATATATCTACGAACAGCTCTTGAATAGCATCACCAACGATCACCTCATCAGGCTCAATAGTCATTCCATATTTGTATAAGTCAGTAAAAAAGGCTTTGTAAACTTCACCAAAAGCATCTTTATCTCCTTGTTGTACTTTGGACCAGAGTTCCTCTTCACTCACTGACACGTTCAATATGGGCTGTAAATCACTCATTCGATTAGGATGGACCAATTTTAACAAATTATCAAATAAGAATTCATTAAATGACCAGATAAAATGAATTTCAAAATTATTAAAGCATTATTATGAAAATATCTCATCAGACCTTCTACCGTTAACAAATATCAAATAGAGTAATCCACTTAAAATCCATGCAGGAAGGGTTAAAAATGAAAGAAATACACCAAAAAATACCGATACAAAATAGAAGGCTGCCGGTGGAATTACCCAGGCCAATAAGACCTTCCAATTAAGCGAATCACTTTTATAGTCACCAAGCTTTTCTCGGAGATTAAAGAAATGATCAAAAACCACAATCGCTCCCATTGGTGCAAGTATGTATCCATAGAGAGCTACAAAGTCTAGAAGCTTCATAGCAAAGGCAGGAAAAAGACCTGCAATTGTAGCCACTGCACCAGCCAGAATGGTCACCCAAAATCTAGATGCACCGGGTATGATTGACTGAAAAGCCAGACCCGCTCTATAGATTGTTGGATTGGCGGTGGTCCACCCGGCTATGATCACTGCAATGATACCAAAGACTCCAATCGCATTGTATGCGAGAGGACCCGGAGCGACAGATGGAGCCATGCCCTCAGCCAGGAGTGTCTGAGCTTCCGGTGTGCGTAAATAAACCGCATAAAGTAATGCTGCAGCTATCCATGCCATATAATGCCCTACGTACATTCCTGCGGCTGTGGTCCAGCCAGCCTTAACCGATTTGGCAAACCGAAAAACAGACAAATCAGACATCCCAATATGCATCGCGCCATTGGCAAACCAGGACCATAGTGCTACATGCCAAAATGTGTACTTAATCTGACCAGGAAAAGGATCGGAACCTTCTCCCCAGATATTCCAAAAGTCTGAAAAACTTGTCACGCCAAGTTGATTGATGGCAACAAAACCACAAGCAACAAATGCCAACACGATAAAAGGAGACATGACATTAGCAGCTTTACTCACTGTGTCATAACCTCTGGCTGCTATCACCGAGATAACAGCACCAATTGCTATCACAATCACCACCCAGGTTATCCCATTTGGCATGGTGTCGGTCAATTTTGGCATTTCCATGTCAAAGGGAATACCAACTGCAGTAGCTGACACAGTCACCATAGAACCTGCCAGGAAACAGAATAGCACTCCATTGGCTACGTTATAAACAGATACCAACTTGCGGCCACAGATCTTCTCCAGTTGATAGTAAAGCGTCAGTCGATGCTTGACTGCTATCTCCGCTGTGAGGAATCTCCATGAAAGAACTGCTAGCAAATTTCCAACAAGTAAGCCAATGATTAGATCAAATGCACTGACACCAGCTGTGAGGAATAGTGGACCAATAACGAACTCCGTGCCAGCAGCATGTTCTCCTGCATACATGCCCAGAAAACTCCTCCATCCTTTCAGACTGGATGTTGGGACTGGTGTTCTTTCAAATTCGTTGCTATTATTTTCTGCCTGATCGCTCATCAATATTGGGTAGGTTAAGGTTAACTAGTTAAATGTTCTTTTAGAGTGCTGACATTTGGACAGCACAGTTGATTAAGTACTTGTGTGAGTTGTTTTCTTAAAATTGAAACAGTGTGATCCCCTCCCTTCTTCCCAAGTGCTGATACTCCATACATAAAAGACCGACCTAAAAAGGCGAATTCTGCTCCTGAAGCAAGTGTACACGCAATGTCCGGTCCTGTTCGAACTCCACTATCCATCATCACAGTGATTTGATCACGAAACTTATCTACTATCGGGGGCATAGATTTGATAGTCGATCTTCCATTGTCCAGCTGTCGACCACCGTGATTGGAAACTATTACACCATCCAAACCAATGGAGATCACTTTCTCAACATCTTCTTCATTTTCCAGTCCCTTTATGACCAATTTTCCTTTCCACTTATCGCGTAGTTCTTTCACTTTTTCTTCACTCAACCGACCATCAAAAGTCTTGTCCATAAACAAGCCAAGATGCTTCAGGCTGAGTCCTCTAGGGATGTAAGGTTTTAGTGTCTTGAACTCAGGAACTCCATGCGCCAAAGTACTTAGTGCCCAATGTGGCCTGGTCATAATCTGAGAGATGTTTCTCAAAGTCATTTTCGGAGGTATTGCCAGACCATTTCTAATCTCTTTTGATCTGTAACCAAACGTGGGCACATCCGCCAGAATCACCAATACCGGATATCCTGCAACCTCAGCACGTTTTAGCAGATCATTTCTCAGGCTCTCTTCTTTTGGATTATATAGCTGAAACCAGGCATTACCTTGCGCCAGATCACCAATCTCTTCGATACTTGCCGTGCCGACAGTACTTAGTATATAAGGTATATTATAATCTCCCGCAGCTTTAGCCAAAATCTCAGACGCCCCTGGCCACATCATGCCCTGTAGTCCTACTGGAGAAATCCCAAAAGGTAAGTCATATCGCTTGCCGAACAGCTCAACACTCAGATCTGGAGTAGTATAATTTTTGAGATAATATGGTTTCAATAAGAGCTGTCTAATCTCATTAGTATTCCGTCTAATACTAATTTCAGAGTTGCAGCCTCCATCGAGGTATTCATAAGCAAAAGGTGGGATTTTCCTTTTTGCTCTTTGTCGAAGAAGCTCTATTTCTGCGTATTTCGGGTTAATATATTCTTTCATTTATTTCAGAAATTTTTCAACCAAATCATCAATCTCTGGTTGACCAATGGCCACCAGATCCCCTAGAACTGTGCTTTCAATCAAAGATTGAGCGCTAAATTCAGCAACCTCCAGACGATCAAAAGTCTCCAACATAGTTTTACCTGTTACCAGGACACTGTCGTTTTTAATGATTGCAATTGGAGTCTCTACGGAAATAACCTTCGGCACTGTGAGGTTACCATTTAGGTGGTCTCCAAAGTCAATGAAAGGAATGTCTTTGAGTAAAATGTAACTCTCGGGAATTGTGCGTGTCTGGAAAAGTTGATGAGATATTCCAAAAGCCATCACATTGGCTGGTTGGGTATTTATTATGCAGTTAATCTCAGGGTTATGCTCATAAATATCCTGATGTAGCTTAACCGCCTTGCTTGGATATTTCCCTTTTTCTCTAGTCCCATTTTTGATCTGCACGATGTCCGTGTGACCAATAAACCGTCTATTAAGACTGGTAGGTGTGATCAAGAAGTCATTTCCTCTCCAGCGCATAGAAACCGTCCCATGACTACTTATCATGAGATTTTGCTGGCATGCTCTTTTCACATAAGAATAGATCTCGTTTCGGATCTCCTTCTCATCAGTGGTATAAACCGTTTCCTCAGCTTCTGGCAGCTCTACTTCCTGATTCTCAAAAGCTGCAATCTGTTCCTCTCCTAGTGACTTAAATCCACCTAACTTTTGAGAATTGATGATCGACCTGGCACAAAACTCCAAGGTCTCAAATCGTTGGAAGGCTCTAAACAGATTGGATCCCCCCACTACAGTACCATGGTTTTCCATGATCACAGAGTTATACCCTTTATCGAAAATGGCTGATATGCTCTTCCCCAACTCTTCACTACCTGGTAACTTATATGGTGCATAGCCTACAGGACCACAAAACTTTTTAGTCTGAGGAATGATATTCGTATCAGGAATTTGTCTGACAATACTAAAGGACACCAACGCTGGAGGATGGGCATGAATTACGGCATTTAGATCGGGTCTCAGATCATAGATAGCTTTGTGAAAAGGAAACTCAGAAGATGGTTTGTGGATACCTTCAATTGAACCATCCTTCTTCACACATACAATATCTTTTGGAGTAAGATTCCCTTTATCTATTGCTCCTGGGGTCACCCATATATTTCCATCTTCATCTTTGATGGATATGTTGCCTCCAGAAGTTGTGGTCATGCCATTCTTATAGATCAATTCCATGATCATGGCAATGCGATTTCTTGGATGTAATAATTCGAGATTCATACGAGGGCAGGTGTTAATTTGACAGCATAAACTTTTTCTAGAAATCCATCAGGAAGATTCCGATGATTGACAGCTACGGCTGCTCCTAAGGCTGAGCCTAAAGGAAAAGAAGAAGAATAAACTTTATAAGCAGGTAGCTTGTCAGCTAAAAAGCGAATAAAAATCTCGCTCGAACTAAATCCTCCATCCACGTAGATATTTTCCATCTCTGATTCACCGATAGCCAACTTAAGAGAAGCAATTTGTAGATCAGTGATTTCATCAAAGAACTGACTCATTGCATCCTCATACCCTTCAAATTGATCAAAGTCTGGTGCAGCATTGTTTCTAAACCCAAATCGCTCAGGATTAATTTCAGAATGGTCAAACATCAACTGCCTTGATCCTACCCGCTTTGAAGTAAAATCTTGCGGTTTTTTTAAGGATTTATAAGATTGATAATCCACACCATAGTGATCTGATAACAGCTTGGCGGTATTGCTCAAGTGTTTACCAAGAAAAAGCCTGGATGCCTTCACTGAAAGACCTTTAGGGTTCAGAAAGTTTAAGCAATCAGCCTCCAACTCCGAGGATGTCAGACCCGTATTGTTGTACAGATTCATGCAGATACTCCAGGTACCTGTTGAAATTAATGTAAAAGGCTCCTGATTGGCATTGTAATATGGTATCAAGGCCGACGAGCTATCATGGATTCCCACACCTATTCGAACACCATCTTTAATATAATGGGTATCTGAAGGCACAATAGGACAAAGTAGCTGCTCCAACTTCTCATCAGTGACCCATTTTGCATACCTGTTGTTCGCCATGTCCCAAAGCCCCGTATGACAACCAAGGCTTGTATAATCAGTAACGCATTCTCCACTAAACAACGAGCTTAAATACTGAGGAAAATGCATGGAACATTTGATTCGAGCAAATAAATCGGGTTTGAAATACTTTAAATAGTAAAGTTGCAAACCAGAATTCAGCATGCCCATGAAAGGGCTGGAAGTCGTTAATTCAAAACTTTCCTGCCCTCCATGTTTATTCAGAAATTTGCTTTTAATCTCCTCTGGTAATGGTTTTAGATAATTGTAAAAGGGGGCAACAGGTTGACCTAGACTATCCACATGCACCAATGAGGCTCCATAGGTTGAAAAGTTGAGACTTTGTACCGTATACTGTGGATCATTAGAAATTTGCTTGTAGATATTTTTCATCCAGGCGACCAGACTATTCAAGTCTTCACATGGATATCCATCATCATCAACAGTTTCGTCAAAGCGAATGTATTCCCTGTATACTTCTTTTAAGGATGAATCTAAAAGAAAGAATTTCTTGTTAGTCTTACCTATATCGAATATTGCTGTCACCTCCATCATTACAATCCTGTAGCTAGTACATTGACTCCTCTATCTTCAATTAAGCTTTCACGAACCCCTAAGGCCCGATAGGCTTTCACTGGATCAATAGCAGCACCAGCCAATTTTCTAGATTCTGCAATCAATGGTCTCACGTCAGTTCGGTAGGCATTCTGAAGAATCTCCTGAGCCAACGTTACATCATGATTTGCCTGAGCCTCTGCCAGCAGCTGATGATCTACCAACAATGCCTGAGCATATGCTAATTGAATGGCTTCCAGTGATTGAATAAGGTCTTCCAGAGGATCCTTCAAATTATGACTTGCATCGATCATCCAGGCTAATGGTGGATTATTAGCCTCATTATTATTCATACCATATACAAGCTCGTTGAAAATCAAAAAGAGCTGATAGGGTTTGATACTTCCACAAGTGAGATCATCGTCTCCGTATTTGCTATCATTGAAGTGAAAGCCTCCCAATCTACCGCGCATCATCAGTGTTGCCACAATTTGCTCGATATTGGTATTTGGCAAATGATGTCCAAGGTCCACCAACGTATGTGCACGATCACCACAACCTTCAGCGAGCATCAGAGAAGTGCCCCAATCTTGAATCACAGTGGAATAGAAATTGGGCTCATAAGGCTTGTACTCCACCAGCATATTCCAATCATTTGGCATATGGGTATAGATTTCACTTAACGACTCCTGAGTTCTCTGGAAGGCTTTTCGGAAGTTGTTTTGACCAGGGAAAGACGCACCATCTGCTAACCAGACGGTGAGTGCTTTACTCCCAAGTTGTTCTCCTATCTTAACGACATCAATATTGTGTGCAATCGCTTGCTCTCTTGAGAACTGACTTTCGTTGCTCAAGGAGCCATATTTATAGGAGTTCATTTGTCCTTTTTGATCCTGAAAGGTATTTGAGTTTACCGCATCAAAGACCAAACCTGCCGCTGAAGCTTTTTCTTTAATAGCCTTATAATCAGAAGGAATATCCCACGGAATATGAAGACTAATGGCCCCAGCAGTATGAGTCAATGCGTGAATAACTCCCACATCATCGATTTTTTCTTCAAGAGTACCGGGTTCTCCTCCCATGGAGAAGCGACCGAATCGAGTACCTCCTGCTCCCAATGCCCAACTAGGAATAGCTACCTGAAACTCTTTGAGCTTTTCAACAACTTCTTCAGTGTTGACACCTTCCTTCTCAAGTCTATTCTGCAACACCTCAAAACTTGCCTGATGGTCATCCGCTATTGAGCTGTTTGTATCGTGTATTTGTTGCTTATCAATAACCATGGCTATATTATCTTACAAAAGCTTCAGCCATACCACCATCCACATTGATGATATTACCAGTAGACTTATCCAAAATAGCAACCACAGCAAATACTCCATTAGCAATATCCTCTGGACGGATGATCTCATTCATCAGGTTTCGTTTGGCATAAAATGCAGGAAGTTCCTCTACGGTAATGCCATAGGCTTTGGCTCTTCCTTCTGCCCACTTGCCTTCCCAGATTTTACTTCCGATGATTACTCCATCCGGGTTGACTGTATTCACTCTAATTTTCTCTGGTCCCAGCTCTGCCGCAAGTAGCCTGGTCATATGTTGCTGTGCAGCTTTCGCGGTACCATATGCCACGTTGTTCTTACCGGCAACTAATCCATTCTTACTGGCGATGTTTACTATATCACCACCAAAGCCTTGAGTTCTCATAATGGCTGTACCAGTTTTGGCCATTTTGAACTGACCTCCTACTAATACTTCCTGAAGCAAATCCCAGTCTTTCTGAGTTGTCTCGGCAAGTGGTTTTGAAATAGCTAAACCAGCAGAGTGAACAATGATGTCTACACCACCAAACTTAAAACATGCCGCCTTAAAAGCTTTCTCAACCGACTCTTCATTGGTCACATCGCAGACTGCATAACCAGCGATATCTCGCTTATATGTATCGAACGCTTCTTTTGCTCTCGACTCGTCAATGTCAGTGATCACAACATTAGCACCCTCTGCTGCAAGCTTGTCAGCAATGGCTTTTCCTATACCTCCGCCTGCTCCAGTGATGATAGCTACTCGACGTGACAATGGCTTTTCAGGAGGCATTCGCTTCAGCTTGTCTTCCTCTAATAACCAGTACTCAATATCAAAAGCTTCTTGACGAGGCAGTGAGGTATACTCAGAAATCGCTTCCGCTCCACGCATCACATTGATGGCATTGATGTAAAATTCAGAAGCAACTCTGGCAGTCTGCTTGTTCTTAGCAAAAGTGAACATGCCGACACCTGGATAAAGAATTACTACCGGGTTAGGGTCACGCATTGCTGGACTATTATCCCTTTTGCATGTTTCATAGTACTCCGCATACTCTTTTCTGTATTGTTCAAATGCAGGGATAATCTGTTCCTTGATAGCAAGAGGATCAGTAAGGTCAGCATCAGGTGCCAACGACAATACCAACGGCTGTATCTTGGTTCTAAGAAAGTGATCAGGACAAGACGTTCCCAATGGAGCTAACTTCTCAAGGTCATTGCTATTGACGAACTGAAGAACTCGTTCATCATCCGTGAAATGACCGATCATCTTACTGTAACTTGAGCAAAGTCCTCTTAACACTGGAGCCAGTAAAGAAGCTTGTTCTTTTCTGGCATCAGGTGCTATACTTTCCATTTTCGTTCCACCGAATACAGGAGCATCTTTACCTTCTCTTTCTTCAATGTATCTGGAGGCTGCCTCAATGACTTCTAAACTATTTACATAACATTCATAGCTGGTATCACCCCAGGTAAATACTCCGTGACTCCCCAGGACGATTCCTCTAATCCCCGGATTTTCGTTCAAGCATTTTTCCAGTTGTAACCCAAGATCAAAACCAGGTCTCTGCCAGGGTACCCATCCCATAGTATCACCCCAGATTTCTTTAGTGATCGCTTCACTGTCTTTTGCTGCTGCCACAGCGATCAAGGCATCTGGATGCAAATGATCAATATGCTTGAATGGAAGCAACCCATGTAGCGGTGTATCTATGGATGGTGCCCTACTGTCCAGATCATACAAACAGTGGTAGTAAAGAGGCACAATTTCATCTTCAAACTCAATCCCTTTGTATGCCTTTTTCAGGTCACGTAATTTATCTACATAAAGCCCTGCAATTCCGTCTCTTTTTAAAGTACCAATATCTCCACCGGAACCTTTCACCCACATGACTTCTACCTCTTCGGAGGTAAGTGGATCTTTCTCTATGGTTTTACAAGATGTATTACCACCACCATAGTTGGTAACCCGTAGATCAGCACCCAGGATATTTGACCTATATAAGAATAGTGCTACCTGGTCATCACCCAGACTTTCAGCTTTGGCATGATCCCACAAGTAGTCAACATATTTAAAATCTTCTTTTTTCACCTCTTTAGAAATCGAAAAACTCATATCGTTTATTGATTTTGATATTTAATTATTTTCATCAAAACGAATTTATATTTATCATTTTCTAATATTTTGCACTAAGTGACATACCATTTGCACTTTTTGATATGAAAGATTTTGCTAAGTATCTAAACTCTGGTCCCGCTGATCGACAGTGGGGCATCTATCTGACTGTTGCCGGAAAGTATCAATCTCACCAATACACTGCATACCCTTCAACAGATCACCCATCTGGTTATTATTTTGACTGGGAAAATGGAAGAATATTAGATGAGTTTCAATTGAATTTCATCACAGAGGGAAATGGCATTCTTGAAACAAACGGTATAGAATATCAGCTAAAACCCGGATCACTGATGCTCATCCAACCAGGCATGAAACATCGATACAAGCCAACACCGGAGCAAGGCTGGACCGAAATGTATGTGGGTTTTAATGGAAAACTTGCTCAGCATTTTATCCAGCAAACGTTTGATGAACCATTACAAAATCCAGTNATACACCTTGGNCATCAGGTGGATATTTTAGACTCTTTTCAAAANATATTCGATCTGGCNATNGANCAAAAACCAGCATACCATCAGGTAGCATCAGGCCTGATNTTAAAAACGCTGGGTCAAATCAACGCTCATCTCAAATCGGAAGTAGTAAAAGGCAAAGAAATTGAATCTCTAATTAATGATGCAAAGGCTTACATGTGGGAAAAAGTAAATGACCAGGTCGATTTCTACGAGTTTTCAAAACAGAAGCATGTCAGTTATTCCTACTTCAGAAAAGTATTTAAACTATACACTGATATTGCTCCGCATCAATTCTATCTGGACCTTAAAATCATGAGAGCGAAAGAGCTGATCTTATCCACTGACAAACCAATTAAAGAAATCACCTATGATTTGGGGTTTGAATCCATTCATTACTTCAGTCGCCTATTCAAAAAGAAAACAGGTTTCTCTCCAATTGAAATCAGAAAGGTAGAATAAGTTCATATTTGACACCCTAAAAAAGAAAACCACGCGGCTCAAGTCCGGTGGCTTTCTGTAGGTATAAAGAAGTGTTTTACTGATTCCTCATTGTGGGAATTAACTCAATTAGTCTAAAATCACATATTTGTACATTGTGAACCCATGTCTCTTATTGATTTCAAATTCTACCCCACCTT
Organism: Rickettsiales bacterium; assembly: GCA_002729235.1. GTDB lineage: Bacteria > Bacteroidota > Bacteroidia > Cytophagales > Cyclobacteriaceae > Marinoscillum. The sequence goes on along the minus strand of PBTY01000019.1, from coordinate 24,284 downwards.
CATTGGTGACCACTGTATGAAGGGTTTCTTCAGGTTCAAAAACAGGTTCAAGTTTAAGATTTGATCCAGATGTCAGGTAGGTTTGAATCAAGGACTTTGAGTGGTCATTGTTCTCTCTGAAAATAAAAAAGAAGCCTTCCTTTTCATTGGCAACCGACTGAAAACCAGTCCAGCTTCGGCCATTTGGTTCATCTCCAATCGGCAGGATAATCCCACTGTGAAACTCATCCCTGATTTTCTTATAATCTTCAATCAATGGAACGATCTCAAACCCTTCATCCGGCAAACTCGATCCTTCAAACCAGGCTAATGGCTGTGCTGCCATCGCAATAGCCATCTGATAGTCGAATGGAATGTTCTGTGGTGATAATGGATCATCAGCATCGTTCTCATCCTGATTCCTCCACTTGTTCAAAAACTCAACTTGTAACTGCTCAGGAGCAACATATTTAGAAAGCATCCATAAGTTGCGCAATGTACGCTATGGATAGTAGCGATTACCCCAGGAAGCATATCGATTTTCTAAAAAGATATTGCCCCCGTACTCATACAAGTAATGATAACCACCTCTAATACCTGCACTAGCATCCAGGTTGAAGAACACCTCATTGTTAGTCTCCTTTAGAACCGTTGAAAAGAATTGTCGGAGGTTTTCTTCAGCTTCTTTGGTCGGAATACTAATCCCATCAATTTTGAAATGCTTGATGCCGAATGTTTTGTACAATCCAATGAGCACCTGTGCATCTTGCTCCCATCTCCCGTAATTCTGATAACTACTTGGCGCAAACCAAAGACCAAGTGTTACACCATGTTGCTTCGCGAAATCTACCACTACTTGAAATCCGTTGGGGAACCGTGTATTGTTTGGCTGCCAATCACTTTGCTCCCAAAATTCCCACTTCTTGCCCGAAGTGCTTGCTGAGTTTTTGGAGAGTCCCTCCTGCCAGCCATCATCCAATTGAAAATGCGTCACTCCGAGCTTCTCACAAGCCAGTATTTCTTTCTTAGTAAACTCCTCACCTATGTTGGCGTCTTTGTTGCGATCACCCCAGGTATTCATCATGATCATTTCCCCTCTTTCTTGAACGGGATTCCTGATACACTTTTGATACTCCCTTAGTTTCTGCAAACGGTCCAACTCACCATCATAATTAGCGAAGACCACACTATACGACCTGATCCATTTATCTGCGCTCAAATCGGTCTCTTCAAAACCAACACCTACAACTGCCAACTCATCATCTTCCACTTCAAAATCAAACCCTGGATAATTGATCTGGGAGGTATTATATGGGGACTCCTTTAGAATAAAAAAAGAAGAACCTGTCTCCAAATCATCTACGAAAACCAGGTTCCCTTGAAAGGATTCTTTTTTATTACCCAACCATGATTTCTCTTCAACCAGGGTGTTATTTTCATCCGTCCGGTCTGAGAAACTGACCATATGATATTGATGGTGATATCCCTGGAATTGTACTGAAAAGAGTCTCCAATCATCTATCTGGTTTATGTTATTTGTCTTGAGTTTGTAATAGGCATCTATCGCCAATGCAGTGCTTTTATCGTACAACCGAAGTTCTATTCTCTTACTTAATTGATCAGATTCATAAGCAAGAATCATTTTCTGATGACTTTCTGAAAGACTACTTTCCTCTATGATCTCTGTTTTGATATCTACCAGGGATAACATCGACTTGTGAGACCCATCGTGGAAATATACAGTGTCTAACTTTGTCTCCAATCCATTCTGTTTATCAACCACTGAGATCAGTCGCAGCCTTCCACCTGATGTATCAAAGACATATTGAATCTGCTGATTTTCGATCTTAATACTCTCTGAAAGTGCCACACCCAGGTCACTAGCCTGTATTAGTGAGAACATCAAGATGCTCAGTAGAAGTGTGAAGGATTTCTTTGTATGAATCATCAATTATTGAAGGTCATAGATCTCAAAACGCTGACAAGAGTTTCTCTTATTTAGCTCTGACAATCTCATCAAGCTTTGATTTCATTGTTGAAAGAACGTCTGTATATTGATCTGCTACATTATTGGATTCTCCTGGATCTTTTGATAGATCATATAGCTGATCCACCTCGTCATTTCCTGTTTTTATATTTTTGTTTGCAATAATCTTCTGAGCATTTGGCAAAGGTCTAATATATTTCCAATCACCCATTCTCAGGGCTAATGTCTGGCTTTCTTCCACCATAAACTCTCGCCCAGACTCTGAATCGCCTAACCAGGCAGCACTTTCATCCTGACTATCCGGCCCAGCGGAACTATCCAGATCAGCTCCAATAATTGAAGCAAGGGTTCTTAGAAGATCAACCTGATTCACGAGTGCCTTGCTTTCCTTTGGTGTAATCCGAGCAGGCCAACTAGCGATAGTTGGCACTCTTGTTCCTCCTTCAAAGGCGCTGTATTTACCTCCATTATATGGCCCAGCAGGAGCATGATCACCAACAGAATATCTGGCACTATCATAATAGCCGTCAAAGAGCACCGGTCCATTATCACTTGAAAAGATGATTAGGGTGTTTTCATATAGTCCTCTTTCTTTCAAGGCATTAACAACCTGCCCTAAACACCAATCCATCTGGGCAATGGCGTCTCCTCTTGCACCCATTTCACTAGCCCTCTTAAAACGCTCATGAGGCAGCCTTGGGACGTGAATATCGTGAAAGGAATAATACAAGAAGAAAGGTTGATCACTACTTTCATCTATAGTCTCAATCGATTTGGTAGACAAGATATCCGCAAAGTCTTCATCAACCCATCTAGCTTTTTTACCTCCAGTCATATATCCAATACGGCTCACACCATTGACAATGGTTTCGGCATGTTGTTTATCTGCTCCTACTCGGAGAAGCTCCGGGTTAGAAATACCAGTTGGTTCATCTCCAATAGACTTCCCGTAACTTACCTCAAGTGGATCTGATTCTTCTAATCCGATGACATTGTGATTTTCGACATAAACGGTAGGGACTCTGTCACCAGTTGCCGGAATCAAAAAGCTATAATCGAAACCAATTTCTAATGGACCTGGAGAGATGACCTCATTCCAATCCAAATCACCATTTCCCAAGCCTAAATGCCATTTTCCGACTACACTTGTTCTATACCCGGCTTGCTTAAGCATCCTAGGCAAAGTAACCAGAGATGTATCAATAAGTAGCGGTGCATCCCCAGACAGAATCGCAGCATTATTCCTAAAAGCATAGCTCCCGGTAAGCAATGAATACCTGGAGGGTGTGCAAGTCACTGCAGTACAATGACCATCGGTAAATTTGATTCCGGTTGCTGCTAACTCATCAATATTCGGCGTTTTTACCCTTGTAGCTCCATAAGCACTTACATCTCCATAGCCCAGATCATCCACATAAAAAATGACAATATTTGGTTTGAAAATGGACTGCTCATGTGTAGTACTTTTCTGACATGAAATTGATGCGCACATCAGCAGAATTATGCATAAAAATACCTGAATTGAATTTCTCATTTTGAATTAATTCTTAGCTCAATGACAGTTTTGAGAAAATCCGAAATTTCGGTTCCTAATGCTTCATATCCTTTTTTAGTATAATGGACATCATTAGCCGCTATTGCTGAATCATGATGTATGTCTATAGACTTCTTGTAAATGTCATTGATAGTGATATTGTGAGACTTCATCACTTTTTTTGCAATCCTATTATACTTGATCGCATCTTTAACATTTCTACCTGGCTCACCTTGAGGCACATAGCTTGTTGTAACAAAAACCAATTTTGCTTCTGACTTTTTCCTAATCAAACGAACGAGAGAATCAAGGTTATCACGATAATCATCTTGACTGAATGTAACCGTTCCATTTGCTTTATCTCTCTTGCCTTCCTCTTTTGAATCGGGATGCCGGTAGCATAAATCCCACAAACCCCAATTAATCTGAATGATGTCCCATTCCTCATCACCAATCCAGGATTCAATATTGGCTAAACCCGTTCCGGTATGCTGTGCATTTCCAGGATTATGTGATACCTGAGCAATATCTTTCAGAGTTTCCTGAACAAATGGTGTATAGCCTATTGAAATGGAATCTCCTATGATCAAGATCTTAATTTGTTCAGGTTGACTGCCTAGCATTCCTAAAACCAATAATATTAGGGTCAGATTTGCTTTCAAATACAACAACATAAAAACTTATTTTTAATTTTCATAATCAACAATGCACTCTTTGTACTCACTTTTTTAGTTTCCCAGAATTATGAGAACAGCCTTATTTCCATTCCACACCCTGATCGTATAGCTACTTTAAGCTTTATTAGCATTCCCTCTTCATTCCTATTGATCCATTGTTTTACTCCCCCACCAATCGGCATTTGGTTGCCAATTAGGATTCAACATTTCTTTTCGCTGATGCTCAAGCTTTGGTAAAAGAGTGTTCTTATAACTATCTAAAACTTCCCGATTTTTAGCTTCATCATACAAAGGATCTGGTTCTGGATATTGACTTTTCAGATCTTTGAGCCACATCATCAATTGTTGCTCCAACTCAATTACCTTGTCATTTTCTTGATTTGATAGATCATCTTTCTCCTCCACATCTATTGGCAGGTAATACAGTTCATTGTGACCGTCCTCCCAATAATGAATCAATTTGTATCCTTCGCTCTGGATGATGGAATGAGGCTGACCGCCCTGATTACCGTAATGCGGATAATGCCAGTAAAGTGGTCTTTTATTAATAGATTTATTCTTTAATAGAGGCATTAAACTGACACCATCCTGGTGCTGATCCTGCATCAATGAAAGACCCGACAAGTCAAGCAAAGTAGGAAACAGGTCAGCCCCTGTTACCGGCACGTCAATACCCCCTGATTGAACTCCAGGTGCCTGAATGATTAATGGAACTCTGGTTCCTCCTTCCCATTGATAACCTTTTCCTCCTTTGAATGCCGGACTTGATGTAGCATAAGCATCACCAGAAGTAACACCTCCATTATCAGAGGTAAACACCACAATTGTATTTTCTTCAAGTCCCAACCTTTTCAACGTAGCCAGCATACTCCCTACAGCATCATCAACCTGCTCCACCAATCCTGCGTAAACCGGATTGTCCTGGTATTTGCGGGCGGGCAACACACGATTCATCTCAAAGCCATTCTCATCAAATCCTATAGAATCAATCTTATTTCGATACTTACTCCACTTTGCTTCTGTTGTTTGGATGGGGCCGTGCACCGCATAAAAACACACATAAGCCAAAAATGGGGAGTCCTTATTGGCTTCAATAAATTGGTTAGTTTCTTTAGCCAACTTCATGGAAAGTGACATACCCTTTTCTTCAGGATAGTCCTCCATGTATGGATTGTTGAAAGGTGAAAAATAACGTCCGGTATATGGACTCCCCTTAGCACCACCCCCTTTATTGATTTCAAACCCGTGATCGGTAGGAAGCGAACCTTCAGCTTCACCTCCAAGATGCCACTTTCCAGCAAAGAACGTTTTGTAATTATTTGCCTTAAATGCTTCGGCTAAAGTAATATCCTCATGAGGTAAATGAGATTCATAAGATGCAGGCAATAGTTTACTATGCCGATTTTGGTTTCTCCAATCGACACCCGATGGTGCTCCAATCCAATCAGTGATACCATGACGTGCTGGAAGCTTACCTGTAAGCAAACTGGCTCTGGATGGACTACATACTGCACAGGTGGCATATCCATTTTCAAAAGTCGATCCGATTGCTGCCAATTGATCTATATTAGGCGTTTCGTAGAGCTGGCTTCCGGTATATCCCAGGTCCGAATACCCCAGATCATCTACCACCATAAATAGAATATTTGGTTTCTTTTTAATTACCTCCTGACATCCAAGAAGAGGTATAAATAGAGTAAGTAATAATTTTATTATGTTTCTCATCGCTAGTGTTTTGCTGTTTTTACTTCAGAAAAATTTCACTCACAGGAACTTACATAGGTGACTTCACTCCAGTAGAATTAGATTTATCTAATCATCTCCTACTGATTGTGCTTCAACCATCTCAGGCCATAATTTCACAACCATTTCTTGTTTTGCGTTCAGGTTAATGAAGATTACATGAAATGCTAAAAATAGTAGACACCTCATAGCTTTTTAATATATCAAGTTTTCGGTTTCAGCCTCATTTCGCTGGTTCTGGTCTTTTATCCAATTTGTTGCTGATGGATTATATTCTTCATTCAATTCCCTCGGAATTGGTGCTTTAATCTCTTTTTGCCATGATTGAAGATCCAAGAGTAATTGCTTAGTTACATCTGGAAAACTAGCTGAAAGGTCATTTTGCTCTCCAATATCTGATCTAAGATTGTATAACTCGAGGGCTTTATTTTCGAAATGCTGGATTAATTTCCAATCCCCTTTTCGTATTGCTCCTGCTGGAGGTTGCCATATTAATGCATTACTTTTCCCATTTCCGTTATACCCTGGCAAATGCCAATAAATGGATCGGTTATCAAGAGAAGTATCGCCAGACAATAGAGGAACCAGGCTTTTCCCATCGAGGTGTTCCGAAATCTCTCCTTCGGTAATACCTGCCATTTGCATAATAGTTGGGAAATGATCGACCACAGTAACCGGGGTACTAATATCCCTACTCTGAATACCAGAAGACTTAATGATCAGTGGCACTCTAATACCACCCTCATAAATATTCCCTTTTTGACCCCTCAAAGGCTTATTTGATGTAGTGGCAATCTGTCCACCGTTATCGGAGGTAAGAATAATGATCGTATTCTCAGAAAATCCTGATTGATCAATAGCTTCTAAAACCTTCCCTATACTGAAATCCACATAGCTCACCACTGCACCATAAGCTGGCAAACTTTGCCGACCATCGATTGCTATATTCACATAGGGATCTACCCACTCCTGCTTCGCCTGAATGGGAACATGCACCTGATAAAAGGATAGGTAAAGAAAAAATGGCTTTTCAGAGTGATCATTTAGGAAGTCAATAGCTCCTTCAGTAATTAAATCCGTGAGGTAATCTCCCTCTTCCTGATACAAGACGTTTTTAATATTTCGAAAAGGTGCAAAATAGCTATCAGGTCTGCCAGCCTCACATCCAGCGACATTCACGTCAAACCCCTGGCCCAACGGATAGGTTGATTCATTATTACCAAGATGCCATTTACCGAAGTGACCTGTACGATAACCTGCATTCTTAAGAACTTCTGCGATTGTTATATTTTCTGGTTTGATAAACCTCTCCGAAGTTATTCCTTTCAATTTTTGCATTTCAAGGGGAGTCCTGGAGAAAGCATCAACAGTGTATATTCCAGTTTTTGGAGGATATAAGCCCGTCATGAGACTGGCTCGTGATGGGGAGCAGGTAGGCATCATATAAGCATCCGTGAACCTAACTCCTTCAGACGCCAGTTGATCGAAGTTTGGTGTGTTGTAATACTGGCTACCATAGCATCCAACGTCAGACCAACCCATATCATCAACCATAATAAAAACAATATTCGGTTGAGAAGGAGGTTGCTCACATCCAAACATGAAAGAAGATAAAAGGAGTATCGCCGTACAGAATCTTATCATAATAATGTTTTTATAAGTCTAGCTTTAAAACTGAGTGCCCTTGTAAAGTCAAACTTGTTCTACCCAGGAAAAACAGGATGAATTGAACCATTTATCAATATGAAAAGTAGAAGATTGTCTAAACCAGAAATGGAATAAGCCATTACTTACTCTACGACCTCATATTTTATCAGTTTGTAACTAGCTGGTTCCTTCATATTGAATGTGACATAGGAGTCATCACCTACTTCCACTTCCCACTTTTCTCCTGAGTACAAATCCGTCAACTCAATGTTTCTACCCGTCAAAAACCGCACTTCCATGTTTTGCTGGATGTCCGTATTATTCAACTCTCTAAAAATCAAAAAGTAGCCTTCATTAGCATCAGAATCAAAGGTTTGAAAACCAGTATAACTAGCATTTGTAGGTTGATCTCCGATAGGAAAGACATAACTGGTCCATATCTTCTCACGGTGCTCTTTATAGACATCAAAGATGTGACGTAATGATTTTTTAGATTCATCTGAGTAATTCCTCGGCATGCAAAACAACTGAGGAACCCCCATGAGAGTGGTCGCTACTGCATACTCAGGACTGTGCTTATAGGCATCCGAAATGGTTTTATCAATTAATTCTGGATTGTGAGATGTTAGCTGAAATTTGTTGAGGTTATTATACCTCGACAGCATCCAAAAATCTCGTAGTGCAATCCACGGGACATATGTTACATTGACTGGGGCTGTCGGCTTACGGTTCATAAAATGAACATTGCCATATTCTCGTGCCCAGTAGTAACCATACCGAGGTGCATTTTCTGTCAAATCCCAGCTGATGCTACTTTGATGATTGGTATACAATATAAACTCACGAGCTTTTTGCATCATGTCATCTAGTGCATCATGGTTAGGAAAAGAAGCAAAATCAAGTTTTAATTGATTCATCTTTATGCGATCCCAGTTCCAGATCATATCTTCAGAAGGCATTTCACGAGCAACACCCCAAAGACCAAGCTTAATACCATACTTTTCCTTTTCGGCAATTACGTTTTTCCATCCTTCTGGATATACCTCTTTGTTTGGATGCCACACACCATCTGCCGGACTTGCTCCATTTGCCTTTTTATCTATCTGCCATCCATCATCGATCAGTAACAGGTCTATTCCCATTTCGGCGGTGAGCGGTATTTCTTTCAATATCGAAGATTCCCATGCATAATTTCGTCCATCACGTGAGTTCAAGCTATGCCCCCAGGTAAGTGTCATTATGTACATATCTCTGGACAGCTTTACAGGATATCGATATCGATCAAACTGTTTAATGGCTAATTCACGATAATCATCACCTCCGTTATAAGTTACCATCCACGAGCCCCAGGACCACTTGTACTCGGAAGAATCAATCTCATTAACAAAAAGACTGGTACCGGTATTCGATATTCCAGATTGATCAGACAAAAACTCCCCGGTATCCACGCCATATTGATTCACACATTTATGAGATTCTTTGATCATCACCAATCCTTCATCTCCATCTTCAAGACTGACTGCATTGGCCCAATTAACAGATTGTCCCTGATCTGGGTCTGTTACTACGACTTCCTTGTAAAGTGGAGTCTCAGCGAAATTCCGGTGCTGTGTATCATTATAGTAACCAAAATAGCGTCTTGTTTTATTTTGAATAGTAACCGGTAGATAATCAACCCTTCCGGTAGCAATCATTTTTTCGTCTTTCGTATTTACTCCTGCATCAAAATAGGCCACTATTGAATAGCCTGAAGGCGCACCCTTTTTGAGTTCTTCCTCACGTTCCATGAGTCGGTCTGTCACCAGTTGGTTTTCGTCTCCTTCCTGATAAACCCAAACCTCTGAAATGCGTGAATCTGGGCCTTTCACATTATCTACAAATAGTCTTAGGGTATTGTCTATGGATAAGTCCATTGGCAAATCGACTAAAACTGTTTCTGGTTGATCTCCCAAAGTTGTCTCACCAACAATTTCCCTCTTCATTTCACCGTCTACACTAGTAGCTGTTACTTTTTGAACGCGACCTTTATTATCCCAGTCCCACCAGCTTATTCCCAGCTTATACTTTTTATCCTTTGCCAATCCTTTTAGGTGTAGCTGAACCGAATTCTTATCCCAGGTTTGACTCGCTAACCATTGTGCACCAATTCTCTGTGCTTGATATGGCAAATGATTTTTCCCATCAATCAATTCGATTTTCACTTTCTCTTGTTGATTAGTCGAAGCAAGTCCAGTGAAATATTTTTCAGACTTCCCTTTAATCCATACACGAGTAAAAACACCCGGGGCATCTGGATAAACCCATATTTGATATTTAATGGATGTCTCTACGGACGGATAATTGACCTCTGCAAGAACCTCCAGGTGATCGGAAGTAAATCCATCATCATTACCTTTTGACGATTTTAATGAGATCAATTCTCCTGGTGTATTATCATCTATCACTCCAAAATAGGCCCAATCAGATTTCTTCTGATTGCTTTGGTCTGCCCATTCTTTTCCAGTGTCCATATTTTTGGCGCTGGTTGTAGTGAGACCGCTTCCAGTCCATAACCACTCTCTTGAAAACTTACCTGTGGAGACTATAAGTTTATTTCCCTCAGTTTTTACTATTGCATGATCGAAATGCTCATTGATGGCTGGTAATTTATCCGAGCTGCAACTCGAAACCACAAGCATTATTTGCAATAAAAAAGTGGTTGATGGTATTAATTTAAGTGTATTCCTTCTAAAGAAATCTTTCATGATTTTGATTACTAACATTGAGCAGACTACTTATAGATTCAATGGAAAATCAGGGTTATCCTGGTGAGCTTGCTCAAACAAACGCTCCATTTCATCCATAATTTCAGGATATTTCTCAGCTACATTTTCCTGTTCATTGGGATCATTCTTGAGGTTATAGAGTTCTGTACGATCTCCAATAAATTTTATGGCCTTCCAATCGCCGACTCTAAGCGCTTGATTTTTGCTTTTGTTGTATTCCCAGTAGAGATAATCGTGTACAGGTTGGTCCTCCTGTCCCAGTAATGCTGGTAGGTATGAGAGCCCGTCGATTGACTGCTCACTATCGTCACCAATAAGATCCATTACCGTCGGGTAAAAATCCCAAAATGCCGAAATGTGTTCACTTTTAGAACCCGGTGCAATATGATTTGGCCACTTTGCAATAAAAGGAACTCGAATACCCCCTTCATACATGTCTCGTTTATACCCTTTCAACACCCCATTACTATCGAAATAATCAGGATCCGCACCACCTTCCAGGTGAGGCCCGTTATCTGAAGTGAAAATGATTATGGTATTATCGGTTAAACCAAGCTTATCAAGTTTATCCATAAGTTCACCAACCTGCTTATCCAGAATAGTCACCATCGCAGCAAAAGCGGCATGGCTTTCTGGTTGTGAACCATAGCTACCATTGCGGAAGCCATTATCTCCATATTCAGCTCCTTTATGTGGTTTTTCAGGCAAATATTTATCTCTAAAAGGCAACAAATCCTCCTCAGGCACCAATAGCTCTGCATGCGGAAGAGCTGAGGCATAATACATGAAAAAAGTAGTGTCTTTGTTAGACTCTAAAAACCGAATAGCCTCATCATGAATTAGAGCAGGAGCGTAAGAAACAAATTGATTACTATCATTCTTGTCCAGAACTACTTTCTGTTCATTATGCCACAGATGAGCAGGAAAATAATTATGCGCAAGACGCTGACAGTTATACCCATAAAATTCATTAAAACCCTGATTATTTGGATCACCTTCAGATCCCGGATAACCTAAACCCCATTTACCAAAAGCTCCTGTGATGTACCCATTATTCTGTAGGATCTCTGGAAACGTCACTACCGAATCAGCCATTGGAAATTGTCCTTCAGGCCTTATTTCATAATTCCCACGAATAGGTGTATGCCCTGTGTGAAGCCCTGTGAGCAGAGCACTTCTCGATGGTGCACAGACAGTAGATCCTGAATAATGTTGAGTAAACAACATACCCTGCTGTGCAAGTCGATCTATATTGGGGGTTTGGAAGTTTTGCTGACCATAACACGACAAATCACCATAGCCCAGATCATCAGCCAAAATGTAAATGATGTTTGGCTTACTGATAGTGGCATTCTCCCTGGTTTGATTACAGGAGACAAGCCCTGTAATCAATAAGGATAAGATCGATAGATACTTCATTTGATTGGTTTTATGATGTATTGATAATTCATTTCATTAGCTGGAATCTGATATTCCACATGGGGTCTGGCACCCCAGCTGGTGTCCCCCCCTACTCCCATCTGCTTGAAGTCAATATTTACACTGACCAATGATCTGACAGGAATGTCATAAGTGTGCTTCTGAATCTTATTCTTACCCTCATCAAAATCACTATTTAACTGGTGATGTGCGCTAAAACTCAACGGAGCATCCGTCGCATAAAAACCCACTCCATATCCTTGCGAGTTGATGAACTCAACATTTCTCACATCGGTTTTATAGCCATTTTCCTGAGGTCGGATATAAGGGAAATACAGCTCACCTACTTTGCTATCGTATTTGCCAACAAATGCAGCTGAATTCCTGTCCTCGTAATTTTCAAAAGGCCCACGACCATACCAACTTACATTTTGGTAGGCATTATTTAGCACCATGTTATTACCAAATCGTGGAAGCATCGGCAAATCAGAAGCAACATCAGTCAATTCATTTTTCACTAATATTTCACCCTTGGCGTTGACTGCATAGGTGATGGTCAGATCACCAACCTTTTCAAGATGATAACTGGCGATAATGGTCACAAAACCATTTTTCACCTTCCCATTTTCTGAGACACTTATATCACTTAGTGTCTGCTCAAATGTGGCATTCTTCCAAACACCTAGCTTATCTGGCATCTTAAAGCCGAAATCATTGTCTGTAGTACTTCTCCAAAAGTTCGGATTGATCGGATTGAGCAGGACATTACCATTGCCATAATCAAGGGATATTAAATGACCTGATTTCTTATCAAAATTCATGGCAAAATCTGCACCCTTGATATTGATTTCATCAGAATTTGAAGATGCATTGATGGTTCCTAATGCATTTTTATTCCATGAATAAAACGCTGTGTTAGACAACTGAAATTGTTCTTTAGCTACTTCATGACCTGCTTTAAGTAATTGGTCCTCTTTTTTTAGCGTTGCAGACAAATTGAGGAAGTATTCTCCACCATCCATATCCGGTAGATCAAGAGTTACTTCTTTGGTTTCACTAGCGAGCAGGTCACCTGGATCAAAGCTATCTTCAGCCACTTTTTCTCCATTTTTAAGCAATGTCCAGCTAAAGTCAAACTTGCTTACATCAATAAAAGCATAGCCATTCTTTATGGTCAGGGATTTGGATGCCTTATCAAAATCAGTAAACTTGATGTACTGATATACTTTCTTTACTTCAAAAAGTGCCGGATGTGATGATCGATCAGGATTGACAATTCCATTGAGACAGAAGTTTCGGTCATTCTGAAGATACTGACCACCTAAATCACCCCCGTAGGCCCAATATTCATGCCCTTCAGGTGTTTTAGCCTTAAGACCCTGATCTACCCAGTCCCAAATAAATCCACCCTGGAGTACATCATATTTTTCAATAACATCCCAATAATCCTGTAAATTTCCAACGCTATTGCCCATGGCATGGGCGTACTCGCACTGTATATAAGGTCGTGTCGGATCATTTTCTACATACTTAATCATATCAGAAATTCCCTCATACATTGGAGCGTAAATGTCCGTGTTTTTGTATTTTTTAGCTCCTTCATATTGTACTGGACGACTGGTATCATGCTCTTTCAACCACTTATAGGTTGCAAAGAAATTTTCCCCATTGCCCGCCTCATTTCCTAATGACCAAATGATGACCGAAGTGAAGTTTTTGTCCCGTTCAAACATTCTGATCGTACGATCCAGATGCATGTCTTTCCATTGTGGTTGATAAGCCGGGTGAATTGCTTGACGATTTAAATCATTGTCCAATCCCTGATTGGTGGTTCCCAATCCATGAGTTTCAATATTGGCTTCATCAACCACATAAAAACCATATTGATCACACATCTTGTAGAAATGAGGATCTTTGGGGTAATGACTGCACCTGATCGCATTGATATTATTTTCCTTCATCACTCGCAGGTCAGTGAGTGTTAGTTCTTCAGAAATCACATGTCCTGTGGTTTCATCATGATCGTGTAGGTTTACCCCTTTAATGTAAATCGGAACACCATTTACCAGTAGTTGACTGTTTTTGATCTCTACTTTTCTGAACCCTAATTTGTGGCTAAACGATTCTACAACATGACCCTTTGAATCTTTGTGAGTGACCAGTAAGTTATAGAGATAAGGAGTCTCTGCAGACCAAGGTTTCACCTGACTAATAGTGGATGCGAAGGAAACAATGCTCTCAGACTCAGCAGATATCCTCACATTCTTATTTTCATTGAATAGCAGCTCTTCACCGTCCAATAACTGTATGCTCACTTGATCTGACTGGACATTTTTCTTTGTAGCGTTTCTAAGTTTGATATTGACATCAAGTACACCGTTTTTATAGTTTTCATCAAGATCTGCTACAGCTGTAAAGTCTGAAACGGTGACTTTAGGAGTGGCATATAGATATACATCTCTGTCCATTCCACTAAGCCGCCAAAAATCCTGATCTTCCATGTAGCTAGCATCCGACCAACGATATACTTCCACTGCAAGTTTATTTTCGCCAGGCTTTAGGTATTTGGTTATATTAAATTCCGCAGGAGTTTTGCTTCCTTCATTGTAGCCAACAAACTGGCCATTTACCCAGATATACATGGAACTACGTACTGCACCAAAATGAAGAAATACATCTTTATCTTCCCAGGAATCTGAAATTTCAAATTGCCTCACATAACTGCCAACAGGATTGTAATCCAAATCGATATATGGCGGATTATTAGGAAACGGATACTTGACATTGGTGTAGATCGGAACACCAAACCCATGCATCTCCCAGTTGCCAGGAACGGTGATATCTGACCAACCTGACACATCATATTCTTCTATAAAAAAGAACTCTGGTTTGTCTGCTGGTTTCTTTACCCAGTTAAACTTCCAGGTACCATTCAGACTTTGATAGAACGGGCTGTTTTGATAGTTCTGATTGGTCAAAGCTTCTTGCTCTGATGGATACCTGTAAAAATCCGCATGCGGGTACTCACGATTAATTTGGAATATCTCAGGATTTTGCCATTCCGTATAAGTCTGAGCACTTACATGGTTAAAGAAACCGAATATGCTTATTAAAACACCAAGCTTGAATTTCATAAAATTTATATTGTCGATAGTTATTTAAGTCCTTTTGAGTCAGCACACTTCTAGAATTTTCAAATCATTTCCTGTGTGAATGTCTTCTTTATTATTCTTAATCAATGTTAGGTGTTGTTTTGAAAGACAATTTCCAGCCAGAACTTCCATACCAAATAATAAAGCAGGATGCAGAACACTAGAAGATCTTTGTAAGGAGCATCAATTGATGAAACCCCTGACCTATTCAGGCCTGGGATTTCATTCATGATGTGTTAATGATTATTCTGAACCACCATAACCAGTATTTTGGGTCAGTGCAGGATTTAGAATGACTTCATCAAATGGAATGGGAAGCAACGTGTGGTAAGGCTGGAAATTTGCTGCTCCTACCGGGTTTGTAGCAGCCAAACTTTGCACAGCATCACCTAGCTTGCCCCAACGGTTCAAATCCCATTTTCGATGATATTCAAAAGCAAGCTCCCACTTTCTCTCATCCATTATTGCTTGTCTAAATCCATCTTGATCCAGTCCGGATAATTGTTTTGTGGGATCATTGCCGAAAGCCCTATCTCTGATAGCATTGATTTTAGCGTAAGCATCTGCGGTAGGTCCATTGATCTCGTTTTCGGCTTCTGCATACATCAAATAGGCATCAGCCAGTCTGTAGATGATTGAATTCATCCCGCTATTAGCTCTAGGACTTCCCGGGTCAATAAATTTTCTGACATAATGGAAATTAAACTGCACCCAGTTATCATAAACTCCATCACCGTCAGGATCATCATAAACGCCGTTAAGGTTATAGTACGGTAATCGTTTATCATCCGGATCAAATGATGCAATGAATTCCTCTGCAGATGTAATCAACCCGTACCCATTAAAACTATAAGGCACTTCAGTGGCTCCAAAACCAGGTTCGTCAGCAGCTCGAGGAGTAAAACGAGCAACTCTGGTTGATCGATATATATCCTGAACTGCGTCCTTTTCCCATATTGATTCAGCATTGTATTCGTTGGCAACACCAAATATGTCACCGTATTCGGGCATCAGCGTGTGCGGAGAATTATCAATGATACTGCCGGCAGTGGCTTTAGCTTTACTCCAGTCATTCTGCAGCATATATACTTTTGTCAACAGCATCATGGCTGCCCATTTACTGGCTCTGCCTTTATCTGCACCATTCCACACAGATGGAAGCAGCTCTGAAGCCTCGGTTAAGTCTATCACCATTTGATCGTATATCTCAGCCACTGGAGTACGCCCCAAATTCGGAACTTCTTCAATATCCAGCTCACTTTGCCACATGGGAACATCTCCCCAATAATTAGTCAAATGATAGTAGAACAAGGCTCTTAAAAATTTGGCCTGACCGACAGATTGTTCATAGACATCTGTTGAAAACTTATCTATATTCTGATCTGCCCGATCGATAACCATATTGGCATCTGCTATGGTTCGGTAAAATGTAAGCCACGAATCTCTATAACCTCCATCGTTTGTAGAACTCAATGTATACACTAAATGGGGAAAATTGCCTGACCTTCCACCTGTAGGCCATGAGATATCCGTACCATACACAGAAGTATACCCCAAATTTCTAGTACCTCCTCCATCGTTATACGCATAGCTCACTCCCCGGCTATAGATACCGTTTACCGCAGATATCAATTCGCCATCCGTATTAAAAAACTGTGCTGGATCCAGAACATCTCTTGGTTCCTCGATTAGCATCTTGTTGCATGCAGACAACAAAAAGACGATTCCTATATATAATATTTTATATGACTTCATGAGTTTCAATTTTAAAATTCAACATTAAAACCTACTGTAAACGAGCGGTTTGGAGGGTACGAATAATTATCGTAACCTCTCAAGATCGAGTTGGTCCCTCTTGAGTTCACCTCAGGATCATATCCCCAGTCATAATTATTAAGACAGAATAAATTAGTTCCGATAACATAAATCTTAGCACTTTGGACCCATGACACTTTGGATGTAGGAATGGTATATCCTACTCGTAAAGTTTTTAGTCTCAGGAATGAACCATCTTGCACAGAAATAGTACTTACTCCATATTGTCCTCCTGGGAAATAATTAAAGTAGCCTGCCCTAGGGATGTTGGATGATGTATTAGTCTCCGTCCATCTGTCAACAGTCATGGCATGAATATTACTTGCGCGATCCCCGTAATACAATCGGTTAGCAAATTCACTTAAAATCTCATTTCCGAATGTCCCCTGCAAATAGAAACTTAGATCAAAATTCTTATACTTCATTGTATTTTGAAGACCTCCAAAAAAACTTGGCTGTGGACTTCCTAGTATATCCCTGTCAGCAGATGGATCAAATACCCCGTCACCATCTACATCTTTGAATTTTGCGAAACCAGGTTGCACGTTAGACATATATCCACTACTTGCATCTATCTCTTCCTGAGTATGCCAAACACCTTCTTGTACCATACCGTAAAATACGATGGCCGGTTCTCCAACGATTAGTCTTGAACCTGTAGCTACATCCACAAAATCTTTATCTCCAAGACTTAACACTTCATTTCTGTTGCCAGAAATATTGAATGCTAAATCCCAGCTAAAGTTTTTTCTATCAACAGGTACAGCATTAATCATCAACTCTAAACCCTGGTTCTGTAACTCCCCAATGTTATCTAACCGAGAAGAATATCCCGTTTGACCAGGTATCTCCACACTGAGTAGAAGGTCTTTAGTCTTTTTGTAATAGTAGTCCAATTCAAAAGACAATCTTCCCTTGAAGAATCCAGCCTCGAGCCCCAGATCAAACTGATCTGTAGTTTCCCATTTCAAATCTGGATTGGAGATATTTCCGGTTCTTAACCCTACGGCTTCTGTACTATTAAAATAGACTGAATTAACTTGAAGACTTGGCAAAGTACTATAGGTACTAATGGCTTGATTCCCCGACTTACCTATACTTGCTCTAACTTTCAGATCACTGAAAATACCCAGATTCTTGATAAAATCTTCTTCAATGAGCCTCCATGCTACCGCTGCTGATGGGAAAAATGCCCATTTGTGGTTTTGCGCAAGCCTGGAAGACCCATCATATCTACCAACCAAAGTAAAGAGATACTTATCGTTGTAACTGTAGTTAGCTCTCCCAAGAAACGAAAGAATGGTCCAATCATTGAATCCTGAATCAGAGTCTCTCTGTAAAGGATCACCGGTACTCAGTTTATTGTATTCTAACAAATCGTTCGTGAAACCATTACCTGATGCCCACAAGGACTCGGTTTGAGAGTGTTGATAAGTAGCACCACCAAGAAGGTTGATAGAATGATCACCAAAATCCTTCATGTAATTAACAGTGTTCTCATTAAGGATTTCTACCGTCGTGGAAGTTGACACCCTGGCATATCCACCGAGTCCCTGATCCAATCTTCGTGGTAAAATAACGGGTTCGTATCTATTGGTTTTTCCATAGCTAAGGTCTGTACCAAGGGAGGATTTAAAAATGAGACCATTTTCAAAACTTGCCATTACAAAGTAATTCCCCAAAAGACGAGTGAGATAGGTATTATCTTTTACCAGATCTGCCTCCGCTTTCTGATTGTTGAAATATCCGGAATTCAGATTATTGTACTCATTATAGCTTCCATCTTCATTATAAACCGGAGTGGTTGGTGGTGATTCTTTTAGCAAATTGTAAAAGTTAACCTTGTTGTTATTCCTGTTTGTACGACTAATATTCATGGTCGTTCCTACAGAGAGCCACTTGTTAAACTTAGCGTCCAGATTTAACCTGGTTTGATAACGCGCAAAGCCAGAATTAATGATAATACCATCTTGCTTGAAGTAGTTGCCAGATAAGAAATACTTAACTGAGCTATTTCCACCTGATATCGACACATCCGTATTGGCTACCGGAGCGTCATTGGTCATTACCTCTTGCCAATCTACATCAGATACAGTTGACAAGTCTGGAAAAGGGTTATCCTGTCCTATAAAGGCAGCATGTTCCTGGGCATACAAAGCACGCTCATAGCCATTTAGAAAATCAATTTTATTCGCTAATTTCTGAACGCCGTAGTAGGAATTAACACTCACCCTGGCAGTACCCTGCTGTCCTCTTTTAGTCGTAACTAGAATTACTCCATTTGCACCACGGGCTCCATAGATTGAAGTTGCGGCTGCATCTTTCAAAATCTCAACGGATTCAATATCATTCATATTGATGGTGTTCAAATCACCTCCACCTATGAATCCATCTATGACATACAATGGCTCATTCGAAGCATTGATTGAGTTTCCTCCTCGTATACGAATGGTAGTGCCAGATCCCGGTGCTCCATTCACTGAAGTTACCTGCACACCAGCTGCTTTACCTTGTAGCGACTGATCTAATCTGGCTACGGGGACATTGGAGATTTCCTCAGACTTGATCGAAGTTACAGAACCCGTTAAATCACTTTTTCGCTGAGTTCCGTAGCCCACTACGACAACTTCCTCCAGACTTTCATAATCTGGAACCATACTGATATTCAAAAAAGTTTCTGACCCAATCTGAACTTCTTGTGGCTTATAACCTACAAAAGACACCAGGATAACAACCCCCTCATTAACAGATAGAGAAAATTTCCCGTCCACGTCAGTTATGGTCCCGTTGGTTGTACCCATCTCAAGAACAGTAGCTCCAGGGAGCGGTTCACCGTTTTCGTCAGTGACCTTTCCGGTGACAGTCTGCTGAATGTAGATTTGCTCACTTATCTTCGGAAGACTTGAATTGAGGCTTGATTCGGTCAAGGAAATAACCTCATTGACTCTTTTGATGGATATTTTCGAGCTAGACGAAACTTCCTTCAGAAGATCTTCCATATTCCATACACCACCATGTATGGACAGCTCCTTCCCTCTAACAAGTGATTGAGTGTAGGCAAATTCAAATGAGCTGACCTCTTCAATATCCTTAATCAAAGTAGACAGCTTAACATCACCCTGGTATTCAGGTAGATTAATTTCCAGTTCGCTGAGCTGTTTACGCTGCGCATCCAGATCATTTGCCAATGCCATAACAATGGACTGACATATGATAAGAGCATAAATTGCCGATTTCGACATGCGAATAACAATTTTTAGTAGTTTTGCATTCATAGGTTTTGGTTTAGATTACTAAAACTTTGATCAAAGAGTCGAAGGCTTTCCCCAAAGTGATTTCGACTCTTTTTTTGTTGTTTATTGGGTTATTTAAGAATTATCTTATTTCCATCTATTTCATATTTAAGTTGATAAGCGTGAGTAAATGACTCCAATACTTCCTTTAGAGTAGGGTTATTGTGAACTGCAGAATATTGGTCAAATTCTTTAATATTCACCTTCAATTCAATTTCATAATCAAACCATTGCGAGATTTTCCAGGTAACTTCCGTTATTTCATCAGCGCTAAAAACTAGCTTGTTATCTACCCATCCAAATAACTCCTCATTGTTAATAACCTGTTGTTTAGACAAAGACTTATCGTCATTAAGGTTGGAAAATTGATCTTTCTGTAGGAACACCAAATCTCCATTAGAAACACTTCTAACCTTTACCTTTCCTGACTTTACTGCAACCAATCGATTTTCTCTGGAGGTATTCACATTGAATGAGGTCCCTAGAACGGATACTTCCAATTCATCCGTTTCAATAATAAACGGCCTTGCTTCATCTCTTGCCACATCAAAA
Organism: Rickettsiales bacterium; assembly: GCA_002729235.1. GTDB lineage: Bacteria > Bacteroidota > Bacteroidia > Cytophagales > Cyclobacteriaceae > Marinoscillum. The sequence goes on along the minus strand of PBTY01000019.1, from coordinate 3,721 downwards.
AAGGCCTCTCCTGTTAATCGAACTTTTCGGATTCCATTTGTATCAGAAAAATCATACGAAAGACTACTATTTGAATTAAGTTTAACTAAGGTGCCATCTGTTAAGCGAAAGGACAATTTCTGACCTTTCTCTGCAATTTTCACAATTGGATCATTTATCGCTCTACTTTCTTTGGTCTCTGAAAAATCCAGACCATTCATTCCGAAGTAAGCAGCAAGAATTAGGACAATAGAGGCAGCCAATCCATAATATCCTTTGAATCGACTAGACTTGTGATTGATACTTAAAAAATTCACCACCTTAGAATTTTCTTCCGCTTCAACCTGCCTTATACCTTCCAAAATCGATTGGTAAACTCTTTCTGACTCAATTTCAACCTTGTCAGAGTCAAAATCTCGAAGGGCATCCCCAATAGCTTCTTCAGCTTCATTGGAGTGAATCCAGGTAGTAATTTCCTGTGCCTCTTGATGAGAGGATTTTCCGGATAAGAATTTTGTTAATTTTTGAAGATTCACCTTTCGAGTTATTTGATAGTAATACGCACTACATCTCCAAAACACTCAATAGATTATCATTTTTACAATATTCCTACATAATATAGTATTTAAATGAATATAAACACACCAAAACAAGTAAATCATTGAATTATTGATAAATATCTTAACTCACGACATTGCACTTTTACAATTTGAAATTCCATAGCAACCAAAAGTAATTGCTACATTGAAGCCAGAAAATCTCTAAAAACTTAATTCACCCAAACCTCTTTGAGCAAAGAATTTGACCATATAATTTCTGAATTACGCAAAGGAAGCGAAGACGCCTTTAAGGCCGTTTACGACCGCTATCATAAGAATATTTATGGGTTTTGTATCAATAACGGTCAGAGTCCTGTTGATGCAGAAGAGGTATTGCAAGAAGTCTTTATCAAACTTTGGATCAAAAGAGATGCTATTGACAAAAGTAAAAAATTTGAATCCTTTTTATACACCATTGCCAGGAATATTATCGTAGATAAATACCGTCGACTAGTTCGTGAAAAAGCAGCAAATGATTACCAAATCCATTTCCTAAATCCAGAGAACGGTACAGAGAATACAGTTTTGTATAACGACCTACAATCTGAAATTCAGAAGACATTCAATTCTATGCCTGAACTTCGAAAACTGGTCTTTCAGATGAGTCGATTCAAAGGATATAGTAACAAAGAAATTGCTGATGAATTAGGCATCACAACAAAAGCTGTGGAAAACCACATTTCCCGAGCACTTCAGACTTTCAGGAAGGAATTAGGAAACTATTCAGCCATTATCTCTTATCTAATGTTAGCCTCAATCTATTCTGCCAACCAATTTTAGACCAGGCATACTTAAAAAGATAGTAAACTAAGAATAAGTCTTTTTTAGATAACTTATAAACTTGCTACTATTGAAACGTTCTAGCTGGTCCTCTTCTTGATTTAAATCGCTTGTTAGATTCATTATGCATAGATATTCCACAAACATTAAATGGTTCCTGATTTCCTTTTTAATCATTCTAGGGGTAGGTTACTTAGTTACAAGAAACCTTCTTTACTCATTGATAGTTAGCTCAATAGTCAGTATTGGTACGGGTTTTCTCATTCCTGTATTTCTGGAAACTGTAAACCCAGCTAAAATTAAAGGGGCTTATATTGAAGCCAGCCGGAGAAATATGAATCGGTTTTGGGCAGTTTTTGGCATTCTGCTTCTGATAATAGCCACTATTGGCGTATTAGACTATCTAAAACTGAATTCATAATCAATACGATATCAGAGGAAAAATAGCACTTTAGTAATCCAAAGTGCTATTTTTTTATGTTTCACAAATTCATTCATTCCTAAAAACAAAAACCCTGACAAGTCATCCTCATCAGGGTTTAAGTGATTGCATTCTGGGCAGCATAGTCTGAGCCGCGCAGGCAGGACTCGAAACTCGCCGTTCGCGGTTGCGACAGTTACTCTATCCAGTTGAGCTATGGAACCATCAACTTGAATTCCAACCAATAATCTTAAGTTCTCGAGTTTATTCTATCTTAAAAACAAAAACCCTGACAAATTATCTTTATCAGGGTTTAAGTGATTCCACCAGGACTCGAACCTGGAACCTACTGCTTAGAAGGCAGTTGCTCTATCCAGTTGAGCTATGGAACCATCAACTAGAATTCTAGCATTCCTTTCAGTTTATCCTATTCAGAAAACTATGCGGAGAGAGGGGGATTATTCATACCCGCAAACCCTGCGCTTTACCTTTCATGAACCTTCGGTTTCGAACCCAGGGTTCTCATCCCCCAAGTTATTCACCGAAAAATCATAAGCGGAGAGAGGGGGATTCGAACCCCCGGTACGGTTTCCCGCACGCATGTTTAGCAAACATGTGGTTTCAGCCACTCACCCATCTCTCCGGGTTTCTTTCTGAATCTGTGAAGTCCTCATTTGGACTCCCTCACACATGCTATCTGTGTGAGCTCCTCTGAAAAGGAGTGCAAATATAGCAAGCCTTTTTAAAAATCATAAAACTCCACAATTAAAATTATCCACATACCACTTATCCTTAAAATTCGTTAAAAGGATCGACTACTCATTGGGTAGTAAGAACGGTATATGTATTTTTGGGCCGCTTATGAGCTGGGCATATTCTTTAGACACATTCGAACTTTTAATCATTGCGATTTTCGCAGTACTGTACATCCTCTACGTTGTGCGCCTTTCGCGTATCAAAGCACGACTGAATGTACCAATCAGCAAGTGGTTGATCAAATTTGTTATTCGTACGCTTTACTTCGTAATGATTCTGGGTGCTCTACTAGGCCCGTCTTTCGGAGATACTACTCGTGAGATCAAATCTGTAGGAAAAGACATCTTCGTTTGTGTGGATCTGAGTGAATCCATGAATGCCTTTGATGTACAACCTTCCAGACTTGAAAAATTGAAGTTTGAATTGAAAAACGTGGTGGAAGCTTTTAACTCTGACAGAATTGGCCTCATCATGTTTTCCAATGAAGCATTTATGCAGTGTCCCCTCACCTATGACAACAATGCATTGAACCTGTTCATCCAGGCATTAAACACGAATTTGGTACCAAGCAGCGGAACTGACTTTGGACCTCCGCTGAAAATGGCTCTGAAAAAGTTGACTGATGAAGAAGCATCTGTTACCCAACAAAAATCGAAAATCATCATCCTGATTAGTGATGGAGAAGACTTTGGAGAAGAGACTGATCAGATAGCGGAAGAAATAGAAAGCTCCGGAATTAAGCTATTTACTTTAGGCATTGGAACCGAGAAAGGAAGTAAGATCATGACCGGTCGTGGTTTTAAAAGAAACAACCAGGGTGAAGAAGTTATTAGTAAAATCAATACTAAATCACTAAGGAAACTAGCGGCAGATACAGGAGGAAAATTCTTCGAAATCAATGAACGACAGAACGATGTTGAGCGTTTAATTAACTCAATTAACGATATTGAAGGGGAGTTGAGAGATGCAAAGCAATTGGATGCCAAAGCCAACAAATATTTCTATTTCTTAATAGCAGCTCTGGCATTGATGTTGATTGATGCATTGATCACAGTAAAAGTAATTAAGTTATGAAGTACTTATTCATTCTATTGTTACTTATAAACACGACAGATCCGACAGAGATCTCAAGATACAATCGACTTAAAAACAAGGCAGAAGTTGCTTTTGAGCATGGTCAGTATGA
>PBTY01000018.1 GCA_002729235.1 Rickettsiales bacterium | reverse complement strand
TGGAAGATGTAAAGGGAGACTCCAAATTTGGAATAGAAAGTCTGCCAGTCATTTTTGGGATCAGAGGAGCCAAAGCATTTATCTATCTGGCGATAGGAATCAGTGGTGCTTTTCTAATTTCGTTCTTAATCACTATCGACATTTGGTTAGTTAGATACTATTTTGTAGGGCTATTACCAATTTTCCTTTGGTTCATTTACAAACTGATTTATGCTGACCGACAAAAGGATTACCAGAGACTCATTAGATTTACCAACTTTATCATTTTATCTGGTCTAATTAGTATGATATTACTAAAATCATGGACATAAATATTGCAGTATTTGCCTCAGGTAGTGGCTCTAACGCCGAACAATTAATCAAGCATTTTCAAGGTGTAAGTGAAATGAAGGTTAGTCAGGTTTATTGCAACAAACCAGATGCATTTGTATTGGAAAGAGCGAAAAACCTTGATGTACCTTCCTTGGTATTCTCGAGATCAGAATTCACATCTGAGGAGTTTTTAGCTCAATTGGAATCGGTAGACTTCATCATTCTTGCCGGATTTTTATGGAAAATCCCAGAGTACCTGATTCAAGCTTTTCCTGAAAAGATCATCAATATTCACCCTGCCCTATTGCCTCCCTATGGAGGAAAAGGAATGTACGGATCACATGTCCATGAATCTGTGATTGCCAATAAGGAAAAACAGTCTGGGATTACCATACATTTAGTGAATGAGAACTATGATGAAGGGCGAACTTTGTTCCAGGCAAGTTGTGATATTACTTCAGAAGACACTCCAGATTCACTAGCTCAGAAGATTCATCACTTAGAACACAAATATTTTCCGCAAATCGTAGAGGATTACATTCGGGAATACATGTCTAAAAAGTAAGATATCTGTAGCTTTGCAGCTTATTTTCAGGCACATGAGCAAAGTACAGATCAAATCAGCGTTAATTTCAGTTTTTTACAAGGATGGACTGGCCCCAATCGTGGAGCAATTGAACGAATTGGGAGTGAAACTCTATTCAACTGGTGGTACTCAGAGCTTCATCGAAGAGATGAATGTTCCAGTAACTGCAGTGGAAGATGTTACGGACTATCCTTCTATTTTCGGAGGTCGAGTTAAAACCCTTCACCCAAAAGTATTTGGTGGAATCTTACACAGAAGAGACCATGAAGGTGACCTAAAAGAAAAAGACACGTTTGATATTCCAGCCATTGATTTGGTAATTGTTGATTTGTATCCTTTTGAGGAAACTGTAGCAAGTGGTGCTAGCGAAGAAGACATTATTGAGAAAATCGACATTGGAGGAATCGCTTTGATAAGAGGAGCAGCTAAAAACTTCAAAGATGTGCTAATTGTCTCTTCAAGAGAATACTATGGCGATCTACTTCAGATCTTGCAAGATCAAAAAGGTGAGACTTCCATTGAAGATAGAAAACTTTTCGCAACAAGAGCATTTGACACTTCTTCTCACTATGACTCAGCTATTTTCAACTACATGAATGGTGATGGGCTTGTTCCTTCATTCAAGACAAGTGCAAGAAATGGCAAAGTATTGAGATATGGAGAGAATCCGCACCAACAAGGAGTATTCTATCAAGAGACTGAATCTTACTTTGATCAAATTCATGGCAAAGAGATCTCTTACAACAACCTTGTTGACATTGAAGCTGCGATCCAATTAATTGGTGAGTTTGGTGAAGAAACTGCTTTTGCTATTCTTAAACATAACAATGCCTGTGGAGTAGCAACTGGATCTGACGTAAAAACTGCTTATCAGAAAGCATTCCAGGCCGATACTATTTCTGCATTTGGTGGTGTATTGGTTACCAATAAAGAAGTAACCAAAGAAACTGCAGAAGAAATGAACTCATTGTTCTTCGAAATCCTAGTTGCACCTGCATTTAGCGAAGAAGCTTTAGAGGTTTTAAAACAAAAGAAAAACAGAATACTACTTGTCCTTAAAAAAGGATGGGATAGAAAGAAAATTCATAAGAGTATGCTGAATGGCACGCTCGTTCAGGATTACGACCACATTACTGACAGTGCAAANGACCTNAAAGTCGTGACTAAGGTTGCTCCTACACAAGAGCAAATNGANAGTNTNATCTTTGCATCTAAGATTTGTAAGCANTCAAAATCAAACACTATNATNCTGGCTAACAATGGACAATTGTTTGCAAGTGGTGTTGGGCAAACTTCTCGTGTAGATGCATTAGAGCAGGCTATTGAAAAGGCTAAGAAGTTCGGCTTTGATTTGAATGGAGCAGTAATGGCTTCTGATGCCTTCTTCCCATTCCCTGATTGCGTGGAGATAGCAGACAAAGCTGGAATCAAAGCAGTAATCCAACCTGGTGGATCNGTAAAAGATCAATTATCAATCGATTATTGTGACGAACACAGCATGGCAATGGTGTTCACAGGTACACGTCATTTTAAACATTAGTATAACTACAGTTTACATATTAAATTCGTAGCTTTCCCAATAAAACACACAGCGAGTAGAACATGGGTTTTTTCGATTTCTTTAATAGCGATATAGCAATTGATCTTGGTACAGCCAACACATTGATTATCAGTAAAGATAAGATTGTGGTAGACGAACCTTCAATCATTGCTATTGACAAGCACAACAATAAGGTTTTGGCTATAGGACGTGAGGCGATGCAGATGCACGAGAAAACTCACGAAAATATCAAAACCATCCGACCACTTAAGGACGGTGTAATCGCTGACTTCCACGCTGCCGAGCATATGATCAGAGGAATGATCAAAATGATCGACAATGGTAANAAGAATTGGATGCCATCTTCTCACAGAATGGTAATCTGTATCCCTTCTGGCATCACTGAAGTAGAAAAAAGAGCGGTACGTGACTCTGCAGAGCACGCCGGGGCTAAAGAAGTATACATGATTCACGAGCCAATTGCTGCTGCAATTGGGATCGGCATCAACATCGAGCAGCCTATTGGATCAATGATTGTTGATATCGGAGGTGGTACTACTGAGATTGCAGTTATTGCATTGAGTGGTATCGTTTGTGATCAATCTATTCGTGTAGCTGGAGATAGCTTCAACAAAGACATCTTAGATTATATGAGACGTCAGCACAACCTTCTAATTGGAGAAAGAACTGCTGAGCGTGTAAAAATAGAAGTAGGATCAGCTCTTACAGAGTTGGATGACGGACCAGAAGATTACGAAATCAGAGGTCGTGATTTGATGACAGGTATTCCAAAAGTCATCAAGATTTCTTATTCTGAGATCGCTTTCGCAATTGATAAATCNGTTTCNAAAATTGAGGAAGCNGTNNTGAAAGCATTNGAAATTTCTCCTCCCGAACTATCTGCTGATATCTATGATAATGGNATTTATCTAACAGGTGGTGGAGCTTTGCTTAGAGGTCTTGACAAGAGGCTTTCTATGAAAACGAAATTGCCAATCCATATTGCAGAAGATCCATTGAGAGCAGTAGTAAGAGGTACAGGCCTTGCACTTAAAAACCTAAATCAATACAAGCCAGTCTTAATGACATAATATTTGAATGCAAAACCTTCTCAACTTCCTTTATCGGTTTAGAACCTTCGGGTTATTTCTGTTATTGGAAGGGGTTTGTGCTTGGTTGATCATCGCCTATAACAAAAGGCCAAACGCAGCGTTCTTGAATTCATCCAATTCCCTTGTGGCTTCGGTAAATTCAATGACCAGCAATACCACAAACTACTTTCAACTCAAGCAGATCAATGATCACCTGGTTGCTGAAAACCAGTTGCTTCGAGAGCAATTGGCAAATCAGTCGTTGGGTAAAGTGGAGATTGATTCCTCTAAAGAACGTTATATTCTTCGCAAGGCGAAGGTGATCAACAATACCTTCCGTCGATCGATGAATTACATGACTTTGGATGCAGGAATGAACCAGGGCATCCAACCTGGAATGGGTGTTATTTCAGGAGCTGGAGTAGTAGGTCAGGTAAAATCAGCTTCAGGAAATTTTGCTACTGTCACGTCCTTGCTTCACAGAAATTTAATGATTTCAAGCAGTATTTCTAGGACTAAAACCCTTTGCACGGTACAGTGGGATGGCATCTCACCATTGCAGGCCGATCTCAAGTACGTCCCAAGACATATTCCGATTCAAGTCGGCGACAGTATCACAACTTCTGGGTTTAACTCGATTTTCCCAGATCACATTATGATTGGCACCATTGCTTCCATTGAGCTAGAGGACAATGATGTATTCTACGATGCAAAAATTGATTTGTCAGTAGATTTCAGCTCCATCAATTTCGTATTCGTGGTAGAAAATTTATTAATTGAGGAACAAGATAGTTTGGAACTAGAAGCCATAAATAACTGATGCTTAGAATCAACTACCAACAACAAGCGCTTCATTTGATAGTATTTCTGATACTACAAATTCCCTTTCTTTATAAGCTTGTCTTATTTGATTCAGCATTTGGCTTCTTCTATGTAGGATTTACTCTATTCCTCCCATATGGACTAAATAGAAGTCTAGGGATGTCCGTAGCATTTCTTACTGGGCTGACAGTAGATATTTTTTCTAACACTCCTGGAATTCATGCCTCTGCTACTATTCTTATTGCTTTTATCAAAGACTTCTGGTTTGATGTTACCATTGACCATTCGGATGACGATATCCAACTTTCATGGAATGAGCTTGGACTTTGGGGATCTGTCAAATATTTATTCCCATTAATATTTGTTCATCATGTAATCATATTCTCCATTGAGAATGGGGGATTTAATTCGCTAGGTTTTTTGTTTGTTAAAGTGTTCTACAGTGCTTGCTACAGCTTCATGATAGTATTTGCACTTAGTTTTCTGATTGCACCCAAAACAAGAAGGATATGAATGGACGTAGTTTTATCATACAAGGACTGATCTTATTTATCGCTCTGGTCTTTTCGATCAGGCTATTTTCAATTCAGGTAATTGATGATGACTACAAACTAGCCGCTCAAAACAACATCCTTCAAAAAATCATTGATTACCCTTTTCGCGGCCTGATTTATGATCGTGATGGGGATCTGTTGGTTTACAATACTCCCGTTTACGATTTGATGATTGTACCTAAGGAGGTAGACCTTGCAGATTCATCCGATATCATGCGCTTATTAGAAATTGATCACGAAACTTTTGAAGCTAAATATCAAAAGGCAAGACGATACTCAAGTATCTTATCATCCAAATTCGTAGAGCAAATTCCCAATGAGGATTTTGCCAAAATCCAAGATCAACTAGTTAAATACCCTGGTTTCTATCCGCTTCCCAGAACCGTAAGAGGATATGAAAAAGGAATCCTGGCAAATACATTAGGGTATATCGGGGAAATTGATCGCCGAGAATTGAACCGTGATACAACCAATTACTATCGAAGTGGCGACTACATTGGCAAAATCGGAATTGAAAAACAATATGAAGACCAACTACGTGGCAAACGCGGTATCCGATATAAGATTGTTAACGTTCAAGGTGTTGTAAAAGGAGAATTTAAGGATGGTGAATATGATACCGCTTCTGTCCCAGGACAAAGCATTCAACTGACAATAGATACAGAGCTGCAGCAATATGCTGAGAAACTTCTGGAAGGAAAAGTAGGTAGCCTTGTAGCTATTGATCCAAATACTGGAGAAATACTCGCTATGGTTTCCGCACCTTCTTATGACCCAAGTCTTCTTAGCGGCAGGTCTCTTTCTGAAAATGGCCCAACCATCATGAAGGATTCCCTCAAGCCTTTATTCAACAGACCTCTTCAGGCAATGTACCCTCCAGGCTCCATGTTCAAAACCATTCAGGCTTTGATAGCCATGCAAGAGAAGAAGCTCTCACCTACGGAGAAAATAATCTGTGATGGAAGCTTAATCGGGGATCATGCCCCTCCAGGAGTTTATGACGTTGAGAGAGCTATCCAGCTATCATCTAACAACTATTTCTACAAGGTTTTTAAGCGCGTAATTGAACAGGGTGATCATGAAAGTAGATATATCGATGCTCGCATTGGGATGGAAAAATGGAATGAATACATCAGTCGATTTGGCTTAGGCAATCGCCTTGGTGTAGATATTCCAAATGAACAATCTGGTTCCATACCTACCATTCAAACATATGATCGACTGTATGGAGTTAATAGATGGGCTTTTAGCAATATCTATTCTCTAAGTATAGGGCAGGGTGAGGTGCAAGTAACACCGCTACAAATGGCTAATCTAGGAGCACTCCTTGCCAATAGAGGACACTATTACACTCCACACATAGTCAAAGCCATAGATGACCAAGGCATCATCGAACCAAAACGGAATGATGTCGGTATAGATCAAATCCACTTTAGTTCTGTCATCGATGGAATGCAAAAAATGGCAGAAAGCAACTTCCGAGTTCCCATCCAAGACATAATTGTATGCGGCAAAACAAGTACTGTCGAGAACCCACATGGTATGGATCACTCAGGATTTATGGGCTTTGCCCCTAAAGAAAATCCTCAAATTGCCATAGCTGCCTATGTTGAAAATGCGGGATGGGGAGCACGTGCGGCGGCTGGTACTGCAAGTCTCGTTATGGAGAAATACATCACCGGTGAGATCAAACGTACGTGGCTGGAAGACTTTGTTCTCAAGGGTGACTTCTTAGATGAGCGCCAAAAACGTGAATTAGAAGCAATAAACAAAGCCAAGAAACTTGCGGCTCAATGAGAAATGACCAGCTAATATACAAGATTGATTGGTTGGTGGTACTTGTGTACTTCACCCTCGTATTTAGTGGCTGGTTGAATATCTATGCAGCAGATTATGATCCTGACGTTAACGAAGGAATACTTAGTTTTAGCCAAAGCTCAGGTAAACAACTGATATGGATAGCGACTTCTGTTGTGCTGATCACCTTCATCATGTTAATGGATTTTCGTTTCTACGACTCGGTGTTTGCATACGTCCTTTACGGTGTACTCATTTTGGCTTTACTTTTTGTTCTTCTCCTTGGAAACGAAGTTGCAGGCTCCAAATCCTGGATTCCTATCGGTCAGTTTAAGTTACAGCCATCTGAATTTACCAAGATTGCTGCAGCGCTGGCTTTAGCAAAATTTCTAAGTAAGTCAACCAGAAAGTCGGAAGACATCAAGTCACAAGTGATTGGGTTTGCCTTTTTCCTGTTTCCAATGGTACTCATTATTCTTCAGGGCGACTTGGGGACAGCTATGGTATTTGGTAGTCTTATATTAGTAATGTTTAGAGAAGGGATGCATCCCATGATTTTGGTTATTGGACTTGTGGTCGCCGTTTTGTTCTTATCTACTTTGGTCCTAAGTCAAACGATTTTACTGATAAGTATCGTAGTGCTATCCCTTTTAGGGATAGGTTTGGTTGCTAAAACTCCAAGCAAAATCGCTGTGGTTGTGATCGCAGGTGTCATTTCTGCAGGTTTTGTTAAGTCTGTGGATTTCATTCTTACCGATGTTTTGAAACCACACCAACAGCAGCGAGTAATGCAATTGTTAAACCCAAACCGTGATCCATTAGGTGCTGGTTGGCAGGTAACCCAGTCAAAGATCGCTATTGGATCTGGTGGCTTAACTGGTAAAGGATATTTGCAAGGCACTCAAACCAAATTCAACTTTGTACCTGATCAGACTACTGACAATATTTTCTGTACAGTGGGAGAAGAGCAGGGCTGGATAGGAAGCTTTTTACTGTTGGCCGCGTTCACTACTCTCCTTCTGCGACTTGTTTATCTTGCGGAACGTCAAAAAAGTCCTTTTGCCAGAATTTATGGCTATGCAGTGGTCTCTATTCTATTTTTCCACTTTGCCTTCAATATTGCCATGACCATAGGGCTATTCCCAGTAATTGGTATCCCGCTGCCATTCTTTAGCTATGGAGGGTCTTCTTTGTGGACGTTTACCATCCTCCTATTTATATTCTTAAAGTTGGATGCCCACCGAATGCAGGTTCTTCAGAGGTTATAATTACCTGAATCTCCTAAAAATTACTTTAAGAAGTTCTTTTACCTCGTCACTATTCATGTCCCAACTCAGTTTGTTGGCATAGTTTTGAACCAGCATCTCTACAGCATCATCAAAAGATTCACGCGAATCAATTTTATCGATTGCATCAACGAAAGCTTCGCGATCACCATCGAATAGTTCTTTGGTAAACATATATCGATGATTCACTGATATTGCTTCCATGATATTATTGACTTGCTTACTCTCCAGTTTATTGGCAACTGTTTCCTTTTCCTCTCCTGAGAATTTATCGTTTATTGTTGGCGCCTTCTCTGCATATTTTTGATTTACCGATGAATTAGGCTCTTCTTCAGCAGCATCCTCATCATTTATTTCAGCAACAGCATCTTCTTCATCCTCTTCCTGGATGCTAGAATCATCTTCATTGGAATCTTGATCTTCGAATTCGTCATCAATATGCTCTTCAGCAACAACCTCTTCTTCAAGCTGATCTTCCTCCGCAACACCTTCTACTTCACTTTCCTCTTCCTCTGCATCTAAGTCATTCGACTCTTCAACGACATCCAACTCCTCTTCCGAACCTATTTCTTCATCCTCAGCATTTTCATCAAATTCCTCCTCATCAAAAGAATCATTTTCTTCTCGTGCAAGATGAGATTCCTCGGTGTCCTCTTCTTCAAATTCAATTTCTTCCTCAGCTACTTCTTCAAGGGAGTCCATTGAGCTATCGTTCTCCTTCGCTACAGGCTGAACATATTCATCTTCACTTTCAGTTTCGGGTTCAGGCTCATCATCTTCTGGATAATCGAAAGCTATCTCATCGGATTCTTCCTCTTCATCTAAATCGGTTTCACCAATGGAAGTAATATCCTCCTCATCATCATCAAATTCAGCATCGAATTCGTCTTCTTCCTGATAATATAAATCATCAAAAGTAAGTGGTAATACACTTGAAAGGAGTTCAACCTGCTGCTGAACAATCGATTCAGTATCAATATCTTCAAAAAACTCTTCGGCCTGCTCAACGAAATCATCTAACTCCAAACCCTGCGCAGAACTAAAGAACTCTTCAATATCCGACTTATGAAGTTTAATATATTTTAGAATAGGATTAGTCAATTTATCTGTCACCTTACTGACATCCATTTCTTCAAACTCCAATGAAATGTAACTTCCTGGATCAATGGCCAACAGCAATGTATCTGCAACTGCTTCCTCTGCCATAGAGATAAAGTGATCTCCGGAAACTTCTATATGCTGCGACAGGGTGTTCATAAACTGCACCATCGCTTTACGCACATCAGGATTCTTATAATTGAAAAAAGGACTCTCCAATCTTTTCATCTCCTCCTGCCATTTACGGAAAAGAATCTTTAAAATGAAAAAGTTAACCTGCTTGGACGGAGAAACATTCAGAATTTCTTTACCCGAAATACGTTCTTTGTCTACGAAAAATTCTGCTGTGATTTTTTCAGAAAACTCTTCACTATATTCCCTGATAAACTCATCATTTAGTTTCCTTTGCATAAGATTTGGAAGATTGAAAGATGCCGGAAGTAATCATTAATAACCTCCATAGTAAAACTATTCATTGCAAATCTAAAACGGAAAAACTTCTGGATATTTTGCTATCAGAGACCGATTGGATGCATGCTTGTGGAATGAAAGGCCGATGTACCACATGTACTGCCGTTGTTTTAGACGGTATGGAGAACTTATCGGATCATTCAGAAGCTGAACTTAGATTTATTAAATTGGGACGTCTTGGTGAAAATGAGCGCCTATCTTGTCAATGTATCGTTTCAGGAGACGTAAGTATTAATACACCAGAATTGTATAAACTACCACATTTAGAGTACTCAGAGTAGATGTTTGTAGAACCAAATATTGGAAGCCAAAGCAAATCTGGCTGGATCGAAGTTGTATGTGGATCAATGTTTTCGGGGAAGACGGAAGAATTGATCAGAAGACTCAATAGGGCATTGCTTGCTCAGCAGAATGTAGAAATTTTTAAACCTAAGGTTGATAAGAGGTATTCCAAAGAGCAAGTGGTATCCCATAATAGTAATGCCATCAATTCAACTCCAGTAAATTTTGCGAATGATATTCTCTTACGCTCGGGCAATTGTGACGTGGTAGGCATAGATGAAGCACAATTCTTTGATCCAGAAATCGTTAATGTAGCTAACCAACTAGCGGATCAGGGCAAACGAGTGATCGTAGCTGGCCTGGATATGGATTTTATGGGTAAGCCATTCGAGCCGATGGACAAACTGATGGCAATCGCAGAGTATATCACTAAAGTCCACGCTATATGTATGGATTGTGGCAGAATTGCTTCCTATTCTCATAGACGAACCAAATCTAAAAAGACGGTTGTGTTAGGAGAAAAAGATATTTACGAAGCGCTTTGCCGAAAATGTTTCAACCAAAAAATGCATGCACCGACTAAGTAAGCTGCTCATTTTATTACTCCCTTTTGGACTATTTGGTCAGGACATTCCTATCGAGACCTGGAGAAATCATTTTAGCTATTCCAATATAAAAACAATAACAAGCAGTGAGCGCAGCATTATTTGCGCTACAGAAAATGGCATTTTTTTCGTCAACAAAAGTGACCATTCGACCAATTTTCTAAGCAAACTTGATGGCTTGTCAGATGTTGGAGCTTCAGATCTAACTTTCGACAAAGAGTCCAATTCATTGGTGATTGGATACCCAACGGGCCTTATCGATATTTATAGAGATGGTGAGGTAATTACTGTCACCACAATTTATGAATCACTGTTGGTAGGGGACAAATCAATTAAGGATATTGAAGTTAGAAACGGCAAAATCTACGCTTCAAATGGATTTGGAATCATTGTTATCAATTTGGAAAATGGGGAAATTATCGAGAATTATCAGTCAATTGGAGAGGGCGCAACTGACATCCTTGCTTATGAAACTTCATCCACCGCTGAATACTTAACTGCTATTACCAACCAGGGGCTGAAATATGGAAGGCTCAATCAAAACCTACTTGATTTCAACAATTGGACAGACATGACGCTGGATCAAAGATCATATCGAAACCTGGTTTATTCCGACTTAAGTAAGGTTACTCTGGTCGTTAATGACACCTCCATTTTTGAATACGACTTGGTCTCCAAATCAGAGACTCTGCTTTATTCAAGTCCAAAAAATATCGTTGACCTAAACATCATAAACAATAAAATCAATGTTCTAATCGAAGACTCCATTTACTTACTAAAGAGTGGCCAATTGTCATTAGCTGAAGCTATAGGAACTCCGACAAATTGCTTTTACTATGACAATGAGTTTTGGTATGGAACGACTAGTCAAGGTTTGCTAGATGCTAGTTTAACCTCAATTGAACCAAATGGCCCAATAGGTGACAACATGTCAAGGATCGTATTTACCGGTGAACAACTTTACGCACTATACGGCCCAAATATTGAAAGCTATAATGGCCAGTATGATGGTCTGGGATTTAATTCATTTGACAACAGTCAATGGGAATATGACCTGATCGAGGGTTTTGACAATCTTACTGATGTCAGTACCTTCAACGGGCAGACTTATCTTTCTTCTGCTGGAAAAGGGATTTATAATTTAAGCAATAGTTCAAAATTGAATATTCCCAATAGTTCTTTTACCAATGATGTGATTGTTTCTTCTTTGGCTGCGGCAGACAATCTCTACATCGCTTGTTATGATCATCAAACCCCTCTTATCTACATCGGTGAAGATGGCGTCCTGAATAGTAAAGATGCCAACTATACCATTACAAAATATCCAATAGGACTGGATCTATCACAAGGTGAAACGATCTGGTTAAAGCGTAGCTCTTTTGATGGTGGCGGGATTATTACCTTAGAATTGGAAGAGGATAATTTTCGTGTAATCAATACTGCAGATGGACTTCCAAGTAATCGTGTACACTCCATGGCAATTTCGTTATCTGACGAAGCATGGGTAGGAACACAAAATGGGTTAGTTTCCTTTTCTGATGCCACCTACATTTTTGAGGACTATGAGGGTATACCAGCATTTTTTGATAGTGACGAGCTTTTCAACGGAGTGAATGTTACGGCCACAGAAGTTGATGGAGGTAACCGAGTTTGGGTCGGAACTGAAAATCAAGGAATCTGGGTTTTTGATAGTAACTTCAGTGAATTGGTCTATCGTTTTACCTTTCTAAATTCCCCTTTACCGTCCAACTCAATTAAAGAGTTTGCCTATAATCCTGTGAATGGAGAGATGTTCATCTTAACATCCAAAGGTCTAACCTCGTTTAGGTCCAACTCCTCATTTGGAGACATGGTCCACTCCAATGTTAATATCTATCCCAATCCGGTTCGCCCAGGCTATTCAGGTAAGGTAGGTATAAGCGGATTGGTTAATAATGCCTACATCAAAATTGCTGATGTCAATGGCAAGTTAATAAGGGAGCTAAGAGCGAATGGTGGAAGTGTCAGTTGGGACTTATTAGATTATAACAATCGTCGTGTTGAGTCAGGTGTCTATGTCGTGTTCAGCTCAGAAATCACTGGCGAAGAAACTTATATTGGTAAACTAGCCGTGGTAAATCAATGATTGAAAAAGCTCGAGGAATTGTCATCAAATACATCAAGTATCAAGAATCGAGCATCATTGCACAGATATTTACAGATGAGTATGGACTAACGCCGTTCATGATCAATGGCATAAGAAGTCCTCGAAGCAAACGTAGCATTGGTTACTTTCAACCATTCTCTATTTTGGATCTTGTCGCTTACATCAAACCCGGGCGTGAGATTCAAAGGCTATCCGAATACAAATACCTGATTCCCACACACAGCATCCAAACTGACATTCGCAAAAGCACGATTGTCCTCTTCCTCTCTGAAATACTCACCAAGCTACTTCATCATGAGAAAGGACCCCAAGAACATTTATTCAATTTTCTGATGGAGTCTATTGTTCAATTTGATCAGATGAATAAGGCCATTGAAAACTATCACCTTCATTTTCTTTTAAAAATTCTTCCATATCTAGGTTTAGGTGTTGATGATGGAGAAGGACTAATCCGGAGTATGGAGTTAGAGATGATCCATGAGGATGGCCAATTGTTAGACTTTGTTTCAAAAATTATTACGCATGAATACACTGATGTAATTGGCGGTAATGGACAGCTACGTTTTAAAGCCCTGGAGTTGGTTCTCAATTACTACCATCATCATACAGACTCAATTGGTGAAATCAAATCTCTGAAAGTCTTACATAAGGTTTTTCAATGAAATTTGCTTAAATGACTGTATTTTTGGGATATACCCCAAAACTACTATGAGCGATAAACTATATACAGAAATTCCATCTTTGGATCTGGCAGATTTCACTTCAGGTGACGCTGATAAGAAGAAAAAGTTTGTAGCTGACCTTGGTCAAGCTTACCAAAATATTGGATTCGTGGCGATCAAGAATCATGGCCTATCTGATGAACTAACAGAAAAGCTTTACACATCAGTAAAGCAGTTTTTTAGCCTGCCTGATGACACTAAACTCAAATATGAAGAGACGGAGCTTGCTGGTCAAAGAGGATATATCAGTAAAGGTCGTGAAAAAGCAAAAGGTAGAAATACTGGAGATCTCAAGGAGTTCTATCATGTAGGCCAACCGAAAGAAAATCAATTACCAGAATACCCAGAAAACATCTGGCCAAAGGAAGTTCCAGAATTTGAAAAGTATACTTCTGAAGCATATAGAACCCTGGAAGCAGCGGGAATACAAATGTTGCGAGCAATTGCCCTTCACATTGGATTAGATGAGTTTTATTTTGATGATAAAGTAAAACAAGGAAATAGTATACTCCGACAAATCCACTATTTCCCTATAGAGAACCCTGATGAAATTCCAGAAGATGCGGTAAGAGCTGCAGAACATGGGGACATCAACCTAATCACCTTACTAATGGGTGCTAGTGCCGACGGTCTGCAAGTATTAAGAAGAGATGGAGAATGGATCTCTATAACTGCTCTTCCAGATCAAATTGTGGTGAATGTTGGAGATATGATGGATCGACTAACCAACCACAAATTGAAGTCAACCATCCATAGAGTAGTCAATCCTCCTAGAGAGCTCATGGGGACTTCCCGCTACTCAATACCATTCTTCATGCACCCTATTTCAAGTATGGATCTCACTTGCCTGGAAAGTTGCGTGACCGAAGAAAATCCAAAGCGATATGAAGACATGAGTGCCGGTGAGTTTCTGGATGAACGTTTAAGAGAAATTGGATTGAAATCCTAATGTCTGTACGAAGGGTTAGATACATCATATTTTTGAAGGATGTGCTAATCCTTTCATTGACTTCCTTTGGAGGGCCAACTGCACATCTGGCTCTTTTCCTAGACATGATGGTGGAGAAAAGAGCATACATCTCTGAGAAGGACTTAATGGAACTCTATGCTCTTTGTCAGATTCTACCTGGTCCAACTTCCACGCAAACCATCACAGCCATTGGCTTCAAAATTGGAGGTCCGAGCCTGGCTTATCTCACTCTATTGATCTGGGCGCTACCGGCTATGACGATCATGATCTGCCTGGGCTTAATGGTCAATATGTTTGAGTCTCTCGATGTATCCTTAGATTTCCTTAAATACATCCAGCCAATTGCTGTCGGGGTGGTCGGATATTCAGCATATCGCATTTCAAGTAGTGTTGTCTCCACTCGAACAGGCTTCTTCCTGATGATCATATCCATCATGGCAGCCATGAGCTTTCGCACACCCTGGGCCTTTCCTATTATGTTACTAATTGGTGGGTTTGTCACTGCTTTTAAATACAAAAAACAACCTGTTGAAGAAAAAACATCTATTAAAATCAATTGGTCCAATTTCTTCCTTTGGCTAGGTGTATTGGTATTTGCAGCAGTCTTAGGACATATTACACAATACTTACCAATCCGTCTATTTGAGAACTTTTACCGTAATGGCAGCCTTATTTTTGGAGGTGGACAAGTGCTAGTTCCGTTGCTTTACACTGAGTTCGTAGAGTTTAAGGACTATCTCACATCGGAGCAGTTTCTCTCAGGTTATGGGTTTGTCCAGGCATTGCCAGGTCCAGTATTTTCATTTA
Source organism: Rickettsiales bacterium (assembly GCA_002729235.1). Taxonomy (GTDB): domain Bacteria; phylum Bacteroidota; class Bacteroidia; order Cytophagales; family Cyclobacteriaceae; genus Marinoscillum. Next base: position 55,987 of record PBTY01000018.1, on the reverse strand, counting down.
GTGCGTATGTGGGAACACTAAGCATGAGAGATACCAATATTGCTCAACAAGTATTGGGAGGTGTGATGGCAGCTGCCGGTGTTTTTCTACCAGGCACATTCTTGATATTCTTTGTGAGTAGATTTTGGGAGGATTTGAAAAAATACCGAATGGTCAAAGCATCTCTTGAAGGAATCAATGCAGTTAGCTCCGGAATGGTCATAGCAGCTGCTTTTTTACTGTTTGAGCCAATCCCTGGAACACCAATTAACTATATCTTAATGCTCGGCACAATGAGTCTGATGTTTTTCACCCGCATTCCTACACCGTTTATCATATTAGCTGGGCTTGTGACAGGCATCATTCTCAATTAATCTTGATATCCCCAGAAATACCATATAATTTCACGTTTGTAAGAATCTCTATATGGATATAATTAATACCGGTACCAACGAACTGATCTGGACACTTCTAACAGCATTTGCACTAATTGGTGCAGCTATTCTGTTCATTGTATCGACTAGAGCGATTGTGAGGTCTTCTTCACTTGGAAAGACACAGAAAGCACTTTTGTTCGTAGGAACCATATTTATCCCTGTAATAGCACCAGCACTAACAATCAAATTCATTTCTAACAGAGAGGACCAGAAATAAAAAAAGCGCCAATTAGGCGCTTTATAAAATTCAAATATCTTGTTAATTAGTTTCCTTGAGCTGCTGCAGCTGGAGGTGTGATTCCTAATTTCTTCAAAATCAAATTAGACACATCATCCTGCTCCCTAGCATAAAGCAACACATCAAATCCTGGAGTTCCAGCACTGAAGATGTGAGAATAGTTGTTCTCCTTTGCTACACTTTCGATAGCATTTCCAATCTTCTCATAAACAGGCTTCAAAAGCTGATTTCTTTTGTTTGCCATGGACTGCTCAGCATCTTGAGAGAATTTCTGTATCCCTTGCTGTAGACCCTGGATTTCTTCTTCCTTATTACTTCTGATTAAGTCATCCCATGAAGCGGCGTTTTCCTGATAATCAGCCATTTTAGCCTGAAGATCATTGTATTTTGCCTGAATTTGATTTTGAAGTTGTTTCTCATATGCTTTCAACTCCGAATCTATTTGCTTTGCCTCAGGCAAAAGACTCAAAATATAATCTGCGTTGGTGTATCCGATTTTCAAAGCATCCTGTGCAGTTAGCGTAAATGCACCGGCCATAAGTATCACCAACAGGCTTAAAACTTTAGTTTTCATAATCAATAGTTGTTTCCTAGTTATTTTCTCCGTTATTCTCTCCTAAACCCAATTCCTCTATCACATAATCTGTATAGTCATGAATAGGGTCTGTATAAATCATCACCAAGTCTCCAGATTTGTCAAATACAATTTGTAACCTGTTGTTTTTGGCAACTTTTTCTACTGCATCAAAAACCTGATCTTGTACAGGCTTTATCAACTCCTTCTTCTTTAAGAAATAAAGTCCATCAAATCCAAAAATCTGTTTTTGATACTCCTTTACTTCCTTCCAGGATCGATCAATTTCCATTCGTCTTTCCTGCATCATTTCTGCAGTGAGCAGTCCCTCCTCCGCTTGTAATGCCGCTTCTTTTTCTTCCACTGCTTTGTACATCGTCTGGATTTCTGCTTCCCAGCCTTTGGCCAAAGTCTCTATTTCAGTTTGAGCCTCCTTATATTCAGTCATTCTGCTCAACACATACTGAGTATCGACATAGCCAAATTTCTGCGCAAATGTATCACTTATTGCAAACAATAACAGAATGTATCCAAATACAAGTAATCTCTTCATGGACTATCTAATTTGTTGACCTATAGAGAAATGGAACTGTGGACCACTTACTTCAGTCGATCCTGGTAAAGGATCCAATCCATACCCCCAATCCAAACCTAACAATCCGAATGCAGGCATAAATATTCTAACGCCTGCCCCAACAGATCTATATAAATTATATGGATTAAATTCTTGGATATCACTCAAGTTATTGCCTCCTTCAAAGAACACAAGCCCATAAATGGTTGCCGATGGATTTAATGAAACCGGATATCTCATTTCCATGACGAATTTAGTGAAGGCGGTACCACCATCATTATTTTCTCCATTCAATGATCTATCTTCATATCCTCTTAATCCAATGATATCCGTACCTAGTACGAAATTCTGACCGGTCAATCCAGATCCACCTAACGTAAACCTTTCAAACGGTCCTACACCAACCTTGTCGCTGTAAGAACCAAGGAATCCAAAATGGGCTCTTGGAGCTAGTACCAAATTTCCTGCCAATTGTAAATAATACCTAAAATCAACATTCCATTTATGGTATTCAAGGAACTTAAAGTTATTCTCATCGCCTTCAGAATACGTTTTATTATTTAGCAATGAATAAGGCGGAGTGAACGATGCACTCAATGACACTTGAGATCCACCTCTAGGATACATCGGCTGGTCCACCGAGCTCCTTGCAAGCGTATTGTTGAAAGTGAAACTATAGGCATCACCAGATATTTGATAGAAATTTTCGTATGCTGCTCCTTGTACATTGTACTTTTGCATGGAGACAGAGTTGGACAGCTGGAAGAAATCATCAGGCCATGTCAGTCTTCTTCCCAAGGAAATGGTAGCTCCTGTTAATTGCAGTTTACTGTAAACATCATTTCGATTTCTGAAATTCACATTTCTCTGAACCGAATGGTTAAAACTCACTCCGAAATTATTCGGTTTTTTACCTCCTAGCCATGGTTCATTGAAACTCACAGAGTAACTCTGGTATCTCACTCCATTGGCCTGCATTCTTACAGAAAATTTCTGTCCATCACCCATAGGCAGAGGTCGCCACTTATCAAAGTGAGGTATGTTTCTAACAGAGAAATTGTTGAAACTAAGACCAAGTGTACCAATAAAACCAAAGTTTCCTCCCCAACCTCCTGAAAGCTCGATCTGGTCATTAGGACGTTCTACCAGCTGCCATTCAATATCCACCGTTTCATCAGCAGGATTTGGAGTAGGAACTGGATTTACTTGCTCAGGGTCGAAGTAACCTAACTGCGACAATTCTCGCTGTGTCCTGATTAATAATGAACGGTTAAACTTCTGACCAGGAAGTGTTCGTAACTCACGACGAATCACGTGATCGTTTGTTTTATCGTTTCCACTGATGATAACCTCGTTGATAGTAGCCTGAGGCCCCTCATACATTCTCATTTCCACATCAATAGAATCTCCAATAATAGCAGTCTCCACAGGAGTAACTCTAAAGAACAAATAACCATCATCCATGTACAGTGAACTAATGTCTGTTCCTGTCGGATTGAAGTTTAGCTTTTTATTAATAAGCTCTAGATCATAGACATCACCTTTCTCAATCGCCAATACTTTATCCAACACATCGTCTTCATAGATAAAGTTACCGGTCCAAATGATATCTCTGAAGTAGTATTTCTGTCCAGGTTCCACATAGATATCTATGTTCAAATGCTTTTTATTAATGCTATAAATAGTATCTCGTACTATTTCCGCATCTCTAAATCCTTTAGAATTATAGAATCCAAGTAAAAGTGATTTATCCTCTGTATAGTCAGATTCAACATACTTGGCTGACTTGAAGACATTCACATTGGCATGTTCACCAAGATAATCCTTCAAATCATTAAAAGATTTTTTCTCTCGATGGGTTAAGAAATGATAAAGATTTACCGGATTCAGTAAATTCACGGTCTTCTCCAATAAATCCTTTGGCAACTTTACATTTGGTAATTCTCCAGTTTTCTTCAGTTTGGATCTCAAACGTGTACTGGCGAAAACTGTGTCGCCATAAAAGTTGATATTCTTAACCTTTACTTTTTGATTCTTTTCTACATCTATGAGAATACTAACGCTGTTAGCTCGGATGGTGTCTTTTTGCTGAATGATATCAATTTCAGCATTGAGATAGCCCTTTCCTTCCAAATATCTTTTTACAGCCAGTTTGGTGTTTTTAATCACCACATCTGTTAAGATCTTACCTCTAACTAATTCAATCTTATCTTTTAATTCGGAGATCTGGCTTTTATTGATTCCTGCGAATTCATAATTGGTCAAGCGTGGACGCTCCGAAAGCTCAATTTTTAGCCATATCTTCTCTCCTTCAATCTTTGTAGCTACTATAGAAACATTCCCTATAATCCCTTGTTTCCAGAGTTTGTCTATGGCAGTGGAAATCTGATCGCCAGGTATTTTTACTTTATCTCCTACCCTCAAGCCAGACAATGAAATCAATGCATTATTGTCCAAAAACTCCACTCCAGAGACCTCAATATCAGCTATCTCATATTCCTTAGGGCTGGCATAGTTAATGGCAGGTCCAGAATCTGCAGGTAGTCGATTTTTACCAAATCTAATCTGCCCCATGGCACTTTGGGCCATGGCTACTAAACATATTGCGAATACTAAGTTTTTGTACATTCTTACAGATTAACCTGTTCACTTATCTTTCCAAACCGTCTCTCTCTACCCTGGTAGGCAAGTATTGCCTCATGAAGGTGTTCTTTTCTGAAATCTGGCCATAGCACTGGAGTGAAAAAAAGTTCTGTGTAGGCAAGCTGCCACAACAAGAAATTACTAATTCTCATTTCTCCACTAGTTCTAATCAGCAATTCGGGATCCGGAAACTTTGCCGTAGACAAATACTCCGAAACTTTCTCCTGATCAATACAATCTGGCACCAGCTTACCACTACTTACGTCTAAAGCCATCTCTTTCATAGCATTGGTTAAATCCCATTTGCCACTGTAATTCAAAGCCAAAATTAATTTGAGTCCTGAATTTTCTTTTGTTTGATCAATTGCACTTTCTAGCTTAGTCCTAGTCTCTTCAGGAAGTTGTGATCGATCACCAATGGAATGAAGACTAATATTATTCTTCATCAAGGTTGGCATTTCATCCTTTATGGTAGAAACCAAAAGGCTCATCAATCCAGCTACTTCAACTTTAGGTCTGGCCCAGTTTTCGGTACTGAAAGCATACAATGTTAAACATTCAATACTCAATTCAGCACAACCCTCAGTCACTTCTCGCACTGCCTTAATAGCATTCTTATGGCCAAAGATCCTGGCTGCGCCTTTCTTTTTTGCCCATCGTCCGTTGCCATCCATAATAACGGCTATATGCTTCGGTAAATTGTCTGAATTAATTTGCTCCTTCATTCCCTTCTACGCCAAAATTGCGAAAGACCACAAAGTTGTGTTATTTTTTGCTAAAGCGGAATTATTAAACATTTTTTAACGGTTAGTTCGCCCGTATACGACTTAAGATTGCCCGATTAGGCACATATGGATAAGGACAAGGAATCTTGTAGAGGACAAAAGTTAAGTTGATTCCAGTATAAAAGTACCAGTCTTTGTCATTTGGATTCCCAAATTGATAATTTTTAAAAGCAACATCTCCATCAGAAATACCATCGAGATAGTCAAAAAATGTTTTCCTGGCACTCGCTTCTACTCCTAATGTCAGCTTTTTTGTGAGCTCATACTTAACTCCACCACCCATCGGTATGACTACTTGTAGTCTATTAAAGTCTTCGTAAGTAGATTGTACTCCTTGAATTCCTGCGAAGCCAATGCCCAGAAGTGCATAAGGTGCCCACTTGACTCTTGACTTATCTGATCTATAAGGAAGAAAATGATACTCAAAAACGGAGCTTATCTCTAATACCTGATGATTAAAGCTATACTGTCTAGCCTCTCCAAGTGCATCATAAAAAGCGTCATCACTTGCTGAAACACCTAAATAGGTTACTGCTGTTTTTAGACTGACAATGTTGGAGAAATTTAATCGAAGCAGGCCTGTAACTCCTGGTTTAGTCATTTCTAAATGAGGATAATGTACTACATCACCAGTATAGTGACCTGCACCAATTCCTCCGCCAAACTCAATGAATTGAGCGTAAGAAAAAATGCCCGTAAAAAGGCAAAGAATAAAAACTATTGGTTTCAAAAGACTATCTAAATTTAGCTGACTTTCTTACTTGTCCAAGTATCATTGTCAACTTAATTGAAGACATAAAAATCATGTCGTTATCTTTCGGATTTCCTCTTCCTGATGCACCTGCTATTCCTCCGCCGTAACCCCGAGCAGAATAATAGTTTACCCCATCGGGCAGTAGCTGGTTAGCAGTTCCAGGGTATCCCTCTCTAGGCTCTCCACTCCACACAGCATTAGGCTCTGCACTCCTATCTGACATTATTCTGGCCAAATCATTATCGAACAGATCAAATCTTACAAAATCACCACTGGCATCATCAATGTAATCTGTGAAAAGATATCTAAACCCAAATTCGGCACTTAAACTAAAAGGGCCAGGAAGTCTCATTCTTACACCCAAAGCGATTGGAATTGACAATTGTATTGGACTGTATCCTTTAACGCCAAGGGAATCAATAAATTGCCCTTCTGTTCCTAACTTTCTCAATCGGACCCATTCACCCGCCTGTGGTACTACAATGGTACTATTTTCTCCCCCAAGTGTATGATCAAATTCGGGAACCAGACCCTTTGGCTCATGATGAAACAGCGCAACACCAGCCATTAGGTATACGTTAAAATCAGGTCGAACATTAGGTCCGCCCCAGGTCGGAAGCAAGAAAAACTCAAACCCCAAATGCATTTCTTTAATGTCATTTTTAAAGCTCAAATTTCTCAGAGATCTTCCATAAGACTCTTCAAGTGCGGGATCCGCAGTAATATCATCCCCTTTTATTCTACCATAGTTGAAGCCTGCTCTAACGGCGACCCTTTGATGAAATCTTGCTCCGATTTCACCCCCGAAACCCGGTCTTGTAAATGAAATGTCAGTACTCGCGGCCCTATTAACAGGAGCTAAGTCACCATAATAGTTCAATGCATTAACATTGAAAGAAACAAAGTTGTATGGTCTGAATCTACCCCCTCCTCGGTTGGTGTAGTTAGACATGGCCTTATTTCTTTTATTTCTTTTCTTGTATTTGTTTCCTCCAAACTGAGCATCAGCATCTGACAACCCTACACACAGTAGAAGAATTAATGACGGTATTACTATTTTAAGCTTCATAATTTCGCAAGCAAACTATTGCAAAGATAAACCAATTCGGCGGTTTTTGTGGTTAATTGCGTTTATCAAGCCCCCAAGTTAACTTATTTCGAAGGGTATCTAAAAAAGATGTGCCTTGAATTTTGATCAATTTCGATGAAAAGGGTGCTTTCCTCACATAAAAATCTACGTAATCAGTGACCGCTTCGGATCTCGAGTCTAAAGAAATTTGATAAGATTGGTTTCTAGACTCCACTCTAAACATGAGTTGACTGTTCTCAGAAATAATCAGAGGTCGTACATTTAAATTGTGTGGACTAATTGGTGTGATGATAAAATTTTTAGTGTCAGGACTAATAATAGGACCCCCGCAGCTTAAAGAATATCCCGTAGACCCTGTGGGCGTAGCTACCATCAACCCATCTACCCAATAGGTATTGAGAAACTCACCATCCAAATAACTTTTTACAGTAATCATGGATGAGGTGTCTTTTCTTAGAATCGCGAATTCGTTGAGAGCATAGTTTTCCTCTCCGAATAAATTGTTAGAGGTAGTAAGCTCAAGTAAGGATCGATCCTCGTAGGTATAATTGCCTTGAAAATATGCTTCCAAGGCATCCGCAATATTCTCTTTGGAAATCACAGCCAAAAAGCCAAGACGACCCAGATTGATCCCAAGAATCGGGACTTCTGAGGATCCAACATGTGTCAGTGTTTCCAACAGCGTGCCATCACCACCCAGGCTAAACACTGCCTCAAATTGTCCCATTTCCTTCCTGGGTTCGTATTTTGGAAAATCAGAGAATAAGTCCTTATCCACGTCTATCCCAGAAATTCCTGGACTAACGTAAATCTCTCTCCCATTAGCTTGAATGATAGAGATAATATCTTCTACATATTGGATGGATTCTGGAGCAATTCTTCTCCCATGAATGGCAATCTTGCCCATTCTATCTAGAGTTTAAGATATTTCATTAAAATATCAATGCGCTCTTTCTCATCAAAACTGGAGTCGACCACATTGTACGAATTCTCCACAAAGAAACCACTTTGTTCTAGAGAGGCAATGATGTGCGTGATTTCTTCTTTATTTATTTTGAGAGTTAAATGAAGATTATCTGGGTCGTCAGCATGTGGACTCAAGTAGCTACTTAGGATTTTAGCTTCATTGGATTCAATGATTCGACTAATCTCAGATAAGGAATAGTCATGATACTTTAATTTGATCCCTATAATAGCTCCGGGTGTGCTAACAGATGAATTTTTTGCAAATGCTTCCACTACATCTTCTATAGAAACGACACCAAGGTATTGATTAAGGCTATCTACAACTGCTACAATTCTAAAACCCTCAACTCCAGAAACTTTGAGGACTTCATAGTAATGATGCCCGGCTTGTACTACGCAACTTTGGCCTACGAGTGGGTAATCTCCAACATTTGGATACTGGAGCTCATCATTGAGAAGGAGTTCTTCATCAATTATTCCAATAAAACGCCCATCCTCTACGACTGGAAGCTCTGATAAACGCAATTCATCCATCCATAGTTTAGCCTTGGATATTTTATCCTGTGGCTTCAATGGTGGAATCAAATAGTTGATCAGATCTTTGGCATTCATACTAACTCTTTTTCAAGGAACTCTTCTAATATAACGTTAAATTCTTCAGGACGTTCCATCATTGGAGCATGACAACATTTGTCAATGAATCTTAAAGTCGTATTTGGTATCAAACGATCAAATTCATGCGCTACATATGGAGGAGTAATGGTATCATTCAATCCCCAAATTAACAAAGTTGGCACTTTGATATTGGGAATGTCATCCGCCATGTTATTTCTCTGCGCGGATTTTGCAATTGCTACGATTCTTAATGCTTTAGGGATGCTTTTGGTAGTTTCAAATACCTCATCCACCAGATCTTTAGTAGCGGTAGCAGGATCATAAAATGTATAAGCCACTCGCTCTTGTATGTAATCATAAGACCCCCTTCGAGGGAATGATCCACCCATGGCATTTTCGAATAGACCAGAACTCCCAGTAAGAATTAAGGTATTTACCTTATCAGGATTGGCCAAAGTAAAAATCAAACCTACGTGACCTCCAAGACTGTTTCCAATGATGTTCAATTTGTTGAGTGACATCATCTCGACAAACTCTTCAGTAAATTTATTCAAGGAATCCAAGCCGGCAGTTTTAACTGGCATGGTATAGATGGGTAGTAGAGGAATGATCACTCGATATTTCTGAGAGAATTTATTCACTACATCTTCCCAGTTACTTAGAGCACCGAACAACCCATGAAGTAAAAGCAACACTTCTCCTTCGCCTTCATCTATGTAACTAAACCCTTTTTGTTCTTTGACTTGCATCTATCTTAAATTAACAAAAGAAATAACAATTATGTGTACACTTCTTTGTGTTTATCACTAATATTTTTCAGCGAATCTATCATATCTTGAAGAAACGGCAGCATTTTGGAAACCAACTCAAACGTAGCTGGACCAAGATGTTTGATAAATGGATAAATCAATGAGCCATCAGATTGTTCACCAGTTAATCTCAGTCCAATAGAGTCAAACACCCAAAAGAACACGCTAATAATAAAAGCCCATTTGAAGATTCCGGCTATGGCTCCAAGTATGTTATCAAACAAACCTAGAAAGGTCAGGTCCAATACTTTTTTTAGCGCTTTGGCAATCATATTAATCACCAGTATCACTACCACAAAGAGGCCAATAAAAACTGCTATTGTGATGAACTGAAAGTAATCACTCGAATTGAAAAAGTGATTAGCCACAGGTATGGTCAACTTAATCGCTGCAAAGAGACCAATAAAAAAGGCCAGGAAGGAGAAAATCTCTACAACCAAACCTTTCATGTATCCCTTGATGGCTCCTATGATGAAAATCGCGATGAAAAATATATCTAAGTAGTTCACCCGAGATCTCTATTGATTCAAAAGTTCCTTCACTTTAGCAGAAATAGCTTTGCCATCGGCTTTTCCAGCTAATTTTTTAGTCGATGCACCCATTACTTTACCCATATCCTGAGGACCAGAAGCACCTACTTCCGCAATGATGGCTTTCAACTCCACTTCTAATTCGGTTTCTGACAATTGTTTTGGTAAAAACTCTTCAATTACTTCTAATTCACTTTGTTCTTTGGCTGCAAGATCATCTCTACCTTGTTCCTTGAATATTTCCAATGAGTCTTTTCTTTGTTTGGCAGCCTTGGTCAATAACTTCAATTCGGTATCTTCAGAAAGTCCATCACCACCTCCTTTTTCTGTCTCAGCAAGTAAAATCAACGATTTGATGGCTCTCAAAGGAGTCAAACGCTCCTTTTGCTTGTTCAACATGGCCTGCTTGATTTCTGCTTCTATTTTCGTTTTTAAACTCATAATCTATTTTTTCTGAACAAATTTGCTTTGAAATAACGTTGATCATTCATGACCAAACTTAGCGTAAACATCAACAAAATTGCAACGTTGCGCAACGCTCGTGGAGGGAATAATCCCGATGTTGTCAAAACGGCAATTGATTGTGAAAGATTCGGAGCACAGGGAATAACTGTTCACCCCAGACCGGACGAACGCCATATCACCTACAAAGATGTGATGGATCTGAACGAAGTTGTCACAACTGAGTTCAACATCGAAGGATATCCAGATGATCGCTACATGGAAATCATTGAAAAGGTTCGTCCGGCTCAGGCAACTCTTGTACCAGATGGCCCTGACGTGTTAACCTCCTGTGCTGGTTGGGATACTATCTCTCATGAGTATAAACTCAAGGAAATTATTCAAACCATTAATGCTTGGGGAGTTAGAACTAGCATTTTCGTAGATCCTAATACAAAAATGGTTGAGGGGGCTGCCAAGATTGGAGCGAACAGAATCGAACTCTATACCGAACCATATGCTAGTGGTTTTTCTGTCGATAGGGTAAAATCAACCGCTTCCTATGTTGAAGCTGCAAAAAGAGCCAAAGAACTTGGGCTAGGTCTAAATGCAGGACACGATCTGGATTTGGACAACCTAAAATACCTCAAAGAAAACATTCCATACCTGGATGAGGTATCTATAGGACACGCATTGGTGTGTGATGCACTATATTATGGTCTTGAGAATACAATTCAAATGTATTTGAGACAGCTGCAAGAAAACTAATTACATGAAATTAAACTTTAGAAAATACGGATCTGGACACCCATTATTTGTTTTACATGGAGTGTTTGGATCTTCTGACAACTGGCAAACTCTGGGTAAAGGTTTCAGTGAACACTTCACCACATACCTGATAGACTTAAGAAATCATGGCAACTCTCCCCACAGCGATGAGATGAACTATCAAGTGATGACGGATGATCTAGTAGAACTCATGGAAGACGAAGGTCTGGAGTCCATTTACTTAATTGGGCATTCCATGGGTGGAAAGACAGCCATGCACTTTGCATCCTTACATCCAGAGAAAATTGATAAGCTTATTGTAGTGGACATTGCTCCAAAATACTATCCTCCTCATCATCAGCAAATCTTTGAAGGTTTCCATTCTATTGATCTAAAGACCCTACAATCTAGAAAAGAGGCGGATGAGCAAATGAGTGCCAAGATCAAAGAATTTGGTGTTAGGCAATTCATTCTAAAAAACCTGGGTAGAGATTCGGATAATAATTTTGAATGGAAGCTTAATCTGAAAGCAATTGAAGCCAATATCGATCAGGTAGGAAGTGGTATCCCGGATAATGCTGTATTTGACAAACCTACTCTTTTCATAGGCGGCAAAAAGAGCAACTATATAAAAGAAGAGGATCATTCTCTGATTAGCAGTCATTTCCCAGATTCCACTATAGAAATGGTAGATGGTGCAGGACATTGGGTGCATGCCGAGAAACCAAAAGAACTTTTCGAACTGGTGATTAATTTCCTATCATGAGCAAAGGTTCCCTTTTTCTAATCCCCACCTATTTATCTGACTCGAATGAAGCGGACTTTCTCGCTCCTATGGTTCTTGATGTGGTGAAGAACACTCAACATTACCTGGTGGAGAACGTTCGAACGGCACGAAGATTTATTAGCAGTTTGAAACTTGGATTAGATATTTCCTCATTACAATTTGAAGTATTGGATAAGAACTCTTCACCTGCTGAGGTAAGTAGGAGAATGGAGTGGATCAGCCAGGGCCACGATGTAGGAGTTATTTCGGAGGCCGGACTTCCTGGTCTGGCGGACCCTGGTAGTTTAGCGGTGGCTCATGCCCACCAAAATAATATGCGCGTGATTCCACTGCCGGGACCTTCTTCCATTCAGACAGCTGTGATTGGGTCCGGTTTCAGTGGTCAACAATTTACCTTTCACGGCTATCTACCAATTCAAAAGAATGATCGCATCAAAGCCATTAAAAAATTAGAGCAAGACTTACGGTCGACAAACTACACACAGGTATTCATGGAAACTCCATTTAGGAATAACCAGCTGATGGATGATCTTCAAATTCATCTTTCGAATAATACCTTATTAAGTGTAAGTTCAGATATTTTCGGACAGGCGGAATTGATCAAAACCTTGCCTATCTCTCAGTGGAAGAAAGAAAAGGTCGATTTACACAAAATACCAACTGTGTATTGTATTGGTCAATTCACATAAAAAGTGAGAAGAATTCAACGAAAATCATAAATTTGCAGCCCTAAATAACTAATAAAGTATGTCATATTTATTTACTTCAGAATCAGTCTCAGAAGGACACCCAGATAAAATTGCTGATCAAATATCAGATGCATTGGTTGATCACTTCCTGGCATTTGACCCTCAGTCTAAGGTAGCTTGTGAGACATTGGTGACAACAGGACAAGTAGTTCTTGCTGGTGAAGTAAAATCAAAGACGTACTTAGATGTTCAACAGCTAGCACGAGATGTGATCAAGAAAATTGGTTACACTAAGTCGGAATACATGTTCGAAGCCAACTCTTGTGGTATTCTTTCATCTATTCATGAGCAGTCACCAGACATCAATCAAGGTGTTGACAAAGTAGATCCAAAACTCCAGGGTGCTGGAGATCAGGGTATGATGTTTGGATATGCGACAGATGAGACTGCCAACTACATGCCCTTGGCTCTAGACATTTCACATAGAATTTTGTTGGAGCTAGCTGCACTAAGAAGAGAAAACAAAGACATCACTTATCTAAGACCTGATGCTAAAGCACAGGTAACTATTGAATACTCTGACGACAATCAGCCTATCAGAATTGATGCGATTGTGGTATCTACCCAGCATGATGATTTTGATGAAGAGGCTACTATGCTAGCCAAAATCAAAGAGGACATCATCAACATATTGATTCCGCGAGTAAAGGCACAATTGGGTGAAGAAATCCAAAAGCTTTTCAATGACGATATCAAATACCACATCAACCCTACAGGTAAGTTCGTGATTGGAGGTCCTCATGGAGATGCTGGATTGACCGGAAGAAAAATTATAGTAGATACTTACGGTGGAAAGGGAGCGCACGGTGGTGGAGCATTTTCTGGTAAGGACCCATCAAAAGTAGATAGATCTGCCGCTTATGCAACCCGTCACATTGCTAAAAACCTGGTTGCTGCTGGCGTTTGTAAAGAAGTGTTAGTACAGGTTTCTTATGCAATTGGAGTAGTAGAACCAATGGGTATTTTCATTGACACTTATGGCACTGCCAATGTGGAAATGACCAATGGTGAGATCGCTAAGAAGGTACAGGAGATCTTTGACATGACTCCTTACGGAATCGAAACACGTCTAAAGCTGAGAAACCCAATGTACCTGGATGCTGCTGCATATGGTCACATGGGTAGAACTCCTGAAACGGTAACCAGATCATTCACCAACGGTGAAGGAGAAACAAAAGAAATGACTTTCGAGACGTTTACCTGGGAGAAATTAGACTTTGTAGACAAGGTGAAAGAGGCTTTCGGGCTTTAATCTTCGAAACATAATAGATATTGAAAAAGCGACTGATCAGTCGCTTTTTTTATTCAACATATTATGCAAAAGCTGATTCTAAAAGGCTAATAATCGATTTCTGAGTAACCACTACCTGTATCATGGATTTTGAAGAATTCTTCTGCAATCATTGTTGGGTTGTACTTTGGGTCTTTGGCCTGGACATACCCATTAACTACCACTGTACCTACTTTGATGTTACTATAGGAGAGTTCTTTTCCCAACAATCTCGCAAAATTGAGAACCGCGGCCTTACCAATGGATAAGGATCCATAATTAGGGTGAGGCGACTTGGAGAGTCCTCCTCCGGTAATTATAATAGTACCTTTATTAGCTTTTTTCATTGGACGGATGACTTGCTTCACAGAATGCAATGCCCCTCCAACATTCACTTTCAAGTCACTCGCAAGTGAAGCAATACTCTCTTTGAAGATGTGCTTGTCTTTAATCTTCGCTGCATTGTAATGGAGTACTTCCGGATCTCCCATATCGGACTTCAATTGACGGAATGCATTGGTCAACTGACTTTGTACCGAAACATCTGCCGAATAATACTCACTTGGAATGCCATCTTTGAAGAGCATCTCTTTAAAAATTTTGAGTTTTTCTTCGTTCCGAGCAATCATTCCGATTTTGTATCCAGCTCTCCCAAAACGAAGTGCAACGGCATAACTAATGCCTCCTCCCATACCTACAATAGCGATGACTTTTTCCATAGTTTAAAAAATGAAGTGATACTATTAAAAGACGTTTTGTGAACCATTTGTTTCAAACACAATTTTCAAAATCAGCCAGAAAACAACCTATCTAATTGACTTACAGTATTTTGTATTGGGAACAACATTGTTTGTTGAGTAAAATTTATCTAAATTCAATTACCACAAAACTCCAGTTAGCTCAAATGAAAACGCTCCTCACCACCCTGGCATTGATGTGCCTGGCATACCAATACGTTCTGTGCCAGGAAAAATCCGACCGAAAAGCCATCAAAACATTGGTAGCTGTTGATAATCAAGAAGTCCGTGGATATATGACCAATGCCACCACTGACTCCATTTACATGTTTTTACCCAATAAAAGTCTCGATACCGCTATTTCCATTAGTGAAATCAACAGAATGGTCCTACAACAAAGAGGGTCCTTTTGGAATAGCGCTCTTAAAGCCTTTGCCATAACTGAAACATTCGTGACATTCACTTCGCTCGGCCAGGACGATTACTTCGGGCCAGCTTTCTATTTTCTATTGGGTAATTTCGTAATAGTTGCCCCAAGTTCGCTCTTCTCTGGACTCATAAGCACCACTCCCAGAGTAAAACTTGACTTATCCGATCGATCTGAGATAGAACAACTAAGTCAAATCCATTTGAGCAAGTTCTTTATACCGTCCAACAAGTTAAAGATTACTCCATCTGGACTTTATCAGGTGAACAACTTATCATTTCCAAAGAAAGAAAACCAAAAATTACATCAACTGGGTTACTCTCCTCGATTCTTTCTTAATACCATTCAATTTGGCGTGACGTGGAGCAATTTGCATAAGGAACTACGCAAGGGAATACCTGCAACTAACGATTACTATTCTGGAGAGAATGACCATGTACATAGCCTGCTCGGAATCGGTTATAGTCCAAATGAACAATGGGAAGTCAGTTATGAATTTGCATCTCCGCTCCAGGCCTATCAGTCTGGATCCTATGGTGATGAAGTTGAAAGCTATTATGATGTAAGTTTTAACTTGATCTATAGCGTACACAACCTCAAGCTCATCAGGAAATTCAGCAGCTTCCAGCAAGGGCTAAGTGATATTTGGCAATTCAATGCTGGAGCTTCGTTCTCACTGATGAGAACCCAATTGGATAAGAACTATGGAGTTTTAGAGTTTGATAGCTATGAACAGAGAAAGGTTCAACAGAACAATATCACTCCAGGTCTGGGTCTTAATGGTTCAATTGATCACTACATGACCAAACATTTTTCGCTGAAACTAAATATCCAGCACTCCTGGTTTGTTCCTCTCAAAATTGACGAGACTACAATTGAAACGTACAACTACACCTTCCAATCATTCACCATCAACCCAAAATCGACCATGATTTCACTTGGTATCAGGGCATCAATCTAAGATATAACTAATATTTTAGTTGTATAACTGATTTATCCGTTATACATTTAGGTCATGGAAAAACTGACCAAAGCCGAAGAGCCAATCATGCAACAGCTCTGGAAACTTAAAAAGGCATTTGTTAAAGATGTGATAAGAGAGCTTCCAGAGCCGAAACCACCATACAACACAGTATCCTCCATTATTAGGATTCTGGAAACCAAAGGGATGATTGGTCACAAGGCCTATGGTAAGACACACGAATACTTTCCTGCTGTTACCCGAATGGAGTATAGCAAATTCCTGATGACCAGCATGGTCAAAGAGTACTTTGATGGTTCGTTTTCACAAGTCATGTCATACATGATCAAGAGTGATGAACTCAGCAAAGACGAGATTAAGGAATTAAAAGCAATGATTAACAATACAGACAATGGATAAACTTACTGCCTATTTACTCGAAGTTGGACTATCGTCCGGCATCCTATTTCTGGGTTATTTACTAATCCGTCAGCGGCTTCAGCCGAAGGTGAGACGATTCGTATTGCTTGCTTGTTTGATAGCTCCAATTGCGGCCTCCATTGCTAACTATTCTGTTAGAACGTCACTATGGTTACCTACTTCAACCAGGGTAACTAAACTCTTTCAAGATGATAAAGAGGCAAAAGAGCCATCAAAAACGACCGAACCAATAGCTCCAGAAGTGGAACCTTTAACTATTCATATTCAACCGAATAATACAGACAGCATTGAAGAAAACTCCAAACAGGTAGAAGACGCATCCAGTGAATTCAATTATCCTGTTATCATATATGTTCTGATTGCATCAGTTCTGATGCTTAAGTTATTTGTTTCATTGTTTTCATTGAGAAAGTTGATAACATCTTCTGAATGGGATGATGAGCTCAATGTCTATTTGGTGGATAAACCTGGATTCACAGGAGCCTCTTTTTTGAACCTGATTTTAATATCCAGAAACTTAAAAGGATCTGTAGAATATGCTTCTGTCATGGCTCATGAACGATCACATGTAAAGAAAAGGCATACACTGGATATCTTATTATCTGAAGTTATCACTGCATTGTTTTGGTATAATCCAATCTTCTGGATTATCAAAAGCCAGATCAAGATCAACAATGAATACGAAGTAGATCAAGAGATCATATCTGCCATTGGAATGAAAAACTATGCTAATCTATTAGTTGCACTTTCTACACGTCACCTGTCCACAGGAATGGCGGTACTTAACAATTTTAGCTATCACAATACGAAGAGACGAATCCTACAAATGCAGAATCCTGTGCAACGACGAATGAGATCATTGATCTACATGGTTCCTTTTACTCTGCTTGCATTTTGGATAGCAAGCTGTGACGCGGAGGTCAACTCCATTAGCGAAGTGCCGTACACAGGGCAACCAATCAAAGCCATTACCACAACCTTTGTAAGTCATCAGAACGACACAGAAAACAAGGACATGAAAACCGTGGCAGTCGCAAGCTTCTTGCCTGATGGTAGTCTTGATCAAGTAATTCAACACATGACCTATCCATACAACTACGAGCAACCAGTGAAAGTCAGTTTATGGGGACAAACAAATGCAAATTCCGTTCCAGTGATATTGGATGGACTAAGCCTGGACATTGCCGAAAACAATTTCCTCTATGGAAATGATTGGCCCGCTGAATATGCCAATTCATTTGACAATGGACATCCCAAATTTAGCGTGGGGTATGAAGGGACCGAATACACTAAAAACGTGAAATTGTCTAATGACTACCTACCGGAGAGCATAGTAGTGGATGCGAGCTATGAAGGATATAATAGTGGAATTACGTTGAAAAGTAGTTTCATTGAAGAATTTAAATACTCGGGAAACAAGGTAGAAAGCTATCACCACCACGGAGTAGAGGACAATTCAGAAATCAATAAGTTCCTAGGTCCTAGGCAGAAACCACTTCCAGAAAAATCGATTCACAATAGCAAAGATTATTCATTCTCTTACTCAGGAGACCTTCTCACCCAGGTCTCTGATGGTAAAACCAGCTATGAGTTTGAATATGATGGCTCACGTTTGGTTGCTTCTAAATATTTATTGAATGGTAAAGTTTACAACACCAGAAAGTATTATTACACGGATAGTGGTCTAAAAGAACGCACCGAGATTTTTAATGTATATGGGGATGCCGAATACTCCATTCATTACAATTACGAGTTTTATTGATTTTGATATTAAACTAAAAAGGCCCTACTCTTAGCTTTAAGGGTAGGGCCTTTCTTCTGTAGAACTATCTCACCCAGCCAAAAAACTTATCAAAACTCCTGCAGCAACGGCTGAGCCAATCACACCGGAGATATTGCTCGCCATTGCATATTGCAACAAGTGATTGTTTGGATCGTGTTTTAACGCAATGTCATTTGCAACTCTAGAAGCCATAGGCACCGCACTCAATCCAGTTGCACCAATGAGTGGATTGATTTTCTTTTTCGCAAACAGATTATAAACTTTAACCGCCATTATACCACCCGCAATAGAGATCGCAAAGGCGATAAATCCACCAACAATAATCAAGATCGTCTCGAGGTTCAAAAAGGCTTTGGTCGTCATGGTTGCTCCTACTGCCAAACCAAGGAAAATTGTCGCGGCGTTAAGAATCGTATCCGAAGCTGCTTTGTACAACCTACCTGTAGTTGCACCAATTTCCTTAATAAGGTTACCAAACATCAGCAAGCCAATCAATGGAACGGAAGACGGTACCAACAAGGCGACAATCGTTCCAACTGCTATTGGGAAGATAATTTTCAGCGTTTGAATATTCTTGATTGGTCGCTTAGATGGGAACAACTTATCCTGCTGCTTCATATTGATCAGCAATTCGGTCTTGGTCGTAGTTAACCGAACAACCAAAGGAATGATCACCGGTACCAACGCCATATAGGAATATGCTGCAATCGCGATTGGTCCTAACAAGTGTGGAGCTAGCTTGATAGTCGTATAAATGGCCGTTGGGCCATCCGCACCTCCAATAATTCCCAAAGAAGCTGCTTCTTTCAGGTCAAACCCGAAGGCCACCGCAGAAATCAATACGGTAAAGATTCCGATTTGAGCAGCTGCCCCAAAGAATGCCAATCTAAGATTTCGAAGCATCGGCCCAAAGTCCGTCAACGCTCCAACCCCCAGGAAAATAATCGGTGGCAAGAATCCTGTTTTGATCAGTGAATAATAGACAAAGTTCATGATCCCGTGTTCCTTGGCGATCTGATACAAGGTCAAATTCTCATCAATCTTTTCCACACCCATCTGGCCTCCGGGGAAGTTGGCGATCAACATCCCAAAAGCGATAGGCACTAAAAGTAATGGTTCGTATTGTTTCTTGATTCCCAAATAAAGGAGGAAGAAAGCAATCAGGATCATCAACAAAATCTGCGGGTGATCAATGATGTCCTGGATGGCTGTCATCCGGTACAGTTTCTCAAAAAGATCCATTTTCTCAGTTCAATTTGAATAGCACATCATCATCAAATACATCGTCGCCTTCAGCCACCAAGACGTCAACCACAGTACCTTCCTGGTCTGCTTTGATGGCATTGGTTACTTTCATAGCTTCAATGTAACAGACGATATCACCTTTTTTAATCACATCTCCTATCTTCAAAGGCTTTTCACCAGCCTCTTTCGTCATGTAGATTTTTCCTTCCAGAGGAGCAGTGATGGATTTGGTGGATCCGTTCAAAACAGGTTTCGGAGCAGGAGCCGATTCTTTAGGCTCTTCCTTAGCTGGTGTTGTAGACTCGCCATAACTCACAGACACTTTATATACCTGTCCATTGACCGTAATATCCATGTCTTTTGGTTGAGCTACCGCGGCAACAGGAGCAGCCGTTGCTGGTGCTGGAGTGTCTGATACCGCAGGCGCTTTTCTCTTAGCGATATCTGCTTCAAATTCTGCTTTGGCTTTACCAGATTTGTATGCCTCGTATTGCTGCGGGTGCATGGCATACTCAAACAACTCCTCATCATCTTCACCTGTATCCCAACCATTTTCTTTCATTTTGGCTCGGAACTCTTCCAATGCATCGGGTTGCAAATCTTGAGGATCACCCTCAAAGAATTCTCTTCCTTGCTCTGCAGCTAGTTTTTTCAACTCATCAGCAACTTCTCCTGGCACGTTTCCAGACTTACCTAGCAACATGTCCCAGGTATTATCATCCAGTAAAGACCATCGTTCCTTGCCTTTTTCCATCTGCATCACATTCACCAATGCTGCGTTTTTAACATATTGGCTGAAAGGTGTAACCAATGGAGGGTAACCCATTTTTGGCCAAATCTCCTGGACCTCATCAAATAATTTGATTAATAGATCGTCCTGGGTCAATGCCGGTTGATCATGCTTTTCTTTCCACTTATTGAGGCTGTTCAGATTGTTTTCCAAATCCGCCATCAAGGAGCCCATCATACCTCCTGGTAATCCCGGACCTATCAACAAGGCATTCATCAAGCGGTTTTTCGGACTGATGTAATACCCCAAAAAGTCATCAATAAATTCTTGGGTCAGCGATCTTACCTGCATGTAGGCCTTCATGTTGATATCCGGCAAACTAAAGCCAGCATCTTTTAGCATTTCATGAACGGTGATCAAATCGGCATGCGCTGTACCGTATGAAAGTGGTTCCATCGCCACATCAATGAAGTCCGCTCCATTGCGAGCAGCTTCTAAACTAGAAGTAACTGAGAACCCTGGGCCAGCATGACCATGATAAGTCACCGGAATCTCTTTGTTGATCGCTTTAATGCCTGCTACCAATTTACCCATAGATGCCGGACGGCCAATACCGGCCATATCCTTAATACAGATCTCCTCAGCGCCCATACCGATGAGGTCTTCTGCCATTTTCAGGTAATAATCCACGGTATGAAGCTTGGAGTGTGTAATACACAGACAAGTCTGAGCAATCATACCTCCTTCTTTGGCATAGTCAATGGAGAGTTTCAGGTTTTTAATGTCATTGAGACCGTCAAATGAACGAGCAATATCCGTTCCTTGCTTTTTCTTCAAGGCGAACATCAGCTTACGCACATCGCGAGGCACTGGGTACATCCGTAGACCGTTTAGTCCGCGCTCCAGCATGTGCGTTTGGATGCCTGAATCATTAAATGGCTGTGTCCAGGCACGAACTGATTTATTGGGGTTTTCTCCATAGAGCAGGTTGATTTGTTCAAACCCACCACCATTGGTTTCTACTCTTTTGAAGCAGCCCATTTCTACGATCGGCTCAGCTACACGTACCAGTTGATCTACCCGTGGCATGTATTTTCCTGAGGACTGCCACATGTCACGATATACAAGACTTAAGCCTATTTCCTTACCCATGACTTTTTAGTTTTTTCGTTGAATGTTCGTTATCCGACCCTGTCCCTGGGTAACTATCTCTACAGCAGCAGTAATGGCGGCAATAGCTCCAGAATCATCCGATGAAGATGGCGGCTGTACCGATACCTCCTCAGGAATAAACCTGTTCACTGTCCTAATCAATATGTTTCCTGTGATCACTACGAGGCTTAGAACAACAAAAACGGTAATCATACCGATACCAAGTAGTGTAAATGCTGTTGATAGTTGGTCCATTTTTTGGGTTGTTGAGAACTTTAAGTTAATGAATCCCTTTGGACAAGACGTCTAAACAAAGCTGAAAAAGTCTGCGGACTATGCGAATAACCTCAGTCATAGTTGGCGATGACTTTGGTCAAAGGGGTAGAAGACTTAAGATAATGAGTTGGATGTTAGATGATAGACTTTAGACGAGAGATGCTAGAAGTTAGATATTAGGCTTGAGACGTGGTAGAAATAAGACTAATTGGGACGCCCAGCCGCACGTATCATTGCTCCAGACCGGCGCTGGCGGGTCTGGCACCTCCTCCGCATCTGGTGATAGTATGTTGATTGGAAGGAATGAGCTTCGGGTTGGTGTTGTTTTAGGTGTTCCGAAAGGTCGCTTAAATCACTAAATGAAAACCAGTGTCTCCAGACAGGGCATTTCAAATAAATACCCTTTCATTGATTATATTTGATTATGCTATCAAGAGAAAAAGTCATCAGTGTTATCAGCAGTTTGCCGGAAGAGTTCTCCATTGATCAAGCAATTGATGAATTGATCCTACTGGATAAGATCGATAATGGGCTTGTTCAATCTGAAGCCAATAATGTCATTCCGGATGAAGAACTTGACAAGGAATTACCAGAATGGTTAAAATAAACTGGACTCTACAAGCCAAGAACGATCTAATTGCAATAGCTGAGTATATCGCTCAAGACTCCATAAAATACGCTAAACTTCAAGTCAAGAGAATCCGATTCAGAGTAAAACAACTTGTAGAATTTCCAAACTCAGGAAGAGTTGTTCCAGAATTAGAAAACCCCAGAATCCGGGAAGTAATCTTAGGTAATTACCGAATTATTTACCTAATAGCCACAGACGAGCGAATAGATATTTTAACCATCCATCACTCCGCTAAAAAGATAGACATATAATCAGACACGATAGTTAATTAGCCTAATCGTGTCAGGAGACACCTATTCATCTTCACTTTCAAGTCTGCGCTACTCGGTCACCCCTTCGAAAGACTTGAAAAACTACTAAATGCTTCATGCGATGTTCATTTCTAGAACTAATTTCCGTGAGAAACATCCATTTGGTGAACTATGTCTGAACTTTGTTTTCGGGTGTACATCCAATTTCAGTTTATTGGACTACTATCCCCCTCATTTAAAACATAGAAGACAAAAACAATTGAATGAATTTCTAATATATATGACCACAATAATAGTTGCGCTACTCCTTGTACTTGGAACCTTAGCAGGACTTTTCATGACTTTAAATTATAAAGGTGAATTGAATGCTTCAGTGAATTTTAGAAAAGGAGAGTTTACAGTGAAGAAAAAGAAATAAACGCTATTTTGATTGGAAATAGATAATACTTCAATCTAATAGATGCTTTACAGAGCTATCCCCTATCAAACATTCATTTGTGGCACTATGCTTGAACTTTGTGTTATCTATCAATGGACAATACCCTAATTAGAAAGATTAAAGTCCAACTAGCTCGAAATCTCATTTTTAAAAAAGAATCCTCAAAGAATGACCAAGTACATCATTGATCAAAACTTTTAAAATATGGAAACCATATTCTTATACTTCTTTTGTTGGATAATTGTAATGACAATAATCCTAACTATAATTCCAAAAGATCGCATCAAACTAATCACCAGTTTCTTTGTAAAAGTGCTACCAAACATCCCAATTACCGGAATAATTACAGCCTTCAAAGGATCTAAAAATAGAGACGGATGACAGTAATGCTCTGACCTATTTTGTGGAACAGGTGGATTGTATTTCATGCAGCAAAGGTTGTTTTAAGTGCTCTGTAAGGTCACTTAAAACGATAAGTGAGAATTAGAGTAAACATAAACCTCGGCACTGCCATAACCAAATCAAAATTTCACCTAAACTGTGAGTCTGATAAGAACTTCAGGCGACACTCCAAGTCATCTTCACTTTCAAGTCTGCGCGACCCGGTCACCCTAAGGAAGACTTGAAAAGAATGAATAACAACGGAAATTGTTTACATAGCCATAGTTCACCTAATTCTAATAAAAAACTCTAACTTAAACTCATTAAACAAGTAGGTGACACCTTCAGACCTCAAAAATGTCAAGGAAAAAGCCATACAAGTACCTAAAAACAGTTAATCGATATATTCCTAATCCAAATAATACTAAAAGGGAAACTAGAGAATACTACTATAAAATCTTCCAACGCTTAAATACCGATGTAGAATTCGATCCTAACTCTACATATGGAAAATTTGCTTTAGGTAAGATCAAGCCAGTCTTAAAGAAATTTAAAGAAAAAGAGCGGAGAGTTAATGAGGCTATTTCTAGTTTGGACCATCATAAATTTGATTTAGAAAAGCTAAAATCTAGCCGTAACAAATTACGGATTACAGAAAGCGAGATTAGGTCGAGCAATTATGCGAATAATCAGATTAAATCGAGTAGTCCTATGCTTTTCTATCTCATTAAGCTTGGAGCTGTTCTGATAATAGCTACATGCATGGGGTTTTATTTAATGTTTGACAGTTTTATTATTGCAATCTCATCCTTTATCATTTTATCCATTCTATTCAATTATTTAGACGACAAAGTATTCAAACCAAAGTACAAAAGCCATAAAGAATCTTTCAGTAGTCCTTTAAAACTAGATTCAATTCCAACGGAGAAGGATACTCAGGTAAATGAATTTGAAAACAAAATTGTGCCTCTTCAAACACATTTAAATAAAACAGAGGTTGAATTACAAAAAATAAGATTGATGGTTCGAAAGGAAATTGAGCACTTACTGAGTGATCAATTTATTAAATTTGTTCTATCCCCACATTTTTATAACTCTACAGACTGGAAAAAAGTAAGGGAAAAAGTTTTGTCTTCAACAGTTAATAGTTGCGTGCTTTGTGGAAGTGTCGAGGATATTTCTGTTGATCATATTCTCCCTAGATCAAAATACCCGTGGAAAGCACTAGAAATAACTAACACACAAATTTTATGTAGAAGTTGTAATAGTTCTAAGGGCAATAGATAAAATCGTGGTTAAGATTTATAGTTTTAAGTACCCCCACGAAATCCTATTAACAAAAAAAGACATCCCCTCTCGAGAATGCCTTTCATGCTTATGAACAATTAACCTATTTCTTTTTCAGACTAATTGCTACACCACCTGCACCAATCAAATCAAAATCAATGACCGAAGTGCTAGTCACCTCTTGCTTATCGATCGCATATGCTTCTGGGTTATCTGGCCAGCTCGCATCGTCTGCGTTGCGGTAGATCGTTGCTTCGTAGGTTGAGCCTGCAGGTAAGAAGTCGAAGTTGATGGTGGTAGTTCTTGCATCCTCGTTGGTGATGGCTCCAACAAACCAGTCATCTGATCCTCTTGCCTGTCTTGCCACAGCAATGTGCTTTCCGATCTCACCACTCAATACTTTGGTAGTTTCCCAATCTGTTTTCACGTCACGGATAAACTGAAGCATTGGGTGTCCTTCGTAGTTTTCTGGTAAGTCATTAGCCATTTGCATCGGTGCATAGATCACCAGGTAAAGAGCCAATTCTCTAGCGATAGTTGTAGGTGTGGTATATCCAGTTGATTTCACTTTCACACCAAACACACCCGGAGTGTAATCGAATGGACCAGCTAAACTTCTGGTGAAAGGAATCACGGTTACATGGTTCATGGATGTACCGCCCATTGCGTTGTATTCCTGACCTTTTGCTCCTTCTCGAGAAACCATGTTTGGATACGTTCTACGCTTACCTGTTGCATGAATAGGTTCGTGAGCAACGATCATCGTCTTGTGCTTAGCTCCTGCCTCAATCACTCGCTGGAAGTGTTCTACGAATTTCTGTCCGTGATGATACAAGCCATTAGGAAGCGTATCACCATTTTCTACATAACCTGTTTTCACAGTCTTCATGCCATGATCAGCCAGGTATTTATATGCATCATCAAGCTGGCTATCGTAGTTCTCGATATCCGCACCAGTCTCGTGGTGGCCAATGATGTAAACTCCTTTTTCAGCAGCATATCTGCTCAACTCTTCAATGTCGTAATCTGGATATGGCTTGGTGAAATCAAATTTGGTTCCGCCATTCATCCAACTACCGTCCCAACCATAGTTCCAACCTTCTACCAGAATTCCTCTGAAACCATTAGCTGCAGCGAAATCAATGTATTTCTTCACATTTTTAGTATTAGCAGCATGCTTAGGTCCCTGATGCCATGTTCCTAAATTGATGAACATCTCCCACCAAACACCTACATATTTTCCAGGCTCTACCCAAGAAACATCGCCTAATTTGTTAGGCTCGTTTAGGTTCAAAATCATGTAGTTCATGATCAGGTCACCTGCTTGATTTCCCATTTGGATAGTTCTCCATGGTGTAGAGAAAGGAGCTTTTAAATACGCCTTCACAGGATTGGCCTTGCTGTAAGGAACCAAATCACATTTCAATTTAGTGGTCCCTGATCCTTTGATTACCATGCTTGGATAATCGTATAAAGCTGCCTCATGAATAGCCACAAACGTTTCGCCTTCCATAGTCAATGGAGTGTGAACCATTTTCAGGTCACTCACATCACTTTTCGTGAACTCATATTCGTAGCGGTTACCAGCATAAGCAGGAATCCACCAGGCAGATTGATCATTGGCCATGTTGAACTCACTTACTTCATCCATCACCTCAAATTCGCTTAGCTTTTCTTGCTCTGGGAATTCATATCGGAATGCCAAACCATTGTCAAAAGCTCCGAAAATGATATTGAGTTTATAACCTTCAGTAGTTTCCAAATTCACTTTCAACTGATTGTAGTTGTTGCGAATGAATCGCTCTTCTCCCCATGGCTGCTCCCAGATTTCATCAAAACTGGTTTGTTCTGAACTCGCAACCTTCAAGCCTTTGCTTAGGGATACATTGTCACCCAATTCAAATCCTAAGAAAGAAGTGTCAACCACCTCCCTGTTTTCAAATGAGGACAAATAATACGGCTGACCGGCATCGGTCAAACCAAAAGTCATTTTCACCACCTCTGTTGGTGATCCCATTGACAATGTAGTATCGGCTTTAGGCTGACACGACATTAAAATCACTGGCACAATTGCTAGAAATCTAAAAACCCTTTTCATCTATTTATTCGCTATTACTTTTTACTTAATTCAAGAATCAAACTGCTTTCGGGAGCAACCAAAAGTGAATCTTTTAGTATTACTGACTCACCAGTCATCACATTCAATCCACCTTCATAACCCTCCAATATCTCTTTAAACCGAACAAGATCTAATTCTACTTCAGCATCATTGTTGCTAAGGATGACCAATACATTTTCATCCTCGTACATTCTATTGTAGACATACACATTGTCATTTGGCATGAAATGTTTTAGAGTACCATACTGAAGTGCTTTACTCTCTTTTCTGTAGTTCATCAGCTTTCGCAAATGATCAAAAGCAAGTTTTTGTTCTTCTGTTAGTTCCTCAAAATCAAATGCGTTTTGCTCATCACCTTTCCATCCTCCAGGGAAATCTTCTCTTAAATCACCATGATCCCCAAACTTCTCCATTAGG
Organism: Rickettsiales bacterium; assembly: GCA_002729235.1. GTDB lineage: Bacteria > Bacteroidota > Bacteroidia > Cytophagales > Cyclobacteriaceae > Marinoscillum. The sequence goes on along the minus strand of PBTY01000018.1, from coordinate 28,701 downwards.
ATTTCAGTACCGTAGAAGAGCTGAGGAGTACCCCGTGTTGTCATCAAAAATGTCATGGCCGTATTGAAACGATTTACGTCATTGCCAATACTATGGTAGAACCTATCCATGTCATGGTTATCTGGGAAAATGGTATTGGTAATAGGCTCCTTATACAAAAAGTCCTTTCCAAGAGTCTCGTATAAACGCCAGACATCTCCATCTTCCTTAAAAGCATTTTGCATGGCATAACAGATCGGAAAATCAGTGATGCTGGTCAACCCTGATTCAAACCCATTTGGATTAGTCGCTTCTGGAGCCCAATAGGCCTCAAGTGCGGGATCTCCAACCCAGGTCTCGCCAAGCAGATAAAATCCTGGATACTCCTCATGAACTCGTTCAGTCCATTGCTTCATCACTTCTTTGCTATTGTAAGGATGTGTGTCCATGCGAATACCATCCAGATGAGCATATTCGATCCACCAAATACTGTTTTGGATGAGGTAGTTGGCCATCATGGGGTTATCCTGATTGAGGTCTGGCATAGTAGGAACAAACCAGCCCTTCTCCATCTTATTCAAGTCACTTGTGGAAGAATAGGGATCACTCTCCACCGCCAACTGATAATTGCTGTTGCCATAGGTATCATGATCATGTACCCAATCGGAATATGGCATGTCTACCATCCACCAGTGAGACAATCCACAATGGTTGAAAACCAAATCAATCACCAATTTCATGTCTCTAGCATGTAATTCATTTGCCAACTCCACATATTGCTCATTGGAGCCATATCGTGGATCCACTTTATAGTAATCAGTAATTGCATAGCCATGGTAGGAATATTTCGGCATGTCATTTTCTACCACTGGATTCAACCATATAGCGGTGATGCCAAGATCATCCAGATAATCCAGTTTCGACAATACACCAGTAAGGTCTCCACCATGTCGTCCTCCTCTGAATGAGCGATCCGCAACTTCCTTCATTCCTTTCACTGTGTCATTGGAAGGGTCCCCATTGGCGAACCGATCTGGAGTAAGTAGATACACTACATCACTTGCATCAACAGTCTCAGAAGTTTTCTCTGATCGTGTTTTGAGCTCATAGCTAACCTTCATTTTACCGCTTTTCGACTTGATTTTAATATCGAAGGTTTGTGATGGAGCTTCTTTGCCAATTTTCAAATCAAGAAACATATAGTTAGGACTTTCTGCCTCATTAATTCTAACCAGATCTACTCCCTCAGCATCGATGGTCACTGATGCACCTTTTAGGTTCTCGCCGTAAAGCATGATTTGAAGGTTAGGGTTGTTCATTCCTGCCCACCAATTGGGTGGTTCAACCCTGGATACCTTTTGGGCAAAAACATTGCCGAAAAACATTATCAATCCTATAACTACAACGATTCTCACTCCTCTAGTCTTTAATTTCATTTGTTGATAATCAATCTTTTAACAGATCCTTTTTGATCGTCTATTTTCAAGAGATACAACCCATTTGGCAATGCTGAACAATCCAACTGACCAATCTCATTGATCGATGAGGTAAGAACTGTCTTTCCAGATGGATCGATTACTCTAACAGTTAGCACTTTGTCAATCCCCTGAATGGTTATAAGTCCTTGTGATGGATTGGGATAAACAAGAATAGAATTAGATGTTGGTGTGTTTAATGGGCCAGAGTTAGGAGTTACATCCAGATAGATCAATTGTCCTCTGAAACCAGTACCTACATTCTCATTGGTGGCGTCACGGAAATACATTCCTAATTGTTCAATCTCATCCGAGTCAGACAATCCAAAATATTCCTGCGGAGTAAGTACTATTTGCCATTTGTTATCCGCTCCATCAACCTTTGTCATTTCACCTACACCGTCATCAGTTAAGGAACCAACCACATGTGACAACTCTCCCTTATCTGATGTTGCAATTCCAGCATGCATGTATACTTTATTTGCTCCTAACAAACCATTCGTACCATCAGAACCAGCCTTTCCTGCATCGAAAATCAATAGGATTTCATCGTTTACTGAAAAATCGACAGGAGCAGTCGTCACTGGAGATGTGAAAAACTCAACTACATTGGGATAGCCATCAGACTGACGGTTGTTGGTGTAAATATGAAATTCTCCGGGAGCTAGATCCACAGGAACATTGCTAAACTCTAGCTCCATACTTTCACCAGTGAAGTAATCAAACCAGTCTCCCAACTCCGGGAAATTTGCTGTGATGGTGTTCGTTTCTGTTCCAAAATTCCCAATGATACACATCTTGAAATCAGTGTGATCAATGGTAATCTGCTTCAGCGAACCACTAAGAGATGAACTAAAGGTTCCCTCGGTTAGTGCATCAATATTTTCGTTTCGCAATTCCAGAATTGCAGAGTAAGCATCAAATACATATTGTCTGTAAGTATCTTCATAATAGCCTAATCCTTCAGATCCCCAAGGCTCTGGTTTTTCGCCTAATCTTCCTTCTTGATTAATACTAATATCATAGGCTAACTCTCCAAATTGCCAGATCATTTTTGGCCCTGGTTGTAAAAAATGAAATGCCGACCCCATTTTAGCCCGTTCCATCATGATCAGTTCATTTTGAACGTCATAATCGCCAGAAGACACTCCAAATTCGATCATTTCATACCCCTGGCGCTCTTCATCATGACTTTCCATGAAGCTCACATGGGTACTTGCATTAGCCCCACTAATGTCACCACCAGCACCAATCAAGGCCTGTGCATAAAACCCACTCATTCCACGCCACAGCAACATTCCATTACCGTAGTTGGCGAGTTCTGTCTCTTCACTTGCAGCACCAAAATGTTCTAGAATAATAATGGCCTCTGAGTCATATGCCCAGAGTTTATCAGCCATTCTTTTAAGCAATGCCACACGACCAGCATCATAAGAGGACCATGCAGTTATATCGTCACCGTAATCGGTTTGTGTGAACCCTTTAGATAAATCAAAGCGATATCCATCCACATGGAATTCATCCACCCAGTACCTATTCACACTGTCTACAAAATTTTTAGTATACGAACTCTCATGATTGAAATCAAAACCTACATTGAATGGGTGAGTTGCTATTGGATTGAACCATGGACTGTCTTCAGAAACAGTTCCAGTACTTGCATCCCAATACATTTGGACTAAGGCGCTTTGTCCGAAATGATGATTCAACACGATATCCAGAATCACGGCGATTCCTTTTTGGTGTGCGGTTTCTATTAATTTTTTAAGATCGTCCTTGGTACCGTAGTACTTATCTGCGGCAAAGGAGTAAGAAGTGTTGTATCCCCAAGAACTATTCCCCTCAAACTCCATAACCGGCATTAGTTCAATAGCATTGACACCTAATCTTTTTAAGTAATCAAGCGAATCGATCACGTCCTGATAATAATGAGAGTCTACAAAATCCCTCACCAGTAATTCATAAATCACCAAATTCTCCTTGGCTGGAGCCTGCCAGGTGTTCTCTGAATCGCTCCAAACATACGCTTCCTGAGCAGTTTGTAAGACACTGGCAATTCCATAATCCGTACGATCGTAACTAAATAAATTAGGATAAATCTCTTCTGTGATGTACTGATCGTTCCAGGGATCTGCAATAAGCTCAGCATATGGGTCAGCGATCTTAATCGTTTCGTCTACCCAATATTGGAAGACATATTGCTGTGAGGGGGTCAGGCCATTAATTTCTAACCAAAAAAGTTCTCCATCGGGTGTTTGGTTCATCAAGTACTCAGCCTGAATCTGCCAATCAGTAAAATCACCAACCACGTAGGCAAAATCTTTTCCTGGTGCCTCCAAAACCAGTGTTACCTGGGTGTCATCCTGATGGTAATTGATTCCTTTTTTTAATCCTTCTGGTAAGGTAGCTGTAGGGGTTTCTGTAACCACTACCAGCGTAAATTCTTTGATGTTGAATACTTGCGATCCGTTAATAGTAGCATCCACACGCATGTTGATCAGCTCCGTATTCTGTGGTGTATAGGTGTGTGAAATAGACGTGCCTTGTGCAACTGATGCAACCTGCACGTCATTTACTGATATGGAAAATGCTGATACTTCTGAAGAAGCTTGAGCCGACAACTCTACTGATTCTCCTTCATTCAGATAGATTATAGATGCGGTAGGTGAATTGATCGTAACAAATTCAGAAATTGTTAGGTCAATAAATATGTCACCATTAGAGGCAACATCACCAAAATCGTACGAACCTGGTGTTCCTTTTCCCTCCGAACTTCCATTGGCATTTCTAAATACCATGGCAAGGCGAAAGATGTTGTCACCATCAGGTACATTGTAGTATTCTTTTGGGGTAATAGTGATTTCCCAAAGGTTATCCTCACCATCAACCGGTGTCATTTGACCCACTCCATCATCTTGTCCCCAATTACCAACTACATAATTCCAATCAGTTCCATTCGGACCACTTGTGACCACTCCTGAGTGCATGTATACAGAAGATGAACCTGTCAATCCTCCGGTACCTTCCGAAGCATCGAAAGTGACTGTGATTTCTTCCTGACCAGAAGCACTGGAAGGGCTAATAGAAACCACCTGTCCGTAGAGTGACGCAACAGTAAGAATTAAAGACAGTGTTAGAGTTTGTCGAATAACAGAAATTCTCATAGAGACAGAGTTAGAAGAAGGAAAAGAGGATAGTCCTCTTTCCCTTACTTAAGTATGAAGAAGTATTAAATACTTAGTTAATTATTGCTTGCTCAGTTGGTATGATCCATTGCCTGAAGTAAAGTCTACAGCAATTTTGTAGGAACCAGCTTCAATACCTGATGTGAATAAATTCGAACCACTTCCCTGTACATCAAAAGTACCAGATAGAGCATCCCCTGAACCATAAGCCCATTTATCACCCCACTGACCATAATCCGGCAACAGCAAGTATTCAGAATCTGCATTTAAATCAATTATGATTTCGTAATGCCCTTCCCCAGTTTTGGTGAAATCCTGACCAGATGATGCTCCCCAGTCTCCAGGAGAAGCTGCTCCAACGATTACGATCTTATCACCCAGTGTGAAAGCTGGTCCATCAAATGCTCCAACATTTACCTGAACCGGGTTTGTTTGACCATCCCATTCCGTTGACTGTACAAAACCATAGCTATTTGATCCAACAGCAGTGGCTTCATTTCGCACAATCACATACTCTACACCTTCTGTCTTAGGCACTGCAGCTGCCAATTTGTTCTCCCCATCAAATGTTACCATGGCGAAGGCATTGTCCAGATTCGTAGCACCTTTTTCTACCACGTAATAACTACCATCGGCAACGTCGTAGTTGTTCACATTGGCCACCACTGTTAGCATACCAGATTGTACTGCCTCTGCCGGAACGTTCAATGTCAAAGATTCAGAAGTTTCAGGAGTTACAGTAGGTAAATCTGTCCAGTTGTAAACAGTTATTGGGAAAGTGCTTTCTCCATTGTAAATGATATTACTTCCTTCAGCACCAGTGGCTGTTGCCAGTTGTTGGCCCCAATCACCTCTGGTAATTTTAAACTCATCACCACTTTGAAGATTCAAAGCCAATTCGTAGCAAGTATCATCGATTTTGTTGAATGCGAAATCAGCATTTCCTCCGCCATCCCAATCACTTCCACCTTCACGTGTACCGAAGCTTCCAGTGATATAAATAGTATTGTCATCTGCAGGCATGCTAGCACCCTCTGGCACATAAAGTCGTACCCAAACAGATTTACCTGATGGTAACGCATCAGTATACTGACAATAAACTGGACTTACATTGTTGATTACATTGATATCATAAGTGCCTACGGATGATTCCCCTGACTTACTCTCCATGGTATAATTAACCGTGTAGATTCCTGATGGCGCTACATCATTGGCAGGAAAACTCAACAAAAGTGAAACACTATTCAAAGAAGCACTTTGAATGTTTTTCAAGGTATTGGTACCAAGAACTTCTGTAGTTCCTTGCGCCATGATATCAGCGGTGATCGACGTTAAGTCGGTACCACTTGCTTTGAATCGAACAGTAATTTTATCAGAACTGCTATTAAGCACAACTAAGTCGTATGCTTCGTTCTCCAGCTCTTCTAGCATTGGAGCAATATCATCTTCAGCACAGCTGATCATAAACACCGCCAGCAATGCGCCAATTAGAATGTATGAATATTTTAAAAGTTTCATTGTCTAAAATTTTAGGTGATTAATAACCAGGGTTTTGAACCAATCTGTCATTGTTTGCAATGGCATCAGATGGAATAGGGAAGAGTTTGTAGATATCGCTGCTTGCTCCTTTGAAGCTTCTGGCAGCAGTGAACGTACCATAACGGATCATATCTTGTCTTCTATGTCCTTCCCAGCAAAGCTCACGACCTCTTTCGTTGTAAACTTCGTTTAGGGTCATCGCACCATTGTAATTATCCAATCCTGCTCTATTTCTAACCTCATCTACAAGTGCTCTTGCTGCTGCTTCATCACCACCGTTTCTTAAAATAGCTTCTGCCTTTGTAAGCAAAACATCCGCATATCGGAATACTGGGAAATCATTGGATGCAGACTCTCCACTGTATGGAGGTACTGGTAAGAATTTTGCACTTCTAGCACCTTCTTCGATTCCGGCACTGGTCAACGATGAAATGTTCAACGTGTAGTTTACTCCTCCAGGTTGGGATCCCAGTAACCACTGAGCCTTACGCTTGTCGTCATCAGAGTACCTGTTGATGAAATCCTGATGTACGGTAGCTCCATTCCATGTACTGAATCCGAACAACGCGTTTCCATGAGGACCATGCAGTGTTCTAATACCAATAATATTTCTTGGTGCGTCATTAGCATCCACAAATACCGAAAGAATTACTTCCTGATTTGGCATTTCATCACCAAATATTGCCTGACTACCAGCATTGTCATATAAATCTGACACTAGCGAGAATCCCCCATTGTTGATAATAGCATCACAAGCGGTAATTGCCTGACTCCATCTTGGAGAACCCGTATACACTTCTGCATTTAAGTTGATTTTAGCTAAAAGTGCGTATCCTGCCCATTTATTGAATCTACCATAGAATGATCCGCCCTTAGTCTCAGGTAACAAATCAACATTTGTCTCAAGTTCGTTAACAACGAAATCAAAAATCTCAGCTCTTGATAATTGTGGCAACTCCTCGATTACTACATCGGTACCAGTGTAAAAAGGAACACTTCCCCAACCGTCCATTAACATGTAGTAGAAATATGCACGCAAAACTCGGGCCTCAGCAATCTGAGCTGGATCAGCTCCTGCACCTTCCAATAGCTCTACAGAAAGGTTGGTTTTGTAAATACTTCGGTACAACCAGTTCCAGGTATTACCAATAAACTCCTGAGAACCTGTCCAGGTATGTGTGTACATAGCTCTCCAGATACCATTGTCATCCCAAGCTCCGTCGCTTCTTGTTGGGAACATCATCTCATCAGTACAAGTCTCATTGAGATCATACCAACCTCTATCTGCACCAGCGATCCCTTTACCATTCCAATCGCCACGTACTTCGTTATAAACACTGGCCAATGCAGCGTTTACTCCGATATCCGATGCATAAAATTCATCAGCAACTTGCTGTCCGTAGATACCTTCTTCCAGGTCTGTACAACCGGAAGCAACAGCAGCCACCATTACTATGATTAAACCATATATATTTTTCATTTGAATAAAGTCTTTGAAGTCTCTAAAATCAGTTTTGTAGGTCCTCATTAGAATGTTGCATTTAAGCCCACAGCAAAGTTTCTAGTACGAGGATAGATACCATAATCGATACCAAATCCACTTCCTCCACTAGTGCTGATCTCTGGATCAATACCCGTGTATTCTGTGATCACAAACAGGTTGTTCGCAGTGAATGAAAGTCTTAGTGACTCAACAAAACTCCAGCTTGTAGTATTGAAATTATAACCTAGAGTGATGTTTTCTAATCTGACATAATCACCTTTTTCTAACCACAGATCAGATGCATATGTGATGTTATTCACACCCGTTTCTAATGCACTGTTCAATACATTGCTTTGGCCTAGTGTACCCAATGCGCTTAAAGTCGCTCTTCTAGCATTGTAAATTTGATGTCCGTGTGCTCCACGTACCAGAACTGACAAATCAAAGTTCTTGTAACTAGCTGTTGGTGTGAATGCCCAGGTTACTTTTGGTAGAGCCTGACCCGCCAGATATCTGTCGTCGTTCTCTCTATTACCATCCTCTACAGATCCATCACCATCCAAATCATCTATAATTTGATTACCATTGGAGTCAACACCTGCATGCTTGAATAGGTAGAAAGATCCAAGTGGCTGACCAATGATCAAATGCGAGATTGCGTTGTTCGTAGAGGCAACTCCGGTTGTTCCACCACTACCCCAAACAACATAGTCTGTTTCAAGAGGCACACCATTAAGGCTGCCGTTTAATTCTTGAACCTCAGTGCGATTCATACTCACATTTCCTCCTAATGTCACATACCAATCACCTTGATCTACTGTGATATAATTCAGACTTAATTCCAATCCCTGGTTAAGCACTTCACCAACGTTTGCTTTGATTGTACCGAATGGGTAAGGTGGTTGTGGCACCTCATAATCAAACAAAAGATCACTCGTTACACCAGTAAATGCATCGATTGCTCCAGTCAGTTTACCTTTGATAAATCCAAAGTCAAGACCAGCATTGAACATTTTCTTAACCTCCCAACGCAAATCGGCATTTTCATTCTGAGTAATGGAGTAGTTTGGAATAACAGTCCCTCCAAAATAGGTAGTACCATCATTGTTTGCCAATCTTACTGAATTCAGAGCTCCAAGACCTTGCTGGTTTCCAGTTTCACCATATCCTACTCTCAACTTTAGGTTGTCAATAACATCTACAGCATCCATAAAACCTTCATCAGATATTCTCCATGCCAAAGAACCAGCATAGAAATTTGCCCATTTGTTGTTGGCGCCAAACACTGAAGATCCATCTCTTCTGATACTAGCACTTGCGTAATATTTACCCATGTACGAGTAATTCACTCTTCCAAGGAATGACGCAAGAGTACGATCATTTTTGTACGATGAGATATCACCCTGGCGGTACAAAGTGGCATCCGCAGATTGCATCGCATAAATGTTCGAAGGATCATCAACGATGAATCCACGTACTGTGGAGCTCCCTCCATTGTAAACTTGCTTTTGCCATTCATTCACTCCAAGAACGTCAATAGAGTGATCTCCAAAGTCTTTCTTATAATTTAGAATAAGGTTGTAAAGCTTTTCGTCAGAAACATCGTTCGCTACTGTGGCAATACCATCAGGTAGTTGATTGATATCATTTACGCTTTCTGTTTCACCAAGATTTCGTGCATCCTCACGAGTTGTGCGAGGAGACACATAACTCTGGTATTCTCTGTTGGTCTTTCTCCATGAACCAAAAGCGGTAGCAGTTAGACCATCAAAAATCTCATATTCCAACCTCAAACTAGTAAAGATGTTGTTGGTAAGGTCACCATCAATAATCTCTTCTGTTCTTGCAACGGGGTTGATGTAAGAGAAGGAATTAGGATCAATGAAATAAGACCCCACATCAGTGAACAATGGATTGTCGGTGTAGATCGGATCCGTAGGCCTTCTGGTAATGGCTTCTGCAATTCTACCTCCATTGTTATAATCTCTATCAAGAGAAGATATATTTAGGTTGATTGTGGAAGTCAGTTTATCTGAAAGCTTCTGTGTTCCCTGAAAACGAGCAATGTAATTTTCAGAATTTGAGTTATTAATGATTCCTTCTTGAAGAATTGCCGTAGCTGAAGCCCGATAAGTGAAACTTTCGTTACCACCAGAAAAAGCTAAGTTGTGAGTTTGAGTACTTCCCACTCTGGTAATGGCATCAAACCAATCTGTATTTCCACCATAGTCTGCTGATTCTGCAACACCTCTTTGCGCGGCAGCAGTTCTCCATTCGTCAGCGGTAAGCATGTCATACTCGTTAGCGATGATTTCTCTTGACAGTACAGCGCTATATTCTATTTGAGTTTGTCCAGCCTGACCGCTCTTTGTTGTAATTAAAATCACACCTGCGGCACCTCTTGAACCATATATAGCTGTTGCTGATGCATCTTTCAAAATCTCCACTGATTTGATTTCAGATGGAGGTATTTGGTTCAATAAGGCCAAATTACCCTGGATTCCATCAACAACAACCAGAGGATCATTACCTCCAATTAAGGAAGTAATACCACGAACTCGAATAGAAGGAGCCTGTCCTGGCTCACTACCTACCTGATTGATATTGACACCAGCGGCCTTACCACTAATTTGTTGAAGTGGACTAACTACAGGTCCCTGGTTGAAATCTTTGGAAGAGATGGATGCCACAGAGCCTGTCAGGTCTCCTTTTTCCTGAGTTCCATAACCAACCACAACAATCTCTTGCAATTCAGAAATGGATAATCTTAATCCAACATTCACAACAGATTCATTACCAACTGTAATGTCCTTGTTTTCATAGCCAACAAAAGAGAATGTTAACACCTCACCATCAGCCACACTAATTTTGTAAGAACCATCCATATCGGTAATAGTTCCTCTTGATGTTCCTTTTACAAGTACTGTGACACCTGGGAGTGTCTCATTTGTTTCTCCGTCAGAAACAGTTCCTGAAACAGTTCGCTCCTGTGCGTTAACGATAAACGTAGCACATAGCAAACCTAGCATTGTCAAAAGCCTAAACCAGCCAGAGCCAGTTTGCTTTGTTCTTAAATTATAATTGTCTGCCTTCATTAGATTTTTAAAATTTCATTTGATTGATTCTTGAGTGATTGCTCACTCCAATTCTGAGGATTTTCAAGATTTTGAGAGGTCTTGAAATTGGTCAGTTTTAACAGGGTGCTTCCTCGCTAACCAAATGGTAATTGATTGATAATTGATAGGGTTTCTTCATACTATTTTGGTTTCATTGAATTATTGACATTTATCAGCCTCATGAAAACTCACATTTTGAGATTATTTCAAAAAAGCGATAACCAAATCTGAATATTGTGAAGGATTAATGGGTTAACAGTACCCATACAATTGGTTAACAAAATCTGGACTGATACTTAGGAAAATACTTCTAAAAGTTCTGGAAAGGCATTTTACAACACGGATGAGCCGAACAACAAGGGGTTAACAAATGGTTAACAAAAATAATTTTCGACCCCTTTATTTGTTGATAAAATCAAGAGTGAAAATGGACATTTCCCTCTAATTCGAAGTATCAAATTGATAATTTTTCGGAGTTAGATTGATAAAATAAAATCTGTTAGCCCTTCTTTGCCTTCCAAATCGATCTTCTTTCTAATCCGAGATCGCGATACTTTAACACTATCTGGAGAGATGCCTAAAATAGAGGCGCATTCATTCACTGAAAGGTTCAATCGAATCAAGGCACAATGTCTTAATTCCTGAGTAGTCAACGCCGGACAATTCACTTTCAGCTTAGCATAGAAACCAGTATAAATTTGCTCAAAATACAATTTAAAGTCCTCCCAATCCTTATCATGTCGGAAACTCTCATCAATCAGTTTGAGAACCTTTCTCAAGTCTTGTGGGGTTGACTTCTTACTGGGTTTTGAAAGATCTTCCAAGCGCTCTTTCAGACTCTTTAGCGTTTCATTCTTCTGAATGAGATTTAGGGATTGAGTGGTTATCTGTTTATCTCTATATTCTATTTGATCCCTTAGTTGCTTCTCTTTTAAATGAAGAAAGTTAACGTCTGCATCAGACAGAGCCTGCTGAGATTTGTGTACCGCTTCCGTTTTTGCAAGAAGCTCTTCCTTTTGTTCAATGATCCTGTTCTTTTGAGCAATGATCTCATTCTTTTGCTCATTGATTTGTTTTGTACGATCCTCAATGATTTTCCTAAAACGTCTTTTTTGCAGTATCAAGCTATAATTATAGACCCTAACAACCCCTGCAATTAACACGATTGATAAAGATCCTGCCAATAGGTATGCCCACCATGTGAAAAACCATGGTTTAGGTACTGTAAAGCTCAATACAACCGGATCGCTCCAAAGAGCTCCAATCTCACGCGACCTAACCTCCAGTTGATAGGAGCCTTCGGAAAATCCCAAATAAGACACCTGTCTATTGGTTGTAGATTCAGACCATTGATCATTGAGACCCACCAGTCGCGATTGATACTCTACTTGTCTCCCAGGGTAAGTTAGCGTAGTATACTCCACCTCTAATGAGCCTTTATATGGAATCATTAGATTCTGATCATCAGTAAGGTGCTTTTCTTCTGAGGTAATAGTCAATAGAACTGGTGTGGGAGTCTTCTCAAACTTGACCAAATCCGATTTCGCCATCACCAGACCTTTTGCACTTGATATCAAAACGCCTTCTTTATAGGACATTAGACCTCTCCAATTGAGTAGTTTAGAAGGCAACCCATTTTTTGTATTGAAAGTAAGAGCGTTCTCTTGATTATAGGCCGTCAAGCCAAAATCACCTGATATCCAAACAATTTCATTTTGAATTACTATTGCCTTTAATGCCGCATTCTCAGCAATTCCCGGAACTGATATTCGACTAAAGCTATGTTCAGACCCTTTTAGAAGGCCCTGATTCGTTGCTAACCAAATATCACCATTCTCATCAAAAGCAATGTCTTCAACGGATAACTGCCCATCCAGGTCAAAGTCCAGAGAAAGATGGATTTCTTCAAATTGATCTTCCTCAGAATCGTATTTAAAAAGATTCTTCTCGCCCCAGCAACCCACATAAATCTCCCCATTCACATTCTGTTTGATAATATTGGATGAAACCACCGAATACTCCATGATATCAACTGACTTATAACGAATGCGGAGAATATGACTGTCACCAGCAAACCACTTATTTCCTTCTTTATCAATGGTGATGTATTTCACCGAGGAACCAGTGCTATCTGCAAGAGTTATTAATTGATTTTTCTGAAAATCGTATTTCAATAGTGTTCCGAAAGAACTCCCTATCCAAACCCCTTCATCATTAGCTTGTAAACGATCAAAATAATCTGTTTGGGATGAGACCAGAACCTCACCAGGTAAGTCATCGTTCCAGTGAAATTTTCTGAGCTCCTGACCAATTGAATAAAATATCTCATCTTCAAAGGTGGTAACTGACTCAACTCTTGACCTACCTACACTCTGAAATGAATGAATTACAGAAAAGGATATCAATCCAACATTTTCACTACCTACTACCCAGACTTCCGGTACAGTAGCATCGTAGTAAAAATCAACTACATCATTAAAATCTACCTCCTCAACCTCATGGAAAGTTCGCTCCTCAAAATCAAGCATCATTAGACCTTTATCCCAAGTACCAACGAAAAGGATATTTCGTGCAGATTGAAGTGCAGAGATATTGGTTATATTACTATATAGGCGAGTCTCCAGAATTTCCTGGTTACTATCCACTTTAATTTCAAATAACCCTTCTTTGCCACCTATTAATAAGTAGTCTCCACGAAGGACTGACATACCCGTCACCTCAGTGATTGGTAAATCCACATCTACTTCTAAAATGGAATCTGCCGCAGAGTTGTATTTTAGAAGTTTGCCTTTGAATGGCGCAATCCACAACGTACCAAAAGCGTCTTCCTTAAAAGTAAATGTCCTGTGGTAACTGATAGACTGAAAGTCCACCCCTAATGGGAAGCGCTTCATTCCATCTTGATTGATCTTAACGATCGCATTGATTTCGCCAATCCATATATTACCTTGTTTGTCCTGATAAATACTTTTAGGAAAAGTGAAGTTATCATCATAAGAGTTCTCTCCCCATTGGAATGGTATGAACTGCGCTGTGTCATTTAAAACAACTTCTTTAATTCCGTAATCATTAATTACGACAAGTCTATTATCGGATGTATTTAGAAAATTCTTAGTGTACTCACTCTGAAGGCCATCTCTGTATAGTTCTGTGGTTCTTCCGTCATATCGTAATACACCTTGGTCAGTAGCAAACCACATGAAGCCTCGCACATCTTTTACGACACCTTTGATCACCTCATTGTCTACCGCATCACTGAGATCGTAGTAGATAAATTGATCTGTTTGGGCTACCAACTTCGTGGCAACCAATAAAATAATGATAAAAAATAGCTGTCTATTCACTGTATTGGGAGTAAGCAATAGAACCTCGAAATTATCAATACAAAAGTAATGACACAAAAAAAGCAGACCATCTGATCTGCTCTTCTTGTTCTAATATATTTCTAAACGCATTAAAGTGTACGTTTAACTTCTTTCTCTGTGAACCCTTCGATGATATCACCCACTTTGATGTCGTTGAAGTTTTTAATGGACACACCACATTCGTAACCATTCTTCACTTCATTNACATCTTCTTTGAATCGCTTCAATTGGTTGATCTCACCTTCATAAACTACGATACCATCTCTGATCAATCGTACTTTATTCTGACGTTTCACCGTTCCTTCAGTCACATAACATCCAGCAACAGTACCGATTTTAGAAATCTTGAATACCTCTCTTACTTCGATGTTACCAGTGATAACCTCTTCAGTAGTTGGCTCCAACATACCTTCCATCGCATCTTTCACATCGTTGATAGCGTCGTAGATGATAGAGTACAATCTGATTTCGATTTCTTCGTTTTCCGCGATTCTTCTAGCTTGAGAAGATGGGCGCACCTGGAATCCGATGATGATCGCATCAGAAGCTGACGCCAACAATACATCTGACTCAGAGATCTGACCAACAGCTTTGTGAATGATATTTACTTGAACTTCCTCAGTAGATAGTTTCAATAGGGAATCAGAAAGTGCCTCGATCGAACCATCCACGTCACCTTTAACGATAACGTTAAGTTCTTTAAAGCTTCCGATAGCCAGACGTCTTCCGATTTCGTCAAGCGTAATGTGCTTTTTCGTTCTGATTGACTGCTCTCTATGGATTTGCTCACGCTTCGTTGCAATCTCTCTAGCTTCACGATCAGACTCCATTACGTTGAAACGATCACCTGCCTGAGGTGCACCGTCCAAACCAAGCATTAAGACTGGAGTAGAAGGACCTACCACATTCATTTTCTTACCTCTGTGATCAAACATGGCTTTTACTTTACCATAGTTAGATCCAGCAAGAACAACATCACCTACCTTCATGGTACCTGCTTGTACCATCAAAGTAGTAACATATCCTCTACCCTTATCCAGCGTAGCTTCTATTACGGAACCTACCGCCGGTTTGTCTGGGTTTGCTGTCAATTCTAGAAGCTCAGCTTCGAGCAATACTTTTTCTAATAAGTCGTCAATACCCTCTCCTGTCTTTGCAGAAACGTGCTGGCACTGATATTTACCACCCCAATCCTCAACAAGAATGTTCATCTGAGACAATTCTTCTTTGATCTTATCAGGATTAGCGTTTGGCTTATCTACTTTGTTAATAGCAATGATAATTGGCACACCAGCAACTTGAGCATGGTTAATTGCCTCCTTAGTCTGTGGCATTACCGCGTCATCCGCAGCTACCACAATGATGGCAACGTCAGTGATTTTGGCACCACGAGCACGCATCGCTGTAAAGGCTTCGTGACCCGGTGTATCCAGGAAGGCAATTCGTTTACCTCCTTCTGTCATCACATCATACGCACCAATGTGCTGTGTGATACCTCCGGCTTCACCTTCAGTTACTTTAGAATCACGGATGTAATCAAGAAGTGATGTCTTACCATGGTCAACGTGTCCCATGATAGTAACGATAGGTGCTCTGTCTTTCAATTCATCAGCACTATCTTCTACTTCCTGAACTTCTACGTCCTCATCTTCTGTTGAGAACTCAACTTCATATCCAAATTCATCAGCAATTACGGTGATGGATTCAGCATCTAGTCTCTGGTTGATCGAAACGAACATTCCAAGAGACATACATGTAGAAATTACATCGTTAACAGAAACGCCCATCAAAGAAGCCAAGTCACTAGCTGAGATATACTCAGTTACTTTTAGTTTTTTAGCTTCTTCCTGCTCTTGCATTAGCCTTTCTTCCTCAGCCTCCGCTTTCGCATTTCTCTTATCTTTTCTGTATTTAGAACGACCTTGACCTTGATTGGATTTTCCTCCAGAAAGTTTGGCCAATGTTGCCTTAATCTTATCCTGGATTTCCTTATCTGTAAGCTCTTCAGTCTTTCTGTTATCTCGTTGGTTGCCTCCTCTGTGATTTCCACCGCGATTGTTATTTCTATCGCCACCACGGTTGTGACCACCGCCACCAGGGCCTCTATTTTGGCCACCTCCACCACTACGATTGTCATCTCCAGGACTATTGATTCTCTTACGAGGACGTTTTTTCTTGCGATCCTTGTTCTCGTCAGAGCTAGCTACTGGTTTTGGCTTTTTCTTTTCTGGAAGCTCGATTTTACCTAATACAGTCAGACCTTTCAAAGAGTCAGCTTTCGCTTCAATCTTCTCCTCTTTCTTAGGTTCCTCCTTTTTAGGCTCTTCTTTCTTAGCTTCTACTTTAGGAGCAGCTGGTGCTTCTTTCTTAGGCTCTTCTTTTTTTACTTCTGGTTGAGCAGGAGCTTCAACTTTAGGTTCCTCTTTTTTCTCCTCTGCCACTGGTTCTGGCTTCGGTTCTTCTTTCTTCTCTTCTACCTTCGGTTCGGGTTTCGGCTCTTCCTTCTTCTCCTCCACCTTTGGCTCTGGTTTCGGCTCTTCTTTCTTCTCTTCTACTTTAGCCGGCTCTGGTTTTGGCTCCTCTTTCTTCTTAGGATCCAAATCAATTTTGCCTACAACCTTTGGACCCTCTAATTTGGTCCGACCAAGAATCTTATCGGCATCATCGTCCTCCTTTTTCGGAGCTTCTTTGGCATTGTTATCCTTAATGAGAATTTCTTCCTCTTCATCAGATGAACTGGCCTGCTCTTCAGTGGCCTTAATCACCATGTTGTCAGAGTGCTTTGTGCCTATAGTCAAACCAGACGCTTCTTCTTTTTCCATGGCAGAAGACGCAAATTCTCTGGATAGCAAAGAATACTGCTCCTGTGTGATCTTAGAGTTGGGACTACTATCCACCTCATACCCTTTACCAGAAAGGTAATCGAGAATGGTCCCACGACCCACATTCAGTTTTCTTGCAACTTGACTTAGTCGATAAGTTTTTTCTTCTGCCATATATTACTGTTACTAACTTCTTATTAGCCTACTATTATTCAAATTCTTGTTTGAAGATATTCAGTACTTCTTTTACTGTCTCTTCTTCCAGGTCGGTTCTTCTNACAAGCTCTTCAATNGANAACTGAAGTANGCTNTTTGCNGTATCCAAACCAATTTTNTTCANTTCNTCNATNATCCAGCTATCGATTTCATCNGAGAANTCATCNAGATCCACATCTTCNTCCTCGGCTTCATCNAATTCTCTNAAGACATCTATCTCNANTCCTACNANTCTCGANGCNANTTTNATGTTCTGACCTCCCTTACCGATCGCCAAAGATACTTGATCTGGNTTCAGATACACNGAAACACGGTCTTTTTCCTCGCTAATCTTCATGCTAGTGATTTTTGCAGGGCTCAAAGCTCTGGCAATATATAGCTCCAGATTGTCGGTAAAGTTGATTACGTCAATGTTTTCATTTTGTAGTTCACGCACGATTGAGTGGATACGAGATCCTTTCNTACCAACACATGCTCCTACCGGGTCAATTCTGTCATCAAATGACTCTACCGCCACTTTTGCACGCTCTCCCGGCTCTCTAACTACATTTTTGATTGTGATCAATCCATCATAAACTTCTGGCACTTCACTCTCGAACAAACGCTCAAGGAAAGTAGGAGAAGTTCTGGAAAGTATGATTTTTGGATTACCGTTTACCATCTCTACACGCTGTACGATAGCTCTCACGTTATCTCCTTTTCTATATCTATCTTTTGAAATTTGCTCTCCTTTCGGAAGGTTTAGTTCGTTACCCTCTGCATCAATCAACAAAATTTCCCTGCTAAGAGTTTGGTAAACTTCACCAGCTATAATTTCGCCAGCCAAATCCTTATATTTCTGGAACAAGATATCTTTCTCAAGATCCTTAATCTTCTGAATCAAAGTCTGACGAGCAGTCATCACCGCTCTTCTACCGAAATCTTCTAATTTAATTTCCTCAGAAACTTCCTCACCAATTTCGAAATCAGGCTCAATCTTTCTAGCATCAGTCAAGCTGATTTTATCATGATCCCAGATATCTTCAGAGTTGTCATCAACGATTTCTCTAAATCTCCAGATCTCTAAGTCACCCTTATCTGTGTTGATGATAATATCAAAGTTATCATCAGTCTTATACTTTTTGCGGATCATTGTTCTGAAAACATCTTCCAGAATCCTGATCATAGTAGGACGATCAATGTTTTTGCCTCTGGCAAAATCCGCAAACGAATCAATTAAAATTCCAGTATCCATCGTTTATTTGAATGAAACTAATACCATCGATTTTTTAATATCACTAAAATTTATCTCGTGTGTGATGACTTCCTTTTTCACTTTTTCTTCCAACACGATCTTGTCATCCTCCACGATCTTTAATTCTCCACTAATTTGATTTCCATCTTGCAAATCCACTTTCAAAGACCTTCCCACATTTTTGCGGTATTGTCTAACAGACTGCAAAGGAAAATCTATTCCCGCTGAAGATACTTCCAGAAAATACTTACCGTCAATTAAGTCGGTCTCTTCTAATAATCCAGAAAGCTCTCTACTTACCTGACTGCACTGATCGATGTTGATGCCCTCATCACCATCCAGCAATACAATCAATTTTTGGTTTCCAGAATTTCCTTTAAGAATTACATTCACCAGAAACAATGAAGGATCACCTGCGATGATTCCCTCCACCATGTGCTGAACTTCCTCCTCAATCTTCTTTCCAACAACCATTTTATTATGAATAAAAAGAGGGGACTTGCGTCCCCTCGAACCTTAATTCTATATTTGCAATGCAAAGCTAGTAGAAAAAATAGTCAATTCAAATTGNGGTTTNAACAAACTATTTTAGCTCAANTTCGTCATAACTAAGTATTTATAAAAAAATAACCCGATGATCGGAAANCTCCGAGTTGTAAACTCATTGTCCAGAGAAAAAGAAGTGTTCGAACCGTTAAACGCTCCGCATGTAGGAATGTACGTATGTGGGCCTACGGTTTATAGTGATGTTCACCTGGGGAATGTAAGAACATTCATGTCATTTGACGTGATCTACAGATACCTACAATTTTTAGGATATAAAGTGCGATACGTGCGCAATATCACCGATGTAGGACATTTATTAGATGATACTGGTGAAGATAAGATCTCTAGAAAAGCTAAGCTAGAGAACCTGGAACCTATGGAAATCGTGCAGAAATACACGAATGACTTCCATAGAGTAATGGAAACTTTCAACATCCTACCTCCGGATATCGAGCCTACAGCAACTGGTCACTTGATGGAGCAACTGGACATGATTCAGGAATTGGTAGACAATGGGTATGCCTATGAATCCAATGGTTCTGTATACTTTGATATTAGTAAATTCAATGAAAAGTATGATTACGGAAAGCTAAGCGGTAGAAAAACCGAAGACTTACTGAATCAAACTCGAGAGTTAGATGGTGGTTCTGACAAGAGAAGCCCATTAGATTTCGCACTTTGGAAGAAAGCTGCACCAGAGCATATCATGCGTTGGAATACGAAATGGAGTGATGGCTTCCCAGGGTGGCATTTGGAGTGTTCTGTAATGAGCACCAAATATCTGGGTGAAGAATTTGATATTCATGGAGGTGGAATGGATCTAAAATTCCCTCACCACGAATGTGAAATTGCTCAAAATGCCGGATCTAAAGGTAAAGAAGGAGCTAAATACTGGATGCATACTAATATGCTTACTGTAAACGGAACCAAGATGAGTAAGTCACTTGGTAATTCATTTCTACCGCATGAGTTGATTTCAGGAGATCACGAATTGTTAGAGCATGGTTACAGTCCAATGACTATCCGTTTCTTCATGCTACAATCTCACTATGCAAGCACCCTGGACTTCTCTAATGAAGCACTGGATGCTGCACAAAAAGGGTACATGAAGTTGGCGAACGGTTTAAGACTGATCAAAAACTATGCATACCCTGAAGGTTTAGCAGAAGAGATCAACGCAAAACAAGCTGAGCAGATCAACAAAATCTGTGACAACTGCTACCATGCAATGAATGATGACTTCAATACTGCTTTGACTATTGGTCATTTGTTTAACCTGGTGAAAAAAGTAAACTCTATCCAAACTGGTCAATTGAAATTTGAGGAGATTGGAAAAGAGACCTTTGAGCGTATGAGGACTACCTTCATTGCTTTCTGTGAGGAAATTCTAGGACTAAAATTGGAGACAAATTTGTCTTCTCAGAACCTCCTGGAAGTCATCCTTGAAGAATACAAAGCTGCTAAAGAAGCGAAGAACTATGACAAAGTAGATGAGCTTCGAGCTAAGCTGAAGGCTGAAGGAGTGATCGTAAAGGACATGAAAACAGGCATTGATTGGGCTTTTGAAGAGTAGTTTGTACTTATCCCAATTTGTCAAGATTTTGATGAAGATACTGACATTCCATGCGGACCAAGTTCAGCATGACACTTGCTATTGTATTTCAAAATAAAAGCACATTTCGTCATACTGTATTTATTTCAGTATCTAAATCTTGACAAATTGAGTTTTGATTTCAATTCAAATCAATCAATCTGCCATTTGATACCTAAATAAAACTCGCGTCCATGAATGGGTGAGTAGGCATAAGAAGTATCAAAATACGGACTAAAACCTATTGGACTGTTCGGATCATTGTAACCAACCAATGGTGACTGTTTCTGAATATAGTTGAATAGGTTTTGGATCCCTCCGTAAAGTGAAAACTGCTCTGAAAACTGCTTATTTATTTGAATATTCTGAAAGGCGAAAGGCTCTGATCTCGTTGCCCTCGGATTACTTACAGGATCACCAACAGCATTTAAATCATATACCTCAGGCAGAGCCATTGGACCTGTCACTCTTAACGTGTAGCCAAAAGTCATTTTTTGAGCCTTCCAGGAATAATTAGCCGTAAACACACTACTCCATAACGGCGAAAACTCCACATCTCTCTTCTCTTCATCTCTTGTTTCCGTTACCTTCTGGTAATTGAATCCAATTGAATAAGATAAAGGCATCATAAATTCCTGATTCCAATTAAATCCAATTCCTCTGGAAATGGCATAACCAGGTGAATTCGCATAAATAATCTGCCCTGGCGTATCGTAATTAGGAATAATCTTGTTGTAGAAATACGAATAGAAAGCATCGATATCAAACATACCCTGACTCTCACCGAGAGTGAAAATATGATTCAGGTTCAGCGAGGCATTAGCTGATCGCTCTGGCTTTAGCTCTTCCACAATTTGGACTTCTCGTTGCCCAGTAACGAAGGCATGATCTTCCGTAAACAGGTTAACTACCCGAAAACCTGTTCCAAAGTTGCTTCTCAAAGTAGTCCAATCTCCAACCTTCCACTTCGTAGAAAGTCTCGGCGAAGGAATCAAGCCATGCGAAGAATAATGATCTACTCTAAGCCCTGGAAGCAAACTAAAAGACTTCCCTATTTCAAACTCATCCTGCACGAACCAACCCGGAATCCACTGATTGTCTGGGTTATTAACCGTAGCCACAGTATTGTCATCATATAATTGGAATCTATTTGTCAATCCAGTAATGACCGTATGATTTTTCAGTGCTTTGGTCCAAACGAAATTGGTATACGCTATGGTCTGCTCAGCTTCGTAGTGGTCGGCCCCATAATAACTATCCTGAATGTGCTGACTGATGGAATAATCGAGTTTGAGATTTTCAGCTGTCTGAAACTCATAAGTTCCAAATAGCTCTGCTCTATAGGTGTAGATGCTCTCTCCATAAATAGAGTCATTGCCACGAATAGAACGATATGCTCGATCTTTCAAAAACTCCTCTACTCCATTTCTACGATCTTCATAATAGAGCTTCCCTGCAAGCGTAAATTTCTTATCATTCGGACGGATCATACCCCATTTAGAAAATAAGGAGTAGCGATCCAGATTAACCAAATCACTAAATCCATCTTCATTTTCATCATCATAATCAGAAATGATCGCGTAATTCAATCCTGTAAATCCTTTGAACCGCCTGGTAGTCGTTGATACTCCAATGTTACCGAATGACTCCAGGTGAGAGGTTCCCATCAAATCGATGGAGAATTTTGACTGATCAGCTGGGTCTTTAGTGATTACGTTAATAACCCCAGCCATAGCTTCAGAACCATATAGTGTTGAGTTAGGGCCTTTTATAACTTCAAACCGATCAATTACCATGTTCGGAATACCATTCAAGCCATAAACAGAAGCCAAATTTCCAAACATTGGACTTCCATCAATCAAAACAGCAGTATATGGCCCAGGAAGTCCGTTGATGCTGATACTGTTCGTGAAACAAACACCACAGGCTACTACTTCGTGTATTCCATTGATCAGCTTCACTCCTTCCATAATGGATGAAGCTGCTGCTGGAATATAGGTATTCAGGTGTTTCGAAGTGATCACCTCTACTTTCACTGGAGAAGCTGTGATCATAGTTGGCTTCATCGTACCAGTTACCACGACCGCATCAAGACCTAAATCACTAACTTCTAAATCGAATCGAATAGAGGCTTTATTGTTAATCTGTTTCTCTTGCTGTTTGAAACCAACTGATCTCACCACTAAAACCGCGTCTTTTGGTAAAGCTGAATTCAANACAAAGTATCCATTAGGATCTGAGACCGTTCCANACTCCGAATTCTTCACTTGCACTGTGGCACCAGGAACTGCTTCNCCATCNTGAAANACNTANCCTGAAACTTGNCCAGNTAANCNNANNGTACCNTGTTCANAAGNAAANACANAANNACTAATCTTCTCAATATCAAAACAATACAGTTTATTGAAATATATGACAAAGATTATTTTTAATTATTTATTATACAAATCTCATATTATTTTTAGACTAGTCTAAATTATTAAAAAGACACAAAAAAGCCCCTTCAGTCATCCTGAAAGGGCTAATTGAACACTGTAATATTTTTTATTCTACAATCTTAACAGATACTTCAGTTCGTCTATTCAGCTGATGTGCATCCTGATCACAGTTCACACCATCTTCACAGTCATTGAGCAATTGAGTCTCACCAAATGATTCCATCAGAATTCTTGTTGAATCTACNCCTTTTGCTAAGAGATACTCTTTAGCGGAATCAACACGTCTTTTGGCCAAACCTTCATTGTANGCATTGGATCCTCTACTATCTGTATGCGCTGCCAGTACCACTTTCAACTCTCCAAACTCTTCCATCAGAGCTACAAGCTTATCCAAATTCAATGCTGCATCTTCACGAATATTNGACTTATCGAAATCGTAGTAAATAGCCTCTACNTCATGAATCTTGGTGATTTTATAATTCTTGNCTTTCAAGTCAGCTTCAAGNTCTGCAAATGATCCGTCGAANTCTCTAAGCGTCTCATCATTACTTATCAATTCCAATCTACCCGGATTGATCACTTTGATAATTTCTGCAAACAACGCCAACTTAGATAAAGGAACATCAACAGTGAATGACTTGGCATCCAAAGGAATTGTTGCTGTTTTGAAATCAATGGCATTGGACTCATAACCCTCGGAACTACCAGAGAAATTCAAATTACGGCCTCTTACGATATTAAAAGAAACTTTACCGTTTGTAGACGTGGCTAATGCCTCTGATTTACTGTCCTCAGTGGCATTCAGCTCTCCAGATAGTTCCACTCCAGTTTCCGCATCAACTAACCTGGCATTAATGTCATAGGCATAAATAGTTACCATGTACAGGTCATCATTTCCTCTTCCTCCTTCTCTATTACTAGATAGGAAACCAGCATTATCTCTTAATACCATTCCAAAATCATCATCTGGAGTATTGATTGGGAAACCCATGTTTGTCACCTCACCATTTTCAGCAAGATTGACTTCATATATATCCAAACCACCAATTCCTGGATGTCCATGACTTGCAAAATACAATTTACTCCCTTGATCAATGTATGGGAACAAGTCATCCTCTACGGTATTGATTTCGTTTCCAAGATTTTCTGGGGTTCCCCATTTTCCATCTGTATAGGAAACTTTGTAAATATCTGATTTGCCAAATCCACCGGGCATATCTGATGCGAAATATAAAGTCTGAGTAGCTTCATCAAAAGTCGGGTGACCAACGGAGTAATCATCGCTATTGAATGGAACACCTACTGGACGAGACCATTTACCAGAACCTGATTTTTCGGTATAGTACAGCTTCAATTTGTTAATACCTTCTACACTAGTACGTTCTTCTCCAAGGTTGAAATTGTTCCTTGTAAAGATCAATTTATTGCCACCATCAAAGAATGTTGCAGGACCTTCATGGAAAATGGTATTGATACGCTTGGTCATTGGCTTTGGTTCCATAATCTGACCATCCTCTACTTCTGAATAATACAAATCCAGAAAATAAGTATCATCCCATCCATAACTAGCCTGACGAACACCTTTACGCTCTCTGTTAGATACAAATGCAAAACCATCATCAACAAACGTTGGCGAAAACTCAGACTGCTCCGTATTGACATTCATGTTCTCCACGAAATACGCCAATGAATCACGGTAATACGTCGAAATGTCTTCAATAGCATTCAGTCTCTTGTATTGACTAAGATCAGCAGTCTTTATTCTTGAGCTCACTGCCTTCGCTTCAGCATCCTTACCATTTTTAAGCAAGGTCTGAGTATAGTTCATCAAATCCTGATCTGTCATGAGATCATAGTTTGTGACCTTTGCATACCACTTTTCAGCACTTTTTGGCTTGTTCATCAAGCGGTAACTATCCGCTATTTTCAGACACACTTCTGCGTCAGCTTCTTCCTTTTCTTCCAAAGCCTTTTCGAAATACTCTACTGCTTTGGTATAAACGAAATTGTCATAAGCTCTTTCTCCTTTGGCTATTAATCGTTGAGTCTTTTTGGAATCAGATGATCCAAATGCTGAAACAGCAAAAGCTATGCAGATGATTGATGTAATGATTCTATTCATGGTTAGAAATATCTTGGCGTGAGTATTTTGGTTTTTGGAAGCTCAAATACATAGTTGAGCATGATCTCATGAGATCCAGAATGAGCAGCACTTAAATCCGTGGTGGTCCAGAAATCGAATGAATAACCTACCTGCATTTTCGGACCTAATTGAAACTGAACTAAACCAGCAATGCTTTCGAATGACCTGTAGGACATTCCCACCCAAAGGGTGTTTTGGAGCAGCACATTGATGTTCAAATCTGCTTGAACTGGAGCTCCTTTTACGGCCTTCAACATGAAGTTGGGCTTTACCAATAAATTGTCATAAATGGCAAAGACATAACCACCTGTGATATAATAATGCCTTACCAACTCACTTTCCGATCCTTCCACATCATAAAACTGCTGATTCATGGCATTTGGAATTCCAACTCCCATATAGAACTTATTTCCATGCCAAAGAATACCAGTGCCCACATTGGGTTTCATGATGTTTTGATCCGCTCCGGTAAGTATTGGATCATTTATTCCACCTTCATTGTAACTAGATCGGTAATGATGAAGCGAACCTTCTAATCCAAAACTCAATTTGGTCTTGCCAAGCTGAAGTCTATAAGCATACATGAATCGAGCGCTTAGTTGATTGGTTACACCAATTTTATCGCGCATGATTACACCTCCCAGGGAAATAGCCCTGAAAGCAATTGGAGAATGAACCGAAAAGGTTTGAGTGCTAGGAGCACCTTCAAAACCGACCCACTGCTCTCTCCACAACATACTCGCACTAACACCTTCGTGAATTCCGGTATAGGCAGCATTCAATGGAAGCTGATTAAACATGTACTGAGTAAACAAAACCTGCTGTTGTCCATAGGATAGGTATCCCAGGCAAATCAGGCTAATTATGGTAAAAAATTTCTTCATGTTCTTATCTTCTAATCACGATAAATCCTTTTTGCATTGGGCTGCCATCTCCCAAATCAATGATGAAAAAGTACGTTCCATCTGGCAAGGCACTGTTGTTGCGAACTGCTCCTCCACTATTCGCATTTCCTACAAACAGATTGCTGCTATTGTCATAGCCCTTTGATTCCCAAACCAGATTACCCCATCTATTGAAAATCTCAATTTTATTATTCGGGAAGTTCTCGATTCCTTCAACAATCAATGCATCGTTGATACCATCATTGTTTGGTGTGAATACCTCATTGACTGGTAGATCTTCACAGCTGTAAGGGTCTAAATAATCAGGGATGCCATCGCCATCACAGTCAGCTTCAGGATCTGATGCTTCTTCCGAATCATCAATTCCATCTCCGTCTGAATCTTCATCGATGTAATCTGGAATACCATCTCCATCAGTATCTACATCGCCCTCATCCTCATCAGGGATACCATCTCCATCACTGTCTTCATCCAAATAGTCTGGAGTACCGTCTCCATCGGAATCTTCAGAGCCTTCATCTACGTCAGGAATTCCATCGCCATCAGAATCTTCATCCAGATAGTCTGGGGTACCATCGCCATCTGAGTCATCACTTCCTTCATCTGCATCAGGGATACCGTCACCATCACTGTCTTCGTCTTTGTAATCAGGGGTACCATCTCCATCACTATCTTCAGANCCCTCATCTTCATCAGGAATGCCATCACCATCGCTATCCTCATCTTCATAATCCGGAATGCCATCACCGTCAGTATCGTCATCACCTTCTTCGTCATCGTTGATACCATCACCATCTGTGTCTCTTTCGATTACAGTTATAGTCACAACTCCTGTTGTACACAATGATGGATCTCCATCGTCACAAACCTGGAACTCAAATGAGATGACTCCTACAAATGTTGGATCTGGAACATATGTGAAAGTACCGTCTTCATTGAAGGTTAAGATTCCGGAGGTTGGCTGAGTCAACACTGTGAATGTCAATTCATCACCATCCACGTCTTCGCTTAATTCAAAAACCGATCCCGACACTCCTGAAACATCTTCTACAAAAAGTTGTAAATCACCGGTTGTTGGTGGATTATTCGCTAGTGAAATAGTAATGTTTACCAGAGCGGTATTTCCATCTGTAGTACCATCGTTTACTTTGTAAGTGAAGCTATCAGAAGCCGTACCACTATTCACCCTTGATCCGGAACCAGGAATGTGGGTATAGACGAAGGTCCCATCACTATTTAAAACCAATGTTCCACTAGAAACATCAGTCACCAGAATTGCTGTTAAATCATCACCATCAACATCGCTATCATTGTTCAATACGGTATTGCTTCCACTCACCAAAACAGAAACAGTTCCACCTTCCTCTACATTAATTTCATCATCCACAGCNANTGGTGGGTTATTTACTGCAAAAACAGTAATGTCCAAATCCGCCGTATCAGTTAAACTTCCGTCACTGATCGTGTAAGTTGCCGTAGGAACGGTGCCATTAAAGCCTGCAGCTGGAACGAATGTGTAACTTCCGTCTGCATTGATCGTCAAGTCGCCTTCTGTCAGGTTAGCTGTTTGACCTGCTGTGTAAGTTGTACCATCAACTACAAACTGTGTGATNGATAGTGCATCGCCATCAGGATCTGAATCATTAGCCAATAAGCCTGATGCTGCATCTANNGTCANTGTATTGTCTTCTCCAATAGAACCAGTGTCGTTTGTTGCNACTGGNGCATCGTTGACNGCTGTTACNGTAATNTCCANATCNGCNGTATCNGTTANACTNCCGTCACTGATCGTGTAAGTTGNCGTAGGAACGGTGCCATTAAAGCCTGACGCTGGAACGAATGTGTAACTTCCGTCTGTATTGATCGTCAAGTCGCCTTCTGTCAGGTTAGCTATTTGACCTGCGGTGTAAGTTGTACCATCAACCACAAATTGTGTGATCGATAATGCATCGCCATCAGGATCTGAATCGTTAGCTAATAATCCTGAAGCTACATCTACAGTCAGTGTATTGTCTTCTCCAATAGAACCAGTGTCGTTTGTTGCAACTGGGGCATCGTTGACTGCTGTTACTGTAATATCCAGATCTGCAGTATCGGTCAAGCTTCCATCACTGATTGTGTAGGTTGCCGTAGGAACGGTGCCATTAAAGCCAGCCGCTGGAACGAAGGTGTAACTACCGTCTGCATTGATCGTCAAGTCGCCATCTGTCAGGTTAGCTGTTTGACCTGCTGTGTAAGTGGTGCCATCAACCACGAACTGTGTGATTGTTAACGCATCGTCATCAGGATCTGAATCGTTAGCTAACAATCCTGATGCTGCATCTGCAGTCAATGTATTGTCTTCTCCTATAGAACCAGTGTCGTTTGTCGCGACTGGCGCATCGTTGACGGCTGTTACCGTAATATCCAGATCTGCAGTATCAGTTAGGCTACCGTCACTGATCGTGTAAGTTACCGTAGGAACGGTGCCATTAAAGCCTGACGCTGGAACGAAGGTGTAACTACCGTCTGCATTGATCGTCAAGTCCCCCTCTGTCAGATTAGCTGTTTGACCAGCTGTATAAGTTGTGCCATCAACCACGAACTGTGTGATTGTTAACGCATCGTCATCAGGATCTGAATCGTTAGCTAACAATCCTGATGCTGCATCTGCAGTCAATGTAT
>PBTY01000017.1 GCA_002729235.1 Rickettsiales bacterium | reverse complement strand
CAGGTTGTTTAGGGACTTTTGATAATCCGTGGACGACTCGTAGTTGAGATAGACTTGACGGATCAAAGCAATCTGACTTTGCAGTGACTGAATTGCCTGATCCAACAAACCTTTTCGATAATACAGGGAAGCTTCCGCTGCATTCATCAAGATCAATGCTCGAGTGATCTCAGCATACGAACTGTCATAATGAGCAGGATTCTTCGTTTCGATGGCGTTGTGATTGGGTAATGCCTTTTGCAGGTAAAACTCCGCACTATCTAATCTCCCGGATTGCAGGAATGCATTTACCAGGTTGGTGTAGGCATCCGTTTGAGCGACATGTGGTAAGGAATAAAGACTATTCGCCAGGTTGCTTGCTTGACGGAAGTACCAGATGCTGTTGGCCAAGTCCGATTTGTCCGAAAGGAAATAGCCTTTATTGGTCCAACTAATCAGCCGTTCACTGGACAGAGGAGCACTCAATTCAATGGCTCGATCAATTGTTTCCAAAGCTCGATCCAGATCACCATTTTGGTAATAGCTCATTGCTTGTCGATTGGTCTGTTCCCAGGATTGGGCGTGACCCACGAGTAACAATGCACTGAAAAACAGTGAAAGGATGATTTTGATGAGGGTTGACGGCATTTGGATAAAACTACGCTTTCCCAAGTGCAAAGTCAATGAATTCAGTTTCGGAAGAATTGATAAATTTAGGCATGCGAAAAGTAAAGTGGGGAATCATCAGCACCGGACGAATAGCCGGTGAGTTTGCGTCAGATTTTCAATTTGTGGACAATGCCGAGCTGGTAGCCGTGGCTTCCCGGTCACAAAGTTCGGCGGACGAGTTTGCCACCCGATTTGGACTGGCCAAGGCGTATGATTCCTATGAAAAGCTTTACGCGGACCCGGAGATAGACGCTATCTATGTGGCTACTCCGCACAACTTCCACTTTGAAAACAGCAAAGCAGCGTTGGCTGCTGGCAAAGCCGTACTTTGTGAGAAGCCAATCACGGTCAATCCTCAGGAGTTTGACAAACTGAGAGCGTTCGCACAGGAAAAGGACTGCTACCTGATGGAAGGGATGTGGTCGTATTTCCATCCGGCGATCCAGAAAGCGCAGCAGTGGGTGAGTGAGGGGCGTATTGGGAAGCTCGTACAGGTCAAAGCGGACTTTGGCTATGCAGTGCCTTTTGATGCGGAGAGCCGAATGTACAGTCCCAAGTTAGCTGGTGGCGCATTGCTGGATATGGGCATATACCCGATAGCCATGGCATGGCTGTTTATGCGCAAAGATCCAAAAGAACTTTATGTCACTTGCCACAAGGCAAGTACCGGAGTGGATGACGATGTGAACATTCTCTTTGACTATGGGGATGAAACGGCCAATCTGGCGACTTCTTTCCGCAGCAAGCTGAACAACAACTTGTTTGTGATTGGTTCGGAAGCAACCATTCGCATTCCGTTTTTCTGGAAGGCATCCGAGTGTTTCCTCTACAAAGGTGATGAGCAGATCGACTACTTCAACGACGGCCGAAAGAGCATTGGATTCAACCACGAACTACAAGCTGTAAGCCAGGACATTTTGGACGGCAAGAAACAGTCCGACATTATGCCACACAGTCACTCAGCCAAGCTTCAGGAGTTGATGGCGATGGTGAGTGATAAGTTTTGAGTTGCGGGAATTATGGGATGTCATATTCCTTTATTCATCTGCTTGCTCTTGTTGGGTCTTGTGACCAACAAGCGGTGGGCTCATGCAGGCTAGCTTCATCTGGTCAGTTGGTGAATAACACCAACTGAGGCGAAGGCAAGAAGAAGTCCGAGATCATACCGCATAGTCACTCTGTGAAGCTGCCGGAGTTGATGGCGATGGTTAGTGATAAGTTTTAGGAAGTTTATAGAGCTATTCGGGATTCTTAAGCCTGTTGCTTACGTGGAATTACAAATTCCATGACTCTAGACCTACGGATTGCAAATTCGTAGGAGCTGGGCAGAGGTTTTTAAACTACAGTTTGAGAATGCGTGGTAACGGGAGATTTAAGCTACATTTAATTCACTACAGCTATTAAAATGTTGTGATTTGTACTAATTGTTGATAGACTTAATTTTCTCAATTAGTAGCAATACACTATCCGCTTCTTGACTATTTCCAATTTTCAAGAATACTTCTCTTGATTTTTTTAGATATTCTAGGCCTTCTGTATAATTACTATAAACTGAATGATGTACTCCTATTAGTTTCAAATCAGTTGCAATACCAAATTGATAACCATTCTTTTGATGCATTTCAAGTGCTATTTTAAGTTGTGATAATCCATTCTTGTTTCCTTGAATGCAGATTACATTTCCAACATTTGCAGTTTCATTAGCAATACCCCATTGATGTTTTATCTCTTTGAATATATTTAAAGAGCTTGAGTGAAGTTTGAGTGATTTCTTAACATCTCCTTTCTGAAGATTTAGAAGACCTAAATTTCCTAAACAGAACGCTTTTCCTTCTTTATTTTTTTCTTTGTTATAATATGCTATTGCCTTATGTAAATATCCTTCAGCTTGGTTTAAATTACCTTCATTTTTGAATATTATACCTAACTGTTGATAAGCATTTGATAACAATGATGTGAGATTTTGTTCTTCTGAGATTGCAATCGTTTTATGAATATTCTCTTTAGCTTTTTCATTTTCAAAAATGTCTCTATGCACCATAGATATATTCAGATAGGTGTTTGCTATGTTGAAATTTGAATTGATCTGTTTGTATATCTTTAATGCTTGGTTAAAGACATTTAAAGCAATCTTCGATTTGCCAATAGTATGGTTAGAAATTGCTTCTAAATTTAATAATGAGGCTTTTGCGACTTGATTTTTTTGTTTGTTGAAAATTTTTCTACTCTCAGAAAAGAGTTTTAGGGCTTCTTCATGTTTACCATTTTCAACTGCTTTATTGCCAATGGTATATGCTTGATAAGCTAAATTAATTTCTATATTATCCTTATCTGATTTATCAATATTATTATTTGGATATTTTTTGAAACCTAAACTATTTATTAGTAAAAAGTCAGAACCACTTATTTTAAGTTCTTTTTTTAAAAACGAAAGAAAACTATTGTGTTGGAGCTGTCTATCAAGTCTATATTGATTGATTATTTCATTTTCTTCATATCCTTCTTCTATTTGACTCCTAAGGTCAGGCTTTGTCAATTTGTGAAATTTATTTCCAGTCCAATGTGAAGGTATGATGCCAAAACTCCAAATTATAATAACGGAGTAGTTCTTAAAGTTTAAATTATAATAATTCAAATCATCGTAATCCCCATTGAACTTATTCCCAGCTGAGGTAGCGATAATCATATAATAAATGGTTGAATTTTTAGGTGAATATTCTCCCATATCTATATACTCATCAATATCATTTCTTACATATCTATATCTCTCTCTAGTAAAGTCCTGTCCTCTAACAGTTATTAAAGGACAAAACAAATTTTTATTAAAAGCTCGAGTATATATTCGGGTATTCCTTTTTAAATCATTTTTTAAACAGAGCGTATGATTCAGTACATTCACATTTTCTTCCCTACTGTGATGAATTGTATAATGTTGGTCTAATATTATTTCATCATTGTTTGGATTGCCAAATTCAATCTCAGAATAGTTTTCAGCAAACCTTGGTAAAATGATCAATTCTCCTTTTTTATTTTCTTTGAATGAGCAGATTGAATAGTATTTGTCATCTATTTCAAAAGCTAAAATAGTTTTTGGTGTTTTTCCCATTTAACTGTAGGTACTTCTCATGATTTCTTCAATATTAAACTAACTGCGTCAAGAAACGTTATATTCTAACTTAATGGAGTTATTCTTTGAAAATACCGCTTTTACTTGATAACCTCATTATAAGGAGTTGATTTTGAGATTAAATACCAGAAAATGGGGCGCCCGGCAAGGGAAGAGGATTTTGGGAAAGTTTAGGATTATTTTCAGAGATTTTAGTAAACACCGTTTTCAATTAAAAAGAATATTTCTTTGAAATTCTTAATAATCTCAGAATCTACTGAATAAAAAGCATGTTCTTTGTTGTTAGAGTAATTCGGGAAAGAGACAAGTATTTTATCAGTATTCTCCAACCACATGAAAAAGGGCATTTCTTTTGTCAATCTGGTAACAACAACTTTGTTAGGATCAACTTTCTGAAGTTTATCGATCAACTCATTGTGACGATCAACAATAAACTGCTTGAAACTAGGATAATCTTTAACGGCCAAATCTTTAGCGTCTAATTTACCTTCGGTTTCACGTTGGGTCCAGTATTTTTTGCTATGAAAATATTTGACAATTGTATCTCGAGCCTTAATGAATTGCCAGTCAACTTCGTCTCTGAGTAAGGAGTCACTGTACGTACTCAAATGTAGTTTGAAGTCCTTTCCTGATCGAATAACAATACTCAATAAATTTTTCTCATACTTTTCATATTCTGGATAATTTGAAAGGAACCCATAAGCAGGTACATCTGAGCATATTAGCAATTCGTCCGAGTTGGGGGAGAACTTCTTTAGGATTTCCTCATTTATTGTCACTAGATTTCCTGGAAATGATGAGACTGTTCTTGTTGGAATTCTCTCCTCTATTTGGTCAAGCTTTAATCCTTGAGTATAGGATAAGAAAAACGCTAGAATGGCTAATATGAATGAAATTAGCCCAACTAGGCTACTATAATTACTTAGCCCTCGCTCTATATATTGGACTATTTTCTTAAGTCCTCTGCTTTTAGGATTAGGTGGATTCATAGGTGTGGAAGTGATATTTTTGAAAATACCTCTTTGATTAATTAAAGTCAATATAAATTATTGAATAAGAGATAAATACCTAAAAATGGGTACGAGGATTTTGGGAAAGTTTAGGACTAATTTAAGTTTGCTCGCCTTCGCAAGGCTACGGCGTGCACGTAGGTTTTGAGTTTTAAGTTTCCTGCCTTTGCTTCGCTCCGGCAGGTAGGTAGGTTCTAATGTTCTAAGGTTGTGATTTGACCTTGCCTGAATATGGATGCCTTTTCTCCGGTGAATAATTTCTCGTCTAACAGGTTAATTATTGTTTGTTCAGCTGTTCGTTTAATTGGTCTCTTAACCATTCCGAATCATCAACTTTAATTCTTAGCTTCTTCTCTAGAGCAAGTTTAGTATTTGAGAGTAAGTCATATCTAACAGATTCTTCTGTGTCATCTTTCAATAACTCAAAAATTTTATCGGTTATTTTCCTCTTTCTAGCCACTGCACTTCTCACATTTGGGTCTGAATCCAGTGCTAACAACTCCAGTATTTCAATCTGAATCGTTTTGTTCTGGATTACCCACGTTTTTAACTCTGGAAATCTTTGAATCACATCTAACCAAACTGAATATGCAGCAACTTCTATTGCCGCTCTTCTTTGCTCTTGAAGTTCATCGCTCATTCTGAGATTTCTAAATTCTTCAGCGGAATTAATCATGGTTTTTTGATTGTTGACCTTGTTGTTTGAGTTTTCAGTTCACTGTTTTGCTAAACTCACCCTGCTTTTATCTATCTTCTCCAGATTAAATGCCTCATTTAACAGAACTACATCTCCAATTTTTAGATTTTTTATGTCTTCTAAATAGTTAGCAATTATCTTCTTACAACGGTTTCTTTTCAGGATGCTAATGGATTTCTTATTGTTGGCTCTATTGAAAACTTCTTCAGTATCTAGATCGACCCCAGTGTAGATCACCAAGCCGAATTCGTAAGGATTTAAGGTTTCGAGTCCAATCAGTTTTGTAGTTCGGTTGTAGATGTCAGGGATGAGAAATTCACTTTTGGCGCCTTTTCCGTTAATTGATGGATCAGTGTGAAGGAATTTCTTAGTCATTTAAATTATCTCTGTGTGACAGTTTTCGATCTGAAATTACATCTTTCTTACTGCAAAGTGCAAATTGTTATGGATTGGAAATTTGAGTATTGGGATTTGTTATTTGTGTTATGGTTGGATGAATGAGTTTTTGATGCTATTATTTTTACCAAAACGCCTACTTCTCCAATTTATCAACTTCCTCGTTGATCCTTTTGATCATCCATTCTTTCATGTTGTCATATACAAGAGGGCCTAAAAGATTTTCGACGACTTTTCCATCGACTACTAATTGATTGTGCGGATAACTCCTCACATTAAAGGTCTTTTTCACTTCTTTGAATCCATCCACCGTATAGACTGGGAAGCCGAAATCTCCATTTTCAAAGTAGGCTTTTACTTTTTCAGGACTGGAAGGGGTAATGGATATCAGCTGCACTTTATCATTGGCGCTAAAGTATTCACTGAGTTCTTTCAGTACCTGCTCTTCTTGCTTACATCCTCCACAGCCTACAAACCAATAATTGATCCAGGTCACTTTGCCTTGTAAGTCAGTCGCATCAAAAGTCATACTATCCAAAGAGTACAGCGACAGCTTGCTGATTTGTGTCCCTATTTCAAATCCTTGTTTGGTTTGGTAGTCGTCAGGGAAAATGATTTGACCGAATGAGTAGATGCTACAAAAAAGGAATAGGGTAGAGGTCGTTAATTTCATGGCTAGTTAATTGATTCTATAGGGATAACGACTTTTTGGCTAGTTCGTAACAAAGGGGTTATAAGAATAACGGAGTCTTTTGCTCCTGCGCATTTTGGGATTAATGATTTATAATCCTGTTGTATTGATGGAATTGAAAATTCCTTGGCTACATATTGCAGATACGCGGAAGCGTGGACATGTCTTCGCTGTGCTCAGAGGGTATATGTGCTTTGTTTTAAAGATTTATAGACGCTCCAGGCCGCTGGGCCTCGTTTACACTTTTCGGTTGGTGAGCAAGACTCTTGGGCTCTTCCTCGCTTCGCTCGCCCAAATCTTGCTCAAGACCTGCAAAGTGTAAACTGTTATCGATTGGTTTGGAAGGGATTTGTCATTTGATTTTAGGGCTTATATCCGCGCTTAGTCCAATTTTTCTATAGCCACATCATCTAGCCAGACAGTTCCAAAATCTTTTAAATTCACGCTGTAGGCGATGGTGCTGGCATTCTCTGCTACGGAGGCTTCTATAATGTATTGCTTCCAGTTGTTGCTTTCAATTCTGAATTTGTCCAGGCTGTCAAATGAAGGCGGCTCTGATGAATCATGCGTGTCTTCCGCAGACCAGGGTTCTATCTTCAAATGCAAAAACGCAAATGTATCTGGGCTTACATCAGCCTTTGCTACAGCTGTGAAACGAATCTTTTTCCCACGATAAGGAGCAGCATCAATGACCTGTAGCACATTTGGCCCTATCTCACCGTATTTGGGGCCATCAGGGCGATGCATTTTCAAAGACTTTTCCCCACTATAAGCCTCATTACTGATGGTCATGGTGACTCCTAGTCGTGCAAATCGAGACCAGGTTATCCAGCCTTTTGGAGCCTCACCAATAGTTCCGGTTTCAAAGTCAAGATTGGTGGGTTGTTCGAGCTTATTATTTAAGAGCCAGACGTTGTTATAATCGTTTGAGTCAATGGGCACAGTGCCTGTGGTTTCATTTAAAAAGATAAATGCATCAAAATCGTGCGTCATATGGTGTGGCCAATAGTAATCGTCCGGTTTGCTCACGTCATAAAAGGCCCATGAATAGCGTGTGGGTATGGGTCTATCAAACCAATCGTATATGGGGCCACTTTGTGGTAGTTTTGATAAATCAACAAATGCGTTGTTGAGGTTAGCTTGTACCATCATATGTTCCAGAGAGCCTTCTTTGGCATTATCAACTGTGAATGATTGATAACCGGTTGACGGTATGGCCTCATCCAGTCCTGTAAAAGCTCCTTTATTGTAGAAAAACCCAATTATTTTCACATCATCCTGATACCATTTTTTCAAATGATATCCTTGCCACCTGGGTGTTGGGTAGGGGGGATTTTCAGGCTTAGATGCATTATTGACATGAATATTGTGTGCCCAGGTGATGATTTTTGAGTCATCACCTTCAAAATCTAGTGTCCATCGAACATTTTCGGCTTGTCCGTGATCTCGTTCATACGAATAATTAATGCCGTCATTATAGTTTTCCAGGATGAATATTTCTGCTTGTCTGGCATGTTGTTTAGCCATTTCATATTCCTTTTGACTAGATGCCTTCACATAAGCTTTCTTTTTACTTTCAAATGCCTGCATGACTTGCTGTATAGCAATCAAGGACAGGGAATCGAATTCTTCAGGAATCCATTGCCTTCTTCCCATGGCTATTGGGTCTGAAAATGGAACAGAAAGAATACCCAACTCCGGATGTACTGCTTTTTCCAGTTCTGGATCTACCTTCATTAGGTAATCCAACATAAGTTGTGCTCCACGCTCGGGATCTTGAGGATCAAACCCATAGAATTTGACTTTACGTTCGTGACTTGGGTCCGCATTATAAGCCCGCATCCACTTAATCAAGGCCAGAACTTCTTGCGTATCCCACGTCCAGATATAAATTCCTGCGAGTGCTTTTTCAGGATCACCTATTCCATCTAGCACATATCTATTGATATCCAATGCCTCTCCAAACGGGCATTC
Organism: Rickettsiales bacterium; assembly: GCA_002729235.1. Lineage (GTDB taxonomy): Bacteria > Bacteroidota > Bacteroidia > Cytophagales > Cyclobacteriaceae > Marinoscillum. The sequence goes on along the minus strand of PBTY01000017.1, from coordinate 160,085 downwards.
CAAAGCGAAAATGTTAAACCCCTTTTCTGTCACCAGGTATTCGACTAGTCGGTGCTTTAGTTGAAAAACTTCACGGTTGCCATGTGTGGGTTCTCCTAGTGCGACTATTCGAGCATCACCAACCATTTCAACAATGGGTTTGAGATCGTCGAAACCATTACCCGCCTCAACTGATTCAATGTTGGTGGCATTATTCTTTAGCCATGTCGAAACTAGATCATCCGTAGTTTGGGTGCCACAAGATGACAGTATTAAGAGTGCAAGAAAGAATAGGCTAGATGTTTTCATAAAGGAAGCGATTTATCACACTCATGCCAGAGTCCCGGCTCAGGTTTATACTATGAGTGAATCAGATAGTCTATCATTCAACTTACGACTTTCTTTTGAATGGATCAATTCGATCACCAGAATTCAATGCACAACATAGGATAGGAGGGCAATGTATGTTTTGACTATTTGTCTTCCAATTTGTTGATCTCCCCAGCGACGAGTTGCATCACATCTCTGATGTGATCTTTCAGCCCATTGAGTTCACGGGACCATCTCATGCATTCTTTTTGTTGGGTCGTTAAATGAAACCTGAAAGTCTTATCCACCCGAAGAGATTCATAATCCCATGGTTTGGTAGGAGTGAGGTCATAAGTGTTTGGATTCATGGAAGTATACCATGCTGCCATTTGTGGCTTTATTCGTTCAATATAGTCCGCTCTGATTTGTGATTCACCAACTGTAGCTCGTAGGTCCAGGCCATATAGGTTTAAAATGATTTCTCGGATATTCGAATTGGTAATGACACTCGCGCCATAGTTATTTACGTATTCATACGGGCCATAATCCGGTTGTAGGTAAGTGTAAAACCAGGCGAGTGTGAATGCTTTTTCCAGGGAGTCTGTCAATCCTTGATTGGTATCAAAATTCTTGATGATGAATTCACAGGATTGTAGTGCATTGAGCTCATCTTCAAGGTTAACTGACACTTCTTCTTCCAATCTAGCCAGTCCATTATGAATCTGCTTCAAAGCCATGATTTCTACAGCATCTTCTTTTCTTTGATCTTTCGAGTTGTCCAGTCTGAGGGCAATCAAAATACCAAATACGACAACAACTATTTCAAAGACGTATTTGAACCAGGAAGTTTTGAGGTGTTCAATTAATTGGTTGTTGGCCATTTCTTATTCGGTAGGTTGTATTTCCAAAATACCGTTTTTATTTGATTTGAGCAATCAGGTAAATGCATAGTGTGGGAAACCCTGCTAAACACTTGGATGAAATCCGCATATTGATTTAGACTATTTGTCCTTCATGTAGATTGGTGAACAACTGGGGCTTGTTATTTAAGTTCTGAAGTTTAAGATCTACTCCTGCTTTAGAGCAATACAAATTCCAGAACTCTTTGCCTATGAATTGCAAATCCGGAGGAGCAGGGACTCTTGATTTACGGATTGCAAATTTGTGGGGTGTGAAATGGATTTGTATTTTAATGTTCCAAAATTTTATTGAATGGAATAATTCGTGCCTGGACCAATACCCTTCCGTTCTACTAATTTCAAGTGAAGAAGATCTCTGAGGATGCGTTTGACCGTTGGGTTGGGTATTCCAAGACTACTGGCAATATCTCCGGATTTACAACCTGCATGATCTGAGATATAAGCCAATATCGATTTTTCTCTTGGAGACAGATCCGACTGGGCACCTGTTTGTTCCAATTTTGTTAATAGCTGTTCTTGAATGTTCATTAAGGTGCTGAAAAAGAAATTGATCCAGGTTGTTACATTTTCATTTGGTCGTTGTGCCTGACAACTTCTTAACTCCCTGTAATATTCTGGTTTTCTGCTTTCGATTTCGTGTTCCAAACTGACATATTGAATCCATTTATAGCCGTTTTTTAAGAGTAACAAACTTGCTAATAATCTGCTTAGTCTGCCATTTCCATCCTGAAAAGGGTGGATGGAAACAAATTCATAAGAGAAAAGAGCACTTTTAACCAGGGGGTGCGTTTGCGTATCAGTTTGATACCACTCCACCAGGGATCTCATAGCATCATCTGTCTCAAAGCCAGGAGGTGTTGTTTGAAAGACCAATTGTTTCGTTCCATCGGGTAGTGTTGCCTCTACGTTATTGCTGTGCTGTTTGTAGTTCCCCTTATGCCATTGATCTTTTTCACAATATTTTAACAAGATATTGTGAAGGTTTTTGATTTCGTTTTCAGTTATTCTGATCTCGTTATATGCTTCTGAGATAATGTCGAATGCTTCAAAATAGCCAGCTACTTCTTGCTTATCTCTTTCGGTCAATTTTTCTATGGAAAGATTTTGCAAAAGAATGTCAACTTCTTCATCGCTCATTTTTGAGCCTTCTATTCGTGTAGAAGCACCAACACTCCTCACTGTTGCAACAGACTTTAATTGTTTGAGTGTTTGCCCTTCCTTCTTTTCAATAGCATTCCATGAAGCATCAAACCGATCTAGTCTGCTAATGTTATTGACAAGTTTCCAGTCAAAATCTAAATCAAAATTGTAAACCTTCATTTGAGAGTGATACGATATGATACGTAAATATACGATAATGATATGATAAGAATGATACGATATGAGCTATTAATATTCGAAAATGATACGAAGCAATTACCATATTTCGTAGACAACACGTAGTAACTGAGATCATTGGTATTCGGGATGAAGGATTTATAATCCTGGTTTGATGGAATTACAAATTCCTAGAGTCTTGATTTGCGGATTACAATACCGTAGGAGCAGGGTTTGCCTTTTGAAACAAGGGTAAAAAGTGTTGAGAATTACTCTCGTACAATATTTGAAGGTAAATTTTACTCTTTAATTTGCGATCCAAAAGAAAGTATAAACCCATTTGGGTCCATAATGTCAAAGTCTCGCATGCCCCATTCTCTATCACCAATCGGGTTGGTAATGTTTGCTCCCGCTTTTTGATATTCCTCATAGAGTCCATCAATGTCATGCACAAAGATCATGAGTGAGACATGTGCTGTTGATGGTGCGAAATCATCTTGCTTTTTGGAGAAGTGGATACTTACCGCATCATCTCGGTTCACCACCACATAGTCGGGTGGATCTCCCCACTGGAAGCGTATCTCAAACCCCAACACATCCCTGTAGTATTCGGCAGCTTGTAAAGGGTTGTCCACTGGAAAGATCGATGCTGCATGTGAGAAGTTGCTTTTCATGGTGTAAGGAAGGATTGGAATGCACTGAATCTTGAGATAAGATAAGGAAATTGAGAGACAATTCAGAACATACTGAGTTGTTGCAGCTTGTTTACATCCAATCGGTAAACCCTGATTTTGGTAGTGTCCCAGTACTTTATTTTAAGGAACTTCTTCAGCGACTCAAAAGTCATTGGAGAAAAGTAGCCGTTCTTGGAGTAAAAGATACCCTGATCATGATAGACCATGTGAATGGTCCAGTCCAGCTTGTTGACAAAGCCAAGGAGCACATCATCCGGAAAGGGTTGTTTCAAGTTCTTTTTAGGAGTAGTCTCAATGGAGTCAATCGCAACAAAATAATGATTGAGGATTTTCTCAGCAGATTCACGATCCATACTGGTCAGCTCATTGAAAAGTTCCTGATTGTAAGTAGGTTGGTTCTCAAAGTATTGTTCGAGTGCATAGACATAGCAATTGGATGCGCCCATTCGAATGCTTTTAAATAAAAGATCAATGTCTTCTTCGGTTCTCCACATGGAGCTGTCTTTGAATGCTTTGCGGTATTTGGCAATCATGACCGTGTCCGTTTGTAGTACTTCATGCTGTACCGCTACTGTTAGGGTGTCATGTAACCAGAGCACATGAAGTCGCTCCTGGTTGAGTCGGCTTTCTATGGTGTCCAAAACAGATGCATGCAGCATGATGGATGAGTTAATACTTTGACTATATGCCTGAATACAAAGGAGGAATAACAAACAGAAAAGTAAAGAGTTTTTATAGCTGATCATTCTTGTGATATTTTGAACTATGAATTTAGTTCATTGTTTGGTTGAAAACAACTGATTGATCAAGTATAGGTTCTACTGCAATTTAAGTTTTGGTGGGCGCAGGATTAATTCATTTAAAATTTTTCTGATTTCACTGTTATTGATTCAATCAAACAGACTTAACAATAAAAAAATGTCAACATTCTTGAACTAATTGATATTTAATCAGTTACTTTGTATGTACATACATCTATCTATAATCATTCAAGAGGAAATTATGAAATTTAACCGATTTAACATTTTAGGATTAGCAGTACTTGTGACCGTATTCATGAGTGCATGTGGTGGCGGAGCTAAGGAGCAAAGCACAACTGAGGAGCCTACTGAATCAACAGAAGTAGCAGCTGCTGATTACGCTGTGGACTCAGAAGCATCTACTGTGGCATGGAAAGGCGAAGTAGCCGGAGTATATGGTCACAATGGTGTGATTGATATCAAAGAAGGAACCATCTCTGGAGCTGATGGTAAAATCACTGGCGGTACCATCGTTATCGATATGACTACTATCCAACCATTGGATTCAGCATCTTATTCAGAAGAGCACCCTGCATCTGATCTAGTAGGTCACTTAAGCACAGGTGATTTCTTCCTTGTGGAAGAGTTCCCAACGGCTAGCTTCACGATCAAATCTCACGAAGGTGACAAACTAGTAGGAGACTTAACTGTAAGAGGTATCACCAACGAGGAGACTGTTGATCTAAGCAGTGTTTCTTTTGATGGTGGATTCTCCGGTTCTGGTGTCTTGGTATTTGATCGTCAGAAATATGACGTAAAGTGGGAGCACTATGTGGAAGACTATGTGCTTTCTGATGACATTGAAATCAAATTAGAGATCGTAGCATCTAAGTAAGAGATTGAGCAGCTAGTAGTTGTTTTAATACCAAAAGATTAAGCAAACCTGTGGAGATACTCCACAGGTTTTTTTGTTTTACCCATCACACCGGGTTATATGGTCATGATGAGTTTATTTCCTTGGGTTTGCTTGCACTCAATAATCGATAGTTGGGAAGTTGAGATTTGATTTCTGGAAGTTTACTCTGTGTATTTGGAATGGTATACGCTATTTTTAGCACGCCGACTTGTACCAATGCGATATCCACTATTACCTTTTCTACTTCTAATTTCGATTCTTAGCACTCCTCCATGTTGGGCTAATCAATCGGATAGTGTAAAGCTCCTGATAAAGAACAGACAAGATAATGCCATGGCACTTCTGTCGATAATGGACTATTACAAATTGGAAAATCCCGATTCATTAAATGGATATTACCAGCTGCTTCAACAACTAAAATTATCGGAAAGTCAGGCAATAGAAGCTGAATTGATAAGGATAGAAAGCCTGTTTAAATTCAATCAATACGATAGTGCTTATAGCCTCATCAATAACCTCAGGGTGCATAAATCTGAATTGGCCCAGCATGTCAAAACTCTGGTTTTGTATGGGAAGATTCTGGTGAAACTAAATAAGTTGGATCAGGCACTGACCAAATTGTATGAAGCGTTGGATATAGCCGTACAAAACAATTTGGAAAACTATTATGCCGAAATAAACACTGAAATTGGATTTGTTTTAAGTGAGAATAATGACCTGGAGAATAGTAAGAAATATTTGCTGGAAGCGCTGAGGCTAGCTAGAAACTCAGGAGAGGTTGAGTTACAGGTAGAAATCTGCTATCAACTGTGCAGGATTTACAACGGGGGCATTATTGTGGATTTGGATAGTTCGATTCATTATGGATTGATGGGTTTGGAGATTGCCCGAGCATCGGCCTATGAATATGGCTATGCAGATATTATGTTCATTCTTTCCGCGCCGCTTATCCGAAATGGGGAATACCGTAAAGGGTTAAATATGTCTCGGGAGGCTCTTGCTCTGGCAGATAAATATAATTTTCCAATAAAAAGAAGGTATTATCTTATTCTCAATCAAGGGTTCGCTTATGAAAAATTGGGACTGTATGATTCTGCCATTCTCTTAAAAAATCAAGGTGCTAGTTTGAGACCTGACGGTCTTGATCATCACCGGTTAAGTTATTTGATTCACAAGGCTCAGGGCAAGTATCAGGAGGCTATGAAGGATCTGGAGGTTTATTGGCCTATGAAAGAGTCTTTAATCAAGACTAAGAGTCAGAACCAATTGTCCTCATTGCAGGCAAGACTGGATGCAGATATCAAGGAACGCGAGTTGACTGAATTAAGTCAAAAAGCGCAATTGCAAGAGCTACAACTTGCCAAGCAGCGTTATTTTTTGGTAGGACTATTCTTTGTGGTGTTAACCTCGTTGGTGGGATTTTATTTGATCTATCGTCAGCGACAACTGAAACAGCGACAGGCATTGACCAACATGGAATTGGAAGAGACTAAGAAACGGCTGGCGGTTGAGCAGCAATTCCGTGATTCTGAGTTAAAAGCTCTGCGATCACAGATGAACCCGCACTTCGTATTCAATGCCCTCAATTCCATTCAGGAATATATTATGCTGAACGAAAAGAGATTAGCGGGCAAGTATCTTGGCAAGTTTGCTGACCTGATGCGTACTTATCTTCACCACAGTCAACAAAAAGCAGTAACCGTGCAGGAGGAGGTAGAGGCATTGGAGCTCTATCTGGAGTTGGAGAAATTAAGGTTTGAAGACACACTTACTTACACCATTCATCTTAGTTCTGAGGTGGATGCTGAGCGAATGTCCTTGCCGGCACTGATTGTACAGCCCTATGTGGAAAATGCCATCAAACATGGTTTGTTGCATAAATCTGGGGCTCGACAGTTGGATATCCTTTTTGAAGTAGATGAGAATGATTTATTATGTACCATTAAGGATAATGGTGTAGGACGAAAAGTCTCTGAGGACATCAATAAAAACCGTTCTCCTAATCACACCTCCTATGCTACAGGAGCTATTCAGGAGCGGATTACGCTCATCAATTATTCATTGGTTAGACCACTTCAGGTGAAAATCATTGACGTAGAAAGTAAAGACGGCTCATCTGAAGGAACCAGGGTGGTTTTGCGAGTTCCAATTGAATCCATGGTGCATAGTGTCGTCTAGTTTTATTTACAGCCCTAAGTTTGCAGCTCATAACTTGTTCATCTTGATTCGAAATCTTGTCTACATACTATTCTTAATTATAACCTTCAATTCAAATGCCCAAAACCCTTCGTATTTTGTTCTTGGAGAAGATGAGTTGGCTGATGTAGATATTTATGATATTACCCAGGACGTAAATGGTAATTACTGTCTGGCTACGGATAACGGGATCATTCAGTACGATGGATATAAGTTTCAAAACATTTCTCCACCCGAAATGGTGGACAAGTCTGTGTTTAGTTGGCAACATGACTCGGATGGAGTTCTTTATTGCAATAATTTAAGTGGACAGGTCTACAAAGTAAGTGGCGATATGGTAGAAGAATACTTCAGAATACCTGATAGCCTCATGCACAAGAATATCAGCTTTGCTTTCGATGATCAAAATCATCTTATTTTCAAGTCAAATGGGATTTATTCATGGGATGAAGAGCAAATAGAACAGCTGTATAAAAATGACTATATGATTCTGCATTCAGATTTGTTTACAGAGAAGAATGGGGATATACGAATAATTAATTCTGGTGTCAATGACTTGATTATCATTAAAAACGGCAAAGCTGATGTGAGCCAAATGAAGATTAATGAGGATGTCTTCTACCTAACTTATTTATACTTAAACGACTCACTCTATGTAATTGATAGAAATAAACAGAGTCTTATTGTTAAAAAAGATGACTCCTTCATTCTTAAGCCACTTGCCATTCCACAAAAGGATCAGGGGTTTTACCGCTTTTACAGTGCTGGTAATGTGCTTTTTGCGCTTTCACCCACTGGTGGTGTTGTAATGCTTGACAGCCAGTTTCAGCCAATCAATAACGAGGAGTCATTGTTGGAGAAAGAATTTATCTCTTGTATGTACCAGGATCAAGAAGGGAACCTGATCATGGGGACCTTCAAAGGTGGACTATATGTTATTTCTGATTTGAATTTTGTGGATGTTCCTTTCGAGTTATCGGATTCCAAGTTTACCAGCATGACACAGTCGGATTCTAGTGTTTTTCTGGGAACTCAATCTGGTATCGTGTATAAATTATCAAAAGGTACTCATGAAGTAGAAAAGTATCTCATAGGAAAATCAAAGCGCATTGAGCTACTTCGATACTTCAATAGTGTAGATAAATTACTGGTGGACGCGGCAATTCCATTTCTATTCGATGAGCCTTCAGGCACCCAAACCGAAATGCATATTGGTGCAATAAAGGATGTGGAATCAATTGATGAGGAATTGACTTTACTAACTTCTAGCGATGGCGTGTTTATGTTCTCATCAGTCGATCAGATGAATTTGGGAAATACAAGGAAGATTTCTGAAGTAGAAGGACATACCTTGTTTCGGCTAAATGATTTCGGTCAGCGAACATATTGTGGGGTTTATGATCAGCTAAACAACATTGTTTTTGCAGGGACTTCCTTGGGTCTGGCCATTCGGACCATGGATAGCGTGTTCTATTATGAAGATGATCACATATCTCTGAACTGTAGTGACATGAAAGTGATTGGAGAAAAAGTTTATGTCTCCACGCTCAATAAAGGGGTTCTGGTTTTTGATAATGGTCAGGTGGTTAGCAGAATCAATAAAAGCAATGGACTCCTGACCAATACGGTGTATTCTCTCCAGGAGTATCAGGGGAAAATCTATTTGTCTACCGAAAGAGGTGTTCAGATACTCAATTCTGATCATACAGTTTTTACTAGTCTAACAGAATCTGAAGGGTTGGTGAGTGATAAATTGATTGATTTCTTGCTCACAGATGAGGCACTTTGGTTGTTGTCCAAAAACAAGCTTCAAAAAATAGGTGTTTCGGCCATTCACCCTTTTGAGTTTCAACCCAAAGTTCCCAAGTTGCTGGTTCTTCAAGAGCGAGACACCATATCCATAATGAATAAATCAGTGTTTGCTTCTGATGAGAGTCGATTTCAATTTGTGGTCAGGTCACCATCGCTAAAGTATCAGCAGGAGATTCAATATCATTATCAGCTAGAAGGAGTTGATGATGGATGGCAAAAGAGCAGCTATTTTGAAAATAAGATGTCTTATGTGTCACTGCCTCCTGGTCAGTACCTTTTCCGACTGAAAGTGACTTGTCGCGATCAGGAAAGTGAAGAAATATCCTATGCATTTTCAATCAAACCACCTTTTTACAATACCTGGTGGTTTAATGCAGTGGCAGTATTTGGGGTGTTGCTCATTAGCGCGATCGTTTTTGCGCTGATTTATCTTCGTCAAAAGCGAAATGCGGCTATTCAAAATGAGTTGAATGAATCCAAATTGAGCGCCATACGATCTCAAATGAATCCTCATTTTGTTTTCAATGCATTGAATTCCATCCAGGATTACATCGTAATGAATGAGAAAAAACTTGCCAGCAAATACCTGGGAAAGTTTGCGGATCTCATGCGTATTTACCTAAGCCATAGTCAGTTGCGATGCATTTCACTGCAAGAGGAGATAGATGCATTGACACTCTATCTTGAACTGGAGAATTTGAGATTTGAATCGCTATCTTTTGAGGTTTTGGTTTCAAAAGAATTGAATCCGCAGTTGATCGAGATCCCAACCTTTATTGTTCAGCCGATAGTCGAAAACGCATTGAAGCACGGTCTGCTTCACAAGACCGGAGACCGGAATTTGAGTATCCGATTTGTGAATGAATTGGGCATGATACGATGCGAAGTGCAGGATAATGGCATTGGTAGGGAGGCAGCCAGGGAGGTGAATATTATACGAAACCCTTCTCATCAATCCTTCGCCACTGGAGCCAATCGTAAACGCCTGGAATTGCTTAACAAATTAGGGGCAAAAAAGCTGAAAGAGGAGGTGATCGATTTGTACGATGACCAGGGACGAGCTATTGGTACCAAAGTGATTATCAATATCCCAATAATGAATTAGGAAATTGAAAGAGACGTTTAGGAAACTTGTAGGAGTTGGATTTATAGGAATAATTACTTTTAAGTAGGAGATAACCGGAGCAACATACAATGAAGGCAGTTATAATTGATGATGAGTCTAAAGCAAGGAATTTGCTGAGAATTCTTTTGGAAGAAAACTGTCCGCAAATTCAACAAATAGAAGAAGCTCCAGACCTACCAAAAGGTGTTGCACTAATCAATAAATTTCATCCTGATATTGTCTTTTTGGACATTGAAATGCCAGGTTACTCGGGAGTGCAGATTTTGGATTTTTTCACTCCAGAAGCGATTACTTTTCAGATCATCTTTACTACCGCATATTCAGATTATGCTATCAAGGCTTTTGAGCTCAATGCGATTGATTATTTGCTAAAACCATTACGGGACGACCAGTTAGAAGCAGCAGTGAAGAAAGCCATTGATCAAATAGGAAAGTCCAAAGTAAGTGAACGTTTGGAGGAGCTACGAAATACGCTGAATGTGCGTAATATTCGAAAAATTGGTCTCCCCATTTCCAATGGCGTTCTTTTTGTGGAATTGGATAACATCCAGCTAATGGAAGCAGACCGGATGTATACGAAAGTGTTTACCAAATCCGAAGGAGAGTTGTTGGTGAGTAAACCACTCAAGTTTTTTGTGGATTGCCTGAAGGAAATGCCGGAGTTTTACAAGCCACATCGGTCCTATCTAATTAACCTGAAGCACATCAAACAATATGTCAACCAGGATGGTGGATACATTATCATGGACAACAACAAAACAGTTAGTATTTCTAAGGACAAGAAAGACGAGTTCTTTCAGGTGATGCAAGGGTAAAAACATTGAATAATTAGTAAGAGTGCCTCACTTCTCACACAGTCATCACCAGTAAAATAAAGTGATCTTGAGTTTGTCCAATTGGTCTATCTACATTCGGAAACTCATACCTACCATTCGGAAATCCATCTCATAATAGAAGAGTAGCCCATAGCATTTTTGGTTTATCGCAATAAAGCGCCCGATCAAATTAATATGCTATGAAACAATTATTACCGCTTTTTTTGGGACTCTTAATTTGGGTTCCGCTGGTCGCCCAGGTCCCAACCTCAGGGCTGATCAATGAATATACTTTTAGTAGTGGTGCCCTTACCGATTCTCAGGGATCCGATGACCTTGTTCAGACAGGAACTGCCTTGACTATGGTGAGCGACCGGAATGGGGACGCCGATGAGGCTATTTCCTTAAATGGGGATCACTTAACAGGTGGATTCACCAATCAAGGAGATCATACCATTAGTTTTTGGATCAAGACGACCACTAATACCTCAGCAAAAACAACAATAATCGACGAGTCTGACAGAACCGCTGATGCTGAAGTGAGTAACGAAGTTGGATGGTACACCTATTTGAAAGATGGGAAAATAGGACTTGCCGGAAACTTTGGGTGGGCGTATACATGGAACACCGTACCGCTAAGCGGTACTTCTGGCTGGTATAATGTACTTGGAAATGAAGTGGTCGCTGATGGTGAGTGGCATCATGTAGCACTGTATATCAACTATACCTACCTCTCGCCAACGACTCAGATAGCCTCTTATGGATACACTATCATCATAGATGGAGTAACAGATAATCATGGTGGCTATACTCAATACGTGAATGGAGGAACCACTGCAAACTCCGGCAAGCAGGCAAACCTGCGTGAAGCGATTTCAGAGCTGGTGATCGGAAATGGTTCTTCTACCTCTAGTCTTTCCAACAGGTATCAGGGAGAGATCGATGAATTTAGACATTATAATAGAATCTTATCAAGTGACGAAGTAGTTGCGTTATCATTGGATGGGGTTTGTACTTATCCTTTTGAGGTGGAAGTCAACGAAGTATTGACAGCCTCGGCAATGGTAAATTGGACGACCAACAATGTGCCAGATAGCTGGGATGTAAGCTATGTGTTGAGTGGAGGAGATGCAGCTAATGGTACCGTTATTTCAGAGGTGAGTGATACACTTTATTCCTTAACGGGTTTATTGCCAGGTACCGCTTATGATGTATATGTACGGTCTAATTGCGATGGCTCAGATACGGATTGGTCTTCTGTTGTGAGTTTTACGACCAAGGCAGTGATTTATGTAGATGCTGATGCTTCTGGATCTGAGGATGGAACTAGTTGGGCCGATGCTTATACCAGTCTTTCGGATGCTTTAAGTGCCGCTACAGGTTCGGAAGAAATCTGGGTAGCCGAAGGTGTTTATACTCCGGTTGGTTCCGGAAGATATGCCACATTTGGCGTGACCTCAGGAACACATCTGTATGGAGGTTTTGACGGAACCGAATCCGATAGATCTACACGAGATCCTAATGCTAACGTGACGGTAATGAGCGGAGATATCAATGGTGATGATGCTGGCGATCTGTTACCAACAGAAACGACAAGAGCTGAAAATGCATATCACGTTGTTTCACTAAAAGGTAGTCTGTCGGATGTTGTGATTGATGGATTTACCATTTCAGGAGCTAATGCTAACGGGTTTATTAGTAATAACTGTGCAACTGCAGCATCGAGTCAGTATGCACATGATCGTGGTGGGGCAGTTTATGCTAACCCATACACTTCAGCAACCTCAGTAGTTGCCAAAATCTCCAATTGTATTATAGAAAAAAATACATCATCGCTATCGGCAGTATATGCGACATTCACACCATGTGGAGTAACCAACTTAAGTAATGATGTTGACTTTGAGAATTGTGTCGTGCGTGACAACTATTCTTCTACCAACTCAGCCTTTTTGTTCGGTGGTTCTTCTGGGTATCAGATCTATAGTAAAGGATCATTGGTAGGTTGTTTGTTTTACAACAACACCAGTGGAGCCTCATCAGTACTCAATCTTACCACAAGTACATCAAATGGTGGAGGTGCAGCTGGTATTGATGTAGATGTGATCAATTGTACTTTCGCTAGCAATACCGGATTAGATGGTAATGTGATTACGATGGCACGTGCATCCAACGCCACATTTGTTAACTCCATCATTTATGAAAATGGTAGTACCACTCCATTGTTGGTAACAGGTACTGCCTCTACTATCACCAACTGTTTCATTGAAGGTGGACAGGAAGGTAGTTCAGATACAGATCCGTTGTTCGAAGATGTTTCTGATAATGACTTTAGACTTCAGTGTTCCTCACCGGCGATTAGTGCTGGAGATGATACAGGATTGGACTTGCCAGAGCTCGATGTGGTTGGCAAATCTCGAATCAATGGCACATTGGATTTGGGTGCTATTGAATTCAATACTCCAGTATACACAGCAATTACAGCAGTAGCGAAAGACATTACAGTTGTTTTGGATGAGACAGGCAATATCACTATCACTCCAGAAGATGTGGATGATGAAAGTGGAACTACATGTGGTGTGGATTTTACTCTATCACTGGATGTTACAACTTTTGATTGTTCTGATCTGGGAGAAAACACTGTTACACTCACTGCTGAAGAAACAGGTGGAGCTTCGGACAATACCACTGCTACCGTCACAGTTGTGGACAGCCAGGTTCCGGTTATTGCCGCACAGAACATAACTGTAGATTTAGATGCTATTGGAAATGCAAGCATTACCACTTCACAAATAAATGATGGAAGTTCAGATAACTGTACAGACGGTTCCAATTTAGTCTTTGAGCTAAGTCAGACAGCATTTACTTGTACTGACCTGGGAGAGCAAAATGTCTGGTTCAAAGTGACAGATGAGTCTGGAAATGCGGATAGTTTGGAAGTCACTGTAACTGTTCAGGATACTGATGCTCCAGTGATTGATGTACAAAGTATTACCGTTCAGCTTAATGAAAATGGCATTGCGGAGTTAACGTCTAGTTTGGTAGAGACCGATATTTCAGATGCTTGTGAGGTTACTATTTCCTTCTCCAAATCTGAATTCTCGTGTTCTGATTTAGGAGATCAAACAGTGACATTAACAGTGACGGATGCTTCGGGTAATGAGTCATCAAGCAATATTAATGTTACAGTTGAATCTTACATTCAAGACCAAACAGTAAGTACAACTACCAGTAGCTTTTGTGTTGACGGGTCAACCTCAGCTACCGTTTCTATTGATGGGTCACAGACTGGGGTAAGTTATTACCTTAGAAATAGTGCTGACAATAGCATTGTTGCTGGTCCAATTGCAGGAACAGGATCTGCACTTGATTTTTCCACAGGTGCACTTTCAGAGACTTCCACGTTTAATGTGTTGGGAGAAACAGAAGTAGCTGAATCCTATGCTTTGGAATTTGCAGGTGGTAATCAGTACGTAGCTGCTGGAGAAAGTACAGGTTTTGATTACACCTTAGGATATACTGTGGAGGCCATGATTAACGGGTCTTTTCCAACGAGTTCTTCACATAGTATTCTTTCTTATGGTACTTCTTCCATAAGTGATCTAGAGATATACATCCAGGCAAATTCGGGTTATTTAACCATTGTTCATGGTAGAGTAAATGGTGCTGCACAGTCTTATTATCAATACCCACAGCCTGCATTAAATCAATGGGCACACGTGGCTGTGACCTATGATGGTGGGACTGCTGGAGTTAAAGTTTATTATAATGGAGTAGAACAGACAAGAACTTTTACTTCGAATAGTGGTGCATTCTTAAAACGAGCTGGGGCTACACTGAGCATCGGGCGTGTATTGGCCTTTGCTAGTTCCAATGACAGTTATGAAGGAAAGATGGATGAGGTAAGAATCTGGAGTTCTGCAAGAACTCAGAGTGAAGTAGCTGATAATAAGGATGCATGTCTTGCTGGAACAGAGACAGGTTTGGTGAGCTATTTTAAGTTTGACGAAAATACTGGAACTGCTGTGGAGGATATCGCTGGTGGAAATGACGGGGTTCTTACTAACATGGATCCAGCTACTGACTGGATAGATGGTGTTGGATGTGGATCTAGTTGCAGCCTGCAAATGACTAATGAGGTAACCATTGGTGATACAGAGGTACCTACAGTAGCCACGCAAGATGTTACCATTTATTTGGATGAAAGTGGGAACGCTTCAGTCGAGGCTTCAGCAATTAACAATGGTTCTACGGATAATTGTACGGCTGATGAGGCTCTAACGCTGAGTTTAGATCAATCGACTTTCACATGTTCCGAAGTAGGAGAGCATACGGTTACACTTACTGTGGAAGATGAATCAGGTAATTCCTCTTCAGCCACAGCAGTTGTGACAGTGGTTGACGAAACAAAACCAACAGCGATAACTCAAAATATCAGCGTAAGTCTGGATGCTGACGGGAATGCAGAGATAACTACTGCTGATATTGACAATGGATCTTCATCAGTTTGTGGAAGTGACGTAACACTTGCGTTGGATATCACCACTTTCAGTTGTGATGATCTTGGGACCAATACAGTACAGCTTTTTGTTACCGATGGCAATAATCAAAAAGATACCGCAACTGCTGTGGTGACCATAGTAGATGATATAGATCCATCAGTAGTCGGACAAGATGTTGAACTTGTTTTAGACGAGAATGGCAATGCCACTTTGGAAGTAGCTGATGTAGAAAATGGAACTACTGATAATTGCACAGCAGCTGCTGATCTAGAGTTTACCTTAAGTAAAACTATATTCAGCTGTGAGGATATCGGAACAACAACAGTCACTCTTTCAGCTGCGGATGCTTCAGCAAATATTGGAACAGCAACCATTAACGTGACAATCACTGATAACGAGAGCCCAACAGTAATCGGTACAGATATTACTTTGGTTTTGGATGAAAATAATCAAGCATCTATTACTACAACTGATGTGGATGCTGGTTCTAGTGATAACTGTTCTGCTACCTTATCACTTAGCCAAACTAGCTTTGATGCTTCACATTTAGGTGCGAATAGTGTGACGCTCACAGGTGTAGACCCTAGTGGTAACACTTCTTCAACCACAATTACTGTAACCGTTTCTGATAAGCCATTACAGGAGATGACTTTTGTTGGAGAGACAAATCATGTATTTGGAGGTGAAAACTTCACCATCGAAGCGACTACTTCTAATGGATTGGATGTTACTTATTCGGTTGCAAGCGGAGGATTGAGTTTGGTAGGCACCGAGGGTACTATTGGAACATTTTCCATAGAATCAGCCGGTGAGGCTGTCATCCTGTTGACCAATGATGGAGATGATTCTTTTGCTCCTCTGAATGAATCCATAACCATTTCGATTGCCAAGGCAGATCAGGAGCTTAGCATTGAATCCATTGCGGATCAATCGTCACAATCAGCAACAGTTTCTGTAAATGCTTTAGTTAATTCAGGTTTAGACCTTGAATATGCGGTTTCTGGTCCTGCTACTATTCTTGGAAACATAATCACTCTTGATGGTACTCTTGGTACGGTGACAGTAACCGTGTCTCAGAGCGGTGATGATAATTACAATCCTGTTTCAAGTTCCATATCGTTTGAAGTAGTAGAGAAGTCCGCTCAGACAATTACTTTCTCTTTACCTGAAACTGCGACGTATGGTACGGCTGGTATTGCACTGACTGCAACTTCTAGTGCGGATTTGTCGGTAAGTTATGAGGTAGTAAGTGGTCCGGGATCTATCGTTGAAAATACCTTGATTCTTAGTGGTGTAGGATCGATTGTGGTGCAAGCTTTCAACGATGGGGATGCTGACATTGTGGAAGCATCTGTAGAGCAAACTGTGGTCGTAGAGAAAGCAACACTTACAGCATCCGCTGATGCACAAGAGATTACTTTCGGTGATCCTATTCCTGAGTTGACTATTAGTTATGCAGGTTTTGTAAATGATGAAGACATATCTGTGCTGAGTGAATTACCAGTAGCCTCTACTTCAGCAACAATAACATCGGATGCAGGAAGCTATGCAATAGATCTCACAGGAGGTGCTGCAAATAACTATGAGATCGTATTGGAGTCGGGTATTTTGACAATAAACAAGATAGTTGCCGGCATATCTATTAGCAACTTAGAGTTCACTGCAGATGGTTCTGCCAAAGTTCCAGATGTGACTACCAATCCTGCTGGCTTAAGCTTCCAAATTACTTATGATGGTTCTGAGGCAGCTCCATCGGCTGTTGGCCAATACCTGGTGGAGGTAGTCATAGAAGAAACCAATTATGAAGGAAGTGCATCCGCTAACATGACTATTAGTACGGTTTTGGGGCTGACGAATGTTGAGGTGCAGGTTTATCCAAACCCAACAACTAATCAGTTCAAGGTTATAGGACAAGAAAGCATGAATGTAGAGGTCTATGACTTGTCAGGTCAGTATCAACTAGGAGGTAAATCCAATGAAATTATTGATGTTTCTGCTCTTGCAACTGGTACTTATATCATACGAGTTGGAGACGATGGAATTTATCGACTCAGAAAACAATAAAATACTAAGGCGGCTAATTACAAGGGAATAGTATCCTGCTTGTTTAGCATTCCGGCTCTCCCAGGGAGAGCCGGTTTTTTTATCTCAGGTCACTTGGGTTCACTTTCCGGTATTTCTGAAACATTTTGTTCATGTGACTTCCATCTGTAAACCCTACTTTTTCTGCTATTTGACTCATAGGAAGGCTACTTTGCTTAATCAACCGTTCAGCAGTTTTGAGACGAGTTTCTGTAATTAGGTTTTGCAATCGCATGCCTGTATGCTTTCTTAAATAAATGCTTACATAATTCTGTGAAATGCTGAACTCCTCAGATAGCTGCTTTTGAGTGAGTTTTTCGCGTGCACCAATGTTTTGACGAATGTAGGTAAGCAGTTCACTCACCTTTTGACGTTCCTCCAGCTTTACCTTGGAAATGGAAGCAATTTTTCCTGCCAAATTTCTTAACAGGATGATAAAGATGGAGCTGAAGAGATTGAGAAGTAAAGGTCTTGAGAGTGTGGAGGTAACGCTAAATTCTTTAAGCATTACTACTGCCAGTGCCAATAACGATTGCTGGTCACTTTCGTCTTTTACAATACTTTCAGGGATCGTATTGGGCATTGTAATGACCTGACGGATTCTCTTTTGCCAGAGCTTGTCTTTCCACTCTTCTTTTTCATCAAAAAGTTGTTCGGTAAACTTGATGTATATAAAACTAGTAGGGCTATTGATCTTGAAATCATGATGATCTTCAGGAGTCAAAAGAAAGACGTCTCCTTGCTTGTATTCAAACTCCACGTCATTCAAGCGATGCAATCCCGAACCAGACCTGATTAGAATTAGCTCAAAGAAATTATGGTTGTGAATGGGGTAGATCCATTCCTCCAAATCCAATTGAAACACATTCAAGGCATACTTACTAAAATATCGCTGCATAAGTGAGTTGGAAATGTACAAATATACAATCAATTATTACATCAACATTCCTATGTTGATACACGTTCTTACATTGACGATAAATTGAAAGGATTATGAAAAAGATCAAAATAGGAGAATCGGACTTAGAGGTAGCACCAATTAATCTTGGTGGTAATGTGTTTGGATGGACATTGAACGAAAAAGAATCTTTTGAAATTCTGGATGCATTTGTTGAAGGTGGATTCAATTTTTTGGATACAGCCGATATGTATTCTTATTGGGTTGATGGTGGTGAAGGAGGTCAGTCAGAAACGATTATAGGAGATTGGATGAAATCTCGAGGCAATCGTCAGGACATTGTATTGGCAACTAAGGTCGGAGGAGAGACAGGATCTCATCCAGTAGATATAAGTAAGAAACATATTATGGAGTCCGTAGATAAGTCTTTAGCTAGATTAAAGACAGACTACATCGACTTGTACTATACTCACTTCGACGATGAGAAAACTCCCATTGAGGAAACTTTAGGTGCATATGACGAACTGGTGAAAGCTGGTAAGGTTAGATACATTGCTGCCTCCAATATTTCACCAGAGCGATTGATTGAGTCTTTTGAAGTAGCTGACCACAAAGGCTATCCAAAATACCAGGCCTTACAACCACATTACAACCTATTGGAGAGAAAGAATTATGAAGAGCATTATGCGGAGCTAGCTGATAGATATGGTATGACTGTTTTTCCATATTGGTCATTGGCCGCAGGATTTCTAACTGGAAAGTACCGCTATGAAAAGGATTTAGGTAAAAGTGTGAGAGGAGGTAGCGTGAAGCAATACCTCAATCCAAAGGGACTCGAAGTTCTGGAAGCATTGGATACTGTTGCCAAAAAACATCAATCCACTCAAGCAACAGTTGCGTTAGCATGGTTGCTATCTCGACCAAATGTAGGTGCACCAATTGCAAGTGCAACCAAGAAGAGTCACCTGGAAACCATTTTTGCCGCTCCTAAATTAGAATTGGAAGTAGCAGATATTGAGTTGCTCAATGAAGCAAGTGCAATAGAAGTAACTGCTTAAGAAATAGATCATTAGTTTAGTTTGGTTAGATAAGGACGCTACACGCAGACGGTGTGTAGCGTTTCTTTTTTATCACCAGATCATTCATTTTTTTAATGTTTAGGTTGTTGTACTATTTATTGTACAAATAATTGTACATTTGGTATATGGAAATTACTACGTACTCCAATTTTAGACAGAACCTAAAGTCGTTCCTTTCAAAAGTCATTTCTTCGCGAGACACTTTGTTTGTCACTCAGAAAAGTGGCGAAGATGTGGTGGTGATGAGCAAATCTGATTACGAAGGAATGCAGGAAACGTTGTTTCTTCTTAGCAGTCCCAAAAATGCTCAAAGACTTAAGGAATCTATTGAAGAGTTCAAAAGTGGTGGAGGTACTATTAGAGAACTGCTTGATTGATGGAGTTAGTCTTTCTAACTCATGCCTGGGAAGATTACCTTTATTGGCAGACCATTGATAAAAAAATGCTCAAAAGAGTCAATGAATTGATCAAACAATGTCAAAGGACTCCATTTGAAGGAATTGGTAAGCCTGAAGGATTGAAAGGTGATTTAAGTGGTTGGTGGTCCAGAAGAATAACTCAAGAACATCGACTCGTCTATCGGGTAGAAAATGATCGTTTGATTATTGCTCAATGTAGAAATCATTATTAAAGTCACTCCCTGGATCACTTAAAACCAATATAGGTTTAGAAATACTATCATTGATTCTCTAATTGCTGGATAGATTCCCCTAGAATTTGATTTTATGAACAGAATTATTGTTGATCAATCAACAAATTCGGGGAATGACGTTTCTTAATTACCCGTCACTCCCTGAATCAATTCATGAATATAGTGACTTAGGAAATTATAATTGATTCTAAGGGAGTCTAATTCTCGGGATAATAGATTCCCCTAGAATTTGAATTAACAAAGAGTGAAATAGTTAAGCCATCATCAAATTCGGGGAATGACTCTTATGTAATTAATTACCAATCCAATACAAACTTGTGTTCTTTCAGTGACTGATAAACTTGCTCATCAAATCGGTACAGTTTTGCTGCTCTATGTGATACATTATCCTGCTTTTCATCGATATCAATCAGCAACTTCATGCCGAGCATTTTTCTTCTGAAGTTTGGTTTATCCAACTTGATTTGTAGGATGGACTCATACAGGTTTTGAAGCTGAAGTAAGGTAAATTTCTTTGGCAATAAGTTGAAGCCGATGGGTTCCTGTTTCACCTTGAGTTTGAGTTGATTCCAGGCATAATCTAATATCTCCTGATGATCATAAGGTAAGTCAGGGATCTCATTGATAGAAAACCACTGTACATCCGATGCAGTGAAACCAGCCACCACATCGTAATCGATATCTCTTATCAAGGTGTAATAGCCAACTGTCACAACACGCTTAGAAGGGAAACGATTCACAGCTCCAAACGCTTTGAGCTGCTCCAGGAAAAGATTATCTACTCCAGTTAGCAATTTCAAAATACGGTTTGCTGCCTGATCCAATGACTCGTCATAAGTGATCCAACCACCGGGTAGCGCCCATTTACCTTTGCTGATTCCGTCAGCATGTTTTACCAGGAGAACTTTTAATTCGTCCGTAAAACCAAAAATGACACAGTCTATGGACAGATCGTCCATAATTTGATGTTCCACAGTCAGTGATTTATATTCAAACGCAATACTAAAGTAAATAAATTTTAAGAAGTAATAGTCAAAAAGACTATAAGTATTATATTTGAAAAAACAACACTAAAAAATGTATTTCATTGGATACGATATCGGTAGCTCCAGTATCAAGGCAGCACTTCTAGATGGTGAGACCAATCGCCAGTTAGCTGTTTCGCATTTTCCGGAGACCGAATTAGACATAAACAGTCCCCAAACCGGTTTCGCTGAGCAAAATCCAGAACTCTGGTGGGAGTGTGTGCTCCAGGCTACTCGGGCGGTCATTGCAAAAGCCGGAGTGGATGCTTCCAATGTCAAAGGGATTGGGATTTCTTACCAGATGCATGGCCTGGTGATGGTGGACAAAGATTTGCGAGTAATTCGTCCATCGATTATTTGGTGTGATAGCCGTGCGGTTTCTGTAGGAGACGAGCTTTTACAAATCATTGGGGAAGAACGTAGCAATGAACACATGCTAAATGCTCCAGGTAACTTCACTGCGGCTAAACTTAAGTGGGTAAAGGATAACGAGCCAGAGCTTTTTGCAAAGGTTCATAAGATCATGTTGCCTGGCGACTATGTAGCCATGCGTTTGACTGGACTTTGCACCACAACAGTTTCTGGTTTATCTGAAGGTATCTTCTGGGATTTCAAAAACGAAGAATTGTCTAAACCTCTGATGGAGGCTTGTGGATTTGATGAATCAGTCATTTCAGACATTGTCCCAACCTTTGGAGAGCAGGGATCTTTGACTGCTGAGGCAGCAGATACACTTGGATTAACTGAAGGAATTCAGGTTGCTTATCGCGCGGGAGATCAACCGAATAATGCGCTTTCATTGGGTGTTTTCAATCCCGGAGAGATTGCAGCGACTGGAGGAACATCAGGAGTGGTATATGGAGTGCAAGGCGAACCTGTCTATGATCCAAAATCACGTGTCAATAGTTTTGCACATGTGAATCATACTTCTTCAGTTCCCAGAATTGGTGTCTTGCTATGCATCAATGGTTCTGGTATCCAATACCGATACATTGGTCAGATGATGGCTAAGGATAATGTCAACTATGATGACATGGAAGCACTTGGCAGTCAGGTAGCTATAGGCTCTGATGGATTGCGAATTCTTCCATTTGGTAATGGTGCGGAACGAATGCTGTCCAATCAAGACCCAGGAGCATCTATGGTTGCTATTCAGTTTAATAGGCACAGAGCCGAGCACTTTTATCGAGCATCGTTGGAAGGTATTGCCTTCTCCTTCATGTATGGAATGGAAGTGATGCAAGAGCTTGGAATGGATATCAATAAACTTCGTGTTGGGAATGACAACCTGTTCCAATCTAAAATATTCAGTACTACCATCGCTTCCTTATCTGGAGCTCCAATAGAGATGGTAGAAACCACCGGAGCCATTGGAGCTGCACGAGGAGCAGCTTATGGTTTGGGATATTTCAAAACATTGGGCGAGGCTGTAGCTGGAGATACCATCCTTCGGGTTTATGAGCCAGCGCAAGGCAATTATCAGCAGGCTTATCAAATTTGGAAAAACGACTTACAAAGAATTTTAAATAAATAATCATGAGTAACATCTTATTAGGAGATAAAGAATATTTCAAAGGAATTGGTAAAATCCAGTTTGAAGGAAAAGAATCAGACAACCCATTTGCATTCAAATACTACGATGAGAACCAGGTAGTCGCCGGAAAGAAGATGAAAGATCATTTCCGTTTTGCGATTGCCTACTGGCATACCCTATGCGGTACTGGTGGAGATCCTTTCGGTCCTGGAACAAAGACATTTCCATGGAGTGTAAATGCTGATCCATACCAGGCTGCTAAGGACAAAATGGATGCTGGGTTTGAGTTCATTACCAAAATCGGTGCACCGTATTTCTGTTTCCATGATTTCGATTTGATCGATGAAGCCGATACTATGGCTGAGTCTCAAAAGCGTCTGGATTTCATTACAGATTATGCAAAAGAGAAAATGGCTGCTTCGGGTGTGAAATTGCTTTGGGGAACTGCTAATCTATTCTCCAATCCACAATACATGAATGGAGCTTCTACCAACCCTGATTTTAGCGTGGTAGCGAGAGCTGGTGCTCAGCTAAAAGGTGCATTGGATGCTACAATCAAACTTGATGGTGAGAATTATGTGTTCTGGGGTGGTAGAGAAGGTTATATGAGCTTGCTCAACACTGACATGAAACGTGAGCAGGATCATTTAGCTCAATTTTTAACAATGGCTAGAGATTATGCACGAGCTCAAGGGTTTAAAGGAACATTCTTCATTGAGCCTAAGCCTATGGAGCCAACCAAGCACCAGTATGATTTTGACTCGGCAACAGTAATTGCTTTCTTAAGAGAGCATGATTTGATGAATGATTTCAAATTGAATTTGGAAGTTAACCATGCTACGCTTGCTCAGCACACCATGCAGCACGAAATGCAAGTAGCTGCTAACGCTGGATTGCTAGGAAGTATGGATGCGAATCGAGGTGATTACCAGAACGGATGGGATACCGATCAGTTCCCTACTAATTTGAACGAATTGACAGAGATGATGTTGATCTTCCTGGAAGTAGGTGGTCTGCAAGGTGGCGGTATCAACTTTGATGCAAAAACAAGAAGAAACTCAACGGATCTGGATGATATCTTCCATGCACACATTGGTGGAATGGATGCATTCGCCAGAGCGTTAATCACAGCGGACAAAATCTTGACAGATTCTAACTACTCAAAGTTGAAATCTGAAAGATATGCCTCGTTTGATAGTGGAAATGGNAAGGAATTTGAGACTGGTAAATTGACTTTGGAGCAGTTAGCNAAACTTGGTGACAACACTGAGTTGAAGAGCGGAAAACAAGAGTTGTTTGANAACATTATTAACAACTATATCTAAGAAAATTAAAAACACTTCTTTATACTCATTGCAAAACCTCATGGCTGAAGGCTGTGAGGTTTTTTTTAGAGAATAGTATAAACGACCTTGTTTGTGAATGCCATATTCAATGAATGTATAATGTTAACCCCGATATTTCCAAGCTCTTGTTCAAAACCATTAAAATCTGACTTGATGGTTAATTTGTCATCAAAAGATACTTGACCACCATTGAAGAAGTTGGTGGTTTTTAAATGAGCTTCTAGCATGTAGAGATCACCTTCTTGTAGGTATTTGAGCTGGTCTATTTCAATAATAAAATTGTATAAGGTTAGATCAACATCTTTAGAATGACATTCGATGATTTCTATTGAGATGTCCGAAAAATAATTAGAGCAATTAAGTTCAAGAATTATACTAAACTCGGTTGATAACATATTTTCCAAGTTGATATTCTTGAATGCTTCTACTCGTTTATCACCTTGACGTTCCATTGAGTCAAGTTTTCCAGTCTTAATTGCTAGCAGATATAACGAGTCACAATAGTGAAGAAAATTGTCGGCCTCAACTCTTAACTCTTCGTCCAATTCAGCACTACATGAAGAGATGATTAGTATATTGATTGCATCCTGTGGAGTAGGTGGATTGAGAAGTAATAGGAGCAGGGAAAGTAGCATTGGGCTAATATAAATAGGCTGATTTAATTAGTAAGCACCAATCATAATATGGTCCTTTCATCCCTTCAAGTATGAAATGATCATTAGGTACATCCTTTCCAACATTTGATAGACTAGCATCGTATAGGTTAGGTGAAACCTAACTTTACTAGACCTATGAGATTTTTTAGAAATACCCTGCTTGTCCTGGCGGTGGTAGCCATCCATCATTTACCAGCCCAAACCTTTGATCAATCCAAACTAGATCAGTTCATGGAACTCATTGAGTCCAATGATAAAGGCATGGGGAGTCTTTCCATTTTTCAGGATGGTAAAGAGGTTTATCAAAAATCCATCGGATACGCCAATGTAGAAGAAGACACCAAAGCTACACCGACAACCACCTACCGAATTGGTTCCATCACTAAGACATTTACAGCAACGCTTATCATGAAACTGGTAGACGATGGCAAACTAAGTTTGGATCAAAAGCTAAGTGACTTTTACCCGGATATAGCCAACGCCGAGGAGATTACCATCGATATGATGCTTCGTCATCGGAGCGGTATTTTTAGCTTGACGGATGAGCCCACTTATACCCAGTGGATGGAGAGTCCAATTACGAAAGACGAGCAGATTGAAAAAATCAGCAANTATGAAGCNGCATTTGAGCCGGATTCGAAAGCAGCTTATTCTAATTCCAATTACATCCTGCTTACCTTCATTGTNGANGAGGTCTCTGGTAAATCGTTTGGTGAGGTGTTGCAGAAAGAAATTCTAAAGCCGTTGAAGTTGAAACTGGCAAGCTATGAGCAACCACTGAAAAGTGATGGAACGGATGCCTATTCCTATTTCCATGGAGGTGGAGAGTGGACCATGGCTACATTAACCGATCCGTCTGTTCCAAGAGGAGCTGGTTCCATCAACGCTACACCCACGGAGCTTAATGTTTTCCTTAATGCTCTCTTTACTGGAAAATTGGTTTCTGAAAAATCGCTGGATACAATGATGGACATTAAAGATGGTTTTGGAATTGGGATGTTTCAGGTTCCTTTTTATGATAAGAAAGCCTTTGGTCATACCGGAGGTATTGATGGTTTTCAATCCAATGCATTTTATTTTCCCGAGGAGAAGGTGTCGCTCGCGTACACGGGAAATGGAATTGTTATGCCTCGCAACGATATCATGATCGGGGTATTGAGTATTTATTTTGGTAAAGAATATGAACTACCTGACTTTAAACCTGCTTTGGAACTCTCCAGTGAAGAATTGGATCCTTATTTGGGAGTGTATTCAAGTCCTACTTTTCCAATGAAGGTCACCATATCAAAGGATGGAACGACTTTGATTGGACAGGCCACTGGTCAGTCTTCCTTTCCACTGGATGCTGTGGAAAAGGACAAGTTTAAATTTGATCAGGCTGGACTTGTATTGGAGTTTGATACCACCGAGAATACCATGACCTTAAAACAAGGTGGCGGAGTATTTGTCTTATCTAAAGAGTAGATTGAAGGCAAAACCAACATCCGATGACAGAACCAACACGATTTGACCAGCAGATTTCCTTTTTAGAATACATTGATAAGCTCAAATACATAGTTCGCAAGACGAGACTGTTCAAAAGTGATCGTCATGAAAATGATGCAGAGCATAGCTGGCATTTAGCGATGATGGCTCTGGTTCTTTCCGAACATGCCAATCAGCAAGTCGATTTGCTCAAAGTCATCAAAATGTTGCTCATTCATGACATTGTTGAGATTCATGCAGGAGATACGTTTCTGTATGATAACAACAAAAGTCATGACAATACCGAAGATGAATTGAAGGCTGCTAAAGAGATCTTTGGGATGCTTCCTGAAGAACAGGCGAATGACCTAATAGAAGTTTGGCTAGAGTTTGAAGACGGGGAAACAGCGGAAGCAAGTTTTGCGAGATCCATTGATCGGTTGGAACCCATCATGCAGAATGCNTCCAATGAAGGTGGTACTTGGGCTGAATACCAGGTTCCTTTGGATAAGGTGGTTAATAAAACGATAAGGTGGTTAATAAAACAAAGGTTATTGGTAACGGATCAAAAGTNCTTTGGGATTATGCTAAAGGGTTGATTGATGACAATGCTGCACGTGGTATTATACCTGTAGCGAAAGATTGATCGACTCACACCATTGATGTAATTATTTAGCTGGCTCAAATGAAGGTTCCGTATATAAGTTCTAAACCACATTCACATGAAAAGATCTTCATTTTTGAAAGGAGCAGGTTTGCTAACTACAGGATTGATTGTAGCACCTAATACCATTCTGGGTCAGGACAAACCAGAGGCATATCAAAAGGACGTTGTTCGTCAGTTCGTGGGAGCTTCACATTCAGACCTTGATAAGGTCAAAGAACTTATTTCAGAGTTTCCTAATTTGATTTATAGTTCCTGGGATTGGGGTGGAGGAGATTTTGAAACAGGTATTGGCGCTGGTGGTCATGTAGGAAATAAGGAGGTTGTCAATTACTTAATAGAACTAGGTGCTCGTCCCACTATTCATGCTTTGACGATGCTTGGTAAAACCAATCTTGTCAAACCAATACTTGATGAATATCCCCAGTTGATCAATAGTGCAGGACCTCACGGTTTTACCCTGATACACCATGCTCAGAAAGGAGGAGAAGATGCAAAAGAACTCTTGTCATATCTGGAGGCCAAGAATGCAAAAGCAGGGAAACTTGATTTATGGTAAAGCAGAGGCTATCGAATGATAGCCTCCCTAATTGAAACATAATCGGTTGATTATTGCAGCATGTATGTCACTTTCACCTTGGAGTTGATAATGACCTCTTTGACATTGAATTCTTCCTGAGCAGGCATCGACCGGCTAACTGCGCCTGTTGCATTCATCCTGCTTCTGTAGGTAAATGTGGATTCATACCTATAGGAACTGTATTCTGAGTCCTCTGCTCCATACTCTTTAATGGATAGCGTTTTCCCTAATTGGTCACCCTGGGCTTCCACCATCATTGCTGCTTTGTTGCGAGCGTTCTCAATAGCCTCTTTGGTGACCTCAAGCTTCATGTTTTCCAGATCATTGTACTTAAGGTCGGAGATGAAAACCCGTTGGGCTCCGGTGGCTACAATATCTATCAATAGCTGATTAACTATTCTGTAGTTGGTCAACTTTAATCGATACTCCTTGCTCAGTGATACTCGTCCATTGGTATTGGTGCTGTAGCGTGAGCTGGTAAAATCTGTCATCTCTACATTGTCCTGAGAAATATCCCACTTAGACAATATCAACTGAAATTCTTTGACCTGATCATCCATCATAGAATTCTTCAGTTTGGTGTGCTCTTCAAAGTGAACATCAATCCAGATTTCGTCCGGTTTGATTTCCTGTTGAGCAGTACCGTAAACGGTAATTGATCGGCTTTCGTATTGAGCAAAAGCTACCAGGGGTGCCATTAGGCACAGAATCATTATGTTTTTCATGGCGATGAAAATATTAATATTTAAAGATTATTTTGTATTAATACTTTATGATAACATAAGGTAACCTCAATGAGTAAATTATCCTCTATTCGCTACATAAATCACTCGGAGAGGAATTCTAGTGTCATAAATCGTTTCAATGGGTGGTTCAAATGTTCACAGCTGATTGTAAATCGATCAATCACACGTATTATTAAGGAATAGAACAAGTTTACACTTCTTCAATTTTTTGGTGACAAGGGATGATTTGACGGTTCATCCCTTGTGTTACCGACCCCAGAAGAAATGTTGCTGTATCAACTAACCAAATGATGAGGAGAATGATGAAATGGGCTTTCATGGTGTCATTGATGTTACCGCTTGTGGTACTGGCTCAGATGCCCATTGATGAGCAAGCCACAGAGAAAACCGAATGCTTATTGATAAACCTCCACGAGATTTCTAAAACAGGATTCATGTTTGGTCATCAGGATGATCAGGCTTATGGTGTTGGTTGGAAGGCTGAACGTGGACGGTCTGATGTAAAGGATGTTCTTGGGACTTTTCCGGCTGTACATGGTTGGGATGTAGGAAGTCGATTATCGAATGAATCCAATATTGATCAGGTGAAGTTTGACAACATGCGCAAGTGGGTGAAGAAAGCTTACAAAATGGGAGCTATCAATACCTTCTCCTGGCACTTGGATAACCTGACTACTGGTAGCAATAGTTGGGATAAAACTCCGTCCGTCCCAGATTTACTTCCTGGAGGATCCAAACACGAGGAATTTGTCAAGCAATTGGATCTTTTGGCCGACCTCTTCAATTCCTTCCAATCTGCATTTCAAAAAATTCCTATCATCTTCCGTCCATGGCATGAACACAATGGAGATTGGTTTTGGTGGGGCAAAGGGAATGTTTCAGAGGAGGATTATATCGCATTGTTTCGATTCACTGTCGATTATCTGAAAAATGAGAAGGGACTTCACCATTTATTATATGCCTTTTCTCCTGATCGAAGTAGATTGCGATTAGATACCATACCGGAGCAAAACTATCTGTGGGGTTATCCCGGAGATGATTATGTGGATATTATTGGGATAGATAATTATGGAGATGTTGGGAGAGCTGGAGGCGGAGATAGTCCAGAGCAACAGGCACAGTACTTCGTGGAGAGTTTGAAGTTGATTACCAAAATTGCTCGTGAAAAAGGGAAGGTAGCTGCTTTAACAGAGACAGGTTTAGAAGGTGTGACAAGATCTGATTGGTTTACCCAGGTGATTTTGGAACCCATAAAAGCAAATGATGAAGATATAGACATAGCCTGGCTGTTGGTTTGGAGAAATGCAAATACCACACATCATTATGCTCCTTATCAGGGCCATCCAAGCGTTCCTGACTTTCAATTGTTTGATGTGGATCCTTTAACTTATTTTGAGAAGGATATGAAAAATCCCTATAAAAAGGGGAAAGCACTTAAGTAACCATTTTTATGCGACAGCTATTTATCATAATTGTACTATTCCTTACCTACTCTGCTCAGGCCCAACTGAAATTGCCAAAGCTTTTTGCAGATCATATGGTACTACAAAGAAACCAACCCATCAAAGTTTGGGGATGGTCTGGCCCCAAGTCCAAAGTGACTTTGGCTTTCAACGGAGAAAGTCAAAAGATCAAGGCAGATGAAACTGGTTACTTTGAAGGATCTTTAAAAGCTCAGAAAGCTGGTGGTCCTTATACCATGACAGTTTCGGATTCGGAGGGTGTTCTTACATTTTCAGATGTGTTGGTCGGAGATGTTTGGATCGCTGGAGGGCAATCCAATATGGAGTGGCAGCTCCAATGGAATGTGAATGATTGGGAAGCTGAAGTGAAAGATTCTAACTATCCACAAGTCAGAGTTTATAAAGTGCCTAATGATTATTCTTCCAAACCATTGCAAGATATTTCTGGAGGTGAGTGGTTGATTGCATGTGATACGAATAGTCCAAAATTTTCTGCCGTAGCCTGGTTTTTTGCAAAACAGAACCATCTTGAAAAGGGAGTGCCTGTTGGTGTAGTTGAAAGTCATTGGGGAGGTACTCCCGCGGAGGCTTGGACATCCATTGAGACCTTGACAAGGACTACAGGTTATGAGGAAATTGCTGATACGATTCTTCATCCTAAGAAACCCTGGACAGAAGTTGAAAAAGAAAACGAGCAAAAAGATGAGCGAAAGTGGGAGCTAATGAGAGATGAGGCTGGCGCTGTGGCTAGTGGTGCTCAAATGGTGGATTTTGATGACAGTAATTGGCAGAAATACGATTTGCCGTGTAATTGTAAGATGACCGATTTAGCCTGGTTGCGTCGGGACGTTCAATTATCTCCAGATACCATTCAGGAAGTAGAATTATTCATTAGCAATGTGGTGCAGGAAGCTTTCGTCTTTTTCAACGGAGAGTTGCTCTGGTCCAAACAATGGAATGAGGATACAAAACCATTGGCGATAAATCCTGAATTGGTTCAATCGGGTAAAAATGTCATCACCTATCGCGTTGCTAATTCATGGGATAACAATGTCTATTTCGGTCGCCCGAATGAAATGTGGTTGAAAGTGAATGGTGTCAAAGTATCCCTTGAGGGGAATTGGAAGTATTCCAATGATATCGAGCCAAAGATTCCCATGGCTGTCAAGATGTTTCAGATGCCATCTTTTCTCTACAATGCCAAGATTGCCCCAATCGGAGGATATACAGCAAGAGGCGTCATCTGGTATCAGGGTGAGTCTAATGCTGACAAACCACAGTATTACCAAGAATTGTTCGGAAACATGATTGGAGATTGGAGATACCTTTGGGGCGAGGATCTTCCATTCCTTTACGTCCAGTTAGCCAACTTCATGAAACGACAAGAACAACCTGTGGAAAGTCAATGGGCGGAATTGCGCGAAGCTCAAACTCAGACACTTGCTTTACCTAATACAGCTATGGCTGTGACAATTGATATTGGAAATGCTGATGATATTCATCCTCGTAACAAACAGGATGTAGGTAAGCGACTATGGTTGGCAGCCAAAAAGGTAAGCTATGGTGAGGATGTGGTATTCTCAGGCCCGATGGTAAAAAGTGCTGTAAAAGATGAAGGGATGGTCAAAATAACTTTTGACCATGTTGGATCTGGCTTGATGAGTAAAGGAGAATTAAAAGGCTTTGCTCTTCAGGATAGCAATGGAGATTGGGAATGGGCCGATGCAGAGATCAAAGGAGATGTGGTGATTGTTTCAGCAAGCAATGTGAAGAACCCAAAATCAGTTTCCTATGCCTGGGGTGATAATCCTGAAGCTACTTTGTACAACGAGGAGGAATTACCAGCTGTGCCTTTTAGAATAGAAATAGAGGAATAAGAACTTATATGTGATGTAAAACAAATTAGACATGGATTCTCACTTTTCCCCGGTGTGAATTTATTAAATTTATACTAAACCCTACCCCTGAAATGATGTTTAAATCCCTCAAAACCAGCTTACTTCTATTTTTGATAGGAGGAGTTTTAAACACCTGGTCACAAACCCCACAGATCAGGTTCGAGCATCTCGACATTAGAGATGGATTGTCTCACAACAGAGTTGGAACCATATACCAGGATAACTTTGGATTTATGTGGTTTGGAACACGATCGGGACTCAACCGCTACGATGGCCACAATATTGAAGTGTTGGAGTTTGACGAAAGTGATCCTTTCTCACCTAGTGATCCAAATGTCGTTTGGTTAAAAGAAGGACCAGAGCAACGAATTTGGGTCAAGTCTCACTACGGAGTGTTTGCCTATGATATCCATAAGGAACAGTTCGTAGATATCACTGCTTTGCTCACCGAGCTTCAGGTAAATAACTATAACCTGACCGACGTACTGAAAGATCCGGTTGGAAATTACTGGTTTGTCATAGACAATGTCGGGGTTAAGAAATACATCACCAGTGAAAAGCGGGTTTATCACTACGGTGGATCTTATCGTGATGTGACCAGTATGAATCTGGATGGGTTAGGCAATATTGCTCTAATTCACTCAGACGGTGAAATTGAATTGGTAAATGTAAAGGATGCGAATAACACCACGTTCATGACGTATCCGGATCATTTGCAGGGCATGAATGACCTCATGACTTTTGTAGATAATACGGGTGGTTATTGGTTTTACAGTAAAGATAATTCGTTTGGGATTTGCTATTACGAACCACAAAACAATGCTCATAAACACTATGGGGTAAATGAGTTGGGATCAAATATCGTGACCGGTATCGTTCAGGATGAAAATGATCGTATCATTGTTGGAGTGGATCATGGTGGGATGACGCTGATCAATAAGTCAGATTGGTCTTACATTAGTTTTGTTAACAATCCATCAGATCCAAAGTCCTTAAGCCACAATAGTATCATTTCCATGTTTCAGGATAATAATGGGTTGGTATGGTTGGGAACCAATAAAGGAGGAGTTAATTATTTTTCGAGCGAGGCTGTCTCTTTTAATTTCTATAAGCAACAAGGTGTTCATCCTACCAATGCCAACGATATCTGGCCAATTGTTGAGGATAAAAGAGGTAGTTTGTGGCTGGGTACCGATGGTGGGGGGTTGACCCATTTTAATCTTAAAACAGGTAAATACACCAATTACACTCACAATCCATCTGATCCTAACAGCCTAAGTACCGATATCGTTGTAAGCATGTGTCAAGGGGCAAAGGGAGGACTTTGGCTTGGGACTTATTTTGGAGGATTGAATTATTTTGATGGGAAAAAATTCAAGTCTTTTTATCACAATGAGGAGGACTCTAACTCCATTTCAGACAACAGCGTATGGAATCTACTGCTGGATAGCAAAAACAGACTCTGGGTTGGTACTTTGAAAGGTGGTGTAGATGTCTATGATGAGAATTTTAATAAACTGTATCACTTTGGTTTGAGCAATCAAACCCTCAACTCTGACTATATCACCAGTTTTAGTGAAGACCAAGATGGTAGGATGTGGATTGGTACCGGGTATGGCTTGCAGGTATTTGATGGCGATCCTAAGAACCTTAGACACATACTTCGTGAAACTGGAAATCCAGAATCGTTGAGTAATAATTCCATTTTACACATTTTCTGTGATCAGGATAATGATATGTGGATAGGAACCATGTATGGTTTGAGTAAGT
Organism: Rickettsiales bacterium; assembly: GCA_002729235.1. Lineage (GTDB taxonomy): Bacteria > Bacteroidota > Bacteroidia > Cytophagales > Cyclobacteriaceae > Marinoscillum. The sequence goes on along the minus strand of PBTY01000017.1, from coordinate 126,904 downwards.
ACAACCATGAAACGGATAAATTCACCAATTACACCAAAGAGGAAGGACTGCCTGAGAATATTGTGGCTGCTACGGCCCAGGATGATGAAGGTGCCTACTGGTTGAGCACACCAAAGGGGATTTCCAAGTTGACATTCAAAGACTCAAAACCTACATTTCATAATTTCGATATCTCGGATGGACTACAGGGAGATGTGTTCAATGAACGATCAGTACTGAAGCTGAGAAACGGAGACCTTGCCTTTGGAGGAAAGAATGGATTAAACATTTTTGATCCGGATAAGATCAAAGTCAATGATGAAGAAAGCGAATTGGTCTTTCTAAACTTCTTCATATCCAACCAGCAAGTGAAGCCTGGGGATCTTTTCAACGAACGTGTTTGGTTTGAGAATGGACTGAATAATACGGAGGATCTTGTCCTAAAGCACGATGAAAATTCCTTTACTGTTGAGTTTACCTCTCTGAGCTTTTACCGACAGGAAAATATCAATTATAAGTATCGATTGATTGGATTTGATGATAAGTGGGTGGTGAGACCCAACATTCATCGAGCCAATTACACGAACCTGGATCCAGGTTTTTATACGTTTGAAGTAATGGCTAGTGATCAAACTCAGCGATGGAATAGTAAGGCCAAAACGTTAAATATTCAGATCCTTTCACCGTGGTGGCAGACTCCATATGCTTATGCCGGGTATGCTTTGATTCTTATGGTTATTCTGTTCTTAACACGACGATCCATTATCAATAAGGAACGCTTCCGAGCGAGAGTAGAACAGGATCAATTTGAGGCCAAAAGACTGCACGAGTTGGACTTGATGAAGATTAAGTTCTTTACGAATATCAGTCATGAGTTTAGAACACCATTGACACTGATTTTGACTCCAATTGAGCGATTGCTGAAGACCGGTACTGATCACAGTGATCTGAAACATTTTGAGATGATTCAACGGAATGCCAAGCGGTTATTGACTTTAGTGAATCAACTGCTGGATTTCCGTAAAATGGAGGCTAATCAACATCGTTTGTCTTTAGCCACTGGTGATTTGGTAGACTTTATTAAAAGTATTACTGAGTCGTTTTCTGACTTATCCAATGATAGAAGGGTGCGTTTACATTTTCATTCCAACATGAATGATTTTCTGACGCTTTTCGATCGTGATAAGATAGAGAAAATTCTTTTCAACTTGCTTTCCAACGCCTTTAAGTTTACTCATTCTGGTGGAAAAATTGATGTTACAGTCAAGGATGTGGCCTATCGGGAAGATGTGCATACCATAAGAATTGTAGTGACTGACACAGGAATTGGAATTCCACAGGAGCGGCTCAATGATGTATTCAATCGATTCTTCCAGGTAGATAGCAAGTCATCACAGAATCTAAATCATGGAAGTGGGATCGGGCTGTCTATTACCAAAGAGTTTGTGGAGATGCATGACGGTCATATTTGGGTGGAGAGTGAAGTAGAAAAGGGTAGTAGTTTCATTTTTGAGCTGCCAATGAAAAAGCTCACAGAATATCATGAACCTACTGATCTGATCGATTCTCTAGAAGAGGAAGAGATGCCAATCATACATCAGGACAATGAGGCCACGATTATGCTGACTGATGATAACTCGGATTTTAGGTTCTACCTAAAAGATAACTTGAAAGAGTTCTATAATATCTACGAAGCACCAAATGGTAAAGAAGCCTGGAAGAAGATATTAGCCAATCAGCCAGATCTGGTGGTTACGGATATTATGATGCCAGAGCTCAATGGAATTGAGCTCTGTAAGAAAATTAAAAACGATCCACGTACAGCTCATATTCCTGTAATTCTTCTGACAGCACATTATTCGGATGATCAAAAACTAGAAGGTTTCGAGGCAGGAGCCATAGAGTACATCACCAAGCCTTTTAATTTCGAGATTCTTGTACAGGCTATCAAGTCGGCCATCCAATTACAAAAATTGATTCATGCTCAGGAGCATCGGGTAGAAGCCAAACCAAAAGAGATTGAAATCACATCTCTCGATGAGAAATTTATTACCAAGGCTCTTGATGTGGTGGATGCGAATATTTCAAATGCGAATTTCTCCGTGCAGGAACTGAGTAGTGAAATGGCTGTTAGTAGAGGGCAATTGTATAAGAAGATTCTGGAACTAACTGGTAAGACACCTATTGAGTTTATTCGGGAAGTTCGGATCAAAAGAGCGGCCGCATTACTTGAGAAGAGTCAGTTGAATGTCGCAGAAGTGGCTTATAGTGTGGGGTTCAATAATCCGAAATACTTTACCAAGTATTTTAAGAAAGCCTACAAGATGCTTCCATCCAAGTATGCTCAGGCTGCTGAAGAGAAGAATGCTACTGAATTGTAACTAGATACAAAATGACCCCTTTCTCGGTGAAAATGGTACCTAGAAAAAGCGTTTGAGTTAGTTAATATTGATCAATGGTCAATGAACTTCTTGCTACGAAGACATTGTCATGTTCGCAAAACAATTGAACTATTGGTCGAGTGATCTTTGCCGGTCACTCGATCTGTTTTTGTCTGGCTATGTTTAGATATACCTTTTTTACCATCCTTTACACTATTGGATTGGTCCTTCATGCACAGAAGTTTGAAGCCGAAACCGGCACACTTACTGGAACCTCCATCGCCAATTCCAGAGCTGGGTATTCTGGTGATGGTTATGTAACGAGTTTTGATAATGATGGTGATGCGGTTTCCATTTCTGTTTCAGTTGATGCAGCTGGTCTTTTTGATCTTTGGGTTGGATTTGCTGCGCCTAATGGAGAAAAGACCAATGATATCTATGTGAACGGCGGCTATGTGGGGAGTCAAATATTTCCGAGTTCTCAAACCTTTCAGGAGGGATATTTCGGAAAGATCATGCTGGAGGAGGGTGTCAATAAAGTAAAAATAGTGAAGAACTGGGGGTATTTTGATGTGGATTTTGTGAGAGTATCTCCTACCACTCCGAATGAAATACATAACTATTCAACTGAGCTGGTAACTGAAAATTCGAGTTTTGAAACTGAGACGCTGTTTCTCTTTCTAAGAGATTACTATGGGCATCGAATCATCTCTGGTCAGCAAGCCAGTGATGGAGGGGATCTGGAATTGGATTACATCGGTGATCGAACAGGTTATCTGCCCGCAATCAAAGGATTTGATCTTATTGATTATTCTCCTAGCCGTGTAGCGAATGGGACTTCTTCAGAGCAAACTGATTTGGCCATTGAGTGGTGGCAAGAGGACAAAGGGATTGTTTCCTTGATGTGGCATTGGAATGCTCCCAAAGACCTACTGAATACAGATGATGCGCCATGGTGGAGTGGATTTTATTCCTATGCGACCACTTTTGATCCTACCATCGCTATGAATGATCAGAATTCAGAGGAGTATGAGTTGCTCATTAGAGATATTGATGTCATTGCAGCTGAATTAAAAAAGCTACAAGACGCTAAAGTTCCTGTGCTTTGGCGTCCACTACATGAAGCCGAAGGCACCTGGTTTTGGTGGGGAAGCAAAGGACCTGAAGTTTGTGTCTGGTTGTGGAAACTGATGTATGATCGATTGACGGATGAACATGGGTTGAATAACCTCATCTGGGTTTGGACCGGTACCAATTCTGAACATGCTCTTGATTGGTATCCTGGAGATCAATTTGTTGATATAATAGGAGCTGATATCTATCTAGAGAATGGTAATTATGCAACCAACTTTAGCATGTTTGATGATATGGCTGGCGTTCATGAAGGAAAGAAAGTTATCACCCTCTCAGAGACGGGGACTATACCAGATCCTTCAGCTCTAGATGATCAAAAAGCAAGATGGAGCTGGTTTGTGGTTTGGAGCGGTGATTTTATAATGGATGGCCAGAAGAATGAAGTGAGTCATGTCGTGGAAGTTTATCAGCATGATTACGTGTTGACACTTGATGAATTGCCTGATTTTTACAATTACGAAAGTCCTGATTTTCCTGATGAAACTATTTTGACTCTTCCTGAACAGATGTCGGTAAGGATTTTTCCTAACCCAACAAGTGACTACTTGTACTTAGAATCACCCAGCCTACCCATCTCCAGATTGAAAGTCTATGATCTGAACGGAAATGAGATGAGAGTACCTACAGCAGGTGTAGGTACCCGTCAAACACTAGATCTCAGAAAGATGAATCGAGGTATCTATTTAGTGAGATTATGGACGGAAAGAGGTATGAAAGGGTATAAAATTCTAGTAGAATAAATCCTCAATACTTATTCTTTGGAGTCATCAATTTTAGAAACCAGAGCATCTACTTCTTTAATTAACTGATCCAGGGATGCAGTATTTTCAGGGTCACTCAAACTTTCCAGACCGAAAAGGCTATCCATTTCATGTAGCAAATGCAGTCCAGATTGCCTGGTAGAATCCTCTGAGTGATGAAGTAGTAAAGCGTTTTTGACGTGCACCTGAGCATACTTCAGAGCTGTTTTGGCTTTGCTTGTTTGATTTGATTTAGAATACTTTTCAGCCACTTCTAGTTCTGCATGTGCAAGATTACCCAATGCATATTCGAATGCTTTTAACATCTCAGATGAAGGAATAGAGTCACGAAGAATGTGTTTGTGCACCTCTTCTAGTTTGCGAATGGTGTGCTCCAGTCGATCAAAACTTTCGTCATCCACATCCTTCTCCAATTTCCAGATCGCCTGAATAGCTTGCTCCAGGCTATAAGCGCTGCGATCATGTCTGGCCATTTCTTCATAGTCCTTGGCTTCCATTAGGAAGTCATCTGGTTTGGCAGCCGAACTATGAATAGTCGGATGTTGTTTTTCTGAGTTATTTTCTTGATTCCAGAAGTAGAGGATTAAGTAAAATCCAACAACTACGGCAATGGCGATGATGATATTCTTTTTCATAGTTATCTAGGGCGCAATTTAAAAGAAAAATAGGTTTGAAAAGGATTTGAGAAGGATCAATTCAAATAGCTCGAACAAATAATGAACATCCAATCAGGGGCAAGTATTCGGTGGAAGGATGATACTCTCTGGAAAAATTTTATTATGTTCCTTAAGTGATTGATATACAGGTTTTTTGTTGTTTCTTCGATTGTTACGATATGAAACAGGCTGTGTCAAAGTGAAACAGAATGGATTTGCTTAAATAATCGTTAAGTGTCTGTAAATCAGGTATAAGTGTTGGGTGGCATAGTAGTGGGAAAAGATAATTTACCTAATTCCAAATTTTACGAATATGCTTTATCAATACCTACTCGCTTCCTGGAGAAACCTTTTAAAACATCGTCTTCACACTATATTGAACATTGCTGGATTGGCCATCGGTCTGGCAGCATGTCTGATCATTGTTTCTTATGTTCATTATGAGTTGTCTTACGATAAGCATCATCCGAATTCAGAAAATATTTATCGAATCGCGCTCAATAGAATTTACCCAAATCAGGAAAAGACCTGGGCTGCTATTGCTCCAATAGTTGCCCCCACAATAACTGAGATTCTTCCGGAGGTAGAGAATTACACCCGTTTTTATCCGGAAAAGCTCATGTTTGCACCAGAAGGGCAAAAAATGCAGGAAGAATCAATTACAGTCGTGGATTCTGGATTTTTTGATTTGTTCAAAACTCCTGTGCTTCATGGGCAAGTCACTAATGATTTTTTTAAGCGTAAGGATGGACTTATTCTTACCCAATCAGCAGCTAAAAAATTTTTCAAAAATGAAAATGCAATTGGTCGTGTATTCCAGATGATTCTAGGCGAACAAAAACAGTCTTTTGTTGTGGAAGCTGTTATCGCAGACCCATTAGCCACCAGTCATTTTAGTTATGAAGTCATCTGTAGTATGGAAGCAATACACCCCCCAGATTGGATCATGAAATCTTGGGGCACCTGGGCCATGTATGGCTATATCAAAGTCCATGAAGAAACAGATATTGTTGAATTGACTAATAAAATCAATAAAATATCGGAGCAACATCAATCAATTGGTGACGATGGTTATCAGGAGTGGTTGAATGCAGGTAACTATTATCGGTATTTTTTACAACCGCTAACCTCAATCCACTTATACTCTAATTTGAAAGGTGAATTCGAGGCTAATTCCAGTGAACTATTCGTGTATTTTTTCGCCATTGTTGGCGTGTTTATTTTATTGATGGCAATAGTCAACTTCGTAAATCTTGCAACCGCAAGAGCATCACAACGAACACGAGAAGTTGGAATTCGAAAGACCGTGGGCGCAAGTAGAAACGACTTAATAAAACAGTATTTGATGGAATCCACGCTTCTTAGCCTTGTGGCTTTGTTAATTGCGTTGCCCATCACTCAGCTATTCATCCCTTATTTCAATCAGATTATAGGTAAATCTATTTCGCTGGATGTTTTCTCAGAACCAATTTATCTTGCGTTATTATCATTGACGCCAATCCTATTGGGTTTGCTCGCTGGATTTTATCCTGCCCTGTATCTTTCACATTTTAGGCCTTCCGCTATTTTTCAAAAAGTATTGCTTGTACATGGTAAGCAGCGTCTCCGACATGCTTTAGTGGTAGGTCAGCTGTGTATAGCCGTGATTTTATTGGCAGGAACCACCACTGTCTACAGGCAAATGCACTTTATCTCGAATAAACCCCTTGGCTTTGATAAGGAGCAAGTTATAAGTGTTAGTAAACTACCTTTTAATGACGAAAAGATAATGACGTTTGCTAATAGAGCGATTGAATTACCTGGAGTAAATAATGTGTCTATTAGTAGTTTTCCAATTGATGGCATTCGCACAGGAATGGCTGTTAGAAATATGGAACAAGAAGAAAATTGGGTGAATATGAATTCACTCAATGTGGATGAGAAGTTTATTCCTACAATGGGTTTTGAGCTTCTTTCTGGTAGAAATTTCCGACTCAACGAGGTGGATAAAGAATCTGAGAATCCGTCCAAAGTCATTCTGAATGCAACAGGAGCGAAGTATATGGGCTGGACTCCTGATGAAGCTGTGAATAAGGTAATATTGGATGGAGAGTTTTCCATGACAATCATTGGGGTGGTTGAAGATTTTCAGATAGAGCCATTGTATCAACCCGTTGGTCCATTCATATTGGCTAGCAGTGGTTTCCCTCCGCAGGTTAGAGCTGCTGCCATCAGATTGGACCCTAGAAATATGAGTCAGGCAATAGCGTCATTGGATGGTCTGTGGTCCAAATTCGCTCCTGATCAACTGTTTGAATTCAACTATTTGGATGAATCAATGGCTCAATATTACGAAGCTGAAAAGCTTACCGGACAATTATTTGTCTTGTTTTCTGGATTGGCAATTTTTGTTTGCTGTTTGGGATTATTCGGATTGATGGGATTTGTAGTGGAGCGAAGAGCCAAGGAAGTAGGCGTAAGAAAAGTAATGGGAGCGAGTATCAATCATATTGTACTTCTCCTGTCCAAAGACTACATCAAACTGGTACTGATTTCTTCAGTTATTGCACTTCCTATTGCCTGGTGGGGTCTCAATGAATGGCTCGAGAGTTTTGCTTATAGAATTGATAATTCAGTCTGGCTGCTATTGTTAAGTGGAGTGTTGGTTATGATCATTTCGTGGGTCACCGTGGCTTACTATGCATACAAAGCTGCGGTAGACAATCCAATCAAAGCATTGAGAAGTGAGTGATCATGGCTACATGAAACGAATCATCACTCCACCATTTGCAACAAAACCATCAGTTGGTGCCCAGATCTCAGTGGAGGTAGGGGTGGTCGCTGGAGGGATGATCATATCTTGAAATCTGGATTGACGAGTATCTGTGAAGTTTTCAAAATTTAAGAAAATAGATAATCGCTCAAATTCTCTCATGGCCATGATTCCCATCATCCAGTAATCCTGAGTTTGGGTATAATCACTTCGATACTGGTTTCCAATGTAATATAATTCATACCCCACTCGCCACTTTTCTTCTACTTCATACATCAGTGTTGCGCCAAAGTTGTGCTTAGCAGTGAGTGGTTTTTGACGATTTGCACCATTGTTAAACTGCTCCACGTCCGTATAGCTGTACTGTAAAAAGAGCTTAAAATCATCAAGTCCCAATTTGATATTCGTTTCAAAACCAACACTTCGAACTGGGTTTGGTGAATTGTCGAAGTAATAAGTGTCATCGGTCGATGTTTGTAGGATAAGGGTGTTTTTCAGTTGAGTATAAAAGAAAAGTTGATTCACCGACAGTGTGAACTTATCTCCAATTAGCACATCGTAGTTTATATCGAAGTTTACTCCTCGTGATGTCTCAGCATCAACTATTGATTGATCCAATCCTTCAATTCCCTGGAAGGATAGTACTTCACTCTCTTCATTGAAAATGGTGGGTAATTTGTAACCTAATCCACCACCAACTCTGTAGGTTAGATTCTTATTGCTTTTGAAGAGAACGGAGATTCTTGGCAAAGGAAAATAGCCATAGGTATGATTGTGGTCTAGGCGAAAGCCACTTTCTAAAACAAGTTTATCTGATAGATCCCAGTTGTTTTGAGCAAATAGGCTTTCGGTAATTAATTGATAGTCACGATTTTCAGTGGAATTTTCAACATCTTTGAAGGAGTCTGTATAAAAGTTGACTCCCATAATCCAATCCAGTTTATGCTGATTGATAGCATAAGTGATTTCAGAATAGGTACCCAACTGCTGTCCGTGAAATGCATAGTCCGGAATGGTAATTTCACGATCAAAGTAATTGATACTATTTCGAATGGTCAGGTGAGATTGATCAGAAAAACGATGTTCAAAATGAGCCTGAGAAGAGTATCGGTCTGATAGATTCTGTTCAGAAAAATCATGCGTGGGACTAATGTTTCCTTTAATCGCGTCAAGATCGCCTCCGATCCGATTTTCAATGGTTCCATTCAAACCGATCCATAACTTTGTTTTATTTGAAGGATACCAGAAAAATTTAGGGTTCAGACTCACGCTTCTGACTTTCGGTATATCTGAGAAGTTATCCCTATTTGGGTCATAAGGATCTTGCCTGTTTGCGACAGCATAAAGGGTCAGTCCAGTTTTTTTATAGTGTTGAGAATAAAAGCTATTTAGGGTTGTTCCTCCTGCCGAAGTTTGATTCAACATCAGGCTTAGTTCTAGATTGTCTTCTTGTGGTTGCTTACTGACCAGGTTTACAAGTCCTGCTATCGCACCACCACCATAAAGGGTAGAAGCACTACCTTTTATCACCTCGACTTGTTGAAGATCTAATGGCGGAACTTGCATGATGCTAAGTCCACCTGCAAAACCACCAAACAACGGAAAACCGTCTTTAAGCAACTGAGTGTACCGACCATCCAGTCCTTGAATTCTGAGGGTTTGATTTCCACTGTTTGCGGAGGTCTGCTGAACCATTATTCCTGAACTTTCTCGCAAAAGCATTGAGATATTCGATGAATTCATTACGGCTTTCTCGCCTAGTTCCTCGGAAGTAATTGCTTCAATTCGTGTTGGTGTGTTTTCAATTGATCGACTGCTTCTGGTAGCTGTTACTATCACTTCTTCCAGCTCTTCGCCACTTTCCAGTTCAATAATCAGTTCTGATTTTTTTAATGGAAATATCAGCGACAGTGTTTTTGTTTCGTACCCAACAAAGGAAATGACAAGTGTGTAAGGTCCATCTGGTATTTCAAGAGATGCTTTCCCATTGATGCTGGTCACAACCCCAATATCAGAATCTTCAATAGCAATTAGTGCTCCAATTAGAGGTTCTTTTGATTCATGATCCTGAACCAATATATTCGTTAGTTTTTGTCCATGACTAGCTAGACAAATGATTAACGCACAGCAATAGAATAGTGTTCTTATCAACATTACGTTGTCCTTTTCACCACAAAGGTGTCTATTTTAACTCATCTTATTGGCATCCCACGTAAATCGAATATTTGGAGCATTGATCAATGACTTATGAAAATCAATGTCTAGGAGCATATGGAAATTGAAGACTCTGGTAGTATTCAAGTGACTTTATAGGTGTCTCTACCTCTTTTGGGAAAGGTCGTTGAGCGTATTGTTGAAAATACAAAAGACAAGCATCTTTCCACCAGATGGCCTCTTCTTCTTGTATTTTTAATAGCATGGTTACACTCTGGAATCGTTCGGCATCAATGTCAGATTGGAGAGAACTCCATTTCTTCTGCATGGTTCTTACCTGGTTGATTCCGGTCTGATAGCTCAAACAAAGTTCGGTCCATAAATCTTTACCTGACTTCATTTGATAGTCCCAGGGTAAATGATGGAACCACAGCAGAAATTTCTCAGGGCACGTTTTAGGATCGTTGAGTAGATGCGTTACTTCCGGAAAGTACTGACTGACAGCATCACTTCCTGATGTGGTTCTGTCAAAACCAATACCTATTGTATCCACTTTATGGTAATAGGCCGGATTCCAATCCGCTCGAGGAAGGTTGTTTACCCACGGAGCGGGACCATAATGATGACCCGTACCCATTAAATGGTGCAGCCCCAGTGGTGTCATGTAGTTAACTGCTGCAGGCCATGAGGTCATCATGATAGACTGGATGTTATCAATTACAGTGGCTTTCGAATCCCAGGTCATTTGAGTCCATTCATTGGCAATTGTTTCTGATGAAAGTTGGTGATCCCATGCTAGCCTGCCAAATGCATACCAATTGGATTGGCCAAATGGATGCCCTGTCCAATTGATATCGGTTCCGGTGTTCGCTACACCAGAAATCGCGCTGAGTTTGTGATCGTAAAGACTTCCATCAATGGCTCTAGCGACTGTAGATCCTTTGCCTTTGGCATAGGTGTCCGATTCCAGGCATTCCTTGTACATAGGTGCTAGATAGACGAGCTGGGTAGCTTGCCCAAGATATTCCTGCGTGATTTGAAACTCCATTGCAAGAGGGGTTTCCTTCATCGCTCCAAAAAGAGGATGAAAAGGTTCTCGAGGTTGAAAATCGATGGGTCCATTTTTTACTTGAATCACCACATTCTCCTCGAATTGACCATCCAAAGGCATGAATTCATTATAAGCTTGCTTTGCCCGGTCTTCAGGTTCCTCATTTCTGTACACAAATGCTCTCCACATTACAATCCCATTATATGGTTGAAGTGCTTTGGCCATCATATTTGCACCATCGGCATGAGATCGTCCATAGTTTTGAGGTCCAGGTTGACCTTCACTATTGGCTTTAACAAGGAATCCTCCAAAATCAGGGATGTATTGATATATTTCATTGACTTTGTCAGTCCACCATCTAATTACTTCTGGATCTAGTGGATCTGCTGTTTTAAGACCACCAGTCTCTATGGGTGCACTAAATCTGGCGGTGAGATATACCTTGATTCCGTATGCACGAAATACATCAGCCAGGGCTTTTACTTTCTTCAAATAGGTGGGTGTAAGTACCAAAGCATTGGCATTTACATTGGTCAACACAGTGCCATTTATCCCAATTGAAGCATTGGCTCGGGCATAATCAATGTAACGCTGATCAATATAACCTGGTAGTTTATGCCAGTCCCAAATGGAAAAACCAGCATATCCTCTTTCAGAGGTTCGATCCAGATTATCCCAATGATTGAGGATCCGGTGCTGGATTCTGGGTTGATCAATCAAATGAATATTTTTAAGAGGTTTTCTTGTTTGTAGTGTTCTTAAAAGTCCAAAGCAGCCATAGAGTAGGCCAATTTCCGTTTTGGATGAGATGATCAGACGATTGTCCACTTGTTTGATGATATATCCATCATCTTTTAGCTTAATAAGTTGATTGATAACATCTGGGTGATTGATTTCAATTTCTAAAAGTGATGTATCGGAGCGTTTGATGGGTTGATCTAAAAGTGATGAAAGGCCTCTTTTTAGCTCTCTTTCTATAACGCCAATAGTCTCAGAGTTTCCGTTTAGTTTGAATCCATCAATTTGATTTCGATAGGTGTTGAGTAGTTGTTGATCCTCTATTGGAGCATATCTCAACCACAGGTCATAGCCGTTCTCAGCGCGAGTGGTTTGAGAGATTAGCAAAATGAATGCAATTACCGTAGATCTTATTGCGACTTTCATATGAGCAAGTTAGTAAGATCACGAATCGTTCAATTGTCTAACCAATGGATCGTTTGTTGATTTTAGGGTTACATATTGTCAAAACGACCATTAAGTAGGGTTTTACGCATCTATCTTAGTGTAGATGGATCACAAACCCCTCTGATGATGAAAAATTTGATTTGTCTGGTAATTCTGATCATCGGATTACCATTCTCTATACAACTGCATGCTCAGGCCTATCTCGATGAGTCTTTGAGTAGTGAGGAGCGTGCTCGTGATTTGATTGCCCAATTAACGCTGGAAGAGAAGGTAGCTCAAATGGTGATGAATACACCAGCAATAGATCGATTAGGTATACCACCTTATGATTGGTGGAATGAAGCCCTACATGGAGTAGGGCGAGCAGGTGTAGCTACGGTCTTCCCACAAGCCATTGGTCTGGGAGCAACCTTTGATGAAGATCTTGCTTATCGAGTTTCTTCAGCCATTTCAGATGAAGCTAGAGCTATGTACAATGCAGCATCTGCTCAGGGTAATTATTTAAGATATAGCGGACTAACTTTTTGGACACCTAACGTTAATATTTTCAGGGACCCAAGATGGGGAAGAGGTCAGGAAACGTATGGAGAAGATCCATACCTGACCTCTTTATTAGGTGTATCTTTTGTAAAGGGTCTACAGGGAGATCATCCTCAATATTTGAAAACGGCAGCTTGTGGGAAACACTTTGCTGTGCACAGTGGCCCGGAGCGATTGCGACATGAATTTGATGCTGTGGCCTCACCAAAAGATATGTATGAAACGTATTTGCCAGCATTCAAAGCTCTGGTGGATGCAGATGTTGAAGCTATTATGTGTGCTTACAACCGAACGAATGGAGAAGCGTGTTGTGCACATCAAACATTACTTGGTGATTTGTTAAGAGAAGAGTGGGGATTTGATGGTCACATCCTCAGTGACTGCTGGGCGATTGTTGATTTTTTTGCTGAAAATGGACATGGAGTGGCTGCAAATGCTGCTGAGGCTTCTGTCATGGCCGTGAAATCGGGAGTTAGCTTAAACTGTGGTAATTCATATCCGGCATTAATCGAAGCTGTTAGTCAGGGTATGATTTCCGAAGAAGAAATTGATAATGCTTTGGTTAAGTTATTAGAGACCCGTTTCAAGTTGGGATTGTTTGATAGCTATAAGTCAAACCCATACAATCAAATTGGGCCAGAAGTGGTAAACAGTGCATCCAACAGGGCCCTGGCAAGGGAAGTAGCCACCAAATCGATAGTGATGCTAAAGAATAATGGGGCTCTTCCGTTGAGAAATGACTACAAACGATATTTTGTGACTGGACCCAATGCGGCATCCATCCAGCCTTTGATTGGTAATTATTTTGGAGTGAATCCTAATATGGTCACGTTTCTGGAGGGCATAGCTGGAGCGATTTCTCCAGGCAGTCAGGTTCAATTCAACACAGGCACTTTATTAGACCGAGACAATCGCAATCCAATAGACTGGTCTTCGGGTGTTGCTCATACTTCGGAAGCCACTTTTATGGTCATGGGAATTACTGGTGATCTGGAAGGCGAGGAAGGTGCATCCATTGCTTCGGAGCATTTTGGGGATCGTTTGGATTACAATATCCCAAAAAATCAAATTGATTATTTGAAGAAACTAAAGGATGGTAACGACAATGCTGTAATTGCTATCGTAACAGGTGGAAGTCCTATGAATTTAGCGGAGGTACATGAAATTGCGGATGCAGTTTTATTGGTTTGGTATCCGGGAGAAGAGGGGGGCAATGCTGTTGCAGATGTTGTTTTCGGTAAAACTTCACCTAGTGGAAGACTTCCCATAACCTTTCCAAAGTCTTTGGATCAGCTACCTGATTATGAAGACTACAGTATGGTTGGGAGAACCTATAAATACATGACGGCTGAGCCATTGTACCCCTTTGGTTTTGGACTGTCTTATTCTGCAGTTGAGTATAGTGATTTAAAACTTTCGTCCAATACCATTAGAAAAGGGGGCGAGGTAAAGGCTTCAATTAGTTTAAAGAATACAGGTTCATTTGATGTTGATGAAATTGTTCAGCTCTACATCACAGATCAAGAGGCATCTGTGAGAGTTCCTCTATTTGATTTGAAAGGAATTCAACGAGTTTCCTTGAAGGCTGGAGAGACTCAGCAAGTCACTTTCTCAATCAGTACTGAAATGCTCCAATTAATTGACGAGGCTGGGAATTCTAAACTGGAAAAAGGTGAATTCACTATTTCAGTTGGAGGCTCATTGCCGACTAAAAGAAGTCTGGAACTTGGTGCTTCAGCTTTTGAGATAGCCACTTTGACTTTAAAATAACAATTCATGATAAAACTACTACCAGCTTTATTCTTAGTCAGTTTTCTTGCAGCGCAATCACAAAATCCGATTGCTGATGGTAAAGAGAAATTTTTGGGAAGTATCCATAGCGACACTCAAATTCAGGATTTTGAGCAGTATTGGAATCAGGTAACTCCAGAAAATGCCGGGAAATGGGGGAGTGTTGAAAGTACTAGAGATGTTTACAACTTTACTCAATTAGATGCTGCCTATGATTTTGCAAAACAGAATGGTTTTCCATTTAGATACCATGTGTTATTGTGGGGCAATCAGCAACCATCATGGATTGAGTCATTAGATCCTGAGGAGCAACTTGAGGAAATTGAGGAGTGGATGGATACAGTTGCTGCTCGTTATCCAGATATTGATTATTTGGAAGTGATCAACGAACCTCTACATGATCCTCCAAGTGGTTCTGGAAATGGTAATTACCTTCAAGCTCTTGGGGGAACAGGTACCACAGGTTATGATTGGATAGTAACTGGTTTTCGAATGGCAAAGGAGCGTTTCCCAAATGTTCCATTGATGATCAATGACTACAACATCCTCAACAATCCCACTGATGCAAACAGGTATGTGACCATCATCAATTTGCTGAAAGAAGAAGGTTTGATTGATATAATTGGTGTTCAGGGGCATGCTTTTACGACTACTACTGACAATGGTACCATGCAAACCGTGCTGGATTTGTTGGCATCCACTGAACTGCCTATCATGGTTACTGAGTTGGATATCGATGGACCTACAAGTCAGGAGCAATTAGAGGAATATCAACGGATATTTCCACTGCTATGGGAGCATCCATCTGTTATGGGTATCACTTTATGGGGATTTAGACCCGGACTTTGGAGGAATGCACAAAAAGCCTATCTGATTGATACGGATGGATCGGAAAGACCTGCCCTAATCTGGCTTCGAGAATATGTTGAGAACGCTTCTTTCCTTTTGACACAATCTGAAGAGATGAATTGGACTCTTTATCCTAATCCTGCTTCTGATTATTTAGAAATAATCGCGGGTGAACCAGTAAAGGGTGTTATAGTGATTGATTTATTTGGACAACAGTTATTGAAGACTTCTTCTAAGAAACTTCAATTACCAGAAGATACCCCACCAGGAGTCTATATGGTGTCCATTCAAACGATATCGGGTAAGCGCTATGTCAAAAAACTTAAAGTCGAATAACATGCATAACATCAGGCAAGTAATATTATTGGTTCTGACGTCTACATTATGGTCCTGCAACTCCAAAATGGATCAGGACGAAATGAAAGGTCTGAAGGATTACTATAAGAATTACTTCCCGATGGGGGTAGCTGTTTATCCGGAGGCTCTTGATCCAGGTCCCGAAGCTGAGCTTATCAAGGAGCACTTTGAAAGCATGACTCCAGAAAATGTAATGAAAATGGGCCCGATTCATCCGCAAGAAGATTCTTTCAATTGGGCTCCAGCTGACCGAATAGTGTCTTTCGCTAGAGCGAATGATTTAAAAATGCGAGGACATGCATTGTGTTGGCACAATCAGGCACCTGATTGGATATTTGTTGATGAGCAGGGTGAGTTGGTAAGCAAAGAGGTATTGCTTCACCGATTAAAAGAGCATATTACGGAAGTCGTAACTAGATATCAGGATGATATCTATGCCTGGGATGTCGTAAACGAAGCAATATCTGATAAAAAGGATGAGTTCTACCGTGATTCTAAATGGTTTCAGATCTGTGGAGAAGAATTTATAGCTAAAGCTTTTGAATATGCCCGTGCAGCAGACCCAGACGTTGAATTGTTCTATAATGACTATGAGGTTATCAACCCAGTAAAACGAGAGAAGATCTATCAGCTGGTGAAGAACCTAAAAGAAGCAGGAGTGCCTATTGACGGAGTAGGTATTCAAGGGCATTGGTCTATTTATGAGCCAAGTGAGCAAACCTTGAGAGAATCAATTGAAGGGTTTACTTCTCTGGGGCTGAAAGTTCAAATCACTGAATTGGATGTTTCGGTCTACCCCAAAGAACATTCTGGAAGAGATAAAAAAGAAACAGACACAAGCGAATTCACGGAAGAACAACGACAAAAGCAAATAGCGCAATATGAAATGATTTTTCGAGTATTTCGAGAATATAAGAATGATTTGAATGCCGTTACTTTTTGGAATATCTCCGACAAGTATAGTTGGCTGGACAACTTCCCAGTACCTAACCGTAAAGACTATCCTCTTTTGTTCGACCAAAATCATCAGCCGAAGGAAGCTTTCTACAAAGTAGTTGACTTTGAGTAGCATCCTGATTTCCTGATAACTAGCTTAGGGTAAAGCTGTGCCGAAAGGCACAGCTTTTTTTATGCGTTCTAACAAATATTACTCTTAAAGTCCCATACAAGGATCAAATGTGCTTTCGAGGTACATTATTTGTGTATTTAGAAGCTTTCAACTGCCTTTTTAGCAATGTTTCTCAGGGTAAATTATCATTTTCATAATTATTTGTTAAATCATTTGTGATATGCGTAATTAATGGAGGGTCTTCTCTTTAGTGGAAGATTTTAAATATATGGTTGTGTTTAAATAATACAATTATCATTCTCTTTATTTTGTTAAATGATATGTTGGTGTTTGAAAAATTATAATTGACATTTTGATACCCAATCCAGTGCAAATGATGTATGTAGCGCTTTGATCATCTAGGTAATATTGATATGGTTTTTAGCAGAAGCCGATAAAAATTTTATCCTAAACATAAATGATGATCTATGAGAAGTAATTCTACAAGTGGGGATAACAAATCGCAACAGCGGTGGTTATCCCCAATGTTTGCCTTCTTACTGATGCTGTTTGTTCTAACCGCAACAGCTCAGGAAAAGACGGTCTCCGGAATTATCACTTCTTCTGAAGATGGCAGTACGCTACCAGGAGTGACTATTCTAGAAAAAGGCACTGGCAATGGAACAATCACAGATATTGATGGTAATTATAAAATTACTGTCAGTGGACCTGGTGCTACATTGGTTGTTTCTTTTGTTGGTTTTAAGACAGAAGAGATGGTGGTGGGAAATCAGACCTCCATCAATATCAGCATGGCTCCAGATGTTTCTACTTTGGAGGAAGTAGTAGTTGTCGGATACGGTACTCAACGGAAAAGTGATTTAACTGGTGCTATCTCTTCATTAGGTGGAGAAGAGTTGAGAGGAACCATTACCGCCAGTGTTGATCAGGCATTGCAAGGTCGAGTGGCAGGGGTTCAGGTGACGCAAAACTCAGGACAGCCTGGTGGAGCAGTGTCCATTCGTATTCGTGGTACTACCTCGTTGACACAAAGTAGTGAACCTCTTTATGTCATTGATGGTATTCAGGTAGGTGGCGCTGGACAGGGAATTGCCGGGTTCGACTGGCAAGGAGGATCCGGTGGCCAGCAAGGAGCCGCCAGTAACCCCATGGCATCCATTAATCCGAATGATATTGAGAGCATAGAAGTATTGAAAGATGCCTCAGCTACTGCTATTTATGGTTCCCGTGCTTCAAATGGTGTGGTCATTATCACAACGAAAAGAGGTAAGAAAGGTGACGCCAAAATTACTTACAATGGCTTTTACGCAGTTCAGGATGTCTATAAGACATTTGATATGATGGATCTGCGAGCTTATGCAGAGTATAATAACGAGGTAGCTCAAGAAGTTTCGACCATCAATTCAAATCCAAATTTTGCGGATCCAAGCCTTCTTGGTGAAGGTACCGATTGGCAGGAAGCCATCTTCCAAAAGGCTCCAATGCAGTCTCACTCCTTGACCATTACAGGCGGTTCGGATAAAACACAGTATATGGTTTCCGCTGGTTATTTTGCCCAAGAAGGAATTATCATTGGATCTAATTTCGACCGTCTTAACACGAGGCTAAATATTGATAGCCAGGTGAAAGATTGGTTCAAAGTTGGAACAAGTATCTCACTTTCCAGGAAGGACGAAAAAATCACCTTGCAGGATGGAGGAGATGGAGTAATCTCTCAGGCGGCTCAAATGCCTCCACATATTCCTGTCAGAAATTTTGATGGAACATTCGCTGGACCTGATCAGCAAAATATCTCTTCCCAGATTGGTTCCAACCCGGTTGCTCTTGCTCTATTGAGAAATAACACTGTTCTCAACAACCGAATCATGAACAACATGTATGGTGAGGCTCAACTGATGAAAGGATTAAAACTGAGAAGTGAGATTGCTGTAGATTTTGGTAATACCACAAACAAAGCATTCATTCCTACTTACCAGTGGGGAACTTTGGTGAATAATACGAGTCAATTTGCTCAACGAGCTGATCAAACATTCTTTTGGTTGTGGAAGAACTATGCTACCTACAATGTGAAGATCAATGATCATGACATTACAGGAATGATCGGTACTGAAGCACAACGAGGAAGTTGGGAAAGCTTTACTGCTTACAAAATCAACCTTCCAAATGATATTGTAGTGATGAACCAGGGAGATATTTCCAATATCCAGAATACTGGGGGTAAAAACTGGAATTCCCTGAACTCCTATTTTGCCAGAGCAAACTATTCCTTCCAGGATAAGTATTTGGTTACGGCAACAATCCGACGTGATGGATCATCGAGGTTTGGTCCTGAAAATAGGTGGGGTTGGTTCCCGTCTGCTTCTGTTGGTTGGAGAATTTCCAATGAAGCCTTCATGCCACAAACTACTTTGGTAGACAACTTAAAGTTGAGAGCTGGATGGGGTATTGTCGGTAATCAGGAAATCGCCAATTACGCGTTTGGTTCTTCTTTGACCACTTTACCAACCTACTTTGGTCAGGCTACTAGAAATAATGCTTATTCAAACCCATTCGTCAAATGGGAGGCTACAGAAATGATAAATATAGGATTGGATATTGGCTTATTTAAAGGCCGATTAGACATCACTGTTGATGCATACAACAAACGTACTGATGATTTGCTTCTTCAGGTTAACCTTCCAGCCACGTTTGGTAATCAAATAGAAGGGCCAAGAGCCAATGTGGGAAGTATGGAGAATAAAGGGTTTGAGATAGCGATCAATTCAGTCAATCTTGATCTTGGTAAATTCCGATGGACCACTGATGCAAATATTTCTGTTAACCGAAATAAGGTGGTGGATATTGGAGGAGCACAGTACTTCCAAAATCTTTACTGGTATACTGGATTCCAAACAGCAACGACAACCTTGGCTGATTATCCTGTAGGGCAATTCTATGGTTATGTGATGGAAGGTATCTTCACCTCCAAAGAGGAAATTGAGAATCACGCTGTTCAAATCGATAATGGTGACGGTGCCAACCTGATTGATCGCACCACAGGACTATGGCTGGGAGATGTGAAGTGGAAAGATGTCAATGGAGATGGATACATCACTGCTGAGGATCAGACCATAATTGGTGATCCTAATCCCGATTTCACTTTTGGGTTCAATAACAGCTTCACATACGGTCCTTTTAGATTGGATGCCTATGTGATTGGATCGGTCGGTGGAGATATCCTCAACTATAGCCGTGCAAGAAATGAGCAGATGGTTGGGAATTTTGATAATCAATCAGTGACAGTTCAAAACAGAGCTCGAACCCAACTGATTGAAGGAGGAACTGATATCAATAATATCAACGATGTAGAGTTAATCAATCCAGAAACCGATATGCCAAGGTTTGATAATGGAGCTGAAAACTACAACCACTACATGTCTACACGTTGGATTGAGGATGGTACCTATGTGAGACTTCAAAATGTGAAAGTGTCTTATGAGTTGCCAGCCAATTTGATTCAAACAGTGAGAATGGCCCGGTTCCAGGTATATGCCAATATTCAGAATGTGGCAACCTTCACTAACTACTCTGGCCTTGACCCTCAAATTGGAGCCTTCAATCAGGAACCAATGCGACAGAACATCGACATGGGTCGTTACCCATCTCCAAGAGTGTATACTATCGGCGTAAATGTTGATTTCTAAAACTCAAAATCCGAAAAAGATGAAAAGATATATAAACTATATGCTAGTGACAGTACTCGTATTTTTATCGAGTGCTTGTGCGGATGATTTTTTGGAATTCATTCCAGAGGATCAAGCTACTGTGGATGCATGGTATAGAAATCGTGAAGAGATAAGACAGTCTACAGCGGCTCTTTACGGTCGCCCATGGTGGGGATACTCAGATCAGTTTAGCTGGTTGGCTGGTGATCTGATGGCTGGTGATATGCACCATAACTGGGATCAGGAAGGACAGTTTTTCTATAAATCGTTCAATGAAAACAATAGTTACATAGCCAGTGGGTGGCAAGGATTATATGATGTTATCTCCTATGCCAACCTAATTATTGATGACATGCCTGCAGTAGCTTCCAATTATGGCGTCAGCCAGGATGTAGTCAATGCAGGATTGGCGGAAGCCAGGTTTTTCAGAGGAGCTGCCTATTTCTTCTTAGTAGAATACTGGGAAGAGGCGCCGATTATCGAAAAACCAGCTGAAAAGGTGGTAGCAGGTAACCTGTATTTACCTAAAAATACTGCTGGGAGTTTGTATGAGTTTGCACGTAGAGATTTCGCCTATGCAGCAGAAAACTTACCAGCAACAGAGGTTCCTGGAAGAGTAACTTCCTGGGCTGCGAAAGGAATGCTCGCCAAACTTCACCTTTCACTAGCTCAAAGAGCTGTTGGTGGTGGAAGTATTGGCAGCCTGGAGGATTTCAATACGGCTGCTTCTTATGCTGCTGATGTTATCAATAACAGTGGAGCTGTCCTTTATGCAAACTACGAGGACATGTTCAAAATTGACAATGAGCATAATTCCGAGATACTTTGGGCTATTCAGTGCATCAATCAAGGATGGTCATACGGAAATAGCCGTCAGGCTCGATTTGCAAGACACTCTCGAATTACCGGCGATGCACAAGCGTGGGGTGGAGGCAAATGTATGACGGTTAGCTACCTCAATAATATTGAAAACAATGCCGAGGGTGCAATTGACCTAAGAAGAAGAGCTATTTTCATGGAGATTGGTGATTTCTACAGCTATATCGGTGAAGGATATGAGTACGAATACGTTTCACGCGATGATGAGGGAGTTCAACTAGAAGGAGCTACGCCAACATTGAATAGTTTGAAAAAATATGTAGTAGGTGGTGTGAATGATCACGGGTATGTGATCTCCAATCAGGACTCACCTTTAGACCTCTACATGCTAAGACTATCCGATGTTTATTTATTGTATGCTGAGGCCTTACTTGGAAGCAATTCTTCCTTGAGTAGTGGGCCAGGCTATCAGGCATATCTGGCAGTGAGATCGAGAGCTGGATTGAGTGCACCAGCTGATGGAAATATGACCTATCAGGATCTTTTCAATGAACGAAGAGTGGAACTTGGCTTGGAGGCTCAAAGCTGGCTAGATGTGAAAAGAAGATTTTACAGAAACTCTTCAGATGCATTGAATTATCTAAATGGCCAAAACAGAACCAATAGATACTACAGGATTGATTCTGGGGATGACCTGGAGAATGATCCTTCTGGTTATGAGTTGGTAGCAGCAGGTGGTGGAGTTGGTAGCAATCCAACCAACGTAAACAATGATCCTGTGGTCACTTTCGGGGCGGATGATATGATCTTACCCGTTCCAGGGCAAGAGGTAATATCCAATCCTTTGCTTAGAAAAGACACACCAGCTGAAGAATACAGTTTTGACTAAAAAATTGACTGAAATGAATTTTAGAAAATATATACATAATGCTCTGTTGCCAGTTTTGGTGATGGCATTGTTCATACTGGGTTCTTGCGAAGAAGATGATGGTGTCCCAAGAGAAGAACCAAATGGTGCGCCTATTATAAGTTACATCAGAGTAACTGATCCTGACCAAAGTGATTCCCTGCTAGTGAGAGGTGAATTAGGCGCTGGTATAGTGATAATGGGTGAAAACCTCGGTGGTACCAGGGAAGTTTGGTTTAATGATAGACAGGCTGTTGTGACGCCATCTTGGGTGACCAATGAAACGATCATTGTTTCAGTGCCAAGTATTGCACCTTTAGAAGTGACCAATAAGCTCTATTTGGTGGATGACCATTTAGATACAGTGGCGCATGATTTTGAGGTGACCATTCCAGCACCGGAAATTTACAGTGCCTTAAATGAATGGCCCCTGGCTGGAGAAAGTCTAATTATCAATGGGAACTACTTTTTTGATGTAACTCCTGTAACAGTTGAGTTTACCGGAGGAGGCGCTGTAGTAGAGGCTACTGTGCTAAGCCAAAATCAATTGGAAATACCAGTTCCTGACGGAGCCACTGAAGGAGCTGTTGTAATCACAACCAATTTTGGCGAAGCTACTTCTACTTTCCATGTTTGGGATTCACGGAATGTAGTTCTTGATTTTGATGGATTAAATCCAAACGGTTGGAGAATTGGTGCGCTAGACAATGCGGATGGCCCAATTGATGGCAACTACTTAATCGTTGGTGGTGAAATCGCTGCCAATGAACGAGATGAAGGGCCAGGAGCACCAGCATCATCCACCAAGATGATGGAATACTGGGGTGGAAGTGATCCAAACAGAGATTCAAATTTCTATCCATATTATCCTAATTCATACCAGGAATATGTGATGAAGTTTGAAGTAAAAGTAAATACCTGGTACGGTGGCTATCTGAATTTTTGTCTTGCTCCTCCAGAACACACAGGAAGTAATCAGGAAGTATGGAGTAATAGCATCAATGCCCGAGCTATTTGGGGGCCATGGTCAGAAACTGGTGATGAGTATACGACTGATGGTCAGTGGATTACTGTGACTATTCCGATGACAGATTTCCAATATTTTATTGATGTTCCTGGTGATGTTGTCTATACAGGTGGTCAGAAATTCATTGAAACAGCTGCTGGATCATTGAGTACCTGGCTGATTGGTTCTCCCGAAAGTGATGGTCGCTATGTCGAGATGTACATTGACAACATTCGATTTGTTCAACCTTAACAGAGCAGTAAAATGAAAATAATATCTAAAAATATATTTCAGTGGTCAGCAACTCTTTTGATGTTGCTGGCACTGGTCTTCACGACAGCTTGTGAGGAAGACGAAGTGGGAACTTCTGAGGTAGAAGTATTGAGCTTCGGGCCTGCAGGTGTGAAACATGGAGAGGAAATAGTGTTTATAGGAACCAACCTGGATAAAATCAATTCCATAGTCTTCAAACCAGATGTGGAGGTATCAAAGGATGGATTCACTTCCCATAATGCTGGACAAATAAAGCTCAATGTTCCTGCTGCCGCAGAGGCAGGTACTATCACACTGAACGTATCAGATGGTAACACCCTTGAAACCAAGACTATTTTGAATTTCGAGGTACCTGTAGTAATTAGTGGATTTACATCAGAGACAAAACCTGGTACTAACCTGACTATAACAGGTGATAAACTTAACTGGATTGAAACTATCACATTTCCAGCCGATATCACTTTGGATAAGGAGGATTTTGTTAGTCAGTCTTTGAAAGAGTTGGTTGTGGAAGTGCCGATGGAGGCTCAATCTGGTTTCTTGATATTCTCCTCAGGAGGTACAGAACCAATGACCTTTGGTACCGAATCTCAGCTTCAGGTGACTCTCCCTGCAGTAACTGAACTTAGTCCTGCTTCCATTCGTCATACCGATGATTTGACCATCAAAGGGACGGACCTGGATTTGGTAACCTCAGTTGTTTTGTCTGAAGAAGTGACGGTATTGAAATCTGAGTTTAAGAGTCAGTCTGCCTCAGAAATCGTATTAGCGGTTCCTGCTAATGTGGTAGCTGGTACTCTCACATTGAAACAAGCTTCTCCAGTTGATGTGGTTACTTCAGAAGAGCTAACAATTATTTTGCCTGTGGGCACAAGTCTCAGTCCTTCACCGGCGGTTCCTGGTGAGGATGATTTAACAATCGTTGGTACAGATTTGGATTTGGTAGCATCACTTGAATTTCCGGCGGGAGGAATAGTGGATCAATTTGTAAGTCAATCCTCCACGGAAATAGTAGTGTCAGTACCAGAAGGGTCAGATAATGGTGCTATTAACTATACTACCATACATGGTTTTTCGGGTGGTTTAGGAGTTACATTGATTGTTCCTGGTGACGGACCACCACCACTTCCATTGAGTATTTATGATGATGCATTTTTCTTCAATGGTCAAAACTGGAGCTGGGGAGGTGATACTGATTTTGCCAGTGGAGATCAATTCTATTCTGGTAGCTTATCTGCTAAAATCACATACACTGGGACTGATGGTGGACTTCAAATCGGTAATTTAAGCGGAGTAGATGCTTCGAATTTGGATGCTTTCGCATTTTCCTTATTTGGAGGCCCAGGAACTTCAGGCAAGCAAGTTGCGATTATTTTAAGTAATACTTGGGGTAACTACAACACTGTAACTATAGAAGAAGGTAAGTGGACTCAATTCAAAATAGACCTATCTAGTTATCCAGATGTGAATTTGACGGATGTCAACAATATCATTTTTAAAATGGAAGGAACAGCTGGAGGAGAAGTAATGTATGTAGATCGTGTTGGTTTTGATAAGTCCAATGATCCGGTGACTGATCCTGATTTGGTTATTTTTGACTTCAATGGAAAGAATTCATGGTGGGGAGATGTAGCTATTGTAGAGGATGCAGCTACCTCAGCTGATGGTACCGCTTATGGTCACATAAATCTTGTTGAGGCAGGAGGAGATTGGCAATCGCTCTTCTTTAGAAATGGATCAGACAACTTCCCTACCTCTTTATCAGGAGAAGATCCTGGTAATTTTGTCTTCAAGTTTGATATCCAGGTGAATAAACCTATTGAACAAGGAGAAATAAAGTTCAGATTGAAGGGTGATACGGGTGACTTCTTTTACTTGTATGGGCCAACAAGTCCTGCCGGAGAGACTATTGCAGCAACCTCAGGATGGGTGACTGTTACGGTGGAAATGTCTGAATTCAAAGATGCCTTTGGTACTGGAACTAACTCACCTACAGATATTGGTGATCTTGGAGGAGAATTTGGAGCTGCCTTTACATTCCAGGGAGGAACGACTGCTCTAGATTTTTACATCGATAATGTAAGATTTGAAAGAAAATAGTTCAAAGAATATATTGATAATACCCCGGCATCTGCCGGGGTTATTATCCTTGGGATGATAATGATAACCGCTAAATGATGAAATGAAAGTTACAGGGTTAATTAAGTTTTGTTCTGGATTTATCCTGCTGTGTATTCTCAATCAATGTGCATTCACAGATAAGTATAGAGAAACCGAATCAATCGTAAGATTGAATCAGATTGGATATCCTACTGCTGGAGTGAAAGTCGCTGCGGTGGTTAGTCCAAACCTCGATCAATTTGAAATTAGAAATTTGGATGGTCAGGTGGTCTATACGGGACAAGTCTTACAACCAGAATATTGGGACCTTTCCGATGAGAAGGTGTCTATTCTTGATTTCTCGGAATTTAACCACCAGGGAACTTATTACCTACAGTCTGGTAATGCTAAATCTCAAAAATTTCAAATCTCTGACCAGCCCTATACGGAATTAATTAAGTCATCTGCCAAGACCTTTTACTTTAATCGTGCTACTACTGAATTGCCAGAAAAGTATGCGGGAATTTACCAACGTCCCTTTTCACATCCTGATACAGCGGTTGTTGTTCACGCATCAGCAGCAGGGGATTTTATGAGTGCGGGTACTTCCATCTCCACTCCATATGGTTGGTATGATGCAGGGGATTTCAATAAATATGTGGTGAATTCTGGAATTTCCACTTACACTCTATTGATCGCCTATGAACACTACTCAGCCTTGTATGACTCACTTACCTGGAACATCCCAGAAAGTGTAAATGATCAGGCGGATCTAATAGATGAGATCTTATGGAATGTGCGCTGGATGGAAACCATGCAGGATACATTGGATGGAGGTGTCTATCACAAGACCACTACAGCTGATTTTGAAGGATTTATGGAAGCAGACAAAGCATCCTCTCAGCGTTTCGTTGTGAAAAAGGGTACTGCTGCTACTTTGGATTTTGCGGCAGTCATGGCCAAAACAAGTACTATCATAAAAGAAATTGATTCCTCTTACGCTGAATTGTTATTGGTAAAGGCTAATGCTGCTTGGGATTGGGCAATAAAACACCCAGAAGTAGTCTATAAAAATCCGGTGTCTAATGATCCAAAATATCCATCCATTCGAACTGGAGAATATGGTGATGGTCATTTTCAGGATGAGTTTTTTTGGGCTGCTACGGAGCTTTACCTGGCCACAGGTAATGAATCCTATTTGGAAAATTACTCAATTGAATCGCTTGGTAGTTTTGAGGTGCCAGATTGGTCTTCGGTCGAGACGCTTGGTTTGATATCTCTAGCCTCTAGTGATATAAACAACGGACTCAAGAAAAAAGCCTCTGATGAACTCAAAGAATTATCTGAACGACTTATTACACAATGGAGAGAATCACCTTACAGGGTGACTATTGAGCGTTTTGCCTGGGGAAGTAATTCGGTCATTTTAAACGAAAGCCTGGTTTTAATCAATGCTTACAGAGCTCTTGGAAATGTTGAGTATTTTGAAGCAGCGGTTTCAGGATTGGATTACGTACTCGGAAGAAATGCCACAGGCTACTGTTTTGTTACTGGATTTGGCGCTAAGTCTCCAATGAACATTCATCATCGCCAATCAGCTGCTGATCATGTGAAGGAGCCAATTCCAGGATTTTTGGTCGGAGGTCCAAATCCAAGAAATATACACCAGGATTGTGGCGCTGATTCCTACAAGGAACAATTACCAGCCAAATGTTACATAGACGAAGAATGCAGTTATTCCACCAATGAAGTCGCAATCAATTGGAATGCTCCGTTAGTTTATGTTGCTGGCGCTATTCATTCAATATATCAAGAAAGGTTTTCTAAATAATACGAATCCAGTTAGATTGACTAAGTGGAATTATTAGAGAAAACTTTTAGGTGGTTTGGTCCCGATTTTGGCGTTACGCTCAATGATGTAAGGCAAACTGGGGCTACAGGTGTTGTCACTGCTTTGCATAAGATTCCAACAGGGGAAGTTTGGTCGACGGAAGCCATAAAATCCGTAAAAGATGAGATTGAATCCTCTGGATTGAAATGGTCAGTGGTAGAAAGTGTGAATGTACACGAAGAGATCAAAACCAACGGAACCAACTGCAAGGCTTTGATCGATAAGTATATTGAAACTCTGGCCAATCTTTCAAAAAATGATATTCGGACGGTATGTTACAATTTCATGCCAGTGCTTGACTGGACACGAACTGATCTTAATTATAAACTGGCTGATGGACGCCATGCGCTGAGGTACGATCATGTGGCATATGCAGCATTTGATCTTTATGTCTTGAGAAGAGAAGGGGCTGAAGAGGAGCATGCTGAGGATATTAAGCTAAAAGCAAAAAGCTATTTTGATCATTTGGACGAAACGGGATTTCAGGCCTTACAAAAGACTTTGATGGCGGGTTTGCCAGGTACACGAGATGTGATCTCTTTGGAGACCTTCAGAGATCATTTAGAACGATATCAAGATATCGATGCGAATCAATTGCGTAAGAACCTGATCAATTTTCTGGTTCAGGTAGCTCCTGCCGCCGCTGATTTAGGTGTCAATCTCTGCATCCATCCGGATGATCCTCCAAGGCCAATTTTTGGTCTTCCACGCGTTGTGAAAAATAGAGAAGACCTAAATTATTTGATGTCAGAGGTGGATGTTTTGTCCAACGGAATCACTTTCTGTACAGGATCCTTAGGTGCTTCAAGGGACAATGATCTAGTCGCTCTTTTTAAGGAGTTTGGTTCAAGAGTGCATTTTCTGCACTTGCGAAGTGTTCAGCATCAGGAAGATGATTGTTTCTATGAGGCCAATCATTTAGAAGGAAGTGCACCAATGGCAGCTTTGATGACCGAGATTGTTAAGGAACAAGCTAGAAGGATGGAAGAAGGTAGATCAGATGTGTCGATACCCGTTCGCCCAGATCACGGCCATCTGTTGTTGGATGATATGAGCAGGTCAGGTTCATTTTATCCGGGGTACTCCACCATAGGTCGGATGAAAGGATTGGCCGAATTATCTGGCTTAGAAATGGGTGTCAGGTTTGGTTTGGGGTATTAGACTTTTGTCTTTTCCAATGAACAACTAGTCATATGATATCATTTGGTCCATATTTGATGGGAAATGCAAAATCATCGATGCTGAAATAAACTCAAATGTTTGGCTCCGATCAAACAAGAGTAACTTCCATCATAAATTCTTAAGGTGTTCTTCTAGTTCTTCTGTGCCACTTGGATTGCTTTCTCTAATAATTCATCTCTACCTTCTCGAATACCTTCGAGTGTTTCGTAAACTTCAACATCTACCTTCAGGCCTATTCGTTGAGTCTGATCCATGTTGTGATAATAGGCACCAAGACCAGATATCCAGGTAGTACATTCATCAAAAAAAGTATATGTAGATACGTCTCCATTGGCCGCAGATGTTTGATGACCCACGGTGATGGAGTTCTCCACGGCTTGTAGAGACATAGCCGTGAATTCAGCTAAACTCTGCGTGTCTTCATTGATGAGAATAATCACCTTGCCAGAATAGGCATTTTTATTTCGCTTACCGATAGTGAAAGTATCTCTCCAGATGAATTTTCCAGGATAGGTATAATCCGGTCTGATTGCCCGGAAAAATTCAACAGGTTCATTTAAGGTGTATTTTGCAAGTTCATAAAGTATGAACTCAGGATAACCTCTCACATCAAATATGATACTTTTCATTTCAAAAAGAGATTCCATCACTTCGTCTAGATTCTTCTCGGTCAATGAGGTGACATCCACATATCCAATATGCTCATTGATCTTTTTCCACAGAGGCTTTTCAGGGTAGTTAAATGAGATTTCCGATCGTGAGTATCGATTAACAGTTTTAGTAGAAATCACTCCACCCCGTTCATAAGTCATACTGACTTGATCGGTGTGTCCTCGAAGAAGACCAACAAACGAATAGTTCCTTTTAGTAAGCTCATTGGATCCATTGTAATATTTCTTTGTTTGCTCGTATTTTGTCAGCACTCTTTCGCCATCGATCTCTAGAATTACATCTCCTACTTGAAAATCATTGATACGGGCCAAAGAATCATCCAAAAGATGTGTAATGACCACCTGATCATCCACGAATGTGTAGTTGAATGGGAATTGCTTTTCGCCAAAAAACTCCTTGAGCTTAGGGCTTCTGAAAAAAGCATGTGAGTCATCGATCTTTATCGTCAATTCTCTGATTAATAGATGAAATTTCAATTCATCAGTAACATCCATGAATCTGGGGATCATTTCTTTCAGAACATTATCCCACTTCTCATCTATTAAATACTTGTAGGGATAAAAGTATTCCACAGCGTTCCAGAACTTAATCAAGGTAAGAAGTCTAAATTCTTCTTTCACCCACAATTCACCTGAATAATCAGGTTCATTGATGAATTTAACATGCTGAGCATAATCTGGCTCGACATAGTATTGATCTTTGATGAATCGGTTTGCCTCAATATGTAAGAGTTGCTCAATCAGGTCACTTGAAAAATTAGACGAATCAGAAATCCAGGAGAGATCAAAGTTCTTCTCAAAATAGATTTCTTTAGAAGGTTTTCTGCATTTTTTACATGCTTCCATTTCTCCTAAAAGCTTGATTTCATCCAACAAATAATCAGATAACTGATCTGCTGAGTCAATCATGTGAACTTCTTTTACCCATCTATAGAATACTTCATCCCAGTTATAATTCCCACTAGCAACCGAAGGGTGGTAATATTTTAAAAATCCCCAGACTTTAGCGGTTAGAAATATCTTCTCAGTTTCATCGATTGATTTTTTATTTTGATAGGTACCATAAGACTGAGCGGAGACCAATAGGGTGACTACTAAGAGTAGTTGCTTGAGTTTTATCATTTGTCAAGTAATTCTTCAAACCACATAGCATCGACATCCGACTTGTCTTTCACCTCTTTTGAGATCATGTAAAATTCAAGAGCTGCTGATTTGTTATTCATTTTGGCATACGTTTTAGCAAGTTGAAAACAATTGTACTTATAGTGCTTAGAGCTTTGATCTGATATATAGTTATTGATTGCTTTATATCGTTCCAGAGCCTTATCAAATTGTCCTGTTTCCAGGGCAATATAGGCCAGGTTGGATTCGCTGTTTTTAGTGTAATCACTATCCCTTCCAAGTGTTTTAGCATGCACTCTGTAAGATTCTTCATAGTAAGGTTCAGCCTCTGTAAATTTTCGTTGTTTCAAAAGAACATACCCTAGCTTATTACACGAGTTAGCATAAAGAACATCCTCCGTTCCCAGAGCTGTTTTACGAATATCTGTGGCCATTTGATAATATATCTCAGCAGCATCATACTGGCCGTTTTCTCGATAGAGGTAGGCCAGATTGTTGGCAGTATAGGCTAAATCTGGATGGTTTGGTATACTCTTTTGATACGTGGTGATCAAGTCTTTAAATTTTTTAATGGTCCTTGAGGTGTCTAGAATCTGTTGGTATTTGTACTCAACCAAAACCATGTTTCCATCTTGACTGTATTCTGCCAACATTCCTTCAAAAACCATTGGATCTTCCGTAACCAATGAATCGATTATCATTTGTGGTTTTCCATTGGCGAAGTAGTCGCCAACCTTTCCTATTGGTTTACCTGACCGGTAGGAGATAAGTCTATAAAATGCAGCATGCTTTGGATCATTTACTTCCTCCCAATCCTGAGAATAATAGTATACCCAATCACCTTCTTTTAGTCCTTCAGAATTAATCTGGTTGGGTCTAATTGGAAGATTTTGAGCTTGGATACTATCAAAAAGTAAGAGAAGTAGAATTAGGAGACTTATAGTTGGTCTCATATTATGATGGAAAGATTAGGTTGAATTCAGTCTTTTACTTGTACGGACGAAGAGAAACTAGGTTTAATGTTGTGGTCAAGCATAAATGAACGGATTTCAACAAATAATCTTATTGGCTAATCATTGTTGATTTTTTTTATCAAAATACTCTAAATTAATCTTAGGAACCAGTACCTACAATGAATGATTTTACCTGAGAAACCAAAAAATGAGAAGGAAAGGCTTGATGCACTTTATAGCTATTCCATTCTTGATTCCCTTACTGATCCGGATTTTGACAACCTGGTAAGGATAGCTTCGGAGATATGTGGTACACCCATCTCATTAATTTCATTGATTGACAATAATCGACAATGGTTCAAAGCTAAAAAAGGCATAGAGGCAGATGAAACACCTCGGAGCGAAGCTTTTTGCGCACATGCTATCAATGACCCGGAGCAGATTTTGGAAGTAGAAGATGCTACTTTGGATCCTAGATTTCAAAATAATCCGAATGTAATTAATGATCCACACATAGCATTTTATGCGGGAATACCATTGGTGGATGATCAGGGTTTTGCTTTAGGAACATTATGCGTTATCGATAAGAAACCGCGAAAGCTGACTTCTGAGCAACGAGAGACTTTGAAAGCTCTGTCTCAACAAGTGATCAATCTAATGGAGCTCAGGAGAAAGCGATTGCAGCTAGAGGAAATGATGACGCAGCTCCAGCGAAAAAACCCAGCACTTAGAGAAATTTGCGTTGATTTTGGCTCATGACATTCGGTCTCCATTGACAGCCATATCTGGGTTAACAAATCATTTGTCTACCGGATTTAATTATCAATTGTCCGAAGAGATGAAAGAAATTTTAGGTGTGGTGAGTAAATCTTCTAATAATGTGGTCAATCTGGTTGATGGTATTTTGGAATATAGCCGTAATACAAATACATCGTTAACATTCGAAGAGATTGAGGCAAAAGAGTTTTTTGAGGAAGTCAGGCTGTTGTTCCCTTCATTGAATCAAGAGGAACTTACGGTCGATTACGAGGTGAGTTCATTTCGTGCCAATCCTATTGGTCTGAAGCAGATCTTCCTAAATCTGATAACCAATTCTATCAAATACAACGACAAGGATTTTAATAGGATCTCAGTTATGATGAAATCAGGAAACAACCAGAATATTTTTAGCGTTTCGGATAATGGAATGGGCATTGATGAAAAATATCAGCATACCATTTTTGATATTTTTACTCGTGTCCATACCGAGGATCGGTATGGCAATGTTGGTAGTGGAATTGGTTTGGCCACCGTTAAGAATTTGGTGTTGGCTATGGATGGTGAGATTTCCGTTTCCTCCACGGTGCGGGAAGGGACGACATTTGAGTTTAGACTACCTCAAATAAGTCAGCCTACTTCATGATAGGCACTCACACATTCAAGTCCAGATGATAACCTTGCTTCCTAAGATCGTTGTATTTTTCTGCATCAAATTGATAAACAAAAGCTCCTTTCTTTGAGGTGGATTTATCCTTTTTGTCCGTTTTAATCAGCAAATCAGTGGACAAAATCTTTTTACGGAAGTTACGGTCATCGATACTTTTTCCATAGATGGCATCATATAACTGCTTAAGCTGTGGCAGTGTGAAATCTTCCGGTAGCAATTCGAATCCAATAGGTCTGCTTTTGGCGTTTTGTACCAGTTTCTCTTCACCCAATCGTACCATGTCTTCATGATCCAAAACGAGTTTTGGTAGCTCATCCAAATCAAACCACCTGGCACCATGTTCGTTAGCAATGTCTCTGTGCAGCTCGTCGAGCTTGATCAAACTCCAATATAAAATAGAGACCACACGTCCTCCAGGATCCCTATTAGCTTTTCCATAAGTGGACAACTGCTCCAGAAATACATCTTTAAGACCAGTAAATTTCTCTAAAACACGTTCAGCTCCATCAGAAAGGTTCTCATCTTCATTCACAAAGCCACCAATAAGTGACCATTCACCAGCGAATGGCTCTACCTCACGTTGAAATAAGAGAACCTTAAGGTCGTTTTCAGCAGTGTCATAACCGAATACCAAACAGTCGATTGCCACTAGTATCTTGGGGTGATTGTAAGTCATTAATTCAAAAATAGTATTTTGTATTTACTTTATTAAACGTTAAATTTACGCTTATAATAACTTATTATACCCCAAACTGATGAATGAAAAGATAGTAAATGAGGTTAGATCCTCATTTGAACAACGATTTGGTGTAGAGCCCATCGTTATTAAAGCACCAGGAAGGATCAATTTAATTGGTGAACACACCGATTATAATAATGGATTTGTACTGCCGGCTGCCGTAGATCAAGCCATTTACTTAGCTATAGGTAAATCAGGTTCTTCAGAATCTACGCTGGTTTCACTTGATATGGACCAGACGTTTGAGTTTTCAATCAACGATTTTCAGCCAACAAAAGAAAAGCTCTGGGCCAACTACCTGATGGGAGTTGTGGCTGAGATTCAGAAATCTGGACGTGAAGTGACTGGATTCAATATCGTGTTTTCTGGTGATGTACCTCAAGGTTCTGGAATGTCCTCATCTGCAGCCTTAGAGTGCGGAACTTGCTTTGCTCTGAATGAGCTTTTTGACTTGTCCATTCCCAAAGTAGAAATGGTGAAGATGTCTCAAAAAGCCGAGCATAATTATGCTGGAGTGATGTGTGGAATCATGGATCAATTTGCCAGCATGATGGGTTCGGCTGATCATGCGTTGCTGCTGGATTGTGAGTCTTTAGAATACAGACATTTCCCTATTGAATTAACAGACCATATCATTGTATTGTGCAATTCCAATGTATCACACAATCTTGCTGATTCGGAATACAATATTCGTAGAAAGCAATGTGAGGAGGGAGTAAGTCTGTTGCAAAAGTATTTCCCAGAGGTAAAATCACTTAGAGATGTTTCGTTAGAACAACTTAATGCCCATCAATCTGAACTTTCTGATGTCGTGTACAAAAGATGTAAGTACGTGATAGAGGAAAATGAGCGCGTGATGAGTATGACGAAGGCTATGGAAGCTGGTGAGATTGATGCACTTGGTGAAATCTTGACCATTGCTCAGGAAGGTATGCGTTCAGGATACGAGATATCATGTCCTGAAATTGATTTCATGGCTGACTTTGCGAACAATCGCGAAGATGTAGTTGGGGCGCGTATGATGGGTGGGGGCTTTGGAGGCTGTACCATCAATTTGGTCAATAAAGGTTCAGAAGATCAATTTATTTCTGAATTAAATGCAGCATACAAAGAACAATTCAATAAAGAGATTACTCCGATCAAGGTGGTGATTTCCGATGGTGTCAAAAGAATTTAATTCAGCAATGAGTTTAAATATTGAAAAGCCGCACAAGCGGTACAATATCCTGACGGATGAATGGGTGCTGGTGTCTCCACACCGAACCAAACGTCCGTGGCAAGGAAAGACCGAGGACATAGAGGAAGCAAAGCGTCCAACTTATGATCCTGGTTGCTATCTCTGTCCTGGAAATGAGCGAATGGGAGGGGAGTACAATCCTGCCTATCAATCGACATATGTTTTTCAGAACGACTTTGCTGCGCTGATGGAAGATCAGGGAGTGGAGGAGCATAATGATGGATTACTTCGCTCTTTGGAAGAAAAAGGTACGTCCAGGGTGATTTGTTTTTCGCCTAACCACTCGCTAACCATGCCTGAAATGAGCGTGGAGGATTTAACTAAGGTTGTTAAGGTGTGGAAGGAGCAGTTCGAAGAGCTTGGAGCTGTTGACTACATCGGTAATGTGCAGATTTTTGAAAACAAAGGTCCAATTATGGGGTGCAGCAATCCTCATCCACATGGGCAGATCTGGGCGCAGAGTAGTGTGCCCAATGAAATAGCCAAACGTACCGCAACACAAGAAAAATACTTTGCTGAAAAAGGTACTTCTTTGTTGGGTGATTACTTAAAGCAGGAATTAGCTGCAGGAGAGCGAATCATTTCGGAGAATGATCACTTTGTTTGTCTGGTGCCCTTCTGGGCAGTTTGGCCTTATGAAACGATGATCATTCCAAAGCGTCATTTTCAGGCAGTAACGGATATGACGGAAGTGGAGGAAGAAGCTTTTGCGGCTATGCTTTCCATCATTACCATCAAATATGATAACCTGTTCAAAACGTCTTTTCCGTATTCAGCAGGGATGCAGCAGCGTCCTACTGATCGAAAAGATTACACAGGATGGCACTTTCATTACTCATTTTACCCACCTTTGCTGAGGTCCGCAACTGTGAAGAAGTTCATGGTGGGCTATGAAATGTTCGCCAATCCACAGCGAGACATTACCGCTGAGATGGCAGCCAATACGTTGAGATCACTTTCTGAAATACACTATAAACAACAATGAGTAAAGTATTAGTAACAGGAGGAGCAGGATACATCGGTTCACACACCGTACGTATGCTTGTTCAAAAAGGCTACGAAGTAATAGTATTAGACAACCTGATTTACGGTCACCCGGAAGCAATCGTTGATGATTCCGTAGAATTGGTAAAAGGCGATATTGGAGATCAGGAGTTGTTGAATACACTTTTTGAAAAACATCAATTTGAGGCGGTATTGCATTTTGCGGCATATGCCTATGTAGGAGAGTCTGTTTCTCATCCGCACAAATACTATGTGAACAACGTGGTGAAGCCATTGACCTTATTGAAGACCATGGTAGATCACGGATGTTTGAAGTTTATCTTCTCTAGTACCTGCGCTACCTATGGCAATCCTGAGTACATGCCATTGGATGAAAAGCATCCACAAGTACCAGTAAGTCCATACGGTAAGAGCAAGTATGTATTGGAGCAGATCATTAAAGATTACGAAGTTGCCTACAACTTGAAATATGTATTCCTAAGATATTTCAATGCATCTGGAGCATCTGAGGATGGAGTGATAGGAGAGGATCATGATCCGGAGACTCACTTGATTCCTTTGATTTTGGATGCGATCAAAGGTGATCGTCCAGCAATCAAAGTATTTGGAACAGATTACGACACACCGGATGGTACTGCTGTAAGAGATTACATTCATGTGAACGATTTAGGTGATGCGCACATCAAAGCACTAGAGTACTTAGGAAAAGGAAATGATAGCATCGCGGTTAATCTGGGAACTGGTGTAGGTTACTCGGTGAAGGAAGTGATCGATGCTGCGGCCGAGGTTACTGGTAAAGAAGTGCCAACAGAATATGAAGGAAGACGTCAAGGTGATGCAACCAAACTGATCGCCGATGCGAAGCTTGCATTGGATAAATTGGGTTGGGATCCTAAATACAAAGACGTAAAAGAAATAATTAAAACTGCCTGGGCCTGGAAATCAGGAGAGCGCAAAGGAAAGTATTAAAGATCATCATTTTTATTGGGTTAAAGCCGAACGAGTTTCTTGTTCGGTTTTTTTGTTTTTAGCGGTTTGGTCTTTTGTTTTTGATAAAATGATAAAAAAGCTTCCGATTATTCGTGTTTTTTTGTTAAATTTATAAGCGTAATACTTACGTATATGTCCAGCCTTTCCCCCGATCATCAACCAAACGCTAAGGAAAGAACCTTGGTGATGCACCCTAATTCTGATAGCTATCAGGAGAGTGAGGATCTTATCTGGGAACGATTCAAATCGGGAAATGAAACAGCACTGACTTATATCTATCGTACCTACTCCAATGTATTATTCAATTATGGTTGTCAGTTTGTTGATGACCGAGATTTGGTACGTGATACCCTACAGGACTTATTTATTGATTTAATTAACTCTCGAGAGCGTTTAGGGGCCACTTCTTCCATCAAGTTTTATTTGATGAAGAGTTTTAGAAATAAACTCGTCAAGGCGATTAAAAAAACTCAACGTAGGAGAGCAATGGAGGATGATTCCAGTAAAGATTCTTTCTTGGTTACTATTTCTGCTGAGGCTCGATGGATCAATGGTCAATTGGATCAGCGAAAGGAAAAATTGATTCAGGAAAGTCTCAATCAGTTGCCAGCACTTCAAAGGGAAGCTTTGGTATTATACTTTTTCGAAGGGTTGAAGTATGAGCAAATCGCAGAAATGCTGGGAATCAAAGTAAAATCTTCTAGAGCATTGATCTACCGATCTACCGAATCTTTGGGAAAAATTTTAGGTCCTCATAAAGAGGAAATTCTCACTATGCTATCATTATCATTGTTAGCAAATCAGTAATTAAATTATTGTTTTGTTGATTTGTGTATTGAAGAATGTTTGGATCTATTGAATAGATTGTAAATATTTCAATAAACTATGGACATCTAGGAGTTTTATTCCTTTTAAAGGTAGAAGGAAGAAAACCAGATGGACTACCGCAATTACGATATAGAAGATTTTTTACAGGATGAGTTCTTTGTGAACTGGGTTCTGAACCCGAACAAAGAGAGTGATCATTTCTGGAATCAATGGATATCAACATATCCTGAAAAACATACAGTGGTAGAGCAAGCTAAAGAGCTGGTGAAATCTATCAAGTATAAGGAAGAACAACGTCTTTCTGAAGCAGAGTATACGCANGTTTTTGAGTCAGTACTCAAAGCCAATAGAGAAAGAAATAATCGNTCCTTCATATGGCAGCNTAAGCATACCATGAGATTGGCTGCGACTATAGCTTTGTTGATAGCTGCAGCGATTGTTTTGGTGCTTAATCCTGTATCGTCAGGTGATGTTCAGTCAGTGAAAATGCTCGTAGCTAAAACGGAGCCAGGTCAGAAGCGAACAATCAAGTTGTCTGATGGAACTACTGTCATGCTTAATGCAGGTAGTTCATTAGTTTACCCTGAGCTTTTTTCAGATTCTAGCAGGATGGTAACGCTTTTTGGTGAGGCCTTCTTCGATGTAGAAAAGGATCCATCAAGACCATTCGAAATTGAATCCAATAACTTAATAACCCGGGTATTAGGTACCTCATTCAATGTACGAAGCTATCCTGAGGAAGCAACAGTTTCTGTGGCTGTGATGACCGGAAGAGTGGAAGTAAAGGGAGAGACAGGTAAATCCGAAATCTTACTACCCGAAGACATGGGGATATTTGATGTTGAAACAGGAGCTATCGAAAAGTCTCACTTTGATGAAACCTCCTGGATTGGATGGACTAAAGGTATTCTGGTGTTTGACAATCAAACCTTGCCTGAAATATTCAAAGAACTAGAAAACTGGTACGGTGTTAAAATAGAAGTTCAAAAAGGCATGAAGCTGGAAGGACGTTACAGTGGCCAATATCTTAATAAATCTCTCGAAGTAATACTGGAAGGGATTAGTTACACCTCTCATTTTAAGTATTCAATAAACCAAAAAACTATACTAATCTATGATGAAAAATGACCTCTTACAGACCTAGACTCTGACGAGTCTTAACTATTAACCTAAAACAAATAACCCTCGCATCCAAACAGTTGGGGAACTCCGGTTGCAAGGGTTAGTTCTAGCAATCTAATTATTCACTAAAACACCTTAAAAGTATGAAAAATAATCTACTGAGGGAAATATTGATTATGTCCAAACCCCTATTTAACGTCATATTTCTACAGGTACTTTTCGCTAGCATGCTCCATGCAGGAGCGGGCATGGCACAACACAAAAGCTTGTATGAAATTAATATCGATTTAAAAAAAGTTGAAGATGCTGATATTATGGCCATCTTCAAAGAGATAGAGCAAGAGACAGACTTTGTCTTCACTTACAATGATAAGTTCGTAAAGAATAAGAAAATCACCATNAGTACATCNGCCAATTTAGGAAGNGTNCTGGAGGAGATTTCTAAAAAGGCCAATGTTCAGTTTAAAAGNATTAACGAACACATCCATGTTGATAAAAATCAACGTACCAAAAATGGAGTNTTAGANTCATTNGGAACNCAAGCNGATATNACAGTGNCTGGAAGGGTGACTGATGAAAATGGTGAAGGCTTNCCAGGAGCNACAGTTGCTGTGAAAAACAGTAGTGTTGGTACNATTACNGATATTGATGGAAGTTTTTCAGTTAAAATTCCNGATGANNCACAGANATTGGTGTTTTCTTTTGTTGGATACCAAATGCAGGAGGTAGCTTTCACAGGNCAGACTACATTCNATATTCANTTAAAGCTCGACTATACNAGCTTGCAAGAAGTGGTTGTAGTAGGNTATGGTGAGCAGAAAAAAGCTGANTTNACNGGAGCNGTTTCTGTNGTTGAAACCGAAGAAGTTCAAAAGCGTCAAGCAACAACTGTAGCAGAGGCTATGCAAGGTTTGGCAACTGGTGTGAACATCCGAGGTGGTGGTCAGCCAGGGAGTGAAGCACAAATACAAATCAGAGGTTTAAGTAATTTCTCTGGTCAGCCTCCTTTGTATGTTATTGATGGGATGATTACTACTGCCAACAGAGATTTCAACCCGAACGATATTGAATCTATTCAAATATTGAAAGATGCATCAGCTGCCGCTATCTATGGGTCACGCGCAGCAAATGGAGTTATTATTATTACTACCAGAAAGGGTAAAGAAGGTCCACTTCAGGTGAAATTCTCTGGTAAAACGGGTGTTCAGCAAATTCCTCGCTATGACCTGGCTAATAGAGATGAATTCATCGAGATCAATAACATGGCATATGACAATGCTGGTGTGACACGTCAAGATCATGATGTGACCAATGATACGGATTGGCAAGATGAGACTTTTCAAACAGGGAGAATTCAGGATTATAACTTGTCTTTCGCTGGAGGTGGACCAAATGGGACATATCTCATTTCTGGGAACTACTTTGAGAACAAGGGTACAGTCATCAGTACTGGATTTGAGCGATTGAGCTTCAGAGTCAATACCTCCGCTAAGAAGGGAATATTTAGTGTAGGGGAAAACCTGGCAATTACCAATGCTCAGGCAGATGAAATGTCTGGAAATCCAATCATAGACGTAGTTCGTTTGCTACCAACCATTCCGGTTTATGATGAAAATAATCCAGGAGGTTATGGATATGGTAGTGAGTCTCGTGCCAGAACATTTGGTACCAACCCTGTTGCTTTAGCTGATTTTAGTGATCGAATGAATGAGAATTTCAGAGTTCGTGGCAACTTCTGGTCAGAAGTCAA
This sequence comes from Rickettsiales bacterium, assembly GCA_002729235.1. GTDB lineage: Bacteria > Bacteroidota > Bacteroidia > Cytophagales > Cyclobacteriaceae > Marinoscillum. Next base: position 86,520 of record PBTY01000017.1, on the reverse strand, counting down.
GCCGGTGGATTTTCTGACGTATCGTTTGAATGTTGGATACAATGCAAGTTTTGATCATTACCAATTCTTAAGAAAAGAGGGTAACTGGACTTTGAACCAGCCATATGAGCCTGCTATTGCAATAGAAAATAGAGGGACTTCAAGTACCTTATTGGTGGAGAATACTTTGAATTTTGATAAAGATTTTGGTAAGCACAGTGTGAATGTTCTACTCGGGCAAACCTACCAGGATGATAAGTATGAGCGTATAGAGGGAACCAAAAGAAACCTTCCTCAGAATCCAAGCACAGGAGAGTATTATACCGTATTAGATCAAGGAGATCAGGCGGTTGTAACAGGTTTCCGTCAGGAAGCGGTATTGATTTCTTATTTGGGTCGATTGAGCTACACCTTTGATGACAAGTACATTTTCTCAGCAATCTTCAGAAGAGATGGTACTTCTCGTTTAAGTCCAGACAATAGATGGTCAACATTCCCTTCAGTAGCTGCAGGTTGGAGAGTGAGTGATGAGGCATTCTTTAATAGCAGCTTGATTTCCAACTTGAAATTAAGAGCAAATCACGGAACACTGGGTAGTGCTAATATTGGATATTGGGATTATCAACAGCGTATCAATACCTTCCCAACCATTGCAATTGGTACAGATCAACACATTGAAGGTGCAGCGGCGAATGTACAGTTAGCAAACAACAACTTAAGATGGGAAACTTTGACGCAAAGCAACTTCGGTGTTGATCTGGGCTTCTTTGATGACAAGTTGACCGCAACAGCCGAATACTATATCTCTACCACCGACGATGTTTTGACACAAGCACCTATCGCTATTACCACAGGTAATGATGGAGGTAACCCATTCGTGAATGCAGCGTCATTGAGAAACACCGGATTTGAGTTTACCATTTCCTATACTGAAGCAGCTAAGGAGTTCAAGTACAACACTTCTTTGAATATCACGACCATCAAAAATGAAGTGTTGTCTCTAGGTTATGATAGAAATGATATCTACGTTGGTAATACTGTAACAGAAGTAGGTAATCCAATTGGAATGTGGTATGTATTGGAGACAGATGGTCTTTTCCAAGGCCCAGAAGATGTGTTGAATTATACAAATGATGAGGGTCAGGTAATTCAACCAACTGCTCAGCCAGGTGATATTCGTTTTGTAGATCACAATGGAGACGGACAGATTACCAATGACGATAAGGTGGTAATGGGAAGTCCCTGGGCAGATGTAGAGTTGGGTTGGAACTTTAATGCATCCTACAAAAACTTTGAGTTCTCTATGACTTGGTTTAGTTCACTTGGAGCTACAGTTTATAGTGCTGCCAATTCAGTGATGGGAAGATTTGATGACAACTCAAACTATCAGTCTGACATCAAACCTTGGACTGCAGAAAGCCCTAATACAGATACGCCAAGAGCTTACTATGGTACTACATTGAATTCTAGAGGCGATACTGACCGTTGGTTGGAGAGTGGCAATTTCGCTAGAATGAAATTCATCAGTCTTGCTTACAACTTGCCAATTGGTTTCCTTGAAAAAGCAGGTTTCCAAACTGCACAAGTATCTATCTCTGGTCAGAATTTAATTACGCTTACAAAATATTCAGGCTTAGACCCTGAATTCAGGGGACCAACAATCTATGAGAGAGGTTTTGATTTGGGAGCATTCCCGAATGTTAAAACCATGTCTGTAGGATTAAACTTTGGATTCTAATCTTAAAAATCAAAGCGAAATGAAAAATCTTAAATACATATTTCTACTGATGGTTGGCATGACACTATATAGTTGTGATGAAGACCGTTTGAATGTTGAAAATCCCAATACCTTAACTGAAACGCAGTTTTGGTCAACAGCAGATGATGCCAGATTAGGTGTCAATGCGATTTATGCTATGCAATATAAGCCTGGACTTTGGAGTAGATGGATCTACTTTAGATATGACTTGACCTCAGATATTGGTTATAGCAAAAGTCCATGGATTGAATTAGGTGACTGGACAAGATTCCAGTATGTGAACTATAACTTCTGGGAAGGACAGGTGATCACCTGGAGAGATCATTACAAGGCGATCTATAGATGTAATCAAGTATTGGCTAATGTGCCGTCTATTGATATGGATGCGTCTGAGAAGGAATTGATCTTAGCGCAAGCTAAATTCTTCAGAGCATTCTATTATTTCAATATTGCTGTTCTTTGGGAAGATGCGCCAATCGTATTGGAGCCATCTAATCCAGATGATTTGCCAGCCAAAAGAACCATGGAAGAGATCTTCGCTCAGGTAGAGCAGGATTTAAATGAGGCCGTAGATGTACTTCCTACTACATGGGATGACGCCAATGTTGGTCGTCCTACAAAAGGAGCTGCTTATGCATTCTTAGCTAGAACCTATATGCAACAGCGCATGTGGCCAGATGCAAAATCCGCACTTGACTATTTCATCACTGGTGACGGTAAAGATTTGTATGATTTGGTTTCGAACTTCAAGGACAACTTCACACACATGAATGAAAACAATGTAGAGTCTGTATTCGAGATCCAGTTCTCTGATGATAACTACGGAGGTGGTGATGGTGAAGTGCCTAACGCTAGTATGGGGAACAACAGAGCACAGTTCTTCGCACCTGGAGGTATTGGTTGGTCTGATGGACAGTTGAGATATTGGGTGATAGAAGAGTTCAAGAAAGAACTTGATCTGGATGGTAACCTGGATGAGCGTTTGAGACATTCTGCATTGTATTCTGGTCTGGAAGCTGATTTTGGTGACAAGACTTATAACAGAGACTGGCAGTGGGGTGATCAGGATGCGTACTTTAGAAAGTATCAAAGAGATTACTACAGAGACAATGAGGATTACTATTCACAAGTGAATCTTCGATTGATCCGATATGCCGATATTTTGTTGTCATATGCAGAGGTTTTGAATGAGTTAGGTAGCACAGCTGAAGCTTATCAGTATGTGGATAGAGTACGAGCAAGAGCTAATATGGCTCCTTTGGCAACAGCTTATCCTACTATCGGTAATGATCCGGATGCATTCCTTGATCGATTGAAAATGGAGCGTGTTTTAGAGCTTTGTGGTGAAAGTACAAGATGGATGGATTTAAAGAGATGGGGTGATTTGGATTCACAATCTAGTGTTGATGAAATCGCTCAAAGAGATCCAGACTTCTTCAATTTCGTAATAGGTAAAACACATCGTCTACCGATTCCACAGGTTGAGGTAGAAAACAATCCTAATCTGGATCAACATCCAGAATACTAAAATTCTTCTTCATACATTTTGACCATTTGTTAGGGCAGCAATTGCTGCCCTGGCAGATGTTTGGCCAAAATTCAATAAAACGTTATTTAACAAATACTTCTACAGCTCATGAAACACATTATCCCGGTCTTACTAATAGCACTATTGGGAGCGTGCAGCCCTAAAAAGGAAACTGCCGAATCTCCAGAAAAACCATTTGCCAGGTCTGTATGGAATAAAGAACAAGCAAATCAATGGTATCAAGATAAACCCTGGTATGCTGGAGCTAACTTTAATCCAAGTACAGCGATCAATCAATTGGAAACCTGGCAAGCAGATTCTTTCAATCCAGAAGTGATTGATCGTGAGTTAGCCTGGGCAGAAGGTATTGGAATGAATCTAATGCGGGTGTATTTACATCACCTGGCATGGGAGCAGGATCCCGAAGGATTCAAAAAACGAATGGATCAATATTTGTCAATTGCAGATCAACATGGCGTATCTACCATGTTTGTATTCTTCGATGATTGCTGGAATAATACGTATGCTGCAGGAGTACAACCAGATCCTAAAGTAGGAACGCACAACTCTGGATGGGTACAGGACCCAGGGCAGTTAATCTATGATTCGCCTGAGAAGATGATGGATTTGGAAGCTTATGTAAAGGATGTGTTGAAGCACTTTGCGGATGATAAAAGAATCCTCCTTTGGGATTTATACAATGAGCCAGGTAACTCTGGATATGGTGATCGCTCTATGCCACTTTTGAAAAATGTCTTCCAATGGGGGAGAGAGGTTAATCCATCACAACCCTTATCTGCAGGTGTTTGGAATTTTAAATTGACCAAACTGAATAAATTCCAGCTAGAGAATTCGGATGTCATCACCTATCACAACTATCAGGATAGCGCTGCTCATGCACTGATGATTGACTCCCTACAGCAATACGGAAAACCACTATTGTGTACTGAGTACATGGCAAGAACTAGAAATAGCACATTTGAGGCAATCATGCCAATGCTTAAAGAAAATAAGATTGCTGCCATTAACTGGGGTTTGGTAGCAGGTAAAAGCAATACCATTTATGCATGGGATACCCCGATCGAATCTGGTGAAGAGCCGGAAGTATGGTTCCATGATATTTTCCGTCAGGATGGATCTGTTTATAGTCAAGAAGAGATCGATCTTATAAAAGAATTAACCTCCGCTGACTGATTGAGAATTGCAGGTGTGACTTAATCAATGTTTCATTAAAACCACAAAATGATGAGAAAACTCACATCACTCATTCTATTAGTAGTAATGAGCATCTACGCGCATGCTCAAGAAGTTCTGTTAGAGGATACAGACTCATTTTATCCTCGTTTAATTCGACTGGCAGCAAATGGAGCTGCCAATGGTCGATTAATTGCCAGTTTCGATGTAATTGGTGCTGGTCATATTTATCAAAGTACGGATGATGGTATTAGCTGGTCTCAAATAGCTACGATAACTGAAAATAGTTTTACGAATACTTGCTGTAGTGAACTCTATGAAATGCCAGTGAATATGGGGTCTACTACTGCAGGAACACTTATTTGGGCAGTATCAGCTCACAATGGAGCTCCTCCGGCAAGTAGAGCGATCAAAATTTACAAGAGTACGGATCAAGGGAATACCTGGTCGTATTTTTCTACTCCAGTAACAGGAAATACTGGTTTGTGGGAAGCAGAGTTTGCAATTGATGACTTTGGTCGATTGGTGATGTATTATGCTTCTGAGGAGCACAAGGGATCTGGATACAATCAGCTGATTGCGCATAAGGTATCAACAGATGGTGGAGCTACCTGGAGTGGTGAGACCTTTGATATAGGTATACCAGACAATGACCAGAGACCTGGAATGCCTACGGTAAGTAAGTTGCCAAATGGCGATTACGTCATGGTTTATGAAATATGTGGTCCAACTTATAGTTGTGATGCGTTTATTCGGTCTTCTGCAGATGGAGTCAACTGGGGGGCTGTCTCCGCTGTAGGGACCAGAATAGAATCTGTTTCTGGAAATCACTTTTCGCATGCACCTACTGTTACATGGATTAATAATGGTACTCCGAATGGTGAATTACTGGTCGCGGGACAAGTACTTCGCAATGGCGCTAATGTGAATGTTGCGGAAAATGGCCAGAAATACATGGTCAATTCTACCAATGGTACAGGGCTTTGGGCTGAGCGATCTGCACCTTTGTTCACACCGAGTGATGGAACTAATCCATGCGGCAACTACAGTTCACAGTATGTTTCTCGCTCAGGTAGTTCAGAGATTATTCAACTTTCCAATAAAGAATGTAGAGTGTTCTCAGGTATTGGTCCTTTCAATACACCTTTTGCTGATGGAGTCTATCGATTGACTGCCAAGCACAGTGGAAAAACACTGGATGTCAGTGCTTGCAGCGATGCCGATGGTGCCAATGTGCAACAGTGGCCCTGGGCTGGTGGGGACTGCCAGAGATGGAAGATTGAATACCTAGGAAATCGGGAATACAAGATCACTTCACAGCTAAGTGGAAAGGCATTGGAAGTAAGTAGTTGCTCTACTGCTAATGGCGGGAATGTGCAACAATGGCCCTGGAATGGTGCTGATTGTCAACGATGGTATATCGAGCCTACAGGAGGTGGCTATTTCAGACTGGTTTCTAAGAATAGCGGTAAAGTTCTTGATGTTGATGCTTGTTCAGATGCTGATGGTCAGAATGTTCAGCAATGGGAATGGTTAGGTGGAGACTGTCAGCAATGGAAGTTGGAAGCTGTTAGTCCTAATGAGATTCCTTCTGGATCATATAGTATTACATCGAAAAATAGCAATAAGGTTTTGGATGTTTCCGGATGCTCTACATCTGTAGGTGCCAATGTGCAACAGTGGCCTTGGAATGGAGCAAATTGTCAACGATGGACCATCAATGCAACACCCGATGGATACTATGAAATCCTGAGTAATGTCAGTGGTTTGGCTTTGGATGTAGATGGTTGCTTGTCTACTAGTGGTAGAAATGTACAAACCTGGACAAGTTCAGGGGCGAATTGCCAACGCTGGGGATTTGAGGAAGTGGAGCCCGGTTACTTCAAAATCATTTCTAAAAATGGCTTGAAAGCGTTGGATGTTTCTGAATGCTCCACAGCGGATGGTGCCAATGTGCAGCAGTGGACTTGGCTTGGTGGTGACTGTCAGCGATGGTCATTACAATCGGTTTCTCAAAGTCAGCGTATTGTGACCGCCGTTAAGGAATTAGAATCAGAATCAATATTGTCAATTTATCCTAACCCTGTGGCTGAAGAAGTTCAAATACGATTTGGTAATGAGCGTTCGCAGAAAGTAGAATTAAGAATTACCAACACAGCGGGTCAGGATGTTTATCATGAAGAATTTCAAAGTACAGCAGGGAGTAATAATCATATACTGAATCTAAGTGGTATAAGTGGAGGAATCTACTTTATTTCCATTTCTTCAGATGAATTACAGTTCACTCGAAAGCTTATTAAAAAGTAAATCATATAACCGCAGGTAAGTTATTCTGCGGTTTTTTAATGGATAATCTATGAAAAGAATTAACCTGATTATTGCACTAGTATTGTTTTCTGCATTGAGCTTGTCTGCTCAGAAAACGTTTACCAATCCTTTGTTATCTACTGGCCCAGATCCATGGATTGTCTTTCAGGATGGGTATTATTATTACACCAATACCCTTGGTGATCGGCTAAAACTTTGGCGGACAAATTCAATTGGTCAATTAAGTCAGGCAGATACCATGACTGTTTGGAGAAAACCAGATGAGGGGCCCAATTCTGCAAATATCTGGGCTCCTGAAATTCATAAGATAGAGGGGAAGTGGTATATCTATTATACCGCCACAGATGAATCTGATGATGGTGATCATAACCGATGGGTATTTGTGTTGGAAAATTCCAGTGAAGATCCTTTCCAGGGAGTTTGGGTCGATAAAGGAAAAATTAATACCAATTACAGTGGCTTGGATGGATCCACCTTTGAGCATAATGGTCAGCGATATTTTGTTTATTCGGCATACATAGGGCCTCAGAGTGTTCTTTGTATTTCTGAAATGATCAATCCCTGGACAATTAGTGAATTTCAACCAGAGCTTGCATTTCCAGAATATGAATGGGAGAAACTCGGTGGACGCCAAATATTAGAAGGGCCACAGTTCTTGATAGGTCCGAAAGACAAGATGTTTATCATTTATTCAGCCAGTGCATGCTGGTCTGATAACTATAGTTTGGGAATGCTCACCGCTCCAAAAGAAGCCAATCCTCTGGATCCAAATTCGTGGACTAGATCTACTGAACCAGTTTTCATCAAAGCTCCTGAGAACAACGTCTATGCTACTGGACATAATTCATTTTTTAAATCACCAGATGGTACGGAAGATTGGATACTCTATCATGCCAATACAGGAGCAGAAAGGGGTTGCGGCTGGGAGCGCTCTCCAAGAGCACAGAAGTTCACATGGAAAATTGACGGCACACCTGATTTCGGAAAGCCAGTTAAAGCTGGTACAACCATGAAAGTACCTTCTTCTAAGTAATACCTAACATACGATTATGCGATTCACACTGAGCTCTATTTTAATTCTATTATCTGTTATGGCTTTCTCAAATGTGGGAATTTATGACCTGACAGTTGAGTATAAAACGAATCCTATCGGAATAGATGAAGTACATCCTAGGTTTAGTTGGAAACTGAATGCGGAACGGAATAACACCATGCAATCCGCTTTTGAACTTCAAGTTTCATTGGATAAGCAGTTTGAGAAGTTGGAGTGGGGCACAGGAAAAGTAGAATCAGATCAATCCATATTAGTGCCGTACGATGGCCAGGATCTCGTACCAAATCAACGCTATTATTGGCGTGTCCGTGTTTGGGATAATTACAAAAAGAGATCAGATTGGAGTTCTCCTCAATATTGGGAAACAGGAATGATGGATCCTTCCAACTGGCTAGCAAAATGGATAGAGCCAGTGCAGGAAGAAAAGCATTCTGGTCCAGCAGCAATGGTCCGAAAAGAATTTTCCACGGCTAAAAAGGTGGTTTCAGCAAGAGCTTACGTCTCTGCTCACGGGTTATATGAATTGCATCTCAATGGAGAAGTTGTTGGTGATCACGTGTTTGCTCCCGGGTGGACATCCTATGAAGAACGAGTGCAATATCAAGTGTATGATGTAACATCAAATATCCAACAGGGAGAGAATGTAATAGGAGCATACATTGGTGATGGTTGGTATAGAGGTCAGTTGGCGTGGGGACCTAATAACTGGGCTCATTATGGTCGCAAGATTGGGCTGATTTGCCAGGTAGAAATCACCTATCAGGATGGCTCAAAAGAAACTATTGTCAGTGATGAGAGCTGGCAAGGAACCATGGAGGGCCCGATTACCATGAATAGTTTGTACAATGGTGAGTACTATGATGCCAGAAAGGAAAAGATAGGTTGGAACAAATATGGTTTCGATGATAGTGACTGGGAGCAAGTCTCTGTGAGTACCGAAAGTGTTGATAAGTTAATCAGTACCCAAACGGTACCTGTAAGAAGAATTGAAGAGATAAAACCAGTAAAAATCTGGAAGACCCCAAACGGAACCCTGGTTGCGGATATGGGACAAAATATGGTAGGTTGGGTTAAGCTTAAGGTAAATGGACCTGCAGGAACTCAAGTCACCATCCGTCATGCTGAAGTGCTTGATAATGATGGAGAATTTTATACTGCCAACTTAAGAGCTGCTCAAGCTACTTTGAAGTATACATTAAAAGGTGGTGGAGTTGAGGTTTATGAACCTCGCTTTACATTTATGGGATTCCGCTATTTAGCAATTGAAGGTTTTCCAGGAGAGCTTACAGAAGAGCATCTTACCGGCGTAGTTATACACTCAGATATGGAGCCGACAGGTACATTTGAGTGTTCTAATCCACAACTCAATCAGCTTCAACACAATATTCAATGGGGACAAAAAGGGAATTTCCTCGATGTACCCACTGATTGTCCTCAGAGAGATGAACGACTTGGCTGGACGGGAGATGCCCAGGCATTCGTTAGAACAGCTTCGTTTAACATGAATGTCGCTCCATTTTTCACCAAATGGTTGCAGGACATTCCGATTGCTCAGGATTCTGCCGGAATTGTTCCATTTGTAGTTCCTTATGTCATGGAGGATTTTCGAGCGTCAGCGGGCTGGGCCGATGTGGTGACCATTGCACCGTGGACCATGTATGAAGTCTATGGAGATCGAAGAATATTGTCGCAACTGTATCCGGCGATGAAAAAGTACGTGAACTACGTTCAGCAGAGTGCGGGAGATAATTGCCTGTGGGAAGGTGGAAGTGTTTTCGGAGATTGGCTGTTTTACAAGCCTGAATTGAAGTTTTGGACAGAACCTGACGGTCATACTGATCCTGATCTCATTGCCACAGCATTCTATGCATACTCGGTATCGATTCTTGCTAATACAGCGGAAATACTTGGTGAAAATGAGGAAGCTGACAACTACCGAAAGCTGTTTCTTAATATCAAGCAGGCATTCAATCAAGCGTATGTGACTCCATCAGGCTTAATCCTATCGGATAGTCAGACCTCCTATGTATTGGCCTTGATGTTTGATTTACTAGAAGATTCGCAACGTAAAGGTGCTGTCGATCGACTTGTGCAGAATATTAGAAATCGTGGAAATCATCTTTCCACGGGCTTTTTAGGAACGCCTTACTTATGTCGGGTATTGTCTGATAATGGACGAGCCGATGTGGCATATGATTTATTGCTTCAGGAGACGTTTCCTTCATGGATTTATCCCATCACCATGGGTGCAACTACTATTTGGGAGCGATGGGATGGTCAGAAACCTGATGGAAGCTTTCAAAATACGGACATGAATTCATTTAACCACTATGCTTACGGTGCGATTGGCGATTGGATGTACCGTGTAGTAGCGGGAATAGATAATGTAGCTCCAGGATATAAGGAGTTGCTTATTCAACCTCACCCAGACTCTAGATTGGAATATGTCAATGCTTCTTTTGATAGTAGTTATGGAATAGTAGAGTCTTCCTGGAAAATGGATAGTACCAGCGTTTTGATTACTGTGCAAATACCCCCAAATACCTCAAGTAAGGTTGTACTACCCAATGCAGTTGATAAAATGGTGTTGATGAATGGTAAAGCGCTTACAATCCATTCTGAAAAATCAGGAGCAAATCTGGTCCTAAAGCTTGGATCAGGAAAATATGAGTTTAAAGTTGAAAGATGAGTAGTAATTTAATGGAAAACAGCTTTTCAAATAAAATAGAAGACTTTTCTAGATGGATTTACCTTATTGTAATTGTATTCACTATCCTTTCATGTTCGGAAGAAACAGGTGTTGCTAATAAAAAGCCTGAACCAGAAGAGCCACAAGAACCTGTATTTGGTACCATTTACTTAGCAGATCCTAGTATTTTCAAATCAGAAGATACTTACTATTTATATGGAACCTCACAAGGTTCACTAGAATCAAAAGGGAAGGGATTTCTAGTTTTCACGTCATCAGATTTGATCAATTGGGAAGGGCCAACAGGAATTGCATCAGGTTTTGCTCTAAGTGAGCAAGCTGCTTTTGGTAATATGGGGTTTTGGGCACCACAAGTACTGCAATATGAAGATAATTTCTACATGGCTTATACGGCCAATGAAAAAATTGGAATTGCTAGTAGTAGTGATCCGTTGGGTCTTTTTACCAATAATGGTAAGTCAATTGATGATTCACAAAACCAAATTGATCCATTTATTTTCATTGATGATGATGGAAAAAAATACCTCTATCACGATCGCTTACAGGATGGTAACCGAATCTTTGTGGCGGAGATGAAAGATGATTTATCGTCTATTAAATCAGAGACGTTAACGGAGATTATTACAGCTGAAGAGGGCTGGGAAAATACTGTAAATGCTTCATGGCCAGTGGCAGAAGGACCTACGGTGTTTAAAGCCAATGATCGCTATTATCTGGTGTATTCAGCTAATGATTTCAGAAACCCAGATTATGCAGTGGGATATGCCACAAGTGATCATCCACTAGGCCCATGGACCAAATCAGAAAACAATCCCATCATACATGGGAATGACTTTGGAGAAAGAGGTGCAGGGCACGGTGATTTAGTTATTGAAGGAGACAAAATGAAGTATGTTTTACATACTCATTTTTCAACTAACGCTGTTCATCCACGAAAGACTGGAATTATCAATTTGACTTTTGATGGAGATGTATTAGTTACTGAAGAAGACAGCTACAGAGTGCTTGTAACTGAGCTATATGATTGATGTCAAATGATTTTGAAACTTAGTATATACAATCACACCTGCGGATGGCTTTGCTGTGGAAGAGCTTCGGTTTGGAAATGGTAAGCCATCCAATGTTTAAAACGATTTAAGAAGATGAAATATCTACTAACAACATTATGCGGACTGATAATCAGTGTAGCAATGACGCAACAGCCAAACCCACCTGGACAAGTGAAAACCGGGGAGAAGCCCGTCAATGAAGCGTATCTTTTTGCACACATGACGCATCAGGATTATGGTGAGTTGTATTACAGCGTCAGTTTGGATGGGTTGCACTGGTATCGATTGAATGATGGTAAAAGGGTATTTGAAGATTATCATGGCCATCCAGATATTGTAAAAGGGCACGATGGAAGGTATTACATTGCAGGAAATAAAAGTGATGCTTCTCCAGATATCAATATTTGGGTTTCGGAAGATCTCATAAGTTGGGAAAAGCATAGCATGTATACGCCTGATCTGAAAAAGACTCCTGGCTACAGTGAAGCACTGCAAAGAATTGGTGCTCCAAAGCTTTTTTATGATGCGCCAAGTAAGCAATATGTCATGACCTGGCACACGCCGCATCAAGAAGGTACACGAGAAGATCCAGAGCGCTATTGGGCTAGCCAGCGAACCTTGTATGTGACTTCCAAAGATCTGACGACATTCTCCAAAATTCCTCATCGATTGTTGGATTGGGATATGGGAACTATCGATGTGTTCATTAGAAATGCAGAAGGTAAATATTGGACTGTAATCAAAGATGAGCGCTACCCGACTTTAGATTGGGTTACTGGAAAAACCATTCGAATTGCAAGTTCTGATAGTTTGTTTGGACCCTATGAAAACCTGTCTGATCCTATCAGTCCTAATTTTCGTGAGGCACCTATGTTAATTCCTTCTCCAAACGGTGAAGTTTGGTATTTGTATTATGAGCAATACCCAGGAGTATCTTATGGATTGTCTGTTTCAGATCAATTGAGTGGTCCCTGGTATCAGATTTCTGGGTACACATTCTTTGCGGATTGGGACAAGTATTCACTTCCTTCGAAAGTGCGTCATGGATGCATGATCACAATCAGTAAAGAAGAATATGACCAATTAGTTGATGCCTTCGGAATTGAAAAAGAATGATAATTTGATAATCGGTATTGGGCTAATTCACATAAACGTTTAAATTACGCTTATTAAACAATTTTCAAAAATGAGAAGAACCTATTTTCTTTCACTTCTTGTATTATCAACCCTTATTTATTCTTGTCAAGTGAAAACAGCAACCGAATCATTGAATTATACCGAAATCAGAAAGGCTTTTCAATTTGAAGTAAATGGTAAACCGGTAGACCTTTATTTGTTAGAAAACGCTAATGGAATGAAAGTAACCATCACTAATTACGGTGGTAAAATCGTTCACATGCTAGTGCCAGACAAAGATGGAGAGTTTGTGGATGTAAATCTTGGTTATGATAATCTGGATGGTTATTTAAAAACATCTGAAATCTATTTCGGATCATTGATTGGGCGATATGGAAACAGAATCGCTGGTGGAAAATTCACCATAGATAGTGTAGAATATACACTAGCGCAAAACAATGGACCTAACAACCTTCATGGTGGTAACGTGGGCTTCAATAATGTGGTTTGGGAGGTGAAATCGTCCTCTCCAAAGAGCATTACATTGGCCTACATTTCAGCTGATGGTGAAGAAGGTTTTCCAGGAGAACTTGCAGTAGAAGTGACTTATGAGTTGACTGATCAAAACGAGATCGTCATGACTTATGATGCGACTACCGATAAGGCTACACATGTTAATTTAACAAACCATGCCTTTTTTAACCTGAATGGTGATGGTAGTGGAACAGTGAATGACCATGTGCTAATGGTGAAAGCATCTAACTATACTCCAGTGGATGAAACATTGATTCCTTTAGGTGAAAATGCATCAGTGGAAGGTACTCCTTTTGATTTTAGAACTCCTACGGCTATCGGCGCTAGAGTAGATGTGGAAGATGAGCAGCTTGGATATGGTAATGGTTATGACCATAATTTCGTATTGGATAAAGGGATCACTGCTAGTCCAGAGTTAGTGGCTACTATTAAGTCAGAGCAAACTGGTATTGAGTTGGATATCCTGACTACTGAGCCAGGACTTCAATTTTATGGAGGAAATTTCCTGAATGGTTCTGAAACAGGTAAGAATGGTACTTACAATTTCAGAGGAGCATTTTGCCTGGAGACACAGCACTATCCAAATACACCAAACAATCCTTCTTTCCCGACTACTCTATTGCAGCCAGGGGAACAGTATCATACAGTCTCTATCTATAGATTCTAATCTTAAGTTTTAAAATATATGATAATCAGGCTCTTATGGGTCTGATTATTTTTTTATTAGCCATCTGGTGAAGGTCAAACCGCTAAAAATGATTTTATAAACGTTTCTATGACGTGTAAAAATTTCAATAATCTTCGTTAGGTTTAAGGTTAATTATAATTTCAGGAGGTCAATAAATCTCTTTTTTATCAAATTCATAAAATTTGAAGCGTAGCGGTAAGATTCGGAAGTTAAATCACGACGCAGATTTCAAGACGTGGTTTGAAGGTGTCTATCAAGATCACTTTGAGAGACTATTTCGTTACGCTTACACGATTACCAAGGATCAGCAAATGGCTGAAGACGTAGTTTCGGAAGTCTTCACTAATATTTGGCACAAGAAGCCTGATTACAATACCATTAAAGAACTTAGTTCCTATTTGCATGTTTCCGTGAAGCATTTAGCTATACGGACTGTTTCCAAAGATCCTGGTAAGTTCACCTATTCCACGTACGACGAGACTCTTCAGGTTTCAGATGCTATTGATCCTGAGGACATTCTGTTAGGACAGGAGTTGAAACAAATTGTGGATACCGTTTTAAATAACCTTACTCCTCATAGTAAGTTGGTTTATGACATGGCTCGCAACAAAGGAATGACCTATGAACAGATTGCTCAGGAGCTTGGTATATCCAAAAAGACGGTGGAAAGTCATATGTACAATGTCCTCAAAAAGATTAAGGAGGCTTTGCAAAAGCACTTTAAAGATTCAAGTGTGAGTTATCCTTATTTTACTAATATCGGGTCTATTGCAGGTCTAATAGCAACCGCCGTTGCACAATCAATCCATTGATAAATATTTAACAAACTGAAGCTTTCATTGAATGAGCTAGTGTTTCATTGCTTCATTTATTGATTTTATTGTATTTGTTGAAAAAACTCTAAGTGTCTTAAGGGTCTTTTGTCTCTTATAGATGTAGCACACAAAGAATGGAACAACTAATACTAAAATATCTCAACAAAGAGCTCACCTCTACAGAGGAGAGAGAATTGCAATCCTGGCTGGAAGAGGATTCTCTCAATCGTCAGGTGTTTGAGAATATGGTTAGTCACTGGGAGTTGTCAGATATGGAGGTCAATGCCTATAAACAACGTGTTTTTGATCGCGTGATGCAATCAGGGCCATCGCCAGTTGTTGAAACAGAAAATAGCAATGCCTTGAGCAATGCATGGAAAGTGGCTGCAGTCATTCTGTTGGCTGTTGGACTTGGCTTTGTTTTTAATCACATGGAAAATCAGATTCAGCCAAAGATGGCTGTAGTCGAGCAGGTGCTGATTGAGAAGGAAGCGCTGTTTGGACAAAAGTTAACTTTTGAATTACCTGATGGTAGTATCGTAAAGCTGAATTCTGGGAGTAAAATAACTTTTCCAAAAGCGTTTGATACCGATCAACGAGAGGTTACGTTGATAGGAGAAGCCTTTTTTGATGTGACAAAAGATCCTCAAAGACCATTCAAAATTGCAACGGACAACATTGATGTCACAGTATTGGGTACTTCCTTTAATGTAGACGCATATGCTGATAATAAATTAGCAGTTGTAGCTGTAAAGACTGGTAAGGTGGCTGTTGTAGACAAAAATGGGAAAGATGAAGTATTGCTCTTACCAAATCAGCAAGCCTCATTGAGTAAGCAAGAATTGAAATTCAAAAAACAACAGATTACCAATAGTGAGTCTGTGTTTGGTTGGCTTGATCAAACAATGATGTTTGACGATGATACGATTGATGAAATCATTATAACGCTAGAGAGGTGGTACGATGTAGAGGTGGAGATTATGGCGAATCTAGATAAGAAGAAAAAGTTTACGGCTAAATACAAGAATCCCACACTCCGAGCAGTGATGGAGAGTTTGTCATATGCTTATGATTTTAAATATGAACTAAAGGATAAAACTGTAATTATCAAATAAATGACGAAAGCCGAGAGGACTTTGGGGAAAGGATCTCGGCTCTCAATAAAGTTTCTGACTTAAACATAAACTCTATGCATGCAAAATTACCAAAATTAATCGTTCGCATGTCAAAAATTGCGATTTATGCGATGATCATGTGCTATTCGCTTACTATGGCGTTTGGACATGAGTCTTCAGCTCAACGGAAGTACTTGAGTGAGATTACTCTTGAGATCACGAATGATCATAAGGGTTTGTTAGACCTACTCGACCAAATCGAGAAGGCTAGTGACTTTCATTTTGCCTATTCCAAAAAGGATCTAAGGGATATTGACATCTCTATAACATCGGGTAATTGGAATATGGAATCTCTGCTTCGAGAAATATCTGTTAAGGCAAGTGTTTCTATGAAACGTATCAATGAGACCATCACTATCCGAGAAGTAGATGCTGATGAATCGCCGGCAGTCTCTGAGAAGGTTAACATTCTTCAATTGATTAAAGGAACAGTGACTGATGAAAATGGCGAAGGTATGCCTGGAGCCACTGTGACGATCAAAGGATCTACCAATGGTACCATCACAGATATTGACGGGAACTTTAGTCTTAATGCAGAGGAGGGCCAAGTACTGGTGATTTCTTTTGTAGGCTATCAGGCACAGGAGGTTTTACTGAATGGACAGACCACCATCAATGTATCCCTGGAAGTGGATACTCAAGGGCTTGAAGAGGTTGTTGTTATTGGTTATCAAACAGTTCAGAAGAAAGACCTTACAGGTTCTACTGCAGTTATCAAGCCAGAAGCTGCTAGTAAAGTAACTGCCACCACTTTGGCTGAATCAATTCAAGGATTGGCGCCGGGTGTTACAGTGAGAACAGGAGGAGCACCAGGTGCTGGAGCTGTAATTGAGATTAGAGGAGTTGGAAGTTTCTCAGATTCTCAGCCTTTGTACGTAATCGATGGAATGCTAGCAGATGCTAACCCTACAATCAATACCAATGATATTGCTTCCATTCAAATTCTGAAAGATGCGTCAGCTGCAGCGATATATGGTTCTCGTGCAGCTAATGGTGTGGTGATTATCACTACAAAGCAAGGAAGTGACGGTCCAATGAAAGTGAATTTCTCTGCCAAGACTGGTATCCAACAGATGTACAAGCGATGGGACGTGATGAATGCAGATGAGTTTGTGGAAACCCAAACAAGACTCTATGAAAATTCAAATCAAACTGTTCCGGCTTCACTTGTAGACTATGATGGCACAGTGAATACTGATTGGCAAGAAGAAATGATTCAACTAGGCAAAATCAATGACTATAACGTGAGTTTGTCAGGTGGATCAAATAACAATTCGTTCATGATCAGTGGTAGTGCTTTTAATAATGAAGGAGTTTTGAAAGGCAGATCATTCGAAAGATATAGTCTAAGAATTAATAGCAAGAGTAACATCGGTCGTGTAACCATAGGAGAAAATATGGTCTTAACTCATTCGATTAATAATGGTCCGGGAGCTGGTAATCCATTCTACGATATGCCACAATTGCTTCCTATTATTCCTGTAAAAAGTGATGATTACATCACTGTAAGCAATCCAGAAGGATGGGGAACTGGAACACCGGATGCTGTAACCTACGCATGGAATCCAGTCGCAATCAATAACCTCAGCCATAATCGCGCTACATATTCGAAAATTGTAGGTAATGCCTTCATGGACATAAAGATCGCAGATTGGATAACTTATCGATTCAATGCAGGTCTGGAGGCAAGTTTCGATTTTATCAAGTACCTAAGAGAAGATGGAGTATGGTCGTTTAATGCAGCTGTATATCCAAGTTTTGTTGAAGATACGAGAGGTACTTTTGTCAGTGGTTTGTTGGAGCACACGGTAAACATCAACAAAAACTTTGGTAAGCATAATTTGAGTGCCGTGTTTGGTACCTCACAGCAATCATTCCAGGTGGAAAATACGGTTGCCAGAAGAAGTGAATTACAACAATTCAATGGTGAATACCTCAATACGATCAGTTCAGCAGTCGGTGAAGATGTGGCATCAGGAGGTAGATGGGGAGATAGCTACATTATGGGGTATCTAGGAAGAATCAACTACAATTATGCAGATAAGTACTATCTAACGTTGACTGGTAGAATCGACAACAACTCTAAATTTAGAAAAGAATACAGAACCGGTTATTTCCCATCAGTAGCCGCTGGTTGGAGAATTAGCGAAGAGAATTTCTTCAATGTTCCGTTGATTTCTAATTTGAAATTGACAGCCTCTTATGGTGAAATTGGACTAGTTCCAAGTCAGGTAGGTTCGTGGGATTATGTAGGTAATCTAAACTCTAATCCAAGAGCAATATTTGGCAATGCTCAGCAAGCTTATGTAGGAGCTTATCAGCCTAGATTAATCAATGAAAAACTTCAGTGGGAAACCAAGATTACACGAAATGTTGGGTTAGAAACTGGAATATTGAAAGATAAGATTCTTGTTAATTTTGATTACTATAACTCTGTTTCTGATAAGGCAATCCTCAATCCTCCAGTTGCCAATTACTTTGGGACGCTTGGAGGGAATCCATATGTAAATACTGGTTCATTAAGAAACCAGGGTATAGAGTTCTCAGCGACGTATCGCAAAAGAGAAGGCCTATTTAACTGGGATCTATCTGCCAACTTCACCACCATTAAGAATACAGTAGAAAGTGTAGGTAATCAGGGAGCTGGTATTGATTACATCCCAACTGGATTAACCAGAACTAAGGTTGGAAGACCGTTCGGTGAGTGGTTCTTGCTGAGAACAGATGGAATCTTCCAGTCTGAAACGGAAGTTTTGAATCATACCAACTCAGAAGGGATCGTTATCCAGCCAGATGCCAAGCCTGGAGATATTCGATTTGTAGATGTGAATGATGATGGGCAAATAACCACTGAAGGAGATAGAGATTTTAGTGGAAAATCTGCCTGGCCAACCCTACAAGCGGGTACTCAATTCAACGCTACTTATAAGAATTTTAGTTTCAACGTTCAGTTGGTAGGTGTGTTTGGTAATTACGTCTACAACAGTGTTAGACAAATACTGGATGGTTATCAAAACACCAATTTTAGAAGTGATATCCAGCCATGGACTGAAGAGAACCCAAATACGGATGATACCAGACTTGGTTTATCAAGAGATGATATTGGTATTGTTATGAATGGTCAAAGTAGTGACCGATGGTTGGAAAGTGGATCTTACGTAAGAGTGAGAAACGTAGAAATCGGATACCATTTTGATGATTCCTTATTCGGAGATTCAGGGATCAATGGTGCCAGAGTTTTCGTTAGCGCACAAAACCTGTTCACATTCACTAAATACTCTGGACTGGATCCAGATGTAACTGGAAATGGTCTATTTGAGAGAGGTGTGGACGCAGGTAATTGGCCATCCAATAGAATTTTCTCAGCAGGTCTTCAATTTCAATTTTAAACCATCAAAGCAATGAAAAGAATATTCATATACATAGTCATCATAGGTTTGGGGTTTGGCTGTGAAGAAAAACTAGATATCAAAAACCCTAATGAACCGAGTGTTCAATACTTCTGGCAAACGGAAGAAGATGCGGTAAAAGGAATTAACGCAGTATATAGTACGCTACATAAAGGATCTATTTCTCGATGGATGCCTATGTTATTCTCCACAAGATCTGATATTGGGGAGAGCAGAAGTCCCTGGTCAGATTTGGCCAATGCATTGGATAAATTTATCCAGCCAGATTACAATTTCGGCCCGGTAGTGGGCACCTGGTCAGACAATTACGTAGGGATCAATAGAGCAAATCAAGTATTGGACAATGTTCCTGATATAGACATGGATGCTGATAAAAAAGCGGAAGTGTTAGGACAGGCTTATTTCTTTAGAGGATTGTTCTATTATCATCTGGTAACTCTTTTTGGGAATGTTCCATTGATGCTCGAGACCACTTCTCCCGATGATTACCCGGCAAACAGTACTGTTGAGGAGGTATACAATCAGATAATTGCAGATTTGGAATTGGCAATAGATCGACTGCCAAATGAATATGCAAGCTCTGAGGATCTCGGAAGAGTAACCAAGGGTGCTGCTCATGCTTTGATGGCTAAGGCATACTTCCAGTTGAAGGATTATAACAACGCATTGCCATCATTGGAGTGGTTAGTTGATGGTGAAGGCGGAGACATTTATGACTTAACTGCTAACTACCGAGATAACTTCCTAATTACAACTGAGAACAATGTAGAGTCTGTGTTTGAGTGGCAATTTGCTGAGAACCCAAATGAGTATACAGATGATGACATTGCTACACCAAATCATAATTACGGTTCTTCGATGGCGCAATTTACCGCACCGGTAGGGATCGGATGGTCTGATGCTGAGGCACGAAGATGGATTATCTATGAGTTTGATGAGCTAACAGTGGATGGTAATCGCGATCCTCGAGTAGAAGCAAGTTTCTTATTTGATTCCACTAATATCAACGGCCCAGATGCTACCATGATTTATGGAATTTCATTCACCAATAGATATGGTACTGGACCAGATAGTAAAAGAGTTTGGGTGCGTAAGTTCCTCAATGATCATTGGAAAAATGAAGAGGGGTATCGATCACCAAATAACTACAGATATATTAGATATGCAGACATATTGCTGATGTATGCTGAGTGTTTGAATGCTTTGGGAAGAACTTCTGAAGCCTATGCTCACGTGGATAGAGTACGACAAAGAGTTAATCTTGCTCCACTTTCTACAGCCATGCCAGGCTTAAGTCAAGAGGCATTTTTGGAGCAAATCAAGCATGAAAGATTATTGGAGTTAGCAGCTGAAGGGCATAGATGGAATGATCTAATGAGATGGGGAGATATCGGCCCAGGTCTTGCTGACAAGGATCCTGCATTTAACAATTTCGAAGTAGGTAAGCATGAACTGTTACCTATCCCACAGGTAGACTTGGATGTCAATCCAAACCTGAAGCAAAATCCTAATTGGTAAATTTTCTCATGGCCGTACGGTTTGGACTGTACGGCCTTTTCTAAAAACTTAAAAATTAGCTAATGTTGAGATCAGTATTGATTCATTTGATTGGTACTTCTATGATCATATTATCTGCTTGTGCTGCCAGCACAGAGCCAGAAATTGTGAAGGAAGAACCGAAAGAAGATCAGGATTTAGACTCGTTATTTCTAAACCCAATTCATACTAGTGGACCAGATCCATGGGTATTTCATATGGATGATCAATACTATCTTACATTCACCACAGGTATTAACGTGACGTTGTATTGGACTGAAATCATGTCTGACCTTACGGACGCTTCCTCCAGAGTGATATGGACTCCTCCACCCACTGGACCAAATTCTAGAAACATCTGGGCACCAGAGATCCATTTTGTAAATGGCAAGTGGTATATCTATTACGCTGCGGATGATGGGAATAATGATAATCATCGAATGTTTGTTTTGGAAAACTCCAGTGAACAACCCACAATCGGGGTTTGGCAGGACAAAGGGCAGTTAGATCTTCCAGGGGATCGATGGGCAATTGATGGTACCATTTTCGAAGTGGACGGTCAGTTATACTATTTATGGTCTGGATGGGAAGGGTCTTCTAATGGAAGACAGGATATATACATCTGTAAAATGGATGATCCATTAACTCCCGTAGGAGACAGAATTTTGTTGACAAAACCTGAATACAGTTGGGAAACAAATGGTGTAGATCCGACCGTAGTAGAAGGTCCTCAAGTACTCGTTAAGGATAACAAAGTATTTATTGTTTATTCTGCTGGCGGGTGCTGGACTGATGGTTATTCATTGGGTTTGTTGACAGCTGACATTAGTTCAGATCTGATGGACCCCACTTCTTGGATAAAGAATAGTGAGCCTGTTTTTACACAAAATATAGATGGAAATGCATTTGGTCCGGGGCATAATGGATTTTTCAAATCAGTAGATGGTACCGAAGACTGGATTATCTATCATGCCAACCCATATGCTGGGCAAGGGTGCGGTGGAAACAGGTCTATAAGAATCCAACCATTCGATTGGGATGAAAATGGAGATCCTGTATTTGGTATACCACACCCACTGTATAAGAAGTTAACAAGACCTTCTGGTGAATATTGAATTAGCGGTTTCAAAATCTAAACACAACTATTATGAACCGTAAAATTATTGTAATTGCGAGCATTACTTTGCTCTCAACTCTCGGAGTGTTTGCCCAGGGCAATGTTATAGACCTGGGTATAAACGTGCAAAAGTCTGAATTATCAGCAGTTGATATTGATGGGGATGGGGATAGGGATTTAATCATTGTAGGTGAAAATCCTGATGGTCGATTTGCGCAGGTATTATTGAACGATGGTGAGTTTAACTTCTCGCCGATGGAATCTCCATTCGTAGGGGCAGCTCTAACAACCATGGATTGGGGTGATGTCAATGGAGATGGCAACCTTGATGCAGTTCAGTCTGGTTTCGCAGCAGATTCCATCGTGACTAATCTGTTCGTTTCGGATAGTGAAGGAAACTGGTCTGTGGATTTAGCAATGGGTGACTTTCAACATATGTCACCATCCATGGGTATAGCAGATTTGAATAATGATGGATATACGGATGTCTATGTCTTTGGAAATCACTTTGAAGGTAAGCCACAGATTTATTTTAATGATCAAGAAGGTGGATTTGCCGCATCAGCTCAGTTTGAAGACTATCAATTCATAGATCCCTATGTGAGTGTAGTAGATATTGATGTGGATGGAGACTTGGATTTATTTGTAATGGCAGGCTATGAAGTAGGTATTGACGCTCGCTTTGCAAGAATATTTTACAACGAGGAAGGCTCTTTTACAGAGAGTGATCCAGAAATTACTGCCAAAGGTTTTGGTCATGCAGAATGGGGAGATTTTGACAGTGATGGTGATCTTGATCTATTGCTCAATGGTGACGGTTGGGTCAATTCTGGAGAGGACAATGATAATATTGTTAGGCTATACGAAAATGATGGTGGTGAATTCACCGAAGCCACTACTTTTACTACCTACCGTCAAATCAACATAGGTGATGGGACTCGTTTCGCAGATTGGGATAACGATGGAGATCTTGATGTCATCATCACAGGTTGGAATCAGGATGCTGGTAGACAAGCCACAGCAATCTATCTAAACAATGCCGGATCATTTACCGAAGCAGATGTAAACGCCAGTTTACCTGGTGTTTCTGAAAGTGCTGTTGAAGTATCAGACCTTGATAACGATGGAGATTTAGATCTGATAATTGGTGGATACTCTGGAAACCAATGGAACGGTGATGGCTCAGCATTCAACAGAAATGTTACTCTCGTAATTGAAAATACCAGCGCAGGATCTAATGAAGCTCCAGCTTCCCCTCAAAACCTATCCGCTGTTGCTTCAGGGATGGATGTGACCTTTAGCTGGGACGCATCGACAGACGATCTTACGGCAGCTGAATCATTGACATATAACTTCTACTTGATTAACGCTGAAGGGCAGTATTTCTATTATCCTTTGGCTGATATCGCTACTGGATATATCACCAGCCAGGGTAAAGGAAACGTTCAGTTGAATACTGAATGGACAGTCAATGGTCTTGCTTATGATGATTATACCTGGGGAGTACAGGCTATTGATAATAGTTTCTCTGGATCAGCATTTACTTCCGCGACATTCAATCATTTGGAAGGAGGACCATTGAGTGCAGGTATTAAGCCTGTATTGGTATATCCTAATCCTGTGCAGGGCGAATTGAAATTACATGGTACAGAACAGGTGAAAGAAGTAGTGATATTCTCATTAGCTGGTGATAAGGTTTACGCTAAAGCATTAGTTAATGAATCGTCATTGACCCTAAACCTGGCAAAGGGGGTATATGTGCTCAATGCAGTATATGAGAATGGTGAGCGTAGCTCAGAGAAAATAATTATTGAATAATTCAGATCCGGAAATGATCAAAAGTCATTTCCGGGTTCCTTAATTGTCTGTTTCAGAGATAGGATGATTAATTCAGTAAATCGATAGGATAGAAACGTCAAGAAATATGAAGAAAACATTAGCATCAATTGTTCTGCTTACTTCATTGCTAAGCATTCAGGCTCAGGATTTTGCCATTAATTATACGTTGGCAACCAAATCACCTGGGAATCCTGCCAAATCCCAAATGATAAAGGGACAGGCTGGAATGTTTAAAACTGAAAATCAGGAAGTTGAGATTAAGCAATCCTTGAGCGCTCATGAACTAGGACAAGTGTTGACTATTGAAGTAAAAGCACTTAAGGAAACCTATGTCAACGTAAGTGGAAGTATTGATTTGGAAGGTTTCAAATACGAAGCCACCCAATTTTACTTGCCAGGCTTTTGGTACCGTAAAAATCTTCGTTCGCCAGATCAGGCTCCCAATGCAAGAGTAAGTAAGAGTTGGATCGTTCGTGAAGACCGATTGAGCACGCCGCTTACAGGAGCGTATAATGAAGCTTCTGGGAAAGGAATTAACCTGCTACGTTATGATCAGATAGAAGAAGTATCGTTGGCATCGTTGAGTCAGGGAGAAGTAATCCTAAGTGGACCAACTGATCTCGGAGCGATTGGTTTTCAAGAAAATAACGATAAGGTGGCATTAACATTCGCCATACCTTACAAAGAAGCACCACATTCTTACTACAGAAAACTGACGTTGGGAGATCCTGTTACATCCTTTATCAAGATGAACACAGGAGAGGTTGTGTCTTATCAATACCTTATCCGTACATACGATTCCAAAGATTTCTCGGACTTTGTTGCACAATCCTGGAACACCTCTTATGATGTGAAACAACCGCAAAATGTGGTCGACAATCAGTTTACAGATCAACAAATTAAGGAGACGTTATCACAGTTCTGGAAGCAATCTTTTGTTACGAATTCTGATGGATTGAAAGGCTACTCAGGAGTACATCTCTCTACTGAGAAGTGTGAGGTGATTCCTTTACTTGAAGTAGGTTTTGTGGGTCGTGTATTACTCAATGCATTCAATTCATTGGAATTTGGATATGAGCAAAACGATCAGCAGTTAATTGAAATGTCTCAGGAGATCTGGGATAGTTACTTGGCTCATGGATTTACTAAGGGAGGCCTATTTAGAGAGCGAATAGAGGAGAATCACAATTGGGAAACGGATGTGTTTTCCATCAGAAGGCAGTCTGAGGGGTTATATGCAGCCTTGTTTTACCTGAATTTCGAAAAGAAGGCGGGCAGAAAGCATCCTGAATGGGAGGCTACTGTAAAGAGTATGTTCGAGCTGTTTGTTAAGCTTCAGAAGGCTGATGGAAGCTTCCCTCGTAAATTCGATGATAATTTGGTAGTAAAAGATGCTAGTGGTGGTAGTTCGTCATGTGTGGTACCTCCATTGGTGATGGCTTATGAATACTTCGGAGAAAAGAAGTACCTGGAAATGGCTAGAAAAGTAGGCGATTACCAGGAAACAGAATTGATCAATAAAGCTGATTATTTCTCTTCTACCTTGGATGCAAACTGTGAAGATAAAGAGGCTTCTCTTTATGTAGCTACGTCTTTGTACTATCTCGCTCAGGTTACCAAAGGCAAAGAGAAAGCTAAATACATACAGTTGGCAAAAAAGGCTTCTTACTTTGCCTTGTCCTGGTATTATACATGGGACGTTCCTTTCGCTCAAGGACAAATGCTAGGAGATATCGATATGAAGACCCGCGGATGGGGTAATGTGTCTGTCGAGAACAATCACATTGATGTATACATTTTCGAATTTGACGAAATCCTTGATTGGTTGGCGACGGAAACTTCTGAACCTCGTTTTGCTGCATTTGCGGATGTAATCAGAACCTCCATGAGATCACAATTACTACCATATGAAGGTCATATGGTTAATATCGGAAAAGTAGGTTACTATCCAGAGGTGGTTCAGCATACTCAATGGGATTATGGGAAGTTTGGCAAAGGTTTTTACAATGATATTTTCGCTCCTGGATGGACAGTTGCCTCATTGTGGGAACTACTTACTGTAGGTCGAACGGAAGCATATTTTAAATAAGCAATAGACAAACAATGATAGAACCAGCTATTCGAATCATACAAACCTTCATTCTAATTTTGGTAATTGTTGGGTCGTTCCTTGCCTGTTCTGCCGACAAGGATGACCCGGCACCAAAAGAACCCGAAGTAGAGGAGACTGAAGACACCACACAATGGGTGATAGAATCATCTATTGATGCTACTCCGATTGATCATATAGAGTGGGGAACTCCTAAAAAAGTGTCGCATGAAGTCTATAATGCCGCTTATCCGCGCATGATCCGATTGGGAGGAGATACACTCTTGATGGCATATCATGGAGGTGATCAAAATAACACCTGGGATAATATTTACCTTAGAAAAAGCCTTGATTTAGGGGAAACATGGTCTGAATCTATCGTCATGATGGAAGACAATGATCCTGATTACTGGGGTTTTGCCAATCCAGAATTTTTGGAGCTAAGAGATGGTAGAATTCTCATGGCCTTTACCGGTAGAGGTAGACCAGATGACAATCAGCATGATAACATTCAAGTCATGCATAGTGATGATAGAGGAGAAACCTGGACATCACCGCGAATAGTCGCCTACGGAAGATCATGGGAGCCAGCAATGGTTCAGCATCCAAGTGGTGAAGTGATGCTTTTTTACTCAAGCGAAGCACAATGGTGGCAGGTTTCAGAGAATATTGAGCAAGAGATCCTGTTAGTTATTTCTGATAATGAAGGTCTTTCATGGTCCAATCCTGAGTCTGTAGCTTATACGAGCTCCATGCGAGATGGTATGCCAGTACCCGTGGTATTGAGAGATGGCAAAGGGATAGTTTTTGCCATTGAATCAATAGGAAATTCTAATGGTCCCTGGGTCGTGCATTCTAGTTTGATGAATCGCTTTGAGGAACCGGAAGGAAGGTGGTTGGCAGCCCCGAAAAACCTGGTGAATTTTGGTGGAGGTCCATACCTAATTCAATTAGCAACAGGGGAAACGATTCTATCCTTACATGATACTGGTGGTAGGGAATTAGGTAGCGATTGGATGAAAAATACCATGTACGTCCTTATCGGAAATGATGAAGCTAAAGATTTTAAAAATGTGTCATATCCATTTCCAGATTTACCGTCCAATGAAGGCGCTTTCTTCAATTCCATTTGTGCTCTGGATGAGAGTACCATCATAGCATTGGCAAGTAGAAACTTTGCTGATGGTCATTCGGAAGTGCATTGGGTGACTGGAACCATAGTACGACAATAAAGAATATTAAGTGAACTAAGGCAGCTTTAACTCTTAGAATGAGTCGAGGCAACTTGGCGGTCTTCGGACCGCCAAATTTATTAAGTTGAGCGTATGGATTACGTTTATTTATTTAGGATTGTTGATCTTTAAGCTTATTTAAAAAGATCCCAAAATGATGAAAATTCTCACAATTGCGTTTTTACTGGTATGCACAATGTCTGCTCAGGCTCAGCTGAAACTTGCCAAGGTGTTTGGTGACAATATGGTCCTACAGCGAGACCAAACATTGAAAATATGGGGGCAAGCTAGCCCTAAAGAAAGTGTCTCTATTGACTTTAATGGTCAAACGGTTTCAAGCAGAGCCGATAAATCTGGAAAATGGATGATTGAGCTAAAGCCAATGACTCATGGTGGGCCTTTTGCACTGACTGTGTCTGGGAATAAAGAAAAGCTTCAGTTGAAGAATGTTTTGATTGGGGATGTATGGATTGGTAGTGGACAATCTAATATGGAATGGCCATTATTCAATACCAAAAAAGGAGCTGAATCAATTGAAAATAGTGCGAATAGTCGTATAAGACTATTTACCGTGGAAAAGGACATGGCGGCCAATCCTGAAAGTGACATCACTACTACCGGCTGGCATGTAAGTAGTCCAGAATCAAGTCCAAATTTTTCTGCGGTAGCTTATCATTTTGGGAAACAAATCAATAAAGATCTGGATATTCCGATAGGTCTTATACATAGCTCGTGGGGTGGTACTGATATCGTTACCTGGATGAGCTGGGAAGGATTGACCGCTGTTGATGGTTTTGAAAACCTGAATAAATCAGAGTATGTGGAGCAAGCATCCAAGTCAAAGGAAATGATGGATAAATACCAGGCTGCTTTGGCTAAGGAACCAGGTATGGCTGCGAAGTGGTATAGTTTGTCTTCAGATCAGTACTCCGCCTGGGATGATATAGAATTACCTAAGATTTGGGAGAGTACAAAAATTGGAAATGAAGATGGCATCATCTGGTTTGCAAAGTCTTTTGAACTAACGGAGGATCAGCTAGCAGATGCGAGCCTAAGTCTTGGGCCGATAGATGATATTGATGATACCTACATTAATGGACAATTGATAGGACATTTGGAAGATTGGACTCTTCCAAGAAATTACCGTGTTGCCAAAAGCCAGTTAAGAGCAGGAACCAACTGGTTGGTAGTTCGTGTGACTGATGGTACAGGAGGTGGAGGATTGTATGGAAAGCCAGAGGATTTGGTTCTCAAAGTTGGCAGGTCAACCATATCATTAGCTGGAGCCTGGAAATACAAACCTGCAGTACTTAGCTCGACATATGGAGGTCCGGCTAAAGGGCCAAATGATTTTCCCACTTGCTTATACAATGCCATGATTGCACCAATCACTGATTTACCCATCAAGGGCGTGATTTGGTATCAGGGTGAAAACAATACGCGTAACCCACAGCAATATCAAGACTTGTTCCCATCCATGATATTGGATTGGAGAGAGCAGTTTGGACAGGATATGCCTTTCATATGGGTACAGTTGGCAAACTTCATGGCACCGGCTTCACAACCTAAGGAAAGTAGTTGGGCTGAGTTACGAGAAGCACAATCCATGACATTAGCTCTGCCAAAAACCGGACAAGCAGTCATTATCGATATAGGCGAAGCCAATGACATACACCCAAGGAACAAGCAGGATGTAGGTTATCGATTGGCAATGGCAGCTGAAAAGGTAGCTTATGGAAAAGATATAGTACACTCAGGGCCAACCTTTGCTGGAATGGAGTTGGAAGGAAACAAGGCAATTCTAAGTTTCTCCAATATTGGTTCTGGTTTGAAAGTCAAGGATAAGTATGGGTATGTCAAAGGATTTGCTATTGCTGGTGAGGATGGCAAGTTTGTTTGGGCCAAAGCACAGTTAAAAGATAACAAAGTAGTGGTCTGGAGTGGTCAGATATCTGAACCAAAAGCAGTTCGATATGCCTGGGGGGACAATCCTGATGACGCTAATTTGTGCAATAAAGAAGGACTTCCGGCAAGTCCATTTAGAACAGATCAATAAACGAAAACATACAATGAATCGATTGGTGAAACATGTAGGGTTAATTCTAATAGTGGGATGTGTTACCTCCTGCTCAACAGAAAAGAATAAAGAAAGTGATTCTGAGGAAACAACTCAAACTTACAGCAATCCAATCGAAGTAGAATTTGGAGATCCTTACATTCTTGATAATGGGGATGGAACTTACTTCATGTATGGGACCGGTGGAGGAGCGAAGGGTGGCTTTGCTACCTATTCATCTACTGATTTGATCAACTGGACATTTGAAGGTCAGGTGTATACTGGCAATACAGATAGTTCCTGGAATGAGAAGTGGTTCTGGGCTCCAGAAGTGTACAAAAGAGATGGAAAGTATTATATTTTCTTTAGTGCACAATGGAAGGAGAATCCAACGAACGAAGAAGAGAACTTCATGATTGGTGTGGCGGTATCTGACAAACCTACCGGACCTTTCAAAGACTTGTATGATCGGCCAATTTTCAATCCTGGATATCCGGTAATTGATGCCAATGTATTCGTAGATGACGATGGAAAAAATTATCTGTATTACTCAAGAGCATGCTACAAACATCCTGTAGAAAGTGAGGTGGCGGATTGGGCTCAGCAGCAAGGACTCTATGATGAAATCGAAGAGAGCTGGGTGTATGGAGTAGAATTGAAGCCTGACTTTAGCGGAGTAATTGGTGAGCCTAAACTATTACTTAGACCACCTGTGAAACTTGATGATGAGCAGGCCGAGTGGGAGAGTAGGTCAGTAACTTCTAAAGAAATCAATAGACGCTGGACAGAGGGTTCCTTCTTATTCAAAAGAAATGGCACTTATTACATCATGTATTCTGCTAACTACTACGCAGGAAAAAATTATGCGGTAGGCTATGCGACTGGGAAAAGTCCCCTTGGACCCTTTACCAAAGCATCCAATAATCCAGTATTGCAAAAGAATGTAGAGCAGGGTGGCGATGTAACAGGTACAGGGCACAACATGGTGTTGTTCTCCTCTGATAGTTCCAAAATGTATTGTGTGTATCATGGTCGTACTACTCAAAGTGGTCAGGATCGAGTGGTCTTCATTGATGAAATGCGTATTAACGACGGGGGTTTATTGATTGTTGATGGACCATCCACCACCTCAAAGCCACTTCCATTCAGTAATTAAATTTTAGTTGGGAATATCGTCGGACTGAGGGTCGGCGGCTCTTAATCCATTCACTATTATGTCGAATAATTATTTCTTTGGCGCGCTTTTTTTAGCACTCCTATCAGTATGCTCATGTACTCAAAAAGGGGGCGAATCTCCTGAACCGGATGAAACTGAAGAAGATGTTCAGTATTTCACCAATCCCATTGGGGGATTTGAAGCGGATCCCTGGGTAGTCTTTAAAGATGGGTTTTATTACTACACTGCTACTAATGGAGGCTCCATTGTCATCAGAAAATCAAAAAACCTTCATGAGGTGGCTAAGGTTCAGGGTATTACTGTCTGGCAACCTTCAGAAGATGGAGAAATTAAGAATGCCATTTGGGCCCCAGAGCTGCATTTCATTGGCGATCGCTGGTATGTTTATGCTGCTGGTAGTCCGTGTGGAGACTTTACTAAATGCTTCCAGGAGAGCTTTGTTTTGGAGAGCACCTCCGAGGATGCACTAGGAAGTTACGAATACAAAGGAATCATTGCTGAGGGTATAGACGGTACGGTATTACAGAAAGCCAATGGTGAAAATTATTTCTTATGGATGCGCACGGCAGATGGTGAGACAGAACATATATCAATTGCTAAAATGATTTCTCCATGGGAGATAGAAGAAGCAATTACTAAAATCTCGATTGAGCCATTTTTGGAATGGGAAACAAGGGATCAGTATACCAATGAAGGCCCAGAGGTGTTGCAGCGGGGAGATACTATACTGGTTATCTATTCTGCTAGTGCTAGCTGGACGCAATGGTATTGTCTGGGAGCTTACATCAATGTGGATGGTGATTTGATGAATAAAGATTCATGGACTAAACACGAAGAGCCATTATTTGAGAAGTCTGACGCAAATCGAATTTATGGCCCTGGACATTGTGCTTTTACACAATCTCCTGATGGTACGGAGCACTGGATCATTTATCACGCCATGTCGGATCCTAATGGAGGTTGGGGAGGTCGCCAACCTCGTATTCAAAAGTTTACCTGGCAGGCAAATGGGTTGCCAGATTTTGGAATCCCTGTTCCTGATGGCAAGCGAATTGAGGTGCCTTCAGGGACCGAATAATTCAACTGGAGATATTGAAAGAATGGGGGGAAGCCGTCGGCCTACGGGTGGCGGTTTTGTGTTTCTAGTCATTTCTAGGTTCGGAAAAGTAGATATTCATTTACTTTGAGTCTAATAAAACGATGGCATGAGAAATCTGAAAGACAATGTGGTAGTGGTGACCGGCGCGGCTTCTGGTATAGGCAGAGAGTTGGCGATAGAGTTGGCCAAAAAAGGCTGCCATCTGGCAATCTCAGATGTCAATGAAACAGAACTTCGGCAAACTGTAGAATTACTCAAAGACTATGCAGTGAAGGTGAAAGCAGATAAGCTCAATGTAGCTGATAAAGATGCTTTTTTTCAATATGCGGAAGGAGTAATCGCTCATTTTGGTTATGTGGATCGAGTGATCAATAATGCCGGAAGATCTGTGGCTGATGCTTTCGTCACTGGCACTATTGAAGATTTTAAAATGGTTATGGACGTCAATTTCTGGGGTGCATTTCATGGGACTAAAGCGTTTCTTCCTCATTTACTGGAAAGACCAGATGCCACAATAGTCAATGTGTCCAGTGTCAATGCTTTCTTACCGTTCCCCAATCAGAGTTCCTATAACGTTTCCAAATATGCCATTTGTGGAATGAATGAATCGTTACAACAGGAATTGAATGGCACCTCGGTGAAAATAATGAGTGTGTTTCCGGGAGGAGTAAAAACCAATATCGTCAACAATAGCAAGTTTGTGAGAGGGCCAAAGGAAGGCATGTCTCAGGCAGAATCGGCTGCTTTATTTAAAAAAGTGGCCATGACTTCAGCTCCTAGAGCAGCAAGAATAATCGTTCGAGCAATTCGAAGAGGCAAAAAGCGAGTAAAAGTTGGTCCAGATGCTTATTTGTTTGATTTCTTAAAGCGATTGGCTCCCAAATTCTCTGTTTGGTTGATCGGCAAACTGGCTAGTGCCTGATTTACTTCTTCCTCCCAACAAACCGAATCAGCGAGCCTTCACCATTGTGATACTTGCCTTCGGTTAGTTGTACAAGTTCTTCATTTGAATAGATGATTTCAAAATCTTTAAAATCATCTTCTATTTCTTCTTTGGAATACAGCATGTCAAGGTCCTTTGGTCCTCCGATCGCAGGATTCTCTTGAACTAATGGGAGATTGCTTTTAGCGTACCCTTCCAGGATGACTATTCCTCCGGGTTTTAAATATGTTGCCAGTCTTTGGTGAAATACGGATTTCTTCGAAGCAGGAAAATGAGCATATATCATCCCAAGAGCATCAAAAGAGTTCTCCTCGAATTGCAAACCTTCAAAATCTCCGACCATGTAGTGTAGGCTAACATTATTCTCTTTAGCCAGTATTTCTGCTTTCTTTTTTCCTTCATGGCTTAGGTCAAAGGAAGTCACATGCCACCCCTCGGTAGCTGCATAAACACCGTTTCGTCCTTCTCCATCGGCAGGCATTAAGATCCTCCCTGGTTCGAATTCATTAATCCATTTTTTGAAGAACTCATTTGGTGTCTTGCCATAGGCAAAGTCCGTATCGCTGTATCGTTCGTCCCACATAATTGAAGTTGATAGTTTAGGTAAGCCATATGGACAAAAGTTAGTGCAATTAAGTTCCAGTAATCGTCTGAATACTACCTATATTGAATCTGGTACACGATTTGGGCGGTAATCCTGTTGAGCTTTCTTTTCTGTATAATCGAATAGTCCGAAGTAATTATTTGGATCTGTTCGACGTTCTGAACAGAATAACCTAATCGAAACTGAAAAGCAAAGTTCTGTTGAGCAGCATGCCATCCCATTCCAAACTGATAGTTAAGCCCGCCATTAAACTCGTATTGATCAGTCAAATCTTCTTGAGTCTTCGTTAGACTATATCCAATGTTTCCATAGGTCATCCAGCTTCTATAACTCCTGCCAAATAGAGATTGATATTCTAATGAAATAGGAAAAATATAGTAATCTGGGTAATTGACTACTCCGACCTTAACTCCAAAATTAGCTAGCGGATGTAGGTGATACATTTCCATCAGACTGGCAGAAGGCATTATTTCTGCGGCTTTGTCTTTGTCAGTCTTTCCACTGACAATACCCAATGTGATGTTGGTAGATAATGATCTTATTGGACTGGTTCTTTTGTATTTCAACTCCTGGTTACTGAGCCTGTGAGGGTAAATTTCATCGATAGCATCATATGGAATGGAGACTATTGATTTATACACCTCCAACTGTAGAGTGTCTCCAAGACTGTCATTCAGGATTATTCCTTTTACCAGGCTGCCATTCGTCAGAAATACTCTGTCTACCTGACCAAAGGCATTGCTGAGCAGGCCAATAAGTAAGGTTCCAAAAATGAACTTTCTCATCTAGATGTTTTTCTTAAACTCTATGGTGCTGAGATAAATGATGTCACCTTCAAAGTCGTTGCAATGATACTGGCGTAATCCATCATCACCTATCAGCATAATTTGACAATCACTTACGATGACGTCATATGCATGAATATCACTGTAATTTTTAATGAGATGGTCTCCAATACTCTGTACATTATTAGCATTGTAAACTTTAAGTCCAGCTTCACCATCACAGATAAAGAGCTTGTTATCAGAAATGCTTAACCCATGTGGATTGTACATTGGATAAGTCGCTAGTAATGTTGGTGATGTTGGGTCCTGAATGTCTACAACTTCCAACTGATTATTAAATCCAGCACATGAGTTACCAGAACGCAAAGTGACATAGGCATATTTTCCATCCGTTACTACCGGATCACAGCTGTTTACATGACTGTAATTGGATAACTGAACAGGAGTAAGAGGGGAACTGATATCATAAATATACATGCCATTGTTGGCGCCTATAAAAAGCATATCATCATATGGGAAAACAGTTTCAATGCCCCAACCAATTTCGACTCTTGATCCCAGCATTGGGTCAGATGGAGTTGTCAGGTCTGCGATTCTCATTTCCCAATCATCAATCATGAATAAGTGATTGTTGGAGATGGTGAATTTAGCCATGGATCCTCCAATTCCCGGAGATAGAGATGCATAACCAGCAGTATTGCTTGATTCTGCGAAGGCCATGTCTAAAGCAATACCACCTCCCCAGCGATATCCCCAGTCATAGTACATTCTGTCTGATCCATCGCATTCGGTGCTGACTTGAGATGTTTCTTGTGTCTCTATCCAATCTGTGACAATCCCTTCCTCGGAAACATAATAGCCATATGTATTGTAGTTTGGAAAAATCTCTTCGATACGTTTGATTTCTTTAGGGTTGGCAATGTCGGAGATGTCAAAGACTACCAGATCTACATAACTATCTGCGTATAAATAGCCATCAACCGCTGCTAAATCAAAGTTCCCGGGAATATTGATAAAGCCGAGATTTTCTGGGTTTTTAGGGTCTTCGTTGTTGATGATATGAATGCCATTATTAGGCTCATTAATCAGTATGTGGTCGTTAATGAAATAGATTTTACCGGATTGAGTGATTTCTTTGGCCGCTTCCATTTTTACCGATTGACGCAAGTCTTCTAACGACATATACACGGGTTCGTAATATGTGTAGGAAGAAATGGTTTCACAGGTATCAGTGCAGCCGAATAGCAGGAGTCCAGTAATTAGGAGGGTAAGGGGCAGATAGGATTTCATAGTTGTGTGATTTTGTAGCTATATGACATCACAGCCGCTGAAATAGTTGGAATTAACCTACTGATAAGTAATCAGATACAATCAGTTGTAGGTTGAAATCAGAGAATCAAATTCTGTCCAAATATCAAATTCTTCCTTTTCACAAATACCAGCAATTGGTGCTATAATCATATGTTTGAATGTTTCCCTGGAGCCAGGAACAACAGGATTGTATTGTTCGAAATACGCATTGAATATTAATTCGTGGACATTGAAAAAAACCTCCACATTCACATCACTACGGAGCTGATGTTCTTCTTTGGCCTGATGTAAAATACCAACAATTATCTGCTCCATATTCCGTGTAATGTTCATCATGTAGGAATACACTTTCTCATATTGTTTGCCGGAGCGCAATAGAAAAGAAGGGTTCAGTCGCTTTACGAATTGATACCTCAATAAAGTGAAGCGTAGAAATTTCTGCATTGGGTTTTCCAAGCTTTCAAGAATTTCATCCACCTGCTCATCCCATGAGCTGGATATTTTCTCAAATAGACTCAAAACAAGATCTTCTTTACTGCTGTAAACCTGATAAAGCGTCTTTTTAGACACGCTTAACTCTTTGGCAAGATCATCCATGTTGACACTTTTTAGTCCATATCTCGAGAATAGGACGAGTGCTTGATCTTGTATTTGTTCCTTGGAAATCATGATTGTGCAGATATCATACCTTTAGGAAAAGTGACGATTACTTTGGTTCCTTTATTATTTAATGAAACGTATTTGATGCTTCCATGGTAATCTGAGATTATTTTTTGTGAGATAGAAAGCCCCAAGCCAGTACCTTGATTAGGCTCTTTTGTAGTGAAGAATGGGTCAAATATTTTTTTCATGTTTTCAGGAGAAATTCCTGATCCTGAATCTTCAATTTCTGCGATGATTTCTCCCTTTTCATACATGGTTGTTATCACTATCTTTCCCTTGTTATCTATTGCCTGGATTGCATTGTTGATAAGATTCAGAAAAACCTGATGGATTCGACCTTCATTAGCTTCAATCAGGGCATTGGGATCATATTGTTTGGTAATCTCAATTCGATGCTTCCATTTGTTCTGGAGAATGATCAGACAGTCATCAATAATGGTATTGAGATTGCATTCTGTTTTTTCAAAATTATCAGTCCTACTGTAAGTGTTAAGGCTTTTTACAATTTTGGTAATTCGTTCTATCCCTGAATAGATGGATTGTAGTGGCTGCTTAATTCCTTCATCATGGGCGGTTAGATGCTCTGAGGCATATAAATCAATTCCGGTCACGCCGCCCATGATAAAATTTAATGGGTTATTGATTTCATGTGCCACACCTGCGG
Source organism: Rickettsiales bacterium (assembly GCA_002729235.1). GTDB lineage: Bacteria > Bacteroidota > Bacteroidia > Cytophagales > Cyclobacteriaceae > Marinoscillum. Next base: position 50,066 of record PBTY01000017.1, on the reverse strand, counting down.
TTAGAATACCCAGCGAAGCCATTTTCTCACTTTCAATTAATTGATTTTGAGCCTCTTGCAGCTGGTCTAAAGTGAGTTGTAGATATTTACTTTGTTTTTTTAACTCCAGGTTACTCTTCTCTAATTGCTGATTGGAGTTGTAGAGTTTTTCGTTGAGTTGTTTAGAAACCCTCAAAGCCGCATTCAGTTCCCTGGTTTTTTCAGTAACGAGTTTCTCTAACTCATTTTTGTGTTCTTCAAGCTCTTTTAGAACCAGAGTAAGCTGAGTTACATTTCTACCTTCTGCAATCATATAGATCACCTTACCTTCATGATCGTATACCGGAGTTAAGGAGTGATCAATATAAGAGGTGCCGTTTTTAGTATTAAAATGGGTGCTTTGGAACCTACTCGTCTGACCTTGCTTTACTTTTGAAATTGCCTTCTTTATTTTGATTTGCTCCTCTTTAGAGTGGCTCCACCAGAGGGTATCCCAGAAATATTGACCAACCTGTTTGGTTGGATCAATGCTTGAAGTTTTAGTGGAGGCTTCATTTGCGTCCAGAAACCTTCCCTCACCATCCAAAAGACCGATAAAGGTATAGGCGTTATTGTAGATCGCTTCAAACTTGTTTTCGGTGATTCGTCTCTTGTAGAGCTCATCTTCCAGCATTCCTATGTGTAAGGATAAAATCAAAAGAGGTAAAAAGACTACCTCCAAAAGGTCTTCCCATTGGTCGGTTTGTGGAGCCAGGTTCAGGTGTTCCAGCACATTGGTGAATTCTGATAAAGTGAGTAATCCAACAGCAAATAGGAAAGCAATTAGACTCTGATTGGATCTTTTGATCAGTCGTCTTATGATAAGAAAACTGGTCATCATAAGGGCCAAAAAGGACACTATGTTTAGTGCTGATATCATCTCGACCAGAATAGTTCTTTTTTGTATACACTAACCAATATGAAAATTGAGGCGAGGCAGGTAGTAATGTGTTCGATCAAATTGAATAGATCTGGATACATATATCCTTCCAGGATAGTGAAGATTTGGGAAATAAAAATCATCAATATGCCCAGAAACCAAAAGGTTTTGAGAGACCTTGATTGCACTCTGATCAAGTACAATAAGTAAGAGATAAAGACAATGCTAAGAATGAAGTTTATAAGTTCCTCGGGCTGGATCACTGTGTTGCACTTGTTTAATAAAAGTTACATAATTCTGAATCTAGGTTAACAAGAATTGACAAATTTCAATAGGGCCGAAGGTTGTTTTTCGATGAATGAAAGGAAGTATGGCTGTATTCCAGCGTATCAATTCGTTAAAAATGGGGGCTAAAATGACTATTGATTTAGGAAGCTATCAAAAATAAGCCAAATTGATTTCTGAACTCATAAAAGAAGTTACAAGTCAATTAATTAAGCAAATCAATGAGTCATTTATTAGAACAGGTGAAAGCTTTGCTTCATAAGCATGAGCAATTTTTGAGTCGGAAAAATGATCCAGTAATTGAGACCACCGGCATATATCAACGCTATAAACATCCTGTATTGACCGATAAACACACGCCGATTATCTGGAGATATGATTTAAACCCAGTAACAAATCCTTATCTGATGGAGCGCCAGGGTATGAACGCAACATTTAATGCAGGAGCCATTGAGTTTAATGGTAAGTTTTGTCTGGTTGTACGAGCGGAAGGATATGACCGCAAGTCATTTTTTGCAGTTGCAGAGAGTGATAATGGGATAGACAATTTTAGGTTTTGGGATCATCCAATCACTCTTCCAGAAAGAGATGAGCCTGATACTAATGTGTATGACATGCGCTTAACTCGCCATGAGGATGGTTGGATCTATGGCTTGTTTTGCACTGAAAGAAGGGATCACTCTGCTCTTGAGTCTGATCAATCTGCGGCTACAGCCAAATGTGGGGTTGCCCGAACGAAAGATTTGGTCAACTGGGAGCGATTACCCGATTTGGATTCGGGTGGAAGTCAACAACGAAATGTAGTACTTCACCCGGAATTTGTGAATGGAAAATACGCGCTGTACACCAGGCCTCAAGATGGTTTTATCGATGCAGGAAAAGGAGGGGGAATAGGTTGGGCGTTGGTCGATACCATGGAAAAAGCAGTAGTTTCCAATGAGAAGATTATTGACCCTAAGATCTATCATACCATCAAGGAAGTGAAAAATGGTCAGGGTCCACCACCTATCAAAACAAAAGAAGGGTGGTTGCATCTCGCGCATGGTGTAAGAAATACCGCTGCGGGTTTACGCTACACGCTATACATGTTTATGACATCCCTGGAAGACCCAGCCAAAGTCATTCATAGACCGGCAGGCCATTTCATGGGACCTCAAGATGATGAACGTGTCGGTGATGTCTCCAATGTCCTTTTTACTAATGGGTGGATTGCCAAAGACAATGGCGAGGTATATATCTATTATGCATCTTCTGACACACGTATGCATGTGGCTACCTCAACAATCGATCGTTTGGTGGACTATTGCAAAAACACTCCCGAAGATGGATTAAGGTCTTTTGCCAGTGTCCAGACAAGAAATCAATTAATCGATAAGAATCTAGCTTTTTTAAAAGCGAATGGACTTAAATAATTAAAGGTGATGAGTACTTCAGCCATTAGTATCAAAGAGAAGATCTCCTATGGTTTTGGTGATTTTGCATCCTCCATGTTTTGGAAGTTGTTTTCCATGTTTTTACTATTCTTTTATACCGATGTATTTGGGATATCAGCTGCTGCCGTTGGTACCATGTTTTTGGTTACGCGTGTATGGGATGCTCTCAATGATCCGATGATGGGCATCATTTCCGATCGCACCAATACCCGCTGGGGTAAGTTTCGGCCATTCTTGCTATTTGGAGCAGTTCCTTTCGGAATTATTGGTGTACTGACGTTTACCACTCCAGATTTATCGTATGATGGTAAACTAATCTATGCCTACATCACCTATACCCTGATGATGATGGCCTATACAGCTGTAAATGTGCCTTATGGTTCATTGATGGCGGCGATCACAGAGGATGGAGTCGAAAGAACGTCTCTGGCTTCCTGGAGGTTTATCGGAGCTTTTTCAGGAGGGCTATTTGTTACGGCAACTGCCAATTCGTTGATCGAATCATTTAGTCAAGGAGCTGATCAGGTATCTGGATACCAGATGACCATTGGAGTGTATGCAATAGTCGCTGCAATACTATTTATCTTAACCTTTGCAGGCACAAAGGAACGGCTAGCTCCTCCTAAAGAGGCGAAGAACTCCCTTCGATCAGACTTAAAAGATCTATTGAGAAATGGACCATGGTTCGTGATGCTGGGTGCCAACATTTCAATACTAATCTTCACCTCGTTAAGAGATGGTTCTATTCTGTTCTATTTCAAGTATTTCATAAAAGATCAGACCATCCATTTATTTGGTAACACTATAGAGGCGTCTTCTACGGCTCTTTCCTCAGTTTACATGTCGGTTTGGTTAGGGACCAATATCCTGGGTGTTTTGTTGGCAAAACCCGTAGCAGCCAGGTTAGGTAAAAAGTCGACATTTAGCTGGGCAGCTCTAATATCTGCTATTCTCAGTTTCTTATTCTTCTTCATTCCAGGAGATCAAATATTCCTCATTTTTGGTTTGAACGTGCTCATTGGGGTGAGTGCAGGAATCATTTTGCCTTTGGGCTGGTCCATGTATGCAGACATAGCCGATTATTCAGAATGGAAAACAGGAAGAAGAGCTATAGGATTGGTGTTTTCATCATCTTCAATGTCTCAAAAGTTTGGATGGACTCTGGGTGGAGCTATCTCTGGATGGTTGTTGGCAGGCTTTGGTTTTGAACCAAATGTGGATCAGTCTCAGGAGGCATTATTGGGTATTCGGTTGATGATAAGTGTGATCGCTGGGGTTGGAGCTTTGGCTTCATTTCTATTTATGCGACTTTATAAATTGGATGAAGCATTTCTTCAGAAAATCAAGACAAGAACGGATGATTAACCAGAGAATTAAAGTGGTTATTCAATAGTAAAGGAGTATCTTAAAACAATTTTTTAACTCGAATCCCCAAAATGATGAGAAAGCTTCTGTCACTAGTGGCGGTATTAGCTGTGTGTAATACATATGCTCAATACGGAAAAGTCTATGATGATTTATCTGTCGAAAGCAAGATTCTGAAGAGTCAACGCAAATTTGCGATCTACTTGCCTCCTGATTACGAAAGTTCACAAAGAAGCTATCCAGTCCTTTATTTATTGCATGGAGCTACTGACAACCACACCGGCTGGGTACAGTTTGGTGAAGTCCGTCGCATTGCAGATGAGGCTATCAACAGTGGTAAGGCAACTCCAATGATTATCGTGATGCCTGACGCTGATACTGAACGAATGGGTTATTTCAATTCCATTGATGAAAAGTGGCGCTATGAGGATTTCTTTTTCGAAGAACTCATGCCTTATGTAGAGAAAACTTACCGGATCAAAGGAGAGAAAAGGTACCGAGCCATTGCCGGCTTATCCATGGGGGGAGGCGGTACCTTTATGTATGCCATGCGCCATCCAGAATTGTTTTCCTCGGCTTGTCCTTTGAGTGCCTATGTTGGTGCGTTGGATTTAGAAAGCATGAAACGCTGGATGCCTGAAGAAGAAAAGAAGTTGGGTGATGAAAAATTGGAAGCATATAGACAAAAAAACAATGCCTTGGAACTAATGAAACAACGCACCAAAGAAGAATTGAACTCGGTCCGTTGGTTTATTGATTGTGGTGATGACGATTTTTTATTTGAAGGCAATAGTCTCATGCACATCGCATTGACCAAGGCTCAAGTGAAACATGAGTATCGAGTCCGAGATGGGGCACATAACTGGACCTACTGGAGAGACTCATTACCGGTGGTTCTGAGATTTGTATCTGATGCTTTTCATCAATATTAATCATCGATTTTGACCTAAAAATGTATTTCGAGAATTGATGATTTACGAAGTAAATGTGGAGATTGTGCTCGATTTTATACACGCTGATTTTGTGAAATGAACACTGAAAGACCATCAACCAGGGAGCAGGTGAGTTTTGCACGGGAGTGCCTCAACGTATTGAATGAAAACATATTGAGCTTTTGGTCCAGAAAAATGGTGGATCCAATGGGAGGCTTTTATGGAAGAATTGATGGCAGAGGCAAACGTCATGAGCATGCCGACAAGTCGGTCATATTGAATACACGTATTCTTTGGACCTATTCTGCGGCCTATCAAATTACAGGCAATCCAAAGCACAAATTAATGGCCGATAGAGCCTATGAGTATGTGTCGAAAAACTTCATTGACCCAAAGAATGGTGGAGTTTATTGGATGCTAGATAACACCGGTCAAGTAGTTTCAGACAAGAAACAAACTTATGCCCAGGCTTTTGCTATTTATGCTTTTTCTGAATACCATAAAATCAATGAGTACAAACGCGCCAAAGATCATGCTATAAGAATCTTTGAGTTATTGGAAGAATACGTATTCGACCAGATCCATAATGGTTATACAGAGGCACTAAATGCCCAGTGGGGACCACTCAATGATGTTCGACTGAGTGATAGGGATATGAATGCCAGCAAAACAATGAACACTCATTTACATGTGCTGGAGGCATATACCAACCTGTATCGCATTTGGCCGGATCCCAAACTAAAAAGCCAACTTCAAAACCTCATAAACCTGACACGATCAAAGCTGGTTGATGAAAGTGGTCATTTTCTATTATTTTTCACTGACAGTTGGGAGCTACTTTCTAATGAATGGTCTTTTGGTCATGATATAGAAGGTGCCTGGCTGCTGTGTGAAGCGACAGAGGCGCTGAAAGATGAAGAGCTGATTCATGAGATTCGGGATCTGAGCATTAAAATGACGCATGCTGCGCTTGAAGGGCTCGATAACGATGGTGGATTGATGTATGAAGCCAATGCAGATGGAATCTCTGATGATGACAAACACTGGTGGCCGCAAGCAGAAGCTATGGTTGGGTTACTAAACACCTGGCAGATAACAGGTGATGACGACTACATGGTCAAAATGAAAAAAGTCTGGAATTTTATCCGGACTTATTTAATGGATAAAGAAGGCGAATGGCACTGGAAAGTGAATCGCCATGGAGATATAGATTACAATGAAGATAAAGCTGGTCCATGGAAATGCCCCTATCACAATGGACGAGCAATGATTGAAATAATGAATAGACTGGGTAAATGATCAAAAAAGCAATCAATAACAATCTTTTTACAGTAGTAGTGGTCTTATTGGTGATGAGTGCCTGTAGCAAGACCGGTTCCAAGCTGGTAATAAGAGGAGATCTAAAAATCGAGGACAATCAATTTGATTCTGTACTCACAGTAGGTGAAATCACGGAATCAATGCTTCAGGATGCTGGTCATTTATTCATAAGTGCTGAAGTGAACGATCTTACTTTCAAAGAGCGGAGTTACGTAGAGCGCTATCTGGAAGCCGGTGGATTGGTCACTTTTAGTTGCAGAGATACCATTTACAACTGGGGACAAATCAAGCCTTTCTTTAACTCTGGAACAGCTAAAATTGATTGTGAGCAGCAACCACTATCAAAAGCTTCACTCGACTACAGTAAAGTAAAATCTCCAGCAGCTCCTGGTTTGGATCGATTGGTGAGACAAGTGCTGGTTGCACCATTGGCTGAGCCAATGGACATAATGGTCACTGAAAATTCTCTGGTTTATTGGATTGAAAGAAAAGGTCAAATTCATACTTACAACCCAGGGACAGATCAGACCAAACAAATATCTCAAATGGATGTCTACACCGGAGAAGAAGATGGTCTATTAGGAATCGTTTTAGATCCCAATTTCTCGGAAAATAATTGGGTGTATATTTTTTATTCTCCTCCAGGAGATGAGCCAAAACAACATGTTTCCAGATTTGTATTGACTCCAGATAGCCTTCATCTGTGCACGGAAAAGTTGATTATCGAAATCCCAACTCAGCGTGAGGAATGCTGTCATTCTGCTGGGGATCTGGTTTTTGATCGAGATGGGAATCTGTACATAAGCACTGGTGACAATACGTTCTCAAGAGCTTCTGATGGATTTACTCCGCTAGACGAACGTCCGGGAAGATCTCCTTGGGATTCTCAAAAGTCATCATCCAATAGCAATGACAAGCGCGGTAAAGTATTGCGAATACATCCAGAAATGGATGGGAGTTATACCATTCCTGATGGGAACCTGTTCCCGAAAGATGGCTCACAAGGATTGCCAGAGGTTTATGTGATGGGAGCTCGAAATCCATTTACTATGGCGTACAACCTGGATAAAGACTGGTTGTATTGGGGAGATGTTGGACCTGATGGTAATGTGACTTCTGAGCGAGGACCGTCAGCACACGATGAAATCAATTTTGCCAAAGCTCCCGGTAACTATGGATGGCCTTATTTCAATGCCAACAACCTGGCCTATGCCGACTATGACTTTGAAACGTTGGAGTTGGGGCCAAGATTTGATCCAGCTCATCCGAAGAATACGTCTGTTAACAATACTGGGATAGTGGATCTGCCTCCGGCTGTTCCTGCAATGATTTACTACTCATTTGATGAAACACCTCTGTTCCCAGGAGTAGGGAAGGGATCCAGATCCACAGGCGCTGGTGACATATACAATTACAGAGAGACTCGCAAACATGGCTATGAGTTCCCCGCGTACTATGATAATAAGCTGATTGCCTTTGACTGGGCACGAGACTGGATCAAGGTGGTGAGTCAGGATGAAGAAGGTAATTTTCAATCCATAGAACCTTTGCTGGATAACTCAGTGCTTGCCTCGCCTATTGCAATGGACTTTGGTCCTGATGGTGCACTTTATGTGTTGGAGTATGGTATAGGCTACTTCACAGATAATCACGATTCCAAATTGATTAAACTCGAGTTTGTTAATGGCAATCGTCCTCCAGTAGCGACTTTCGAAAGTTCTGAACTCAACGGCTCTTTGCCATTAACCATCGAATTGGATGCCAGTGCTTCTAATGATCCAGATGGAGATGCACTTAACTATGAATGGAGGATCAATGATGAAATACTAACAGGAGCGAAAAATCAGTACACCTTCAATGGACCTGGAAAGTATGAAGTCGAATTGGAGGTGTCGGATGCTAAAGGATCAAAAGCTACTTTCCAGCGAACCATCACTGCTGGTAACAGTGCTCCAGAGTTGAAAATTGCTTTTGATCTGAATAGCAGTTTCTATGTGCCTGGCCAACCGATTAAGTATTCAGTGAATCTAACGGATGCTGAAGATGGTAGCCTGGATAATGGGATTGATCCAAATCAATTGGATGTCAGCCTCGCTCGATATGAAGGCAGTGACAACCGAGCCGCGGCTAGTTTGGCGCAGTTAGGACAACTCGACGGTGCAGGACTTTCCCCAGGATTGCAGTTGATTCAGACAAGTGACTGTAAGTCGTGTCACAAGATCAATGAAAAGTCGATTGGGCCGAGTTTTACTCAAATAGCCGATAAGTATGATCAGGATTATATCCAGATGGATCTATTAGCCAAGAAGATCATCAATGGAGGATCAGGAGTTTGGGGAGACGGGATGATGATCGCGCATCCAAACTTCAGTATGAAGGCTGCAAGAGAAATCGTACGATACATTTTTACGGTCAATGATCCCCCGCCAGCCGAGAGTGAAGCGATTGGAATTAGTGGTGTCATTGCTACTTCTTCCAAAAAAGAGAATATACGATTCGAAGCCCAATATGTAGATCGAGGAGGTAATTTGAGTTTAACCAATAAAGTGGAAGTAACCCTAACACCTCCGGTATTGCAGGCCGAACTGGCAGATGATCTGGAAGGATTTGACGTGCAGGGAGGAATAGAAGATGGAGATGCACGAACGGTGACCAAATCTAATGGCAAAGCCGTCTTGAAGTTTGAAGCAATTGATTTGAGTAATGTTTCATCTATTGTGTTTGATGGGAAATCAAGTTCATCCGGAGCGATTCATTTGGTTTTGGATGCTGACTTTGGTAATATCAACAGTACGGTTGACTTCAAAGTAGGTCAAACGATGAAATTGGACTTAAATGAATCAGGAATTCACGACTTGTACTTCATTTTCGAATCAGATGGAGACTTAACCATCAACGAACTCCAATTCAAACTATTTACCCACCGAAGCAAAGCGGAGGAGTGAAACTTTAAACCTATTTACCCACCGGGAGCATAGCGAAGGAGGGGAACATAAAACTTAAGAACCTATAACCATGAAAAATTCACGAAGAAAGACCTTAAAGACACTTGGAGTAAGCGGAGCAGCCCTTGGCATATTGGGTGCATCCAATTGGATAGCAGCATGTTCCTCACCAACAAAAACAACAGAAGGGGCAACGGATGAAACGAAAGACTCAGCTGCTTCAGCAGATTTATTCTTCCAAATTTCTTTGGCGCAGTGGTCATTGCATAGGTCTTTTTTCGGAGATGCGATTAGTTCGTGGGACAACTTTGGGAAGCTGTGGGCAGAAAGCCCAGACAATGTACTACTAGGTGAACTAAAGCCGGTTGACTTCCCGACAATTGCCAAAAGAGACTTTGGAGTTACTGCCGTGGAATATGTGAATACGTTCTATTTCTCTAAGAAGAATGACAAGCAATTCTGGTACGACATGCGCAAGCAGTGCGATGAGCAAGGAGTGAAGAGTTTGTTGATCATGTGTGACAGAGAAGGCAATCTAGGTGATGCTGATGAGGAGGCTAGAATCAAAGCTGTAGAGAACCATTATGCCTGGGTGGATGCTGCACAGATTTTGGGTTGTCACTCCATTCGGGTAAACGCTGCAGGCGAAGGTACTGCTGAGGAAGTAAAAGCCGCTGCGATTGATGGATTGAGTCGATTAGTAGACTATGCTGCTCAGAGTGATATCAGTGTGATTGTGGAGAATCATGGAGGTTACTCCTCCAATGGCGAGTGGCTGAGCAGTGTGATTGCAGGAGTGGGTAGCAAGTACTGTGGAACACTTCCTGACTTTGGTAACTTCTGCATAGATGGTTACCATGGCAACTGCAATGAGGAATATGACAAGTACAAAGGAGTGAAGGAACTGATGCCATATGCTAAAGGAGTAAGTGGTAAAACCCACGAATTTGATGCAGATGGAAACGAAGTGAATACGGATTTCTACAAAATGCTTCAGATCGTGAAAGATGCCGGCTTCAAAGGCTACATCGATATCGAATATGAAGGTGCGGAGCTATCTGAACCAGAAGGAATCAAAGCTACCAAAGCCCTGCTTGAGAAAGCAGGAAAGGCTGTGAGTTAAGATTCTTCTGAAAAGGAAAATAGGAAAGCATCTGCCGACATGCGGATGGCGGATCAATGAAAAGGGATGAAATTTTGATAGATATCTTTAAAACACAAATGAAATATAGTCTCCCGTTACATTGTTTTGTATTCTTGATAGCTTTTATGTTATCATGTTCTAGTAAGAGAACTTCAAACAAACCGCTGAGTCTCACCGGAAAAACGTCTTTAAAATTTTCGTCTGGTATCAATGAGATATTTCAGGATAGTGATGGAAGCTATTGGCTGGGAAGCACACAAGAAGGTGTAGCAGTCTATGATGGTGAATCTTATCAATATTTCTCCACTGCTCAAGGCTTGATGGACAACCAAATCCGATCTATACAGGAGGATGCGAATGGAATCATCTGGATCGAAACCGCACACGGTATCCATAGCTATGATGGGAGCAGTTTAATCAGTCAGACAATTGCTGATGCTAACGAATCATCAATTGCCTGGACGAAAGCTCCAAATGATTTATGGTTTGGTGCGGGCACTCAACAAGGAGTGTATCGATTTGATGGACAGGTTGTTAGCTATTTAGCTTTTCCAAACCCGGAAGTGATTAATCATCCTGGTGAATATCTTGTAAATAGCTTTGCTCTAGGAAAAAACAATATGCATTGGTTTGGTACCTACGATGGAGTTATTGGATATGATGGCGAAGGTTTTGTAGTGATCGACGATCAACTACTTGATCGAAATAAGGAAAACGGATTGCTGCATGTTCGAAGTGTTCTGGAAGATTCACAAGGCAGATTGTGGATTGGCAATAATGGAATAGGTGTAATGGTCAGGGAAGGAGATTCTATTACCCACTTTTCCAAAGAACTAGATGTATTAATGCCAATTAAGGAGTTTCTTACCAACACCCAGAGTGGTCAATTTGCAAATAATACTGAATTGCAATCCGTATTCGCCATTGAAGAGGATGGTGATGGCAATATTTGGTTTGGAGATCGAGACACAGGTGCCTGGAAATATGATGGTCAGTCATTAAAGAACTACCGAATTAATGAAAACCTGAAATCCCAAATGGTAGTCGATATCTATCTGGACAAACAAAATAACCTGCTTTTTGGAATGGCAGAGGGTGGGGTTTACCGCTTCAATGGGGAGTCATTTGATAGAATGTTTTGAAATGATTTGAGTCACGTGGTACTGGATTGGTAAATGATTTTGATTTGATAAAGCCAAACTTCACATAACGATAAACTTCAAAGATTAGTGTATCAAGGATTTATGTACGACTTTTGCGCCGTATAAAACTCACACTCTACTAATGAAAAAACTCGTCATGTTAGCTGCATTCCTCTGCAGCCTTGGACTTGGTGTGTATTCATCGCACGCACAAACAGTCTTTATCAATGAAATTCACTACGACAATGCAAGCACCGATACCAACGAAGGGATCGAAGTAGCTGGTCCTGCAGGAACCGATTTGTCACAGTATGCTCTTGTTCTATACAACGGAAGCAATGGCAGTGTTTACAACACCGTAGCATTGTCTGGAACGATCAGTAGCCAGGATGATGGCTATGGAACGGCATTTTTTGCTATTTCTGGTATTCAAAATGGTGCTCCTGATGGTGTTGCTTTGGTGCAGGATACTACAGTGATCCAATTCTTAAGTTATGAAGGAAGCTTCACTGCTGTTGGCGGTGCCGCTGATGGTATGCTCAGCACAGACATTGTGGTTAGCGAGACCAGTTCTACTCCAGAGGGATTCTCTCTACAGTTAGTTGGTTCAGGATCTGAATATTCTGATTTTACCTGGGCGGCTGAAGACTCTAGCTCTTATGATTTAGTGAATGCTGCACAGAATTTCGTTTCAGCTACACCAGAATCCATCGTGTTTATCAATGAAATTCATTACGACAATGCCAGCACTGATGAAGGTGAGGGTATTGAGCTTGCAGGTACTGCAGGTACTGATTTGACTGATTGGTCTTTGGTGCTTTACAATGGAAGCAATGGACTGGTTTACAATACGGTAAGCCTTTCAGGTGTGTTTGCAGACCAATCAAACGGATATGGCTTCTTCACTTTTTATATCTCTGGCATTCAGAATGGCGCTCCTGATGGCGTTGCTTTAGTCAATGCAGAAGACACAGTTGTTCAGTTTTTGAGCTACGAAGGAACGTTGACTGCTGCAGACGGACCTGCAGTTGGAATGGAAAGTACTGATATTGGTATTGCAGAGACTAGCTCTACGTTGGTTGGTAACTCACTGCAATTGACGGGTGCTGGATTTTACTTTGAAGATTTTACCTGGGTTGAAAGTGCTAACACGTTCGACGCCATCAATATAGATCAGATTTTTGGAACTCCTGCAGATACCACTGGTGGGGACACTACCGTGGTAGATCCACCGGTAGTTGCTGATCTTTGGATCAATGAAATTCATTATGACAATGCAAGCACAGACGTTGATGAAGGAATCGAAATAGCAGGAACTGCTGGAATCGATTTGTCTGGTTATTCTTTGGTGCTTTACAATGGAAACGGTGGAGCTGTTTACAATACCGTTTCTCTAAGTGGAACAATACCTAGTCAACAAAGTGGTTTCGGTACTATCTTCTTTGCTATTTCTGGTTTGCAAAACGGTTCACCTGATGGTGTAGCTCTGGTATCTCCTTCCAATGAGGTGATTCAATTCTTGAGCTACGAAGGTTCTATGACTGCCGTTGGTGGTGCTGCTGACGGAATGACCTCAGAAGATATTATGGTGGTAGAGGGAAGTTCTACGGCAGCTGGTTTCTCCTTGCAATTACAAGGAACTGGTAGTGCTTATGCTGACTTTACCTGGGCAGCAGATGTAGCTAGCACCTATGACGCAGTTAATGATGGCCAAACATTCATCCCTGCTGCCGAATATGCGTTCATCAACGAAATTCACTATGACAATGCAAGCTCTGATGTGGGTGAGGCTATCGAAGTAGCAGGTACTGCTGGTTTGGATTTAGCTGGTTGGTCGTTGGTGCTTTATAATGGCAATGGCGGTGCTTCTTATGGAACCACTTCACTTTCTGGTATTATTCCTAATCAACAAAATGGGTTCGGTACCTTGGCTTTCGCTATTTCTGGTATCCAAAACGGCGCACCTGATGGAGTAGCACTAGTTAATGCAGAAGATACAGTTATTCAATTTGTAAGCTATGAAGGTTCATTTGTGGCTGCAGATGGTCCTGCTACGGGAATGACTTCTGAAGATATAGGGGTGGCTGAGACAAGTTCAACGCCTGCTGGTTATTCGCTTCAACTGATCGGTACAGGTTTTGCTTATGCAGACTTTACATGGTCTGATGCAATCGCTGAAACATTCGGAGCGATCAACACAGGTCAGTCATTCGGGTCTGGTGGAGTTGATCCAGGGCCAGGTTCAGATTCATTGGTATTAGTTACGATCGCTGAAGCGCGTGCCAAGAGTCTTGGTGACTCAGTCATCATAGCAGGCATCTTAACGGCTACAGATCAATTTGCGGGACCTGCTTACATTCAGGATAGCACTGGAGGAATCGCAATCTATGATGCATTGGTACATGGTGCTGGTGCATTCCAGATTGGTGATGAAATTCAGATTCAAGGAGTATTGAGTGAATTTGGTCAGATGCTTCAAGTAACTGCTTTGACAAGTTTGGATACGCTTTCATCTGGTAATTCAGTTTATGCAGACACATTGACGATCAGTGAATTGGCTGCTCATGAAGGAGAATTAGTCACGATTGCTGGAGTAACGTTCGCTGATGGAGGCTTATTCTATCCTGGATCTAACTATGATATTTCTGATGGTACAGGAAGTACTCAGATTCGAATTGACGCTGAAGTGGAAAGCTTGATTGGTAAATTGAAACCACAAGGAGTAACTACCGTGACAGGTGTGGTAGGAAGCTACAATGGAGTGATCCAGTTGCTGCCAAGATTTGAAGCAGACGTGCCAGATGCACAGGATTATACACCGGGTGGATCAAACGTTTCTACTGACAGCACTTTGGATATCGTTACCTGGAACATGGAGTTCTTTGGTTCAACTTTGACCAACTACGGGCCTTCTGATGTAATTCTGCAAATGGAAAATGCAATTGCTGTGATTGAGGCTTTGGACGCAGATATCATTGCCGTTCAGGAGGTTTCAGATACTGGTTTATTGGATGCATTGGTAGATTCTTTAGGTAATTATGCAAGAGTTTGTTCTGATGTGTATTCATACTCTTTTGAGCCTGCGGATCCTAATTTCCCAGCACAACAACTATGCTTCATCTACAATACCAACACCGTGACTATCACTGATGAGAAGGTGTTGTTTGAGCAATTCTATACAGATGCCAGAACAGGTGTAACCACCGATTTGAGTGACTATCCTACAGGAAGTGCTTCTTCTTTCTGGGCGAGTGGAAGACTTCCATACATGGTGACTGCTGAAGTGAATATTCAGGGAGTGCCTGCTACAGTGAAGTTGGTAAATATCCATGCCAAATCTGGAGGAGGATCGTCAGATATCGCTCGTAAGACCTATGATGCACAGGCATTGAAGGATACGTTGGATGCTTACTATAGCAATGATATGGTGGTTGTATTAGGTGACTACAACGATGATGTGGATGTGTCAATCGGAGGCGGAACTACACCATATGAGCCATTCGTAATTGATTCGGCTAGCTATACTCCTGTGACGTCAGTATTGAGTGATGCAGGATTTAGATCATATGTGTTCTCTGATAACATGATTGACCACATCACGATTACCGATGAATTATACGAACCTTACATTGACAACTCGGTATATACGTTCATTCCTTTCAGTCTGATTGATAACTATTCAGGAACTACCTCAGATCACTTGCCAGTAGTGTCAAGATTTGATCTGTTCCAGATCGTAGATCCATTGGTTCTTACTGCAGGAATGGAGGATGTAAGTCTGACTAAAGGTTATAATGAGGAGGTTCTTTACTTGTCACCAGTCGTTAGTGGTGGTCTACAACCTTTCACCTATTTGTGGAGTGATGGCTCAACAGATTCGGTTTATCAAATGACGGTAGATTATCCTGACTCACTTTTAAGTGTGACTGTTACCGATGCGATTGGACAAACAGTGTCAGATGTGATTGTGGTATCGATCAATGATGTGACTTGCTCTAGAAGAGGAAGAAACAATACGCCGGGTGTAGAAATGTGCAATGGACAGGTTACCCTGTGTGTACAGCCTCACTTTGTGGATCACTTCTTAGGTAAAGGATGGACGATAGGAGAGTGTGAAAATACGGTTAGACGTTCATGTAATGCAACGAATAACCCCTGGAGCAGCACTCAGAAGTTGATGTTTGACTTCAGTGATGATCTGGTTGTTGGGGTTACAGTATATGACTTCTTCGGGAATGTGGTAAGTACTAATGAAGTGCAAGTAGCTGCTGGTACGAGTGAGTATAGTGTTAGTCTTCCTTATAAAGGTGTTTTCTACACGAAAGTAATCGGAGAAGACGGCTCATTCTCAGCATCGTTTGTGATGGTGAGAGCATTCTAACACAAAAAGATTAATTTTTATAAGTAAAGCATCGGCCGTTCGGCTGATGCTTTTTTTATTTAATAGAACTCCCCAATATGCCAGAGGATTCCAGATGGATCATGGATGAAATACTCTTCACCCCAGTCGTTTTTGACGATTTCTGAGATACGAACTTTGGGGAATTGCTCTTTGAGATTTAATTTAATAATTGCATTTCTGTGGCTCTCCGTATTCTCCACTTCCAGGAAGATCATGGAGTTGTTTACCCAATCTTTTACATAGGCTTTCTGTAGGTAGAAACCAAAGTTGCCTTGCTTGAATAATGACATTTTGCCTAGCGGCACTTCTTCAAATCCAAAGGCAGTGTAAAATGCTCGGGATTCATTGAAGTCTTTGGCTCCTATAAACGTGCGTATGGATTGGATGTGGTGATTCATAAATGTTCATTCTTGTGAACTAGTAATCTACCATAATATCGACTCAAATCGTGTTTGTTGTTCTCCTCATCGAAGATTAATTGTGAGAAACTGGACTGAGGTTATATTTGCCGCCAATGTTCGGTTTATTCAAGAAGAAAAAGAAAGAAGAGGGTCCAAGACAGATATTGGATATCAATGGCATGCCAATAGAAGTAGGAGGGAAGGTAAAAGCACTCAGATACGATTTGGGAGTTTGTACGGTGGAGTTGGAAGGTAAGGAGTATTTCTACGTCTCTGATGAATCCGGACAAAAAGTGAGCTTTACCAAATTCTTTGATGCTGCCACCAAGAATCAGAAGGTCGAGGTGGTTTAAAATAAAAAATCCCAACCAAAGGGCTGGGATTTTAACTTCTTTAATTGCTTCTTGATTAAGCTAACTGCTTCTCGATTTTCTCGCTTAAGGCAGTTTTTGGCACTGCGCCAATTTGCTTATCTACTACTTCTCCGTTTTTGAATACCAACAATGTTGGGATAGAACGGATACCAAATTTAGCAGAAACTTCAGGGTTAGAATCAACATCTACTTTGCCGATTACCGCTCTTCCATCATAGTCAGCAGCTAGTTCCTCAACAACTGGGCCTATCATTTTACATGGTCCGCACCACTCTGCCCAGAAATCTACTAGTACGGGTTTATCTGTGTTGATTACTTCTTCGAAGTTCTGATCGGTTAATTCTAATGGTTTTGCCATTTTATATATCAGTTTATGTATTCAGTCTATGAGATAACGGCAAAGATAGATTTTTTGTTAATGCTAAAGTTGATAAACTGATCTTTTGTTGTGTGCCGGACATTTATCCATTTGACTGGAACTTTTAATCCATTATTTGTCACCTTATAGTTTGGGCCTGTTGGTGGTATTAAACCCGAATGTTACCCCAACCATCGTACCGTCTTTCCTTGGCATTACGTACAAATTGAAAGGAATATTCAGATAGCCAGATTGAAAGGTTTTACCGAAAGCTACGATCAGTCCCATGGATAATTTAGGGTCACCACGTCTATCCAGTCGTTCAATCACTTTTGCATCTGCAGGCACCTCTTCAACATCTCTTACCCGAATCCAATTGCCATCTGAAAAGTATCCTTCAGTAGTTTGTAGCATCCTCAGGTTTGGTCCTAGTCCAAATTCAAAACCAGATTTACTAAACCGGAATCCATTGACAAAGGATAGGGAAGGAATGATCATGCCTGATTCCAACCCATTGACTGCCACTACAGCCTCAATGAGTGCCTGAAAATCACCAGAACTTAAATATTGCTTCTCAAACTGGTACCCAAACATAGAGGTCACACGGAACATGTCATAGCCACCATCTGATTTTGGATCCATCATTCGATCTCCGTTTTCTCCTCCTACATAAACCATCCCCATTCTCGGGCCATTTAAGTTCATAGTGGTTCGCATGGAAGTAATTGGTAAGTCATAATCGATTAACAAATCGACCAGGTGTTTATCATTTTCAATTCCAAGGAGATCGTTCATTGATATCATAGTCATCGTCTGAATCTCGTTCTGTACATTTTGGTATTCCATCACGCTGGTTTTTTCGATTTTTCTAGACTTGACATCCACTAACCTTAGGATGAATACTATTTTATCTCCAAAACGCTCTACACTTCCTGTTAGCATTTTATCAGCCTTGAGCAGCTCTCCAGCTTCTAATGCTGCAGTTTTTCCAAAGTAGTTGCTCGGAGGATTAGGATTTTTGGAGATGGTTTCCTGTACATCGTACTTATCAAGTACTTCAAAAAGATCGATTTTTTCCAACTCCAAACGGACCAGATTGGCCATGGCATCATTGTCCATTTCTATGTCTTTGGTATCCATACTGATGATGGCAATCGAGGGTCTTTCTTGAGCATAAGAAGCTCCACAAAACAAAACCGCTATAACAAAAAGAAATAGCCTCATTTGACGATTAATAGATATTGCTTTCATGATCGTAATAGTTTGTTGCTGTAGCTAAGGTCGATCAGAAGTCTCTCTCATTGAAATTGGATTTTCGGCACCATAGAAGCGTTTTTTTGTTGCATACAAAATGGAGAATCCGATGAGTATTAGTTTAGAAGAAAATCCCATTTTTTAGGTAGCGAAGTACAGGAGTTGCAAAAAATCATAAAGTATCTGGCGTTGATATGACTATTTGCAATCGATGAAAAGGTGAAGTATCGATAAGTCGGTTAACATAGACTTTATTATTCGTTCAAAATGCGCTAATTTTTCAATATAGAATCGCCTTTCTGCCTTGACTCATGACTGATAACCTAAATATCCAATCTTCATTTTTAAACCTGGTGAAGGAAAAGGTAGATCCTAAAATTTCCTTTGTAGATGAATTATCGGACTTGCTGAGTGTTAGTAAGGACAGTGCCTACAGAAGGTTGAGGGGGGAGACCTTGCTGACTTTTGAAGAGATCAGTTTGATTTCAGACAAATACAAAGTGTCTGTAGATGGATTTCTGAACCCTGCTTCTAATGAATCGATATTATTCAATTCTCAGAATATCAGCCCGGCCAGCGATTATAAAGCATATCTATCTTCTATATATGATCATTTGACATTGGTCAATCGATTTGAAAAGAAAAAGATGATGTATCTGGCTAAGGATATTTTGCCGATGCATTACTATCAGTTTCCAGCATTGTCATGGTTTAAATCATTCTTCTGGCAAAAGACAATCCTCAACCAGGAAAACATGAGTCGGCTTTCTTACAAACCAGACCAAATAGATCCCGAGATCAGTTCTAGATGTAAAGTTATTTGGTCGGAGTTTATGAAAATACCCTCAGTGGAGATATGGAGTGAGGAAACTATCCACATCTCACTGCGTCAAATTGAGTATTATTTTGACATTGAACTCATTGATCAGGAAAGTGCTTTATTAATAATTTCCGAGTTGGCAGATATGATAGACCTTTTCAGAGAAGAAGCCCAGCAAGGTAAGAAAATGCATATTGGTGCACCAACTTCTGGTAGTTTAAACACCTTTCAGTTGTACTATAACGAAGTACTGATTGGGGATAACACCATTCTGTTTGAAATGGATGAACAACGAATTGCTTTTATTGCGTACAACACACTTAGTGTATTGAGTACTTCTGATGCTCGTTTTTGTGATAGTATTCACCAGCACATGGTAAACATCATGAAGAAGTCAACATGCATTAGCCAGGGAGCTGAAAAAGCACGTAATAAGTTTTTCAACCGAATCGAGTCAAAAATCAACGCCCTGGAGAATAAAATCAAAGCAAGTTCTACCTTAAGCTAAGCCGTAATCACCCGGTAATTGATGCCATCCATTCGATCCAGCTCCTTCAAAAATTCATCATCCAGGCCAATTGTCATCTTGCGACTAGACATTTCCAAAGCAATTGGTCGATCTTCATAGATACCCATAATGCTTACTTTTAATTGGCAACTTCCAGGATATTTCTGTGAATATGTTTCCAATTCGCTCACCAGCATTCTGGTAACATCTGCCAGGTGCATTTGCAGTTCTACCCCTTTAGCCATCTTGTCTCGGATTTCTCCAAGAGGCTCCATTTGCATGATTTTGAGTTCCAGGTCCACACCGTTCCACCTTGGCTGTACCATTCCGACAACATACATGAACCACCCTGTTTCAAGGAGAGGTTTGAAGTTGATGTAATCTGGCCCAAACAGGAAGAATGAGTAGCTATCGTTAAAGTCTTCTAGTGTGAATTGCCCAAAAGGCTTTCCTTTTTTAGTAGTTCTATGAGCAACACTGGTGATTATTCCACCAAAGCGTAATTCACGTCCTTTAATAGCCTCTAAATCCTTCAAATCAGAGACTGTACAGTTGGTCAGGTAATTCATCTCAAACTTGTATTGATCCAGAGGGTGACCAGTAATGTAGAGGCCAACCATTTCTTTCTCAATGTTCAGTTTTTCGATATCTCCATAAGGTTCTATTCGGCCAATTTTCGGACGCATCACCACAGTGGAATCACCTTCTCCACCACCGCCGAAGAGAGAAACCTGGTTGCTTTCTTCTTCTTGCTGCATCTTGTTGGCATAGCGAATTGCCTTTTCTACTACGGTAGATCCTTCGTCATCTGGATCGATGTATTGGCGTCTGTGGAATTCTTCAAAACAGTCAAATCCTCCGGCCTTGGCTAAACTCTCAAATGATTTCTTGTTTACGGCTCTAAGGTTAACTCTTGAAGCAAAGTCGAAAATGTCTTTGAACGGCCCATTTTCGTCACGCTCTTCAATAATGGCTTGTACTGCCGACTCACCGGTTCCTTTGATGGCACCTAGTCCAAAACGAATCTCTCCTTCGGCATTTACCTCGAAGTTCATTCCAGATTCGTTAACGTGAGGTCCCAGTACCTTGATTCCTAAACTCTTACATTCCTCCATGAAGAAACTCACCTTTTCAATATTGGATTGGTTGTGAGTAAGTACGGAAGCCATGTATTCGGCAGGGTAATTAGCCTTTAAATAACCAGTATGGTAAGCTACCACAGAGTAACACGTACTGTGAGATTTGTTGAAGGCATAGGCTGCAAAAGCTTCCCAGTCCTTCCAGATTTTCTCTAGCTTGTCCTCTGCATGGCCCTTTTCTTTTGCCTGTTCTACGAACTTAGGCTTCATCTTATCGAGAACGGCACGCTGCTTCTTACCCATCGCCTTACGAAGAACATCGGCCTCACCTTTGGTAAATCCAGCTAGCTTCTGTGATAGAAGCATAACTTGCTCCTGATAGACCGTAATACCGTAAGTTTCTGCCAGGTATTCTTCCATATCCGCTAAATCGTACACGATTTCAGCTTTACCATGCTTTCGGTTAATGAAGTCCGGAATGTATTCCATTGGACCTGGACGATACAAGGCGTTCATGGCAATTAAATCTTCCAGCTTATCTGGTTTTAGCGCACGCAAGTGCTTTTGCATACCAGGAGACTCAAACTGGAAAGTTCCGTTGGTTTCACCACGTTGATAGAGATCATAGGTGACCTTATCATCCAAAGGAACTTTGTCAATATCTATTTCAATACCATGTCGTTTTTTAACATTCTCGATGGCTGTTTTGATAACAGAAAGGGTTTTCAGGCCCAAAAAGTCCATTTTCAACATTCCAGCAGACTCTACTACACTGTTATCAAATTGGGTGACATACAGATCAGAATCTTTCGCTTTGGAAAGCGGGACGAACTTGGTTAAGTCATCTGGTGTAATAATTACCCCACAGGCATGGACACCGGTATTTCGCACCGAACCTTCCAGTACTACTGCCTGATTCAAAACCTGAGAAGGGAGATCTTTACCATGGCGCATGCGCTCCAGGTCAGGTACTTCACCCCAAATTTTGGAGAATTTGGCCCCTGGCTTTTCTGGAATCAGTTTAGCTATGGCATCCGTCTCAGGCAAAGGGAGTTCCATCACGCGTCCGGCATCCCGAATGGCTGATTTGGGTGCCATGGTACCGTAAGTGATAATTTGAGCTACTTGTGTAGCACCATATTTATCCACTACGTACTTAATTACACGTTCTCGCCCTTCATTGTCAAAGTCAATATCAATATCGGGAAGTGACACCCTGTCTGGATTCAAGAAACGCTCAAATAGGAGATCATAAGCGATCGGATCTACATTGGTAATACCAATACAATAGGCAACAGCAGATCCTGCCGCTGAACCCCGCCCCGGACCAACCGAAACACCCATGTTTCGAGCTTCAGTGGTGAAATCCTGAACAATCAAGAAGTAACCAGGATACCCTGTATTCTCAATAGTGGCTAATTCGAAATCTAACCGTTCCCGAATCTCTGGCGTGATCTCCTCATAACGTTTTTTAGCACCCTCATAGGTCAAGTGACGTAAATAGGCGTTTTCACCACGTTTTCCACCATCTTCATCATCCTGTGGATCTTTGAATTCATCCGGGATCTCAAATTTAGGTAGTAATACATCTCGCTCGAGCTTGTATTCTTCTACCTTATCGATCAGTTCTTGGATGTTTTCTATAGCCTCTGGCAAGTCGGTGAAAGCGGATTTCATCTCATGCTCACTTTTGAAGTAGTAGCTTGAGTTTTTCAATCCTGGTCTAAAACCACGTCCACGGCCAATCGGTGTGCTTTGCTTTTCGTTTTCTTTGATGCAGATCAGTACATCATGCGCTTTGGATTCCTCTTCATCCAAATAGAAGAGCTCATTCGCTGCTATTACCTTGATGTTGTATTTTCTGGCAAAGCCAATTAGGACCTCATTAAGGTGATTTTCTTCATCTAAATTATGTCGGTTAATTTCCAGATAGAAATCATCACCAAAAAGGTCCAGCCACCACTGCAAAGCTTCTTCAGCTTGATGTTCACCGACGTTTAGGACAAGATTCGGGATTTCGCCAGCAAGTCCACCACTGGTCGCAATCACACCTTCCTTATATTGTTCAATAAGTGCTTTGTCGATACGCGGGTAGAGGCCATATAGGCCTTCCATGTGCCCAAGTGAACAAAGCTTGATTAAGTTGTTATATCCAGTCTTGTTTTTAGCAAGAAGAACTTGTTGGAATCTTCTATCCGGATCGTCTTTCGTAAACTGAAGCCTTTTTCGGTCTTCAGCTACATAAAATTCACATCCTACAATCGGTTTGATACCCTCGG
Source organism: Rickettsiales bacterium (assembly GCA_002729235.1). Taxonomy (GTDB): domain Bacteria; phylum Bacteroidota; class Bacteroidia; order Cytophagales; family Cyclobacteriaceae; genus Marinoscillum. The sequence goes on along the minus strand of PBTY01000017.1, from coordinate 27,127 downwards.
CTAGAGCTGCTCTTACGAATTTGAAGGCGCCAAACATGTTGCCTAGATCTGTAAGACCTACCGCCGGCATTTCCAGCGCTTTGGCTTTAGCAACAACCGCTTCAACACTTGGAGTGGCTTGAAGAACCGAGAATTGCGAGTGTACATGCAAGTGACAGTACGGACCATTAATCTCTTCAACTGAGACCTGTCGATCTGTTAATTGACCACCAGATTTTTCTCTGGCCCATGCGAAGTTCGCTGCCTCAAGGTCCGGCGCTTCATATTTAATCGACTTAGGATCGGTGCCATCATGAGTAGGAATGATTTCTCTTCGCAAACACTCCATGAAGGCTTGCGCCGTAGCATCTACGTCATATGCCGCATCGTGTGCATCATCAAATGGTTTGCCAAATAGTTTTTCGTACAACTCGATAAGTCGGGGCATCTTAAGACGCCCGTTACCCATTCGGATGTCACAAAATTCTTTGGTGTCAAGACCCGTATCGATGTTTGGATAACCCTCAAGTAGGTTTTCTTGCTCTGTTCGCAAGTATTCCGCACCTATAATCTTATTGTCAAACTCAATGTTGTGACCAATAAGTACCTCTGCACGCCTAACATCCTCCGAGAAGATGTCCAGTACTTCTTTAAGATCTTTACCAACCTCAAGCGCTCGGTCTGTTGAAATACCATGTACTTTTTGAGAGTTGAAGGGAATGGTAAATCCATCAGGTCTAATGATGTGATTCCCTTGAGATATTAGATTTCCCTCAGGACCATGAAGCTGCCAGGCAATCTGGACAAGTCTTGGCCAGTTGTCAAAGTCAGTTAATGGAGCATTCTGGTTTCTTGGTAAACCAGTAGTTTCCGTATCAAAGATTAAGTACATGCAGCGTGGTGGTTTGCTTTTCTTAACAACCAACAAAATAAAAAAAATCCATCGACCAATACAGATTTGAAGGCTGGCAATTTGTCTGATGTGGAAAACTTTTCAGCATCTGATGAAAGATGTTGGTCGAAAGAGAAATCGAATGTTCTGGAGCATTAAATATCTTCAGGCCTTCGTTAACCTGTATAAATAATAAACATCATGAGTAAAACGTCTCTTGAATATGATAAGAAGCACTGCAAAGTGTATCATCATGCTGATATAAATGCTGTTCACCTGGAGTGGCATGGATTTGCTACACCTGAATTATTTAAAGAAGCCTGTGAAAAAGCATTGGATTTGATTGTCAAAAACAAGTCTAGTAAGGTGATTGCCGACAATAGAAAGTCCAGTGTGGTCAGTCAGGAAAATCAAGAGTACTTGATGAATGAGTGGTTTCCTGCTGCTTATGATAAAGGATATCGCTCTTCAGCTATTGTAGTGGCAGAAAATGTACTCAATCAGATGTCCGTGAAGAACATCGTTCAGAAAATGGATCAGGGTAAGTTTGAGGTGCAGCATTGCCAGTCGGTAGACGAGGCAAAAAGCTGGCTAGCTACAAAGTAAAAAAAGCACCAGCTTGGATGCTGGTGCGATCTGATTACTTATTCATTTCTCAAAGAAGTTACTGGATTTGCTCTGGCTGCCTTCCAGCTTTGAACACTCATTGTGAGCCAGGCAATGGCACATGCAGCAAATCCTGCAGCCACAAATACCCATATTTTGATATCCGTACGATATACAAAGTCATCTAACCAGGCCTTCATGGCAAAATAGGAGATAGGAGAGGCAATGATGAATGCCACTGCCACCAGTTTGATGAAGCTCATGGATAGTTTGTTGACAATGTGTGTGATGGATGCTCCAAGAACTTTTCTAATACCAATTTCCTTTCTTTTTTGCTCCGCTGTAAATGATGCCAGACCAAACAATCCGAGACAAGCGATGAAAATTGCCAGGAAGGCGAATACCCCAAATATTTGTCCAACTTTCTGTTCGTTGGCGTAGATGCGATCAAAACGCTCATCCATGAAACTATAAGCAAAAGGTTGACCTGGGGCCATTTGATCCCAAATTCCTTCCAAATACTTTATTGTTGCTTCCGTTTCGGTTGGTTCCACTTTTAACGCAACATAACCATTTCGTTTACCAATGTGGAATACCAAAGGATTGATGTTTTGTCGTAGTGATTCGTAATGGAAATCTTCTACAATACCTACTATTTTGTAACTCACAGCATACATCGAATCCTGGTCACCACCATGGTTAGAGATATAATCTCCAACACCAACATTCATTTGTCTAGCTGCGGTTTGGTTGAGAATAGCTGCGGTAGAGTCTGTTAGGTATTCTTTGGAGAATGCTCTTCCGTCCACAACATTCATATCAAGAGTACTTAAATAATCATAATCAATGTAGTGATTGCTCAAGATGTGACTTTCGTTGGTGTTGACGTTTTTACCCGGATAATAGACATTGTTGTTATTCGCTGTTCCAACAGGTAAAAAACTTGCTACTGTGGCCGCTTTTACCCTCGAATCTCTTAAAGCTTCATTTTTAAATGCTTGCACGTTATCACGGAGAATCCAGGCATCGTTGATCATCAAAATTTGTTCCTTGTCAAATCCAAGTTTCTTATTCTGAATATATGATAACTGGTTAAAAACTATAGCTGTTCCAACTATCATAATAATTGATACGGTAAACTGCATGACCACTAAAATGCTCCGTATGCCTCCGCTTTTAAAGCCCAGATTCAGTTTTCCTTTAAGAGTTTCTGCAGGTCTAAATTTTGATAGATAGAAAGCTGGATAACTCCCTGATAACAAACCAACAACCAGCATGATTGCTACAATTATCGATAGAAATTCACCTGAAAATAATTCTGCACTTTCTAATTCTTTACCGGCGAGTTCATTGAAATAAGGCATCATGAGGGTAGTCAATCCTAGCGCTACTATGGTTGAAATCAATGAAATCAGCATAGCTTCCGAGATAAATTGCTTTATTAGCTGTCCTCTGAAAGCCCCCATCACTTTTCTGATTCCTACTTCCTTAGCTCTGTTGGCTGATCTTGCAGTGGACAGGTTCATGAAATTGATGCAGGCTAATATCAAAATAAAAAGACCTATAGCAGAGAAGATATAAACATATTTGATGTCGCCATTGGCTTCCAACTCACCGAGTTTATCACTTTTTAAGTGGATGTCGGTAAGTGGCACCAAATACAATCCTGCATAATCGCCCTGCGCCTCAAACTGATCCATATCTAGATTCATAAATTGTTTGATTTCAGGTCCTAACTTGGTGTCCACTAACTCAGGAAATTTAGCAGAAAGATCTTCGGGTTTTGTTCCATCTGTGAGCTTTAAATAGGTGTTGAAATTGAAGCTCATCCACATTTTCATTTTTGCTTCTTCACGATCCAACATGGTAATCATGATGTTGTAATGAAAATGATTATTCTCAGGAAAATCTCTGTAGACACCAGTTACCTCATAATCCTCTTTATTATCCAGGACCACCATTTCACCAACAGGATCCATATCTCCGAAGATTTTTTTAGCAGTTGTTTCATCTAAAACAAGTGTTTTGGGTCGACTCAGGCACGTCTCAGGATCTCCATATAAAAGATCCATTCCCCAGAAGTCGAAAAAATTTGGGTCCGAATAAATGACATTTTCCTCTTTAAAGGTGAGTTCTTTACCTTTTCGTTTGACAAACCAGTTACCGGTCGTTCGGAATCTAAAAGAATCGTCTACTTCTGGATAGTCTGCTTTCATTGTCTCCGCTGCAGGAGCACTCATTAGAGCTGTAATGAATTCATTACCATTGATGCTTCCACTAAAATCCATACGATAGATTTTGTCAGCATAAGGAGATGATTGATCGTAGCTGAACTCATCTGTTACAAATAGCGAAATGAAAAAGAAACACGAAAGGCCTATGGATAGGCCAAGCACATTGATTGCGCTGTAGAATTTCTGCTTTCTGAGATTCCGGAAAGCAACTATTAGGTAATTGCGAATCATGATTCTATTAGTTTGGTTTGAGTAATTGATCTTAAGGTTCTGACACTTAGATGCACCTGTATGGTGAAAAGTTGCATCATTGCATTACTATTTATTATATGGTATTATGTAATGCAAGGTTGCTTGAGATTAGAATCTTGTGATGACCGGTATTATAGAAAGATAGAAGGAGGGAGGCGGTGTTAGTTTTCTTGCAAAACCAGTTCTTCAAACTCTGGATGATTGAAAATTATTTTGTTGTAATCCAAAATATATTGATCCTTCTTGCCTTGTCGGATATTAACTCTATTGAAAATAGGCACGGGATTGTTGTAATTCCACTCTTCGAAATGAACACAAATAACTTCCCCTTTTTTGTAAGGATTAGCCTGAGCAATACCAGCCATTAGATGTGTTTCTTTATCGAAATACAATCGTACTGGCAAGCCTAAATGGTCTGATCCGATCAATTGTCTACATTTTTGATCAAAAAAGGTCGTGTCTTCTAATTGCTTTAAATCAAAATAACGCTGATCTGGCTGTAGCATCATTTCATGAAACTCGTGTGCTTTCAATACGGCAATGATTGCATTGGATAACGGGCCTTGAGAGGTGAAATTCGTGTCTAGTCCAAATCCTTTGTCTTTAGTTCGAATCAAGGCGTAGAAAGGATTAGGCTTGTAGTCGTAGGTTTGTTGAAATAGCAAATAATCGTCTCGAAAAGACGACTTGGTGATAGTGAAATAATCTCCATCCGGACCAACACATTCAGCCTTGGTGACGATGTTATTGATCTCAGAAATATCACCTAGCGCCTGATAATGTTGATTGATGACATGGGTGGCAGAGTCTGAACATGCACCAAGTCCTGTCAATAGAAATATGCCAATTAATATGCGCATTTAGAAATTGACGTCAAATTTAAGTTCCTCTCCATCTCTTTCAATAACAACTGTGGTGGCATCACCCTTATTGAAAGCGGATAAAGCGCGCATATAACTCATCATATCTGTAATGGTGCTATCACCTAATTGGAGCACTACATCACCTTTTTCAAGTCCAGCCTGCTGGGCAGGTTTGTCCTCGCTCACCCCATCAATTCTCATCCCAGTTCCATCAAAAAGATAGTCAGGGACCACTCCAAGAGTTACGGTGAATCTAGGTCCATTACTCGATTCATCTTTCGTTTTTTGGAAGGTAAGCTTAGGTTTTTTGTCAAGATTCTTAATTATGTTTTCAATATGAGTAGCGATGAGCTCAATTCCTTCTACATTGATCAACTCTGCATCATCAGTTGGTTTGTGATAATCTTCATGTTGACCAGTAAAAAAGTGAAGTACTGGAATGTCCTGCAGGTAAAATGACGTATGATCCGATGGTCCTACGCCAGACTCTTTTTTCACAACCTTCAAACCCACAGTATTTGAGTTGTCAATTACATCAGACCAAACAGGAGCAGTACCGGTTCCATGAATAGCTATTCCTTTTGCAGTATCTAGTCTACCAACCATGTCCATGTTGATCATGAAATTGACACTTGTTAAATCTATTGTTGGATTCTTTACATAATAGTTAGAGCCCCACAGTCCTTTTTCTTCTCCAGAAAATGCGATGTACAAAATATCTGAATCGATTGGGTTTTGTTTGAAATACTGGGCAATGGCCAACAATGCAGATACACCGCTCGCATTGTCATCAGCACCATTGTGAATGGCGGAATCACCTCGATTTAATGAAGAAAAACCTCCATAACCCAGATGATCGTAATGTGCACCTATTACAATGATTTTATCCCCAGGATTATCTTGAAAAGCAACTACATTTCTTCCCTCCAGTCCTTGTATGGAATCAACAGAGGACATTTTTGCTTGCTCATGAGGATTTTCTGCATCCTTCACAAAAAATGATTGGAGGTAACCATCAGTACCCTTTGGCTTTAGATCAAGCCCTGTAAATCTATCGGTAATATATGCAGCAGCCATTCGCTCTCCTTCAGTGCCAACTTCTCTTCCACCTAAAGAATCACTAGCTAGAATTTTGATATCGTCAGCAACTGAAATGCCATTATCTGCCATCGGTTGACAGGCTGCAAAAAATATTCCAAGGAATAACAATGGTATAAACCTCATAATAAAATAGATATAATTAGTTTAGCGGTCGTTTAAAGTTAGTTGTTATGAAATACATTCTAGGCATTTTACCTGCTCTAATATTTTTCTCATGTACCAGTCCTTCTGGATCCAATCAAGATACGACTGATGAATCAGTTGTATCTGATAGCTTAAGATATGATCAAGAAGGGCATTTAAAAAACATTAGACAGCTGACCTGGGGTGGTAACAATGCTGAAGCTTATTGGTCTTTCTCCGGTGATCAATTGATATTCCAATCAGATTATGCCGAATGGGGTGTTGAGTGCGATCAAATTTTTGCTTTAACTGTTGATCAGGCTTCCCCTGAACAAAAGCCACCAATGATAAGTACCAGCTTTGGGCGCACTACTTGTGCATATTTCTTGCCTGGAGATTCTACAATTGTATATGGTTCTACTCATTTGGGTGATTCTTTATGTCCTGCTGACCCTCCAAGATCAGTAGGTGGAAAATATGTGTGGCCGATTTATGATACGTATGATATTTTTATAGCCGACCTTGATGGAAACATTACCAATCAACTCACCGAAACTCCGGGATATGATGCTGAGGCAACTGTGTCCCCAAAAGGAGATAAGATTGTCTTTACATCTATGAGGTCTGGTGATCTGGAACTATATACCATGAACTTGGATGGTTCCGATGTAGTACAGGTTACCGATGAGCTTGGTTATGACGGTGGAGCATTCTTTTCACCGGATGGTACCAAATTGATTTTTAGAGCATCAAGACCTAAAACCGAAGAGGAGATCAAAGACTATAAAGATTTACTGGCTCAAGGTTTAGTTCAGCCAACACAAATGGAATTGTTTATTTGTAATGTAGACGGATCGGATTTAAGACAGATTACATCTCTGGGAAATGCCAATTGGGCTCCATATTTCCACCCGTCGGGAACCAAAGTTGTCTTTTCTTCAAATCACGAATCTCAAAGAGGGTTTCCTTTTAATCTCTACATGATCAATATTGATGGAACTGGTCTCGAGCGAATTACTTACGATGAAGTATTCGATTCATTTGCCATGTTCAGCCCTGATGGAAAGCAATTAGTCTGGGCCTCCAATCGATTCAACGGAGGAAATAGGGATACCAACCTTTTTGTAGCCGAGTGGGTGGATTAAGTTGTTTTTTGAAGAGCCAATCTATCAGATAGGTAGGTTGTCAATGCACCCACTGATGTTTCACTTTGTTTCCTAAAGACCAGGTTCATTAACTTATGTTGGTCTTTGCCTATATGTACCTTGAAACTGTAAATAAAATCCTGGTAACCGTCTTTGAAGGGACTAACATCACTTGTTACAACTGACTCGTCCACTTCCAGAGAACTAATGTCGTTGAATCGATAGACTTTGGTGAAGGTATAGCCCGATTTTAAGGTCATCTTTTGATTTTCCTCATCAATGATGATTTGGTTTGGATATTTGTATCGTTCATAAATTAACGGAACTCCCAGGAATACCAATCCAGATAAAATCGTTGCCGTGTGCAGTCCTATGTAAACCCCTATTGTTAGAAGCAATGAGCCAATTATCCCAAATAGAATAAATGTGGTTATACTACCAGAATTGGGTTTTTTAAGGGTAATTGTTCGGCCTTTCTCAACGATTTTATAACCGTTTTCTTGAAGGATGCTTACAACATTTGATGAGTTAATTGAGGAGTTCATGGTGGTATTTGATTGAATATCAGCCATCTAAGATACAAAAAATCCCATCACAGCAGTGTGATGGGATTATAATATTTCGAATGAGTATGGTGATTATTCAGCTAATGTTACAATTCTTTCAACTGTATTGTATGGTCCAGGAATGTTATTACCATCCTTATCTATTAACTCAAGTTTCACGGTAACTTCACCTTTTTCTAAACCTTCAATATAGTATGGAGCCCACTCAGTGATCATATGCTCCTCTCCATTGATGGTAGCTCTTACTTTATTACCTTCAGGAGAAATAGAAGTGTTAAACAAGAAGAAGTCTAACATCAACTTCTCTGTATCTTTTCCACTATACGTTCCTTTAGGTCTACTGTAAAAAAGATGCTCTGCCATGGCGTCAAAAGAAGGCTCACTTTCATCAGGAGTTCCTACTACTAACTCTTGTAATACATAAGAAGAATCATTTTTCACTGCTTCGTGATATGATCTTGACAAAAATGCCAATACAACGTGTTTTCCTTCCGGTAAGTTTTTAGTAAACTCAGGCTCATAGTGAGCAGAATACGGATCGTTGTTAAGGATGAAATGAATATGCTGCCCTTTACCAGAGTTGGCAATACCTCTTGCTTCAGCATCTGGAGTTTGAATGCCTAATTCATAGTTAGTAACTTCAAAGGTAAAGGTTGTTTCACCTGTATCTAATAGTGTTTCAGGAGCAACCATTTTTAAGCTAGCACCTGGGTAGTCGTATGATACTGGTGCTTTATAGACGGTATATTTAGTTTCTCCCAAAACTTCGTCTGAAGATTCTCCCGACTCTGTTGATTTATTCGGAGAGCTACAAGAAAAAATAATTAGAGCCATCAAAAATGGCAAAGCTTGTAAACTGGTACGTTTCATGTGAATGTTTTTATTTTTTGTAACAAACAAAAGGTCATTTGGTTCAATTATCCTCATCTGCGAGATTTTTCAACTGCCCTTTTTCTGATAGTAAGATGGCGACACTTCTGAGTTGTGGTATCTCTTCGAACACCACAATCATAATCACCGTGATTGGTACACTTAATATCATGCCCATTACCCCCCAAATTGCTCCCCAAATGGTTAAAGATAAAATTACAACCAATGAGCTAATGTTCAGTGAGTCTCCCATTAACTTAGGTTCCAGGACATTACCCACAATTACCTGAATAGCACCAACAGATATGAGAACAAGGAACATTGGCCCAAATTCACCAAATTGAACAACCGCAAAAGCTGCAGGGAATAGAGTGGCGATCAATGAGCCTATCGTAGGAATATAGTTAAGTACAAAAATTAAAAGGGCCCAGAATATTGGTGCATCTATACCTATAATTAGCAGCACGATATAACTCAAACCACCTGTTATCAATGAGACTATTGTTTTTAAAGTTAAGTATTTGCTAATACTGTGATCCATTTTTTGGAACAGAGCGACTATTTTCTTCTTACGTTTCTCATCAGAATACAATGCATCCAGTTTGTAATTGAATACTGACTCTTCTAATAATAGAAAAAGTACATAGATGAGTATTAAAAATGAATCGCCGAGTAGAACAGAAATATAATCAAATAGAGTAGAAGCGGTGGCTGCCAGATCAATTTCTTGAATGTATTTCAGTGCATGATCACTTAAGTCCACCCCAGTCAAAGCGTTAATTTGGAGTAAGCTTTTATCCAGATTGCTCTCATATACCGCAATAGACTCCAATAACTCTGACATGCTAACATAAAGTAATTCTAAAAGAAGAAGGATCACCGCATTAATTACCACAAAGCCAATCGCGCTTTGAAGCCACATAGGGCAGTTTTTTTTGAGCCAAGGCACTTGCTGAATGTTTTCCCTCAATTCGTGTATGATAAACCATACCAACAGGGCTATTATGAATGGGATAGCGTACTCCCGGGAGTAGATTAATATCACCGTCAGTCCAATGATGATTAGAATGAAGTGAGATATCTTTTTAATGTCAAGGTGCTTGTTCATTTAGGGAAGATAATAAATGATTTATTTAGTCTAAATAAATATTGCATCCGTCTATTTTTTTATGTAAAGTGATGGAATATTAATTTTTTATGATGAAATTGTAAATTCAGACCTAAAAAAATGCGTATTGATTGATAAATTTTCAAATATTGAAGGCTTATTGTTATCAATACAATAATTCTGAGCTTCTACCTAAAATTGGGTATAGTATCTGAATTAGATTTTTCCTAGGTTTGTTGTGGTTTTAATAAGGAGCCGCCTTTTTTCCCTTCTTAATTAAACCGCCAAAATTGATTTTTCAACCCTAACCATTTACACTTATGCGAAAATGTGTTCTGGTTTTATTGGCTTTTGTAGCCAGTTGGAGTACTCTGTACGCCCAAGACGATGAATCGTCTTCTGGGGGAGGAGGGTTCTTCGATGCTGGTGATTTAGCCTTTGAAATCACAGGTTCTCCTTTCAGTCGAGATTTACCGAATTCGACGGATGGGACCTTTCTAAGTTTTGGCTCATTTCGAGCCAGATATGCTGTTACAACCAATATTGTACCCCGGCTAGGGATCAATATGGATTTGTACAATAATCAAGTGTCACCAGATGTAGTAGTGAACAGTAGCATGTACACACTTATGCCTGGTTGCGAGTACCATTTCAGAATTGAAAATGGATTCCGCTCGTATGCGGCTCTTGACCTCTTAATTGGGCAGCAGTTTGCCTCCCTGGAGTCTACCACACAGTCGAATGTTAATGGAGCTACTTCCGTTCCAAGCAGTTCGAGCGATTACTACACAGGTGATCGTGGTTACTTCATGTTTGGTGTTGGTGCAGGCGTAGGAGCTGATTACCACTTTAGTTCTAATTTTTACATTGGAGCTGAAATTGGATTCAGATTGGCTCAATACAAATGGTCCGATATCGAGGTAGATGGAGAACTATTCCAGGAAGGTGTTCAAACCAGTGTTGGTTCAATCAACACTATGAACTCCATTCGAATAGGATTTAAATTTCTTTAATTAAATCACTGCAAACAATGATAAATAATTACAAACAATATTTAATGCGAAACGCACGAGGGCTGCTTGTCATGATGATGGGCTTTTTTGCGTTTATGGCTAGCGGGCAATCGTTTACGATTGATGCAGTCAGCACGCCAGCTAATGGTGGAAGCTATTATCCCTACGAGGAGATTGATGTGACTTACTCTTCGGATTACTCTTGGCCTACTGGAACCGTCTTTTACCTGGTATTAGATGTGGATGGTGATGGAGAGTATTCAGATGGAGATCACATGCTAGATTCACAAACTTCTACTAATGGAACTTTAACAGGAAATTTACCAAATGATCCAGATACTTATGATCTATTGGTTGTTGCTGGTAATAGTGGTTCTGTAGGAAGTGATAGTGAATTGTCAGATAATCAAATTACCGTTGGTACTCTGACATTGTCAGGAACTGATGAATTTGCCTATAACTTAAGTTTCGATTTTGCTAGCACGGATCGATCCATTACTTCAGCATCAGCTGACTATGATGATGGCGACAATTACACCCTTTTTGTAAGTCTAGATGCCGACAGTGTAACTTCAAGCAATCCAGTGACACTCGAGTACATCGTAGGTGATGATACTACTTCTATGAGTGACATTGAAGGAGATTCAGAATTTACTGCTGTTAACGATACATTGGTTTTCAAGCTTCCAGAGGGAGCTTTAACTACTGGAGTTCGATTCAGATTAAGTCAGCAGGGTGGAGATACACTTGCAGCTGATACGTTAGAATGGATTGTATCAGAGTTGAGAATTCAATCAAATGATGATTCGTTCATTCGTTACGGTGTAGTTAATAATGGAGGGTTTACTATTGCTTCTCCTACAATTATTACAAGTAACGATACAGTAAGTACTTACGTAGGAGAGCTTGTAGAATTTGATTACGACGCTTACGGTTTCACTACTAATGCGACTATTTATTTGTATTCAGGTGATCTTTATGATCCAACAGACAGATATATAATTGCCTCTACGACTGATACGTCCGGTACTTTGTCTGGCAGTTGGCCATATGATGATGATGCTGATTTGTATCTAGCAGGAGTTTATGGAAATACTGATACACCTATTTATGATTACGAAGCTACTGACCTTACTGCGACTGGTTCTACTAGTACTGGGTTCTCGATGTATTTTGGAGCGAGCGGTGTAAGAAGTGTCAGAACACCAGCAGAAGATTTATCAGGTGAGTCTTATGTTACTTTAGAAGTAGGTGCTTCTTCAGATGGAAATACATTTACGTCAGATAATGGATTGATGGTGCAGTATAGCACTAATGGTTCTACCTGGACTTCTATTGATACACTGACAGGAAACTTCAATACTACATATACATATGAGGTTTCAGGTGGAATGATCTCTTCTTCCACTCAGTTTAGAGTTAGACAAGTTAGTACTTCAGAAGGATCTGGTTCTAACGATTGGTGGTTGACTAATATCGATGTAATTCAATATAGAGAAGATTTCAATAGCAATTATGTATTCGCACCAGCGAATCCAACAAATTATAGCATTGAAGTTTTGTCAATTCTTGATGATAACGATGATGCGATAACTGAGGCTTTCCCTGGTGATGAAATCACCATATTGGCTAAAACATATGGATTTGATGCAGAGGCAGATTCTGCTGATTTCGCAGTAGTTATAGATGATCTATTTGTTCTTGAAAATGCAAATGTTAGTGTAACTGCAGCAACTGATTCATTGGTAATCACTGGAACTATTCCTGCAAATGTTACCTACGATGTTGGACTTGATGTAGAAGTTAAACTTTATGATGGTTCGACTGCTATTATCGGTTTAGATGTAGATGTTTTCGATGATTATGATGCAGAAGATGAGGATTCAGAGATTTCCTTTGATGGTGGTGAGTATGATGATGTGGATATGTCAGTGACATTCACTGAAGCTGGTGATCGTTGGTTAACTACCCCTGCTATTTCAATTCCTACAACTGATGGTCTAACAATGGAATTCACTCTAGAGAGAGTTAATGGTGTTAGAAGCCCATCAGGTACCGAGGTAAGATTGGAGTATTCAACGGACAATGGAACTACTTATACTACATTAGCAGACTTTAGTATTAACGCTGCTGGTACAAGTGGAACTACCTATACTTTAGATTCGGATACACTAGTATCTGGAGTAGTAAGTACAGGTACTATGTTCCGATTCAGACAACTTTCAAATAACGGATTAGATCTTGATTCTTGGGAATTGAGTGATATTCAGTTTATGAATGGAACTAACATTCTTGAGTATACTTATGTGGATTATGACGGAATGTCTCTAGATGTTAACGAGCCTATTATTACATTGGACGCATTCGATGCTGGTACTGACTACTATCCAGGTATGGACCTTGAAGTTACATTCAGTATTGAAGGTTCTTTCCCAACAAATACAGAATTCTCTTTACTATTAGATGAGGATTACGTAATGTACAATTTAGGCGATTTTAGTGCAGCCGGAACACATACTGTGAAGGTGCCTGCAAAAGTTGCTGATATTTATGATGTGTACATTCAGGCAGATTTCAGAGAAGTAGAATCGGGAACCGCTGCATTGACAATTAATGAGGTTCAAATTACAAATATTTCTGTGACATCCTCTGAGTCTACTACAGATGGTACTTATGAATTCATTTATCCAAGTAATGAAATTACAGTGAGTTATGAAACTGTAGGATTCATCAATGATGATGTACTTGCGTATCTTGAAGTATGGGATAATAATGAGGATGAGTATGTGACTCTAGAAGATAGTGTAACAGTTGGTGATGACATCACAACAACTCTTCCATTAGGTCTTGATTATTCAGGAGAGCCATCTTTCCGTTTGACATTGATGGATATGAGTGGAGTTAGAACCTTCGTGGTTGATAACAATACCTGGTCATCAAATGAGACTCTTTCTTCGGAATATTTCCCATTAGATGATAGAGTAGCACATAATAATAATAATTATTTCTATAATCCATCTGGTCAGACAGGTGAAAGATCCGCTACTTCTATTCCTCTTGATTTCTCTTATGGAGGTAGAGTAGATTTTGATATGCAAATAGCTAGCACTGGCTGGTATATCGGCGATCAGGATATATATCTTCAGTACTCAACAGATAAAGGTGAAACCTGGGTAGAGTTTGCTACAGGAACAATCACTAATGCTTACGTTGATCTATTTGGATCCGAAGAAATTCCTGAAGAGGCTTGGATGGATAGTGTATTAGTTAGATTCATTTACAATGAAGATGAATTTGCTACTTATGCAGAAAATTATGTTTATTTCTACGGGTTTGATGTAGAATACACCGATTATGAGCCTGTTGCTCAAGAGGAATTTGATTTGGGTGATGTTTCAGATCTTAATCTTGAATTGTTGTCTATCAGTTTAGCAACTCTTGATGATACTGAATTCAATCTTGGTGAAGAATTCACAGTAGAATACAACGTGGATGGTCCATTCGGAGACGATGTAGACTTTGCTGTGGTCATGAACGAAACAGTTTCTGGTGAGTACATGGTTCTTGGTGAATCTGATGCTACAGGAGCGGTTCAGTTAACAGTAAGTGCTCCACAATTAGGATTCGGAGACGATGATCCTACTTATGAGATCGCTGTTTATCCATTCGTTAAAGAGTCTGATACTGATACTTACAGAGCAGCTACTGAAACCGAGGATCTAACAGAAGACGATGATTTCGTTGCTATTTCTGGTAGAAATTCTGGTCAGTCTGGATACACTGGAACGATCACATTTGACGAAACAGGTGAAAGATACCTGACAACAAGAGAGTTGGATCTTGCTGATTTCGGAGCCATCACACTGAACTTTGATTTCACATTCAGTGGACTTGAAGGAACTACTTTGGTTCTTCCAATTCTAGAAGCTTCTACTGATGGATCTACATTTACTGCAATCCCAGTTACAGATGCTACTTACGAAGAAGATGGATTGGTTTATCCTGGAGGAAGCTACAGTGTGGAGATTGACGAAATGTACCAGACAGAGACTACTTCTTTCAGATGGAGACAACCAATTAATGGAGGAGAAGATGCTCACGTTTGGACTCTAAACAACATTTCTGTTGACAAAGGGGAGTCAAATGTGTTCAATCCAGCTTCTTACACTACAACTGGAATGGATCAGGAAGTAACTCTTAACGAGCCAAACCTTGACGACTACATTTGGGCACAAGCTGATAGCTCTGTTGCAGTTTACAACGGTGATACCTTCGACTATGTATGGATGGTAGATACTGATGCAATAGACGAAAGTCACTTCCCTGCTGGTACATCATATACCTTCTCGATTGACATTGTTGATCCTGACACAGATGAATATCTTGTACTTGGAACAGCTGACGATTTTGGTACGTTTGAGGCTACTATTCCATCTTGGGTTCCTAATGCTACTTATGATGTAATGATAGCAGCTGAATTCACAGTAGACGATGAAGTTTATGAGTTTGATTTCGATGATAACGTCGTTGCTCAATTGGATGTATTTGTAAGAGCCCTTCAAACAAACTTCTTGTTTGATGAGAATGAGACATTCTATGCTGGTAACTCAGCAACTTTCTCTGTGACTTTAGAAAATGATGATACAGATGGATCAACTTCAGTTGACCTAAGTGCATACTATGCAAACCTTTTGGTTAAGGATTTTGATAGTGGTGAAGATTTAATCCTGGCTACTCAATTGGGAGATGCTGACATTACTGTTGATCTACCTCCTTACTTGAGAGGCACTTATGATTTCCAAATTGAGTTCACAGAGGACGCACCACTTGGTGAAGTAGGAGAGCTAACATCTTCTGCTGATCTTTCTGATATAGCTTCTCAAGATGGATTCACTAACGGTGACCTTTATTGGGAAATTATCACTGCAGAAATTGATGAGCAGACCATTAGAGATCTAGGTACTGATGTAGATATTGAAGGTAGAGTTTACCACTATGGTTCAAACAGCTTTGGATATTTTAGAATGCAATATTCATTAGATGGTGGTGAAACCTGGACAAACGCTATCAATTTTGGTACGTCATATTACAACTACTATAGTCTGGATTATGACATTGATGGTTTGTTTGCCACTGCAACTGAAGATGATGAGACAATCATGTTCAGATGGGCATTGGATGGTAACTACAATGATGGTAATAGTATTTTTGTAAACTATATCAACTTGAATGGTAGTTCATCGGATCTATACAGCATTGATGACAATACAGAGTATTTCCCTAATGGACCTTCTTTGTTTGCAACTGGTGTTGTGTTTGAAAATAATAGTGGTAGAGGTTTGATCACTACTAGAGATTTCGAAGCTGGTGAATTGGAGAACTCTACATTGATTTCTTTTGATGTAATGTTTGATGAGATTCCTGAGAATCTAGCATCTGATCAGTATCTAGTCTTTGAATACTCAATTGACGGTGGAGCTAGTTATACAGAGATTGTTTCTTTACCTGAGTCAGATGAAGAAGAGCCTCTAAATGCTACTTACCTGGTAGAGCTAGAGGATGATATGAAGACGAATACTACTCGATTCAGATTCAGACAAGAAGAGAGAGACGATATTGACGTGAGCATCAAAAACTTTAGTTTTATTCAAGGAAACATTGTTCCGTTTGATTATATCTCAGCTAGTCGTACAATCACTAATCAACAATTATTAATCACAGGTTTTGCCGCTGACGAAGTATGTTATGGTGATGACATTACCATAAACTATGAAGTAAGAGGTAAGTTCGGCGAGGATAATTTGGTTGAGGTAACTGCTGAAGGTGATGCTTCAGGATCAGTATCTTTCGATGATTTATTCTCGGTAGTAGATGGCACAGGAAGTATTACACTTTCGTTACCGTCTGATATCATGGATGAAGGAGATGATAACGATTGGTTCAGATTCACTTTGGATTATGATGACGAAACTAACGAGGACTATGATTACTCTGGTTCTGGTGTTGTTTCAGAGTTGTCTGTAGAAGTTATCGCACCTATCGAGCAAGATTTAAGCTTCTCTTTTGACGATCCTTTAGAATGTAGTCCTGAAGATGTAGTAGTTACTATTAGCAATCCTCAAGATTACTTCATGTATGAAGTATTGAATACTGAGGATAACTCAGTGCTTGGTAGCTTGACATATGATCCAGAAACTGGAGATAACGAAGTAAATATTGGAACTCTTTCTGAAGATGTTGATATCACTGTAAGAGTTACTTCAATGTCATCTACTGGTTTGACTTGTAATACACGAACTCAGGATGATATCGAAACTGTAGAAGTACAGGCAACATACAAATTGTTCCGTAGAGGTTACAATAACACAGGAGTAAGACTACTTGTAAATGATGGTGACAGCAGAACAATTTGTGGTTCATCTTATGAAGTAAGACTAAGTGTTAATAGAGATGCTGAGTCTAGTGATGCTTCTACATCTATTGTAGAATGGTTTAGAGATGATTTGTCTACTCCTGTTTCTATTTCAGGAAGTATCCTTGGTGATAATGAGACACTTCTTACTGGTGATTATTTTGCGAGAGTTACAGAAACAAGTGGTGATATCGTTTGTGAATACATCACTGAATCATTCTCTGTAACAGCAGTGGAAACACCTGATAGACCAGTGGCAACTGTAGTTTCTGGAGACCTTACTTTCTGTGAAGGCGAAGGTGAAGTAGTACTTTCAGGTCCTGATGGATTTGAATACTATCAGTGGAATTATGGACAGACTACTCAGCAGATAACAGTTGACGCGGCTGGATCTTATACAGTGAGAGTGTCTAATGTACCATTTGATATTGGATGTGCTAGTTCTTACTCTGAGGCAATTGTTGTAGAAAGCAGTGACTTAATTGATTTTAAAGTCCAATCTGCTAGTAGTACTAGTGATCAATACGCCATTTCTGAAGGTCAAGCTTTACAAGGTTGTGAGAGTAAGTACATTTATTTCTATGGTGATAATAGTACTTCATTTGCTGGTATAGTGAAGATTTACAAAGATGGAGTTGAATATGCTTCTACTACTGGATCTGGCTATTCCATCACAGAATCAGGAGAATACTATGCAGAATGGATAAGTGATGACTTAAATGCTACTTGTACTGCTGAGTCTCCAACATTTACTGTTGAGATTTTAACACAGCCAGATACGCCAAGCATTCTTGCTTCTGGTGCATTAGAGTTTTGTGAAGGTGGTTCTGTTACTTTGACAGCTACCACTGGTCATACATACTACAGATGGTATAGAAACGGAACATTGCTAAACAGCAATAGTGAAACACTTACAGTTACTCAGAATTCTGGTAGATACCAGGTTGAAGTAGCTGACGTACCATTCTCAGTTGGATGTACTAGTGACTTATCTAAAGGAGTTGAGGTAACTGTTTACAACGAGCCAACCTTAACTCTTAACTCTAATTACTATGGTAATTTCAGTGGTGGGGAGATCTTTGAGATCTGTTCTTCATCTAGTGATGATCTATACTTGAGAAGTTACAATTCAGCGAGTTACCCAGTTGTATGGTATTTGGATGGTGCTCCTATAGAAGCATCAGAAGTACAGCCGAGTACAAGTTCACTTTATACATATGTTTATCCAACAGCAAGTGGACAGTATCATTTCGAAACAACCATTGGTAATTCTGCGAATGCTTGTACATTCGTTTCAGAGCCTGTTAACGTTGTTTATAATGAGCAGCCTGCTGCAGTGACAATAGCAACTCCTGCTACTACCTCATTCTGTGATGGTGAGACAGAAGTTACTTTGGAAGCTGATGCTGGTTTTACAAACTACAGATGGTATTTTAATGGTAGTCCGCTCACTGACGGTACAGGAACATCTAATACTTTGACTGTAAACAGAGCTGGTGAATACACCGTGACAGTGGCAAACGAAGCTGGATGTGAAAGTGAGATTTCTAATAGAATTATTATTGAAGAGATTGCTCTTCCAAGTACGTCTATTAATATCTTCGAATACGATTCAGACTGTAGTACTGGTGATTTGATCATCGGTGTTAACAATACGAATTCTGAGTTTGACTATCAATTAACGTTAAGAGAAACTGGTGAGCCATTTGGTCCAGTATTTACAGGTAGTACTTCAGACACTATATATGTGACATTGAGCGGTTTAACTACATACACCCAGTTTGGTGTTGAAGTAAGCTATGCAGATGGAACTGGATGTACTAATAGTGTTGAATATGTAGATGCTGTAGAACCTGACTTTGTAGTCTTAGATCTTAGCGGTAATACAATTACAGCTGATATCAGTGGAGATTACATTGATTACACCTGGTATAGAAATGATGTAGAGCTAAGAAACGTAACGGGTACAACCCTTACAGTTACAGACGCTGCTACCTATTCTATCGAAGTTGTATTCGAAGGTGGTTGTACCATGACTTCAAATGCTGTTGCATTAACTTCAGCAGGAAGAGTATCTAACCCAGTTGATGGTAAGGTCGTGGCTAATACTTATCCAAACCCTACAACTAATATTGTTAATCTGGATATTCCAGGAGACGATATGGGTGAGTATAAAGTACAGATCATGACACTTTCTGGACAGATCATTATGTCTGAAACGTTCAATAAGGAAACTGAGCAATTCACTCAGTCATTTAATATTTCCACATTGAAAGCAGGTATATACAACATGACTGTGGTGAAAGGAGATAACGTAGAAAACATCAGAATCGTTAAACAATAACAATCATGAGAAAGATACTTAATTATGTAATCATAACAGGGATGGCACTATTTGCCATCTCCTGTGCTGAACCTGTACAACCGACACCTACCAATATGTCTTATGGCGATTGGTCTGTCGTAGAGGTTTATGTAGATGGTCAAGCTGAAACTTCATATAGTGGAAGTTTATTTGAAAGGTTTACCCTTGAAAGGGATGATACTTTCATTGTAGTTGATCGTAATGGGTTGGCTTATGTTGGTACCTGGGTAGCAACTGATACAAGCCTTACTTTGACTGCTGATGATGGGACCGTGTTTAGTTTCACGATAGTGTTCCAGTCGTATGAGAAGCTACACCTACTTCAGACAATTTCGAGTCCGACAGCAGGTGATATAGTGATTCGTTATCTAATGGATCAAAGTGACGCTAACAAATATTCTTCATAGAATAGCTCATTAGTTAATAAAAAAGTCTGCCAGTTATCTGGCAGACTTTTTGTTTTTAATCCATTTTTGCTTTTTCTAATCCTTCAAGAAACTTCGAAGTACATAATTCAGAATGCCTCCATGCTTGTAATAGGCTACATCTACACTAGAATCCAATCTTACTTTTGCTTTGAACTCGAGTTTATCTCCATTGGATTTAGTAGCGATTACTTCTACTTCTTGTCCAGCTTTCAGATTTGATAGTCCTAGTATATCAAAGCTTTCATCTCCTTGAAGTCCTAAGGTTTCCTGGGTTTCCCCTTCTAAGAATTGTAATGGTAATACGCCCATTCCCACTAAATTAGAGCGGTGGATACGCTCGTAGCTTTCCGTAATTACCGCTTTTACTCCCAATAAAGTAGTTCCTTTAGCTGCCCAGTCTCTGGAAGAACCAGAACCATATTCCTTACCACCGATCACTACCAATGGAGTGTTGTCAGCTTGATATTTCATGGCAGCATCATAAACAGGCATTTCTTCTCCAGTTGGATGATACTTGGTCCATCCTCCTTCTCTAGAAGCCAGTTTGTTCTTAATACGAACGTTAGCAAATGTGCCGCGCATCATTACCTCATGGTTTCCTCTACGAGATCCGTATGAGTTGAAGTCACGCTGTTGTACACCATGCTCAGTCAAATATTGACCAGCTGGATGTTCCGGTTGGAACTTTCCTGCAGGTGAGATGTGGTCGGTGGTGACCATATCGCCTAATTGAAGTAAAACCTTGGCACCTATGATGTCTTCCGGATCAGGAACGTCTTCAGAGATATTTTTAAAGAACGGAGCTTCCTGAATGTACGTTGATTCATTGTCCCATTCATAGATATTCCCTTCTGGAGCATTTAGTGCTTTCCAGGCGTCATCACCATTGAAGATCTTTTCATAAGAGTTCTTATAATCTTCAGGTGTAACTACCACATCCATCAATTCATTGATCTCGGCTTGTGTTGGCCAGATGTCCTTCAGGTAAATAGCTACACCATTGGAGTCAATTCCCAATGGCTCGTTGTTCATATCAAAGTCCATTCTTCCTGCAATTGCGTATGCAACCACCAACATTGGAGATGCCAGGAAATTCATTTTGATGTTTGGATGTATCCGTGCTTCAAAGTTTCTATTACCAGATAAAGCTGAGCATACTACTAAATCATTCTCAATCACCGCTTTCTGTACTTCTGGCATCATATCTCCCGAATTACCGATACAGGTGGTACAGCCATAGCCTACCGTGTGAAACTTGAGTGCTTCCAAATAGGGAAGTAATTCAGATTTCTTTAAGTAATCGGTTACTACTCGAGAACCTGGAGCTAAAGACGTTTTAACCCAGGGTTTTACATCCAAGCCAAGTTCTACGGCTTTTTTAGCTACCAAACCTGCACCAATCATTACGCTAGGGTTGGAGGTGTTGGTACATGATGTAATTGCAGCGATGACAACAGCTCCATCAGATAGATTATACCTAATATCTCCTTTTTTCATGGTGACGCTTTTTATCTCACCATCAACTGTTATCGGTTCGGCTACAGCTCCTCCTTCATTCAGCCAAACACCAGTTCTTTCTTGAACTGGAACATAGGTTCGGCTATGAGTTTCTTTCAATAAACCAATCACTTGTTCTTTAGCGTTGCGGAGCAAGATCTTGTCTTGAGGTCTCTTTGGTCCGCTAATGGTTGGTTCCACAGTGCTCAAATCCAATTCAATTACGTCGGTGTATTCGATTTGATCTTCTGGGTTTCTCCAGAATAGATTCTCTTTGGCGTATGACTCTACCATATCTACATGCTCTTTTGCCCTATTAGTTTTGAGCATATAAGCTAAGGTCTGGTCATCAATTGGCCAATGTGTATCTGTACAGCCAAACTCTGGCGACATGTTACTAATTGTTCCTCTGTCAGGTACAGTTAAGTGTTCCAATCCCGGTCCAAATATTTCAACCATTTTTCCAACCACTCCATAGTCACGGAGCAATCTGGTCACTGTCAATACCAAATCAGTAGAAGTAGCGCCTTCTGGTAAAGCGCCAGTCAGTTTCAGACCAATTACTTCAGGTAAGATCATATAGATGGGTTGACCGAGCATGGCAGCTTCAGCCTCTATTCCTCCAACTCCCCAGCCAAGTACTCCGATTCCATTGACCATAGGTGTATGGGAGTCAGTTCCGACTAACGTATCAGGGAATAAATAACCATCCCGGTCGATCACTCCTTTTGCTAAATACTCCAGGTTTACCTGGTGACAAATCCCCATGCCAGGAGGTACTACCGAAAAATTGGTGAATGCTTTTTGCGCCCATTTGAGCAGTTTGTAACGCTCTTCATTTCTTTGGTACTCGAGATCAACGTTCTTTTTGTAGGAGTTCAACGTACCAAAGTATTCAACCATCACGGAGTGGTCTATGACCATGTCCGCAGGAACTACTGGGTTTGTTTTGCCAGTGTCTTTTCCTTTTCTAGCCACTTCTGATCGAATACTAGCTATGTCAACCACCGCGGGTACACCAGTGAAATCTTGCATTAGAACCCGGGCAGGTGTGTAGGGTATGTCTTTTTTTCCTGCAGTACTTTTCCAATTCAATAGTGTCTCTAAATGCTCCTCCGTAACTGCAAAGTCATCATAATTGCGAATGGCATTTTCTAATAATATTCTAATGGAATATGGGAGTTTTTTTACTTCAGGACGCTTCTCAGCCAGTTCTTGAAGTGAATAGTATTTTCGTTTCCCAAGGGGAGTGGTAAGTTCCTTTTCGATACCAAAAAAATCCTGTGGCATGTTTAGGTATGTTTTAGTGTTTGCTTTCAAAATAGGCTCGTATGAGCCATCTACTAAACTAACCAGCTAAATGGAGTAAATGTTCTTTTCAAATGCATCAAATTAGAGATAGTGCATCTTAACTATAAGTAATTCTTATTGAATCAAATTATTTATAAGTTTCAATGCTTTAGTCCACCTTATATAAATTGAAATCAATGAAAGTGGATTATGGTGGTTTATTTAACTTTGGCCTTCGATTTATTAATAAAGGTCATTTTTTCATTTAGAACATAGACCATCATTAATTGAATCGTACACGAGGCTTGAGAGTGCAAGTGCATTCATCCTTTGATAATAGATCAGGCCAACATGTGAATTGAAATATTGCCTTTAATACTGAAAAGACATCTATTATGAACATCTACAACGATTACCTGAAGGAGATCGAAGAAAGAAAAGCTCAAGGGCTTCACCCAAAGCCAATTGACGATGCTGAATTGTTAAGTGAGATCATCTCGCAAATTAAGGATGCAGGAAATGAGCATAGAGAGGATTCTCTTAAGTTTTTCATTTACAATACCTTGCCGGGAACAACAAGTGCTGCAGGTGTCAAGGCAAAATTCTTAAAAGAGATCATTCTTGGGGAATCAATTGTTGAAGAGATTTCTTCAGATTTCGCATTCGAATTGCTTTCTCACATGAAAGGAGGACCATCCATTGAAGTACTATTGGACTTGGCTCTTGGCGATGATAAGGCAATAGCGAAGAATGCGGCTAAAGTCTTAAAGACCCAGGTTTTCTTATACGATGCGGATTACGATAGACTAAAAGAAGCTTACAAAGCAGGAAATGCAATCGCTAAGGAATTGCTTGAAAGCTATGCAAAGGCAGAGTTCTTCACAGAATTGCCTGAGGTAGAAGAAGAAATTAAGATTGTAACCTTTATTGCTGGTACGGGAGATATCTCAACGGACTTATTATCTCCAGGGGCTGACGCACACTCAAGATCAGATCGTGAACTGCATGGTCAGTGTATTTTCGAGCACAACAAGGACATGCAGAAGGCGCTTACTGAATTGAAAGCTCAGCACCCAGACAAGCGAGTAATGCTAATCGCGGAAAAAGGAACCATGGGTGTAGGTTCTTCCAGAATGTCAGGTGTTAACAACGTGGCTTTGTGGACAGGAATCCCAGGTAGTCCATATGTGCCATTTGTAAACATTGCTCCAATTATTGCTGGTACTAACGGTATTTCTCCAATCTTCTTAACCACTGTAGGTGTAACTGGTGGTATCGGTATCGACTTGAAAAACTGGGTGAAGAAAACCGATGCGGAAGGCAATGTGGTAAAAGATGCTGAGGGTGAGCCAGTATTAGAGGAGGCATATTCAGTTGCCACTGGTACCGTTCTCACAATCAATACGAAAGAGAAGAAATTGTACAATGGTGATCAGGAATTGATTGATATTTCGTCATCATTGACACCACAAAAAGTTGAGTTTATCAAAGCTGGTGGATCATACGCCGTTGTATTTGGTAAGAAACTACAAACATTTGCAGCGAAGACGTTAGGGATTGAAGCTCCTGTTGTTTTTGCACCATCCAAAGAGATATCTAACGAAGGAGTAGGTCTTACAGCAGTTGAGAAAATTTTCAACAAGAATGCGGTAGGAAATACTCCAGGTAAAGTTCTCCATGCTGGTTCAGATGTTCGAGTAGAAGTGAACATCGTGGGATCTCAGGATACTACAGGTTTGATGACTGCTCAAGAACTAGAATCCATGGCAGCTACAGTAATCTCTCCAATTGTGGATGCGGGTTATCAGTCTGGATGTCATACGGCGTCTGTTTGGGATTCAAAAGCTCAAGCAAACATTCCGAAACTAATGAAGTTCATGAACGATTTCGGTTTGATTACCGGTCGTGATCCTAAAGGCCAATATCCAGCTATGACGGATGTAATTCACAAAGTATTGAATGACATCACCGTAAATGACTGGGATATTACTATTGGTGGTGACTCTCATACCAGAATGTCTAAAGGTGTTGCTTTTGGAGCTGACTCTGGAACGGTTGCACTTGCTTTGGCTACAGGAGAGGCTTCTATGCCAATTCCTCAGTCGGTGAAAGTGACTTTTAAAGGAGAGATGAAGAGCTATATGGACTTCAGAGATGTAGTTCATGCTACTCAGGCTCAAATGTTGAAGCAATTTAACGGTGAGAACGTATTCCAGGGAAGGGTGATTGAAGTACATATTGGCACATTAACTGCTGACCAGGCTTTCACATTTACCGATTGGACTGCTGAGATGAAAGCGAAAGCTTCTATCTGTATTTCTGAAGATGAGACGTTGATCGAGTCTCTTGAAATCGCCAAAGGTAGAATCCAGATCATGATCGAGAAGGGCATGGACAATGAAGGTAAAGTGCTACAAGGATTGATCGATAAAGCGGATAAGCGTATTGCGGAAATAAAATCTGGAGAGAACCCTACGTTGAAGCCTGATGCCAATGCAAAATACTATGCTGAGGTAGAGGTGGATCTTGACATTGTAGGAGAGCCTATGATTGCCGATCCAGATGTAAATAATATTGACGTATCGAAACGCTATACACATGATACCATTAGACCACTTTCTTTCTACGGTGGTGAAAAGAAGGTAGACCTTGGATTCGTTGGATCTTGTATGGTACACAAAGGAGATATGAAGATCCTTGCTCAAATGTTGAAAAATGTGGAGGCACAACAAGGTAAAGTGGAATTCAAAGCGCCATTGGTTGTAGCGCCTCCAACTTACAATATCGTTGATGAGTTGAAAGCTGAAGGAGACTGGGAAGTATTGGAGAAATACTCAGGATTCGTATTTGATGATAACAATCCAAAAGCAGCTGCACGAACCAAGTATGACAACATGTTGTACTTAGAGCGTCCAGGTTGTAACCTATGTATGGGTAACCAGGAAAAAGCTGAGCCGGGTGATACGGTAATGGCTACATCTACTCGCTTGTTCCAGGGTAGAGTGGTGAAAGATTCTTCCGAGAAAAAAGGAGAGTCTTTACTATCATCTACTCCGGTAGTAGTACTGTCAACAATTTTGGGAAGAACTCCTAAAATGGAAGAATACGAAGCAGCGGTAAAAGGCATCGATTTAACTAAATTCAAGCCTTCAGGCAAAGCTTTAGTTAGATAAAATATTTAAGTTATCTGAATTAAGCCCCATCAGCAGATATGCTGATGGGGCTTTTAATTATAAGGGTTTGTTATTAAATTATTTAGAAGTCAAAGGCTACTGTCCTAATTACAATCCTTTCAAGAACTCAATAGTATCCACATTGTCTGCATAATCCCATGGTTCCGGTAATTGTCCACTTCCAAATGGAATGTAACCTTTTCCGATCACACACTGGAGTTTGTCTCCATAGCTTTCGATAATTGATTCTAGCTCTTCTTTATTAGCATATTCCTGTGCATGAAGAATGGAGATAGGAGATACCAGATTTTCAGTTGGTAGCCATAGAAGGAATCCATTGTCCAGGTGTTTGGTACCATTGACTAATAAGATCGACTTGTGGTAGTCGTAGTTGTTTCGGTACTTGTAGTGATCCCCGATAAATGAATAATCTTCAACGGCTTCAAAAAATGTTGCTGCATTATACCCCTTCGGAACGAACACTTTAGAAACGTTGCGACAACCTAAACCAAAATACCAGAATATATCTTTTCCTAGGTCATGAAGCTCTTCTGAAGTTTCTGAGCCATCAAGTACTGCAATAGAGGTTCTGTTTTTGCGTATGATCTTTGGCTGATCCTTAAAATAATATTCAAAGTAGCGAGCCGTATTATCACTGCCTGTCGCAATTAGTGCTTCTACACTGTTTAGCCTTTCTCTTAGCTCCAGGTTCTTTTTGAGTCGTGGTTCTATTTCTAGTAACCAACTAATAACTAGCTTCAAAAGAAAGCTATCTTGTGAGCTAACTTTTATTGCAGCAAAATGTCCTGAGATTAAAACACACATTAAATCATGAAAACCGACCAAAGGAATGTTTCCAGCCATGATGACCCCCACGATTTTCGGAATTTCAGGATTCAGTTCGCCATATCGATTGATCCACTCATCAAGTTTTGACTTTTCGAGCATAAATCGGATTCCTTCAAATGCTCTTTTAACATTGTCTTCAGTAAACCACTGGTTTTCAGATTGCGCACGGTAAGCGTATTCGGTCATCTCTTCAGTAGAAATATTTCCGATTTTATCACCTAATACAGCAAATGCTTCAATTCTTTCGCTAAGAGTCATTTAATTGTCTAAATATTATTTGCACGCAAACTTATTGTAGATAATTTTGTTCACTGTTGTTGTACGACATAAAATAGTTTCAACATGGCAATAATGATCACAG
>PBTY01000016.1 GCA_002729235.1 Rickettsiales bacterium | reverse complement strand
CAACGATCATTCAGGAATCTATTCAGAAAGATCCTGAACTGAATTCAGGGTGACTTAAGCTTTTGACTCACATCATTAAAACAGAGAAATCATGAAAAATCTACTATATAAAATCATACTAATCCTTCCAGCCATATTACTTGTTGTACCAGCTTTTGCCCAACCAGGAGCCCCACCAGCCACTCCTATTGATGGAGGATTGAGTTTATTGCTTGCTGCAGGAGGAGCCTATGGAATAAAGAAATTGAGAGACCATAAGCGGAACTCCTAAGGTATTGAAGATTAGGGCGTCCTGGATTGATCTTGGATCAGATTCAGGTATTAAACCGACTCGAGAGAGTCGGTTTTTTTGTTTATAAAAGCTAGTTTCACTAGCAGTCACACTCATTTATTGGTTGCGGGTATTGTGATAGTCTGAGAGACAGGTTGTCAACAAAGTGACGTATATTGAAGCATGCTTTCACTAACTAGGTTTGTATGAGGATAGTATTCTGTCTTTTTATACTGTTTTCGTTTTCGGCTAAGTCTCAAACGATGAATTGGGATAGTCTAGAAAGGCATATAAACTCCAAAGTGGATACGGCCAAAATAGAGGCGCTCTATCTATCTGCATATAACTTGTCTTCCAATTTTCCTGACAGTGCTTTGGTTTTAGGTAATAAGGCTTTATCCCAAAGTCTGGATCTAGAGTATCTAAGAGGAATTGCAGAAAGTCACAATAATATTGGTACGGTGTTTAGAACACTAAGTCAATATGATTCTGGTGAGAGCCATTACAAGAAAGCCATCATTTTCTATAAAGAGTTAAGGGATGAAAAAGGTGAAGGAACGGCTCTGAATAACCTTGGTTTTCTCGAACAAGAGCGAGGTAATTATGAAACAGCATCTGCTTATCTGTTACAATCCATGCAAATCAATGAGCAAATTGGAAATCAGGAAATGCTTGGTTCAAATTATGTCAACCTGGGGATTGTATTATCCAATATGGACCGAGTGGACGAAGCGGTAACGTATTACCGAAAAGCAATTCCCATACAATTGAAGTCAGAGGATTACCAAAGTCTTGGGAATATCTATAACAATATTGCTATCGAGTTTAGGAAAGAAAAGGTTTACGATTCAGCGCTTCTTTATTATAAACGGTCCATCAAATACCGAGAAAAAGCACAAGACTTCAGAGGATTAGCAGCTACTACTAATAATTTGGGTATACTTTATTTCTATTTAGATAAGCAAGATTCCACGCTAATCCTTTTTAAACGAGCACTGAAAACCTACGAGAGAATTGGAGATCGTAAAGAAATTGCTCGAAGCTATTTTAACATTGCTGAGCTACATAGAATGCAGGGTGATTATAATTTGGCACTGTCTAATTTAAAGCTCAGCCTACAAGAGGCTAAAGAAGTGAGGAGTAAAGAGCAGATTAGGGATGCCCTTTTAGGTTTGGCTAGAGTCTATGCAAAGATCGAAAATTTTGAATCTGCCTATGAATACCGAATCGAGTATGAGGTCTATAAGGATAGTTTGATGGATGAGCGAAACAGTAGGGCTGTTTTAGAGATGACTGAAAAGTACGAGTCAGAAAAAAAAGACAATCAAATTACTCAATTGGAGTTAGATCAGCAGCTCAATCAGCTACTTCTGGCAAAATCAGCGAATCAACGAAATATACTTCTTGCATTATGTGTCATAATCTTAATAGCAGCTATTTTACTTTTTCTTTTATTTAGGAATAAACGAAAGTCTTTGCGTGAGCGAGAGATTTTATTAAAAGAAATTCATCATCGAGTAAAAAACAACTTACAGGTTATCTCCAGTTTGCTAAAATTACAGGCTGGGTCTCTTCAAAATGAGGCTGCGGTGGATGCAATTAAAGAGGGCCAACATCGAGTAAAATCAATGGCGCTAATTCATCAGAAACTGTATAGCGCAGAAGACATCAGAGGAGTCGATATTCAGGATTATTTTGAAAACTTGCTGGTAGAACTCAAACAGGTTTTTGGGGCAATTGATGTTAGTTCGAATGTCAACACATCAGGTTTGAAGATGGATATTGATACGGTGATTCCTTTAGGACTAATTATGAATGAACTAATTACCAATGCATTGAAGTATGCATTTGTGGATATACAAGAAGCTCGACTGGATTTGTCGGTTGTTGAGCAAAGTGATCGATTGATAATAGTGCTAAGAGATAATGGTGTGGGTATGGATGAATTAGCCATGCAGCAACATAATTCATTTGGCTGGAAAATGATTCGATCACTTTCCAGGAAGGTCAAAGCTGAAATAGAAGTGATCAATAATCAGGGTACAACTGTTACTCTTTCATTGGCAAGATATAAATTAGTCACATGAGCAAGCCCTCCATACTTGTAGTAGAAGATGAACCTCTCATTGCAGACGATATCTCTGAAACGTTGGAAGCACATGGTTTTCATGTTTGTGCTATCGTGGATGAAGCTGCAGATGCTCTTGAGGCCATTCAGCAATATGCTCCGGAGTTGGCCCTTTTAGATATCAATATTGAAGGAACAGTGGATGGAATTGAGTTGGCTGAGCAGTTGACTATTCCTTTTATTTTTCTCACTTCCTATTATGACAAAGCGACACTCGCACGGGCAGGTAGGACCAATCCTTCAGGATATCTGGTTAAGCCGTATCAGGATGCTGATTTGATTGCTAATGTAGAATTAGGGTTGCGAAAAAGACATTTTCAGACATTTCAGAAGGATTGGAAGCCTGAAAAGTTATTTGTAAAAAAGGAACAGGAAATTATCTCGCTGATGTCAGATGAGATTGTTTACGCAGAAGCTTTTGATAACTATACCAATTTATTTACCGAGACAGATAAGTTTATTATTAGCCATACACTGAAAAGTGTTGAAGAAAAATTGGTGCCTTTGGGTTTTGTCAGAGTCCATCGATCCTTCCTGATCAATTTCAGATTGATAGACAGTATATCTGAGAATTTTGTTTTTTTGAAGGGTCATAAAGTGGCTATTAGCAAGTCACATCGCAAAAACCTGATGGACCAGTTGACCTTGATTTAACTTACCATAATTTTTGGGTGAGTTACTAAATAGTTTGGTCAACTCACTAAATACCATTTCCAGTAATTAGCCAAAAGGATGAATTTGAAGGCCAATTCAATAAATCGTCCATATGAAATATTATTTTGTCTTGTTACTGGCCATGTATGCCATGACCGATATCTCAGCCCAAATTCTAGCAGACAAATGGTCTATCACTTACAGCAATCCCAATGGCCCGGGTTCTCTTGAGTTTGTCGAATCTATAACCGATTCCAACGGCAATGTGTATGTCCTCACTACTGCATTTACCGGGTCTGATCACGATGCTATTCTCATCAAATTTGGTGCAGAAGGTACAGTAGAATGGGATGTTGAGTATTCGTCAGCCTATGGAAGCTCGGAAGATTATGGGGTAGACCTGGTTTTTGATGCTAGTGAAAATGTGTATGTTCTGGTCAATGTCAATCCAGACGATGCGACTAATTCTTCAAGTCCAAATGGATATGTTATTTATAAGTACAATTCTTCAGGTACTGAAGTTGTCAGTTATGAAGACGTTAATGATGCCACTGTTAAACTTGGACCGATTGCTTATGATATTGGGTTTAAGGGAACACAGATATTTGTGACATCCTCCCGAGTCTCAAGTGGCAACGGGTTGCAGGCTCGGTTGAAGAGACTAAGTACGTCTTTGGCTGTTTCGGCTACAGCTACATATGATACGACTAATGATGATATCGCAGGACAGGTTTACTTGCCAGATGATGGGAGTAGTGAGCTTTTCTGGTTGATCAGCCAGGGCACCAATGTTATATGGCGATATTATAGTGTGAATTTTGCCAGCGGGTCCAGTACATCTATTGATGATGTTGTATACAATATTGGCTCCGATGTGGCTTCTGTTATCAAAGCTGTTAGCTCAACTAATATTTATGGTGAACTAACAGACGGACGTTTCTTTATCTCTACAGTTGGCTCTAACAAAGTGCTCTTTTCTTCTTTGTACACCATCAATGATATCTACAAGGATGGCTCTATTGTTTATGTGACCGGTTCCAAAACCATCGCCGGTCATGAGGAGCTTTTATTCAGTGGATATGCTGGCAGTACGATGCAGTTTGAGTACTATCTGGATGAGACGCACGGTAGTCTAAGCTCTACGGGCATGTCTATTTATGACAATGGTGAAATTACAATAGGAGGAAATTTGGTGAGTGATGGTGAAAACTACCCAGGAACAGTCACATTCGATTCCGATGGACAAATTACCGCATCACCATACCTGGGTGTGTCCGCAAGTAACATTGTTGAGTCGACACCTGGAGGTGGTTCTGATAATGTGTTGATTGGAAATGCAAGTAGTTCTGTTACTTTGTACGCTCAGTGTGTTCCTCCTACTATAGATCTTGGTGAGGATTTTACTCCAACGGAAGGAAGCATCGTGACACTAGGCGAGGAATTGCCGTCGGGAATGACTTATACCTGGTCTACAGGTGTCACCACTAAAACAATTGATGTGACAGAAGATGGTACCTACAGTGTTACTGTGACCAATACCAATGGCTGCTCCACTTCTGATGACATCACCGTGGACTTTTTGCTGCCAGCACCTGCAGCACCAACCATGTTGCAACCTATAATTGATCAGGCTGGTTCGCCATACGCGGATATCGGGATCCATTGGAGTAATGACGATCCGCTTGCCACTAGTCACGTAGTGAGTCAGTCATATCCAGATTTAGGAAGTGAATTTTCTTCGGAGTTTTCCACCACATCCAACTCAAAAGTTATCAATCATAGCTCGGGAACTTTTTCACGTTTCAGCGTAGCTTCCAAAAATGATGACGATGTGGTAGGTGGGTCTACGCCTTTCTTTTCTCTGAATGGCTGTAATGAGTACACTATGCAAGAATTAGAAGCGTACCTAAGTGGCCTTTCAGTAGCAGGTATAGAGTCGGTAGCTGAGGGAAGTGATCTGACATATTCACTTACAGGGTTCACCCCAGGAGATGATGAGTTAAATTCGTTTTTTGAATGGACCTTTCCTGATGGATGGGAGGTTACGGAATATTCTCCAATAATGGTGAAAGTGGCTGTGGCTGAAAGTGCTTCGAGTGGTGAGGTAAGTGTAGTGATTAGAAATGTCTGCACAGGGGAATCTACTCAGGCTATCACCAAAACCATTTATGCAATCAAAGATCAAACGATTGATTTTGATCAACCGTCTGATATACAGTTAGGAAGTGAAGCAATTAGCCTTGGTGCTACAGCTTCTTCGGGATTGGAGGTTTCGTATTCATTGAGTAATGATAACGCAGAACTAGCTGGAAGTTTTTTAATTGCAAAACATGCAGGAGAGGTTATTGTAACAGCAAGCCAAGCCGGTAACGGTGAATACAACGCTGCTGAAAATGTAGAACGTACCATCACTATTTTGAAGGGAGATGATGAAATAACCTTTGAGTCACTCGGTGAGGTTATTTGGAATGCGGACAATCTGGATTTGACCGAAATGAGCAGTTCTAGCTCAGATAGAGATCTTAATTGGTTGGTTTCTGATTCCGAGATTGCCTCAATCAGCAGTAGTGGCATTTTGGATTTACATAAGCCTGGGACTGTCACTATAATAGCCAGTTTGTTGGCCAATGATGATTGGAATGCCCCTGAAAACGTTGAACAAGTTTTGACGGTTATCAAAGCAGATCAAGAAATTACATTCAATCCGCTACCTACTAAAGCCGAAGGAGATCAAAGTTTTAGCTTAAATAGCTATGCTAGCTCCTCATCAAATCTTCAACTGGATTTTGAAAGTAGTAATTCTAATGTGGTTTCGATAGCAAATGGGGTGGTGACCATCGAGGGTTCAGGCACAGCCATAATCACTGCTTCCCAAAGCGGAAATGATTATTATAATGCGGCCGGTGATGTGGAACAATCCATTGGCGTGAGTGAGAGTGTTTATATCTGGGAAGATGGTCTGTGGACCTTTGGGGAGACAGTCTATTCTTCTTTTCAGCCAACTAAAGAAGACAATGTGGAAATTAGAGATAACTATGCCTTTTCTATTCAAGGAGCTTTCGCAGCAAAAAACCTGACAATTACCTCATCAGGAAGCATCAGTGTGAATAACGAAGGTGCGCTTGAAGTGACAGAATCATTAATTAATAATGGGGGTTTGACTATTCAATCTGGATCTTCATTAATCACCTATGAGGGTCAGGCTGTTTCTGACAACATTATCATAAAGCGAAATACAAGGTATGCAGACGGTCGATATAGTTTCGTTGGAACGCCTGTTGAATTTGATTTGTCAATAATCGGCTCGGATCTTGGTTTACATGTCTATGCGTATGATGAAGCAGCAGCTGAAGCAACTGATGACCTGGTTAGATGGATCGATGCATCATCTAATGCCCTCAATCCAGGTCAGGGATATACTCAATCCAATCAGCAATTGATTGAATTTACGGGTACTCCGAATACTGGTACAATCACCTATCCAGGAAGCTTCGATAATGATGGTTGGCATATGGTTAGTAATCCTTATCCGGCAGCCTTGTTCATAGATGACTTCTTAGATGCCAATACCAACACAACAGACGCCATTTACATTTGGGATGACAATGGATCTAATACAGGTAGAGGTTCAAATAGTGATTATATCGTTGCGAATAAGTCGGGTGCTACAGACAATGGAGGAGTTGATAATGAAGCCAGATGGAATGGTCGTATTGGAGCCATGCAAGGGTTCTTTGTGCAGTTAGATGGTAGTGCTGGAGATATCACGTTTACAGAGGGGATGCGTGTTTCTGGAAATAATTCAGATGATAACTTCTTCAGAACATCTTTCAATCAATCACCAATAATGCGGGTAAATCTAACACATGCAGAAGGTCTTTCCAGGCAGGCAGTGATTGCATGGAACGAGCAAATTTCTAATGATCAATTAGCTGAAGGATATGATGCCAGAGTATATAGTGAGGAATCACAATATATGATTTATACCAAAAAAGCGAACACATCACTGGCAATCCAAACCATCAACTCTTCGACTGAAATAGTTCCATTAGGTTACAAGGTTGAGGAGGCTGGATCTTATTCAATTAATGTTGATTTAGATGAGTCTCAAGGTTATGAGCTTCTACTGAGAGATAAGGATCTCGATCAAGTAGTGGATGCGTCGAGTGGATACGAATTTGTTACAAGCGAAGGTCAGTTTAATGATCGTTTTGAGTTGATCAAGAACTTCGGTGTTCTGGGATTGACAGATCAAGATGTTGAAGTCTATGCTTATGAGCAAACCATTTATATCAACCTACCATCTGGAATGAAGCGGACAATTGATTTGATCAATTTGAATGGACAAAAAGTATTGACTAAAACAATTAATCAATCAATTCAAATCCAGACCAATCTTCCTGCAGGTGTTTATCTAATTACAGACGGTGAACGAACACATAAAATCATTTTGAAATAAAATGTCAAAAGCAAAATGGTGGTCATTCTGAATTTGTTCCGCATGGAATGTCAGAATCTAACAACGATCATTCAGGAATCTATTCAGAAAGATCCTGAACTGAATTCAGGGTGACTTAAGCTTTTGACTCACATCATTAAAACAGAGAAATCATGAAAAATCTACTATATAAAATCATACTAATCCTTCCAGCTATATTACTTGTTGTGCCAGCTTTTGCCCAACCAGGAGCCCCACCAGCCACTCCTATTGATGGAGGATTGAGTTTATTGCTTGCTGCAGGAGGAGCCTATGGAATAAAGAAATTGAGAGACCATAAGCGGAACTCCTAAGGTATTGAAGATTAGGGCGTCCTGGACCGATATTGAATCGGATTCAGGTATTAAACCGACTCGAGAGAGTCGGTTTTTTTGTTTACTAGAGATATGATTGGAAATTAAGTTGTTATCTTTTGGTCGTGTTATAGGTCCAACTATGCCGAGGATATTCTATTTATTGACCGTCTACGCCCTCCTGGTATTGCATAATACATCCTTATCGAGTTCTTTGGATGTGTCTGACTCTGACCTTTTGGCTAAAGCCGAAATATACCTTTATTCATATCCCGATTCTGCAATATTTTATCTGGAGAGCTATTTTCAATCGTCCAAAGAAAATCCTCAACTGGCAAGGGCATATGCCCTAATGGGAAAGGCATTTGACATACAATCAAAATATGACTCAGCATTATATTATTATAATCTTGGGGTTTCTTTGACTTCTGTTTCAAACCTGCCGGAATTTTATGCCCAAAACCTTAAAGGGCAAGGGGATGTATTGCTTGCTTTGGGGCGAATGAGTTCTGCTCAGGAGAAATTCACGATTGCTCTAAGTTGTTTTGATAGCCTCGGATTGGAAGATATGGCTGCTGGCGTCTATGCCTCAATGGGATTTTTATTCCAACGTTCCAATGATTTAAAGAAAGCAAAGGAATGTTATGATCAGGCATTATCCAGAAGAAATACCACAGACTATAGTTTCCTGATTAGTCTTGCTACCTGGTATGGGCGAATGAATATGCCTGATTCTGCACTTTTCATTTATGAGCGGGTACTGAATGATCCAGGTTTGAAGAGTAATCCCGTATTGTTGGCTCGAGTTTATAACAATGGAGCCATCATTCATGATCAATTAGGAAACCATGACAAAGTCATACAATATAGTCAGAAAGCAATTGCTAATAACAGACAACTTGGAAACCTCTCTTCCTTGGGAGTTGTCTATCAAAACCTGACGCAATATCATTTTCTTCGAGGTGATTATAAGCGATCCAGAGTTTGCCTGGATAGTGGGTACTTCTTTGCTAAGAAGGTAGGAGATCTAAACGTATTTATTAAACTCCTAGGTATTGATGTTGAGTTTGAAAAACTCAATAACAATTATAGGAGAGCTGAGGCTATGATGGAATACTATGATTATCTGAAGGATAGCTTGCATAACCTCCGACAAGAATCACTAGTCCATGAATTGAATATTCAGTATGAGACTGCCAGCAACAAGCAAAAGATAGCAGAATTAGAATTGGAACAGAAGAATGTCGCTTTGTCTCTGGCAAGAGCCAACAATCAGCGGAATATTTTTATTTCTGGTTTTGTACTGCTGATCGGAGTTGCCGGTTTCTTGTATTATAGATACGATACCAAGAAGAAGACTTCTGATATCCTGGCTGTTAAAAACAATCAAATTTCTAAATCTCTGGCAGAGCGGGAAACCCTTCTCAAAGAAATTCATCACCGGGTAAAAAATAACCTGCAGGTCATTTCTAGTCTTTTGAACCTCCAGGCAGAAACTTTGGAAGATGATGCAGCTATTAGCGCAGTAAGACAAGGGCAGAACCGGGTTAAATCCATGGCACTGATTCATCAAAGGCTGTATTCAACCGATGACGTCAGAGGAGTGGATATACAAGATTATCTGGAGAGTTTATGTGCTGAATTATTTAACGCTTTCGGTGTTAATCGAGATCGTATTGAATTTGTAGTTGAAACTCATGGATTGAAGATGGATATTGATACTGTTATTCCCATGGGTTTAATTATCAATGAATTGGTTACTAATTGTATCAAGTATGCTTTCCCGAATGATAGAGGTGGACAAATTCAAATACAGGTATATCAGGAAGGTGAAGTCCTTCGAGCAAAAGTGTCTGATAATGGTGTTGGGATAAGTGAGGTAGATTTATCCAAACTAAATTCATTTGGCTGGAAAATGGTCCATATCCTTGCCATGAAAGTAAAAGGTACTATTTCTGTGAAAAATCAAAATGGAACTGTAGTGGAATTAGTTATGAAACGTTTTAAGCTGGTATCATGAGTAAAGCAAAAGTCCTTATAGTAGAAGATGAGCCTTTGATTGCCTATGACATTTCGAGTATCCTGAAACGAAATGATTACGAGGTGGTCGGTATGGTCGATGAAGCTGTGGATGCCTTAGATCTCATCGCTTCAAATACTGTCGATATTGCTCTTCTTGATGTTAACATCGAGGGTAATACTGACGGTATTCAACTTGCAGCTCAGCTCCATATCCCTTTTATTTTTCTCACTTCTTACTATGACCAAGCCACGCTGGATAGGGCAAAATTGACCAACCCATCAGGATACGTGGTAAAACCCTTTAGTGAGAAGGACCTGATTGTCAACCTGGAAATTGCCTTGTCCAGGTCCAAACCCCAAAGAGAAGAAGTTGTCAATCGCACACCAGAGAAATTCTTTGTTCGGGATGGCGCGGAGGTCGTTTCTATCAAGTCGTCAGAAATATTATATGTGGAGGCAAGTGATAACTATTCCTTCATTTATACTGAAAAAGGTAAATTCTTAATCAGTCACACCCTTAAGAGTATTGAGGATAAACTGTTGCCATTTGGGTTTAGACGAATACACCGCTCTTACCTGATCAATTTTGAGAAGGTTGACTCTATTTCAGAAGGGTTTGTCTTCATAGGAGCACATAAAGTGCAAATAGGTAAGTCTTTTCGAAAGGATTTCATGGAGAGCTTGCCCTTGTTGTAGCTTTTTCTCACTCATTTTTATCTTCTCTTTACTCGGTTTTACTCGCCCTTCACTAGAACTCAGTGTGTCTCATTCTTTAGAATAATCAATTTGGTTGCTGTAAAAACCGTAACCAAATTTTTATGAAGCGAAATCTACTCAGCTTTTTAGTGATGTTTTACATCAGTATTTCAGCTCAGGCTCAATTTTCGGGGAAACCCTTTATAACCAAATGGAAAACAGACAACTCGGGTGTTTCCAATAGTGATCAGGTGATAATTAATATAAACACAAACTATACCTACAATTACGACATTGATTGGGGTGATGGCAGCACTGAAACCGGCCTGACTACTGCACCATCTCATACCTATAGTTCTCCTGGAACTTATGAGATTAAAATCTACGGTGATTTTCCAGCACTATTTAATAGCAATACCGGTACAGATTCTCCCAAATTAGTTGAAGTATCTCAATGGGGAGATATTGAGTGGGAGTCCATGTACTACATGTTTAGTGACTGTATAAACATGGAGTACACTGCCACTGATGTCCCAGATATGGATCTGGTCACAGATATGACTCGCATGTTTTGGTATGCAGAAAAGTTCAATGCTGATTTGACCGGATGGGATGTTTCTAATGTAACTACCATGAAGCAAATATTTGGTCAAACAGTTATTTTCAATGGTGATATAAGCACCTGGGATGTGAGTAGTGTCACTAATATGCATTGGGCATTTATATATAGCGAAGCATTTAATCAGGATATTTCTGGATGGGATGTGAGTAGCGTGAACACCATGCAAAGTATGTTCACTGGAACAACTGCATTTGATCAGGATTTGGGGGACTGGGATGTTTCGAGTGCAACTAATCTTTTATACATGTTCAATGGAGCTTCTCTAAGTCAGGCAAATTATGATTCCATTTTGATTGGTTGGTCTCAAAATCCTAACCTGCAAAGTGGAGTAAATTTTGGAGTCAATAATCTGACCTATTGTGAAGGGACTGAGGCTCGTCAAAAAATCATTGATGATTTCGGATGGACCTTCAGTGGAGATGATCCTTCATGCCCTTTTGTGACCACATGGAAAACGGATAATTCCGGTGTGAGTTCTAGTAATCAGATCACTTTGCCTTTGAAGTTTTCCTCATCCTTTACCTGCACCATTGATTGGGGTGACGGTACTGTAGAGGAGTTTACTGAAATCAGTTCTAAAACGCATACCTACTCTTCTCCAGGTACCTATGTAGTCTCTATTTGGGGTGATTTTCCTGGAATCAACTTTAGCATTAGTTCTACAGATGATAAACTCAAATTGGTGGAATTCAACCAATGGGGAAGCACACAGTGGGATGACCTGTCTTACACGTTTGCCGGATGCTCCAATTTAGAATATTTGGCAGATGATGCACCTGACTTAAGCAACGTGACAGATATGAGCTGGATGTTCACTTTGTCATCGATCAACGCAGACCTCAATGACTGGGATGTAAGTGGCGTTACCAACATGAGTAATATGTTTAACAATGCGTCTTCTTTCAATGGAGACATTTCAACATGGGATGTAAGTAGTGTTACCAATCTCAGCTCAATGTTTCAGTATGCTACATCTTTTGATCAGGATCTTAGTAGCTGGAATGTGGGTAATGTGACTAACATGTCAACCACTTTTGCCGGAGCAGAGGCTTTCAGTGGAGATATCAGTTCATGGAATGTAAGCAAGGTCACCGACATGTCAGGGACTTTTCAAAACACCTATGCATTTACAAGTGATTTGAGTGCTTGGAATGTTTCCAATGTAGTCGACATGAGCTATATGTTCAACTCAAGTGGATTCGACTCAGATCTCAGTGGTTGGAATGTGGCTAAGGTTTTTACCATGGACTTGATGTTGACCAATTCTGAATTAAGTCAATACAACTATGATCTGCTGTTAGATTCCTGGAGTCAGTTAACTGGTCTCAAATCGAATGTTGCCCTAGGTGCCAATAAATTAACGTATTGTGCTGGAGCGACTGCCAGACAATCATTAATAACGGATTTCAGCTGGACGATTTCAGGAGACACAGAGTATTGTCCTTTGTCTATGAGTGGTTCTTCTATTGAAGAGAACAATGACGTTGGTGACCTGATTGGTTCTTTCGTTTTTGCTGATAGTGATCCGGAATTGACCTACACCTATTCGTTAGTTGAGTCGGATGTTTATTCAGACAATGCGTCTTTTTCGATTACTGATGATGAATTGAAAGCGGCAGTCGTTTTTGATTATGAAACTAAGAGTTCTTATACCATTTTCGTTGAGGTGGATAATGGGTCAGATACCTATCGCTCGGAGTTTGATATCACGATTTCGGATGAGGTCTTTGAGCCAATTACGTGGGATGGAACTGCCTGGAACAACGGCACGGGTCCAACCGATACTGACATAGTTTCAATCGAGGGAGATTTTACTGGCGAATTCTCATGCTCTGATCTTCAGATCAGTTCAGGTGTGACTCTTACACTAGTTGGAGATATGGACTTAAAAGGTGATCTGACTAACAATGGAACTTTCATCGTTAATTCCGGATCATCATTATTGACCTACGATTCCAATATTACTACTGGAGATATTACGATCAAACGCAACACGCGCTATTCAGATGGTAGATACAGTTTTGTTGGATCCCCAATGCAAGCCGATGCATCGATAACTGGAGCTCAACTAGGTGAGTATGTCTACAGATATAGCGAAGCAGCAAATCATGATGTAAATGGTTTGAATAGATGGATAGATGCGTCTATGACGGAGTTGGTTCCAGGGCATGGTTATACCCAGGCCAACCAACAAGAAATATCTTTCACTGGCCAACCAAACACTGGAGCAGTATATTATATCGGGACAAATGCTAACGATGGATATCAGCTAGTAAGCAATCCATATGCGGCAGCCATTGATATAGATGCATTCATTGATGACAATCTTAACATTACAGGTAGTGTCTACATCTGGGATGACAATAGCTCTGATACCGGGAGAGGTAGTAGCAGTGATTATATCGTTGCGAATAAGATGGGTGCCACTGATAGCAACGGACCGGATAATGATGATCGCTGGAATGGTCACATTGGGTCGATGCAAGGTTTCTTTGTGCAGTTGATAGGTGTCGCTACAGTAGTGAATTTCAAGCAAGACATGAGAGTCCTTGGTCAAAATGCGGATGGTAATTTCTTTAGAACAAATACCAGTAAACATGCGATTCTTAGAATCAACCTCAGTAGTGATTTAGGATTATTCAAACAAGCATTGTTGGGGTGGGATGAGATGATACCAAACGATGAAATAGTAAGAGGTTGGGATGCGCCAGTTTTTAATGAAACTGGCTCGAATATGGTTTTTACTACCAAGGCAGATCAACCATTGACTATTCAAACCATCGATTCCGATGGGGATGAGATTCCATTAACTTTTGATGTACAGGAAGAAGGTCTTTATACCATCACTTTGGATCATCGAGAATCTCTTGGACATTTCATGTACTTGTACGATCAGGAGACTGAAGAAGTAATTGATGCAACACAAGGATATGAGTTCTTCACCAGGGCAGGTAGACATGACCGTTTTAAATTGATTAAGTCGAAAAGGGTTCTTGGACTGACAGATTCAGAACTCCTGATTTACACGGAGGGCAAAACGTTGTTCATTCAACCATCCGATCAAGAGGAAAGAACTATTCAGGTGATTGATTTGTCAGGAAGAACTGTTCTAACTAGAGTGTCAACAGGTGA
The DNA here is from genome assembly GCA_002729235.1 of Rickettsiales bacterium. Taxonomy (GTDB): domain Bacteria; phylum Bacteroidota; class Bacteroidia; order Cytophagales; family Cyclobacteriaceae; genus Marinoscillum. The sequence goes on along the minus strand of PBTY01000016.1, from coordinate 168,559 downwards.
ATTCAAAGAAACGTTGAGTGTTCCAGCGGGTGCATATATTGTTACTGACGGCACTATTACTAAAAAAGTGATTCTGAAATAGGGTCGATCTTATTACCAAACCAAATTCAATTGAAATGAAAAATATCATCTATAAAACCATAATCCTTCTTCCTGTATTAATAATGGCTGTACCAGCATTAGCTCAGCCAGGAGCTCCTCCAGCTACTCCGATAGATGGAGGTCTGAGCTTGCTTTTAGCCGCCGGTGGAGCATATGGGATTAAGAAGTTGAGAGATCATAAAAGACAGTCTTAAGGTCTTAACACCTAAAACTCGCCATATTGAAAACCGATCGTTGTAATCCAGTTAGGAGTACCAACATCGGTTTTTTATGTGAAACAATCCCATAAACAATTGATTATCTGTGTTTTAATGGTTTGGCAGGATGTTGATTCCGTTTGGCAGAATTGGAGCAATCATTATTCATATCATTGTTGGGTTGACCAATGATGATATAGATGTCTACACTATGCCTACTTCAAAACTTAATGATCGGGTTGCTGTTTGGGGCTGCTCCTTTAACAGAAGTATCTGAAGTAACCGATATAATATCAGATCAAAAGGAGATTCAGAGATCAAGTTTTGATAGTTTGATAAATGAGGTCGAAGCGATTATTGAGTCTGATCCTTCTCAAGCTTTTGACATGCTGATCACCATTACACTGCCAGAAGGATTGGATTCCAGTAGACTTTCCAATTATTACCAGACACTTGGATGGAATTTCAATCTGTTGGGAAATATGGATACTGCCAGGCAATTAGTGGAGTATGCTAGAGAATTGGCTGTTCTCGATGATTCCTTAAGTCAGTTTGGGCTTTTAAAAAATCTTGCAGACATAGAAATGCATGCGGCTCAGTATGCTAGTGCTTTAGACTATTATCAGCAGGCTATGACATATCTGGATACCACAGAGCAAGTGGGGCACTATGTGTTAGCACTCAATACGGTTGGTCATATCAATAGGCGTCTACAAAAATATGAAGAGTCCAGGGTTATCCTGGGTAGAGCCTATGCTTTGAGTCAATTGCATCCCGTTTCTTCTGCACTAAAGCTGAGTGTGTTGAATGAACTAACCAATCTCTACTATTTTCTTGGAGAGTATGAAAAAGTAAGAGAGATGGACATCCAGTTAGTAGACATGTGTAGGCAATCTGGTAATAAAAGACAGCTCACCTTTAGCTTGAACAACCTTGGCGAGGATTATCAGATTGCCAAAGACTATAGTAGAGCAATTAATTGTTATACAGAATCGCTGGCTATTGCCAAAAGTCTAAAATCTTCTAACCTACTAATTAGCCCGTTTTTGGGACTGGCAGAAGCACATTCTCGAGTAGGTGATATCAATAGCTCAGATCAATACCTGGACTCCTGTTTTTCTTTGGTACAAAAAGGAAGCCTGGATGACCGTCGAAAGTTTTATCAGATTTCTATCAATGTGTATTCAGGACGTAAAGATTATTTGCGAGCCTATGAATCTTATAAAAACTACATATCGGTAAGAGATAGCATCTTCGACCGGCAAACGGTTGATAAAATTTCCGAATTGGAGACCAAATACCAAACTGATCAAAAGGAGGCTCAAAACAAACATTTAACAGCTCAGGCAACTCTTCAGGAAAAAATCATTACTCTGCAGCGGATATGGATAGCTGTAGTAGTCATCTTCTTAGTAATCGTGATTGTTTTGCTATACTTCCAGTTCCGAACGCTACGGCTGGTGCAGCAACAAAAGCAGCAGATTTCAGAGCAATCCTTCAGGTTAAAGGCATTAGATCAGTACAAATCTCGATTTTTTGCGAATATCTCTCATGACCTTCGGTCTCCATTACTACTGATGCGTGGTTATTTGCAAAAGATTCGTGATAGTGATAGTTACCTCAATGAATCCGCTAGTCAAAGCTTGCACAAGCTCGAAGATGTCAATGACAAACTAACCAATCTGACAGATGAAATTCGGGATTTAATTCTTCTGGAAGAAAATCGATTGGTATTAAGCTATCAGAAAGTTCATCTGAATGAGTATCTACTGCGAATTGTAGCACTGTTTCATTCGGCCGCTCACGTTAAAAAAGTTCAATTGGATTTTATCGATCATACAGATAGCAACGAAATAGTTCATCTGGATCCGCAGCAGTTTGAGAAGGTCATTTACAATTTGCTGACAAACGCGTTGAAGTTTACTTCAGCTGGTGATGTAGTCACAATGTCTTTGGCCAAATCCAATCATAATCAACTGCAAATCGCAGTATCGGACACTGGTGAAGGTATTGCTCTGGAGAAAATCAAGTATGTGTTTGATCGGTTTTATCAAGCTTCTGATGAGGTTAGAGCCATGGGTGAAGGACTCGGCATTGGGTTATCCCTTGTAGTAGAGTTGGTGGAGCTACATGAGGCCAGTATCAAGGTGGAAAGTGAATTGGGATTGGGCACTACATTCACCATAGACCTTCCTCGAAACCTTGATAAACCGATCACAGAAGCACCTGCCGATCAACAGACATTGAGGGTTAGAAAATCTCTTGCAGAACTATCAGAGGGGAATATTTCCTTGGACATAAGTGAAAATACGAAGCGAAGGAAGAATCAACAAACGATTCTGGTTGTGGATGATCATCCTGAAATACGTACGTATATCAAGGAGTTAATTGATGATGAATACATTGTGCGGCTAGCATCCAACGGCAAAGAAGCGCTTGACGTTTTGACACATTATAAAGTTGACCTGATTCTCACAGACCTGATGATGCCGGTCATGAATGGTCATGAGTTGATTGATGCGGTGAGGTTTAACGATTGTCTCAATGCCATTCCACTTTTAGTGGTCTCTGCCAGGACTACAGGTGATGACTTGATAAAGGTATTAGAGCATGGAGTGAATGATTTTGTTGCTAAGCCATTTGATGCAGCTGAACTAAAGCTAAGAATAAGAAATGCTCTGACGAATCGAGCTGTGCCAGAGGGAAAGGTGTGGGATGAAATTTCTAAAAATAATAACTATCTGTCCGAAGTAGAGCGGGATGTCGTTTCAAGGGTGAATCAGTTGATACTCGATAGAGTGGATGATTCTTCATTTACCGTACAGGATATTAGTGATGAGCTGAAAGCAAGTCAGCGTACTACCTATCGCTTGATTAAGGATCTTACCGGGCAGAGTCCGAAGGAATACATCCGGTTGGTCAAATTTCAATTTGCCGCAGATCTGATGAAGAAGAATCGGGTTCGATCCGTTTCAGAAGCTGCTCAAGCGATTGGTCTTCTCAACACTACTCACTTCAGTGTGCAATTTGAGAAGGTGATGGGTATCCATCCCAATCAATTGCTGAAAAAGGTGCCTCAAGTCTAATTTTTATTTGTTTTCTGGTGTTTTAAGCGGTATTTGCCAGTTTAGAAATAATATTGGCTAATCTCGAAAGTCGCTTTTGTTCTGTTTTGAAGTCAAAAATCAAAGCATGACTCCATCGAAATTTCTGGCAGTTCACATTTCTCGGGTGGCCCCAATTGTAATACCGTCACACATGCAAGAGCCAGTCTTTCAATGGTCAAAACTTGCATCACCTATGAAAACAAAACTAATTAGCTACTTAAAAAAAGGATGGTTCCTTTTGATAGTGTTGAGTATGTATCAGGTTCATGCATCAACACCTGTTTTTACTTCACCCACTTCGGTATCAGTTCCAGAAAACACCTCCGGTACAGTGTACACTGCAGTGGCCACAGATGATTTGACGCTATCCTATGCATTGGTAGGTTCTACGGATGATGAATTCTTCTCGATAGATCCATCTTCAGGAGAAATTGCTTTTCGTCTTGTTCCGGATTTTGAGAACCCATTAGATTCCGATCAATCAAATGATTATGAAATTACCGTAGAGGCGAGTGACGGCACCAATACCAATACTCTTTCTGTAACCATCGATATTACCAATGTAGAAGACGACAAAGCTTATAGCCTCAATACCTCATCAGCATTTGAATTTGCCTCTTATCAGGCAGTTGTTCATTATGATGTTCCGAATGATGAGGTAATTATAACCCTTGATTTAAATGGAGAGGATGAGGATTTTACCGAATGGATGGCGGTTGGATTTGGCGCACAGGTAATGGATGGAACCTATGCCATAGTCATCGAAAATGATGGGACAGACAACTTTACTGTTTCTGAGCGCATTTTGGGTGCTACCGGACTAGGTGAAGCTACGGACGTGCAGGAAGTAGTGATTGAATCACAAAATTTCGTAGAGAAGACTATAACGTTATCCAGGCCAATGACCAGTACAGCTACAGGAGGGTATAGCTTCTCTACGACTAATACTTATTTCGATTATGTGTGGGCGTATGGAGATGTAATCGGTTCTGCTCATTTGGAGCGTGGAGCAGGCACTATTCAAACACCGGATGAAGTTACTCCAGAGATCACTTCTTATGATTTCTCTTATGTATATCAGGATGCAGATATCTATATCAATGGAGAGCGTCAGTTTGCTTACCGAATTGAAGCGACAGACGCCAATCCAATTACCTACTCGCTAGCTGCAGGAGGGGACAATGATTTGTTTGTGGTGGACCCAACTACTGGTAGAGTGGAATTCAAGTTCAAACCTGATTTGGATAATCTAATAGATGCCAATGAAGATGGGGTTTATGAGCTCACCGTCCAGGCTTCTGATCATACAAATACTTCCAGCTTGGCAGTAGAAGTAATGGTGAATCAAACGATTGGTTTTAGCCTCAATACGACGGATGCTTTACCTTTTACGGAGTATAGAGCGGAGATCCTTTTGGATGAAGAAACTCGTGAGGCATTGTTCTTCTTTGATATGAACGGAGAAGATGAGGAGTTTATCGAATGGATGGCAATCGGGCTTGGTTCTAATATCATGGATGGTACATATGCCATTGTTGTTGAAAATGACGGTACTGATAATTTCACAGTAACGGAGCGAATTTTAGGTGCAAGTGATCTTGGGTCTGCTACTGATGTGCAAGAACTCACAATTGTTTCCCAGGACTTTGAGAATAGAACCATTACCGTAAAGCGGCCAATGGCGAGTAGCGCTACAGGCGGTTACTCCATTTCGTTAGCCAACAGCACAATTGACTATATCTGGGCTTTTGGTGAAACGGTAGGCTCTGCACATACGGAACGCGGATATGGCACCATCAATACACCCGATTATTTTTCTCCTCAGATCACTTCACCAGTTTTTGCTACAGTGCCTGAAAATACTACTGGAGTTTTCTATCAACTTACGGTATTTGATGACAATGAGGTGACGATGTACCTTGAGCCTATAGGTGCTGATGAGGATTTATTTGATTTTGATCCGGAAACGGGTAATCTGTCATTGACTTCTCCTCTTGATTTTGAGAATCCTCAGGGTGTAATCGACGATCACTATTATGTGGTGCTTGCAGCGGATGATGTAGAGGGTAATGGCAATTCAATTGAGTTGGAGGTGATAGTGACCAATGTGGATGAAGATCCGGTAATAACTAGTGAGCCGATTACGTCTATTTATAGCGATGAGATGTATAACTACTTGCCAAGAGTGGATGAGTTGGATATTGTTTCTGTAGTAGGCACTACTCTTCCGGAATGGCTAAGTATTGAAGAAGGTTTTGAAGTGTCTACCGATGCGCCTGGCAACGTTGGAAATATTACTCAGGGGACAAGGGATAAAGACGGGAACACCATTGTCACATACTTTAATCGACCGTTCATCGTATACCCATCAGGTGATAGGCATGAGATTTATGGTGACTTGGATTTAGAGTTCAAAGAGCTAGGAACACCTTCTTCGGATTCTGAAGGCAATATTTATGTGCCTGATTCTACCAGAATTTTGAAGATTACTCCAGGATTAGAAGTTACGATATTTGCAGGTGCTAATACGCCTGGAAGTGCGGACGGTACAGGTACTGCGGCCCAATTCAACAAAGCGACAGAGGTGCTGGTAGATGAAAACGACAATCTAATTGTGTTGGATCAATACCTTGCTCATACTGTTGTGAGAATGGTGACGCCAGAAGGTGTTGTAAGTACGGTCACTGGTCAGATTGGGGATGGAGATATTGTAGATGGGACAAATGCAATAGCAGAAATTGGACTTGCTCAAAACCTAATCCAGTTAGCTAATGGTGATATCTACTTTACTGATTTGGATAATGTGTCTGGTCAGTACCATTTAAGACAGCTTACGTTATCAGGAGATGTGAGTACTATTGGCTTGAAAGATGCAGAAGGCAATGCGCTTACTTTGGATTTGTTGTTTTGGTCAGGAGGATTAGGTGACGACATTCTGGTGGTAAGAAAGTTGGACTCTGCTCCTAGTACCACTATTGAAGTCCTTCAACCAGATGGACGATTGATTCATTTCGCAGGAACCTCGGCAATCTCCTTTAATGTGACAGATGGTGAGCTTAATGACGCCACCTTTTACACTCCTAGAGATATTTTTACTCACTTCAAGGATGAGGTATGGATAGTGGATTTCTTAAAGCGTTCCAGACGTATCTACAATGGATTCCGATTAAAGGGAAGTCCAGAGGGATTGGTGGGAGATTTCCCAGTTTCACTTACTATTACCGACAGAGGAGGAAATGAAACAACACATGATTTCACTGTGACTGTAATAGATGCTGATCCACCAGTCTATACTTCAGAGAGCATGGTGAGAGTAGATGAAAATACTTCGATCGTCTATCAAGCAGTAGTTGAAGATATCTCTCCTGTGACTTTCTCATTAACAGGTAAGTATGGCGATGGGGCTTTATTTTCAGTAGATGAAGTCACAGGTGAATTGTCCTTCCTTTCATCTCCAGATTTTGAGAACCCACTAGATGCTGAGGGTGACAATATCTATTGGGTAGAAATTGAGGCAAATGATGGTGAAAATGCTACTTATTTGGACGTATCCATTATCGTTTCCAATATCAATGATAATTCGCCGGTGATTTCTTCTGATCCAGTAGTGTCAGTTAATGATGTGGATGGATATCTATATGAACTAGATGTGCTGGATACTGATGGAGAGGAACTATCGGTTGCTGGTACGCTGCCTTCATGGATGCACATCAATGAATTCCAAAGAGTCAATACACCAGCATTAAAAGGGATATCCTTGCCAACAGGCATTAATGGGGCAGCCATTAGTCCAAACGGAAATATCTATGTGAATACGGCAACCGAAATCTATCGAATCACACCAGATAGTACAGTCAGTCTATTGGTAAATAGCTCAGCTGGACTGGTTCAGATGTATGCCAGTCCCTATGTGGATGAAAAAGAAATCGTATATGTGGGCACCAATCATCGTATTTACAAGATTGATCCAATGGGTAATCTTGAAGTTTTCGTTGGGTCTGGGGTTATTGGAAGTGCAGATGGTACTGGCTCTGCAGCAGAATTTAACTTCCCGCGAGGGATGGATATGGACAGTGAGGGTAATCTGTATGTAACTGACAATAACAATCATACTATTAGAAAAGTAACCCCGGAAGGAGTGGTGACCACAATTGCTGGTCAGGTAGGTGCTCCAGGGTTTGCAAATGGTGCGGGTCCTGCTGCTCAATTTCAATATCCAGAGGATTTGGTGGTCACGGATGAAGGCTTTTTATTGGTAGCTGATCAGATTAATCATCGAATTAGAAAGGTTTTGTTTGATGGTACGGTAACAACCTTCTCAGGTACTGGAGTGATTGGGCAAACTAATGGAGATCCTTCTACAGCGACCTATGCTGACCCTCGAGCGATTGTAAAAGCTGAAGGTGGATATTTTGTGGTGGATAGAAGAACGGAAATCATTCGGTTTTTGGATGAATCAGGTAATGTTTCAACCTATGCAGGAACAGGCGATGCAGGTACTTTGGATGGACTCGCACATGAAGCTACTTTCGAAAATGTACAGACTTTGGTGGTCCACGGCAGCAACAAGCTCACTACGTTTAGCGATCAAGGCGTGGCTAGGACCATCTCCCAGTATTTTGAGGTAGTTAGTGATGAAAATATCACCTTCGGTTCATATGATATTGGCCTCGTGGTGAGTGATGGTGTAAATGATGTGAATCAGGATTTTACGCTGGAGGTAGCTGAAGTGATCAATACCTGGGATGGTACAACTTGGAGTGATGGAGTGGCTCCTAGCGGAACACAAAGTGGAAGACTTGCTGCCAACTATGATGCAGCTGTAGAAGGCAACCTGTATTCCAATGTAATAAAAATTAGCGCTGGTGTAAAGCTAACTATTGATCCTTCCAGTAGGGTTTATGTGCGTGAAGAGCTTGAAGTAGAGGGAGAAGTAATAGTGAACGAAGGTGGTGAGTTGGTGCTTGAGGGGATCAAGACGGGCACTGGGCCAGTAGTAATAAACCGTTCAGTACCTGGTGCTCTTGCTTATAGTATGGTTGGATCGCCAATTATAGGTCAGAGTTTATCGACAATTAACGCTGATTTTGTCTACGGCTTTGATGGTTCCGACTATGTGGTACCAACGGGTGATTTGTCCAGCGCTGAGGGATATTTTATGGCGTTCACAGATCCTAAAGAACTTCAGTTTTCTGGAGACCCAGTAACAGGTGATCTCTCTTACAGTGGCTTGGATAGTGATAAGTATTACTTATTGTCCAATCCGTACACTAGTCAATTAAGAAGGACAGAGTTTGCTGCCAACAATACTTCAATAGATGGGACTATCTACTTGTGGAACGACGGAGGTGCCAACCTCGATGGCAAAAGAGTTGGGACATATACCACTATCAACGATTTGGATCCAAACGCCGGAGGATTTGATGGAACTATAGAGGTGACACAAGGCTTCTTTGTCCATACTATATCAGCAGGTAGCGTCAATTTCAATCCATTGATGCAGAACTACGCATATCTAGCGAATAATACGCGTCAGGCTACTTCATCTTATGATAAGCAGCTCATACGGTTGCGATTGACCTCTGGAGATCTGCAGGATGAGTTGTTAATCGGTCTGTTAGATGAGGCTACTATGGGCTTTGATCCAGGGCTAGATGCTGAGAAGCTATTCAATACCCATCATTCGTTTTTCGTGAGCAATGAAGAAAAGCATTATTCAATAAGTGCATTGCCTCAGGCCGAAAATATCGCAGTTAACTTAGGATATACTTCTGTTAACAAGCATGAGAAAATGAAACTGGAAGTTACTGAGTTGAGTGGTTTTGCTTTGGGAACTCAGGTTTTACTCTTCGATAGACAAACGAGTCAAATCTATGATTTAGCAAACTCGAGGACTATAACCATTAGTGATTTGGGCAAGCCTTCAGCTACCCGATTTGAATTGTTCATAAATGCAAATGTCCTTGGAGAAGAGGAACTCCACAATTCTTCACTCCAGGTGGGGGTTGATGACTCGGAACTCTTGATTAAATACTATGAAGATGGGGTTTTCGATATAGCTATATATGATTTGCTTGGTAGATCGGTGTATACTGATCTGGTGCGGATAGACAAGCATCAAGCCTTGATCAACGTTGGCCTCAACTCTAATCAGGTTTATATACTACAGGTTGGAGAGCAACGTGTGAAATTCATTTATTGATAATTACTAAATCAAAAGAACTATGTATGCCAAAATAATAATTGTAGCGATTTTTCTAACTGGACTAGTAAGTATAGCGCAGGCACAGCCGCCAAGTCCTCCTGCCACACCAATTGATGGTGGTCTCAGTCTGTTGATGGCAGCAGGAGGTCTTTATGGACTTAAAAAACTGAGAGATAAGAATCACTAACAAGTTAGGGTGACTATCCATGTCCGTATCCAGGCGGTAAGGGTGCGGATTCTTAACCGATCTTCTAAAGTGAAGGTCGGTTTACTTTTTTTAAATTATAAGGTAGTTTGGAAGAAACTGATGCTTATTGATTTTTTAAATAAGGGACTATTCAAATAACTTGTGGTCACAGCACTTAATACTGTGGTCAGGTACTTTTTTCTCATATCTTTTTTAGTCTTTATTGGTGTCCACTCCTATGCCTCTTATCAGTATAGACCAGTAAGTACACTTCTGGATTTATATGAGATGGGAGCTAGTGAAAAAGAACAGATTTCATTCAATCGTTCAGCAAGTCAATTCGCAGAATTGTTAACCAGTAATGCGTCTGGATCATTAATTCTGATCGATAGTTTGATAGCTATGGACGAGTTCGGTTCGGGGATCAAGCAGATATTGATTTATCTCAAAGCCAAATCTTTGAGTGGACTGAGTCAATTTGAAGAAGCGAATAGTTTGATTACTGTTTTGCTGAACAGCAGGCTTAGCCCTCTTTTACGTGCAGATTGTTTATTGCTCAAAGCCAGACTTTTAAAATACCTTGGTAATTACTCAGAGTCCATTGATCTTTTTCAAGAAGCTCTAAAAATTTATGAAGCTGAGAATGATCAGGTTGGGCTTATCATACTTTTTGTGAATTTAGGTGAGTACTATCGAGCAATCAGGAATTTTGATTTGGCACTTGATTATTTGCGTAATTCAGAAAAACTTATTGATGGAGATATTTCAATGTCCCTTAGGCTCTATCAGCTCAGTAGGAAGGCAGCGGTATTTAATGAGTCCATCCAATTAGATTCTGCCTTGATTACCACAAGAAAGTATCTGGATCTTTCAAAAAAAACAGAGAACAATGTGTTAATGGCTGAAGCCTATAACGAACTTGCCTCAGTCTTATCCAGAATGGGGCAGAAGGATGGTGTAGAGTCGTCACTATTGAATGCTATCAAATTATGGAAACAAGCAGGATATGATCGTTATTGGGTTAGTGCTGCGGCAAATTTGTGTAGTTTCTGGATCGAGGGTGGGCAATTAGAAAATGCAAAAAGACTAATTTCAGAATCACTTCCCGTAATTCGTGATCATGAATGGCACTCTATCAGTTATACCTTCTATGAACATTTGGCCAGTATAAACCTAATTGAGGGAAATGTGAAAATTGCATATATCTATCTTGACTCAGCAAAAACGGCGGTAGATCTAGAAAGAACCTCACTAATAAACAAGGAGGTGGCTGTAAAAACAGCAAACCTGGAAGTGGAAAGAAAAAAACTTGAGTTGGAAGTGCAGGTGGCCGAAGCTGAGAGAGAAAAGCAACGGTTTAATTTGGTGCTAATGGCTCTTGTAGGAGCCGGGGTTCTTCTGTTTGTGGTGGTGTGGTTTGCTTTTTTCTTGAAATCAAAAAATGAGAAAATCAATCAAATCAATGGGCAATTGTCTGAGGCATTGGTGAATAAGGAACACTTGTTGAGAGATGTTCATCACCGTGTGAAGAATAACTTGTCATTTTTGATAGGCCTCATCCAGTTGCAGAAAAATCAATCCACAAGTGATGAAGCCAGAGTAGAATTAGACAAGATTAAATTAAGGTTAGAGTCAATGGCGATGTTGCATTCCTCCTTATTGTCTAAGAGTAATTTGGAAATGGTGGTATTAAATGATTTGTTCAATGAAATCAAATTACAAATTGAAGCCATAACGTCCAACGTTTACATTTCTATTAATTCATCTACTCAAGATATTGAGCTGCCAGGGGATAAAGCAATTTTGTTGGGAGTAATTGCCAACGAATTGATCACAAATGCCGTCAAGCATACTTTTAATCCTGAAATAGGTGGAGAGATTTTCATTCATGTACAATCTCACTTCGGAAGGATAGAAATTGATTTCTCTGATAATTTAGGGGAGGTCACATCAAAAATTAATTTTGAGAATCCAGCAACAGTAGGATTGAAACTGATAAAAATGTTGGTGTTGCAGTTGCGAGGAACCATTACTTATAATAGTATTACAGGACACATTCTACTTACTATTAAATATCCGATTAAATGAACGTAGCTGTTTGTGAGGATGATGTGATTATCAACAATTTGATTGTTGACTATCTGGAGAGCCTGGATCATACCGTGGTTATAAAGGAGTTCTCGAAAAAAGAGTTCTTAGTCAAGCTTGATAGAATTCGTCCTGATCTGGCGTTGCTTGATATCAATTTAGGTGCAGAGGGTAAGGAGGGCATTTGTATCGGTGAAGTTTGTGGTAAACTAGGTGTCCCATTTATTTTTGTGACGGCATACTCTGATAGTACTACCTTGAAAGAGGCAATTGAGTTTGAACCTGTTGGGTATATTGTCAAACCATTTACGCAAGCACAGTTGAATGCTCAGGTGGAGTTAGCCATATCAAGAATTGATGGTAGTCGTCAAGAGATTCAAATTAACTCTGGTAGCCAGTTTGTCTCCATAGATCTATCTGAAGTCAATTATATAGAATCTGCTAGAAATTACTTGGTTTTTCATCCTATTGAGACAAGAAATAAATCAATAAAAGCACGGATGACTCTAAAAGAAGTTATTCCTCAATTGCCCTCTCCTTACATTCAAATTCACCGCTCTTTTCTTGTTAATCAGACACAGATTCAGGCCATTGAAAAGGAGGAATGCGTAATGAAAAATAAAAGTGTTTTGCCGCTTTCAAGAAAATACAAGTCACAAGTGATGAGGGCGTTAGGAGCTCCTGATTAAGTATTTTTCTTCAATACCCGTTGTCCGTCCCTGTATATCGCATTCTGTCCCAAGCTTACGAGTTAATCGTTGTGTATCATTAGTTTTGATTCTGTAAGATGTCAGAGTGACGCTTTGATATATAAAGACATTTAAAATACCCTATAGCTGGTTGGGAGTTGGGCCGATCTTTAGTTCAGAATTCTGGAGTTTAGATCGGCTTTTATTTTTATCCAATCTGGTTATAGAAGATCTTCTCACTTATATCCATCCATCCTTTGATGTTTTTTCGGAAGTTGGAATAGTGCTCGTAAACTTTCCGCGTTTGCTGGTCTTTTTCTGCCAGCTCATTAATGGTCACTTTTGTAGCTTTTTGAAGTCCATTCATCACTTCGGCTGGGAATGCCTTCAGTTGTACATCGGTTTCGTTAATGATTTTCTGAAGGTACTCCCCATTTCTGAAGTCAAATTCAGCCATCATCCACCGGTTGAGTCTGTAGGCTGCTGTTCGTACAATTTCTTGAAGGTCTGCCGGAAGTTCATTGAACTTGGATTTATTACAAATCAACTCTAATACTGGGCCTGGTTCGTGCCATCCAGGATAATAATAGTATTTAGCCACCTGATGAAAACCCATTTTGTAATCATGATAAGGGCCTATCCATTCTGTCGCATCAATTACTCCTCTTTCCAAATTGGTGTAGATTTCACCACCAGAAACCAATAATGGCGTTCCTCCTGCTTTAGAAAATACTTTACCCCCGAGTCCTGGTATTCGCATTTTCAGACCTTTTAGATCATTCAGAGTGTTTACTTCTTTATTAAACCAGCCACCCATCTGTACTCCGGTGTTTCCACAGATCATTGGTAGTAAATCATAAGGTTCGTAAACTTCTTCCCATAGTTGCTGTCCACCACCAGAGATAATCCAGGAACCCATCTGTTGAGCATTCATGCCAAAGGGAACAGCCGTAAAAAAAGGAGCACATAATAACTTACCTGCCCAATAATATGCAGCTCCATGATTCATTTCTATGGCACCACTACTCACTGCATCAAACCCTTCCAGGGCTGGAATTAATTCCCCTGCACCATATACAGTTATTTCCATTCGGCCACCGGACATTTCCTTCACCCATTCGGCCATCATTTTACAACCTTCACCCACCACTGGGAAGTTGGGTGGCCAGGTAGTGGTCATTTTCCATTTAATGGTGTTATTGAAGTTGATATTGACCGATTTTTTAGATTCAGACACACAAGAACTTAGAGCACCAGCAGTTCCAGCTACAATTGTCGCCGATGCTGCTTTTCGAATAAAATCTCTTCTGTTAGGGGGTTTCTTGTCAGACATAAGTTTGAAATTAATTAATTTCCAGAGATCAAGAAAAAACGGATCACCCCAACAACCTGTTGTGGAGTTATCAGTTAATTACATTATGAATTTATCAAACAGCCTAAACTTTCTAGTCGAACTCAACCAGAATAATAACAAAGAATGGATGGATGCCAACAAAGCCTGGTATCAGGAATGTAGGCAGGAGTTTATTGGAGTCGTTGCAGAGCTATTGAAGCAAATGTCGGCTTTTGATCCTGGAGTTGCTGAATTAGAAGCCCGAAAATGCATCTTCCGTATCAACCGGGACATTCGATTTAGCAATGATAAGCGTCCTTATAAGGTAAACTTTGGTGCGGCAATATCAGAAGGAGGAAAACATTCTGAAAACCCTTCCTATTATTTTCATTTACAGCCAGGACAAAATTTTGTAGGTGGTGGAATTTACATGCCACAAGGCGAAATCTTGAAAAAGATTCGTCAGGAAGTGGACTACAATCCAGAGGAGTTAAAGAAGATAGTAGAACAACCTGATTTTCAAAAAGTATTTGGAGAAATCAGAGGAGAGAAGTTGAAGTCTGCTCCAAAAGGATATCCGAAAGATCATCCCAATATCGAATTTTTAAAACTAAAGAGTTACACCGTGATGACCCAAATGTCCGACAAGCAAGTGTCGAATGATGTTATCATAGAGGAGGTTATCAAGGTGTTTAAATTAATGAAACCTTTCAACGATTATCTGGCCGTGGCAGTGAGTTAAAAATTATTTTAAATATTTTTCACCAAGCTCTTGTATTAGTAAACTTCTATACTATTTTTGCAATCCGTTTTTGAGACGCTTACTCAAAAGCAATCAAAAATGGGCGCTTAGCTCAGTTGGTTCAGAGCACCTCGTTTACACCGAGGGGGTCGGGGGTTCGAATCCCTCAGCGCCCACCACTAACAACCCTGACGATTCTGTCAGGGTTTTTTTATGCTTTTTTCTGAGGGTGAGAACCATGTGGTTCGAAATCGTAGCGAAGCGGAGATTCACGAGGGGTTGTGCGGTATGCCTGTGTGTATGAGTAATCCCTCAGCGCCCACCACTAACAACCCTGACGATTCTGTCAGGGTTTTTTTATGCCTTTTTTTGAGGGATGAGAATCCTACGGTTCGAAATCGTAGCGAAGCGGAGATTCACGAGGGGCTGTGCATAAGAACTTGCATATTTCACTACCACTAGCGATTGATGTAGATACATTGATTACCTACCTTTGAGTGCTTAAAATCTGCACATGAGTACACAAAAGTCTCCATGGGAAGGAATTCGGAAGTTTCTAAATGATGTCCACCTCTGGTTAGGTATAGCTTCTGGTATCATTCTGTTTATCGTTTGCTTCACCGGTACTGTCTATACATTTCACTCAGAAATAGTTGAGTTTATAGATTCAGAGAAGTACGAAGTTAAAAATGAGGGAAGCTCTTTGAGTATAGAGCAATTGTCGGAAGTCGTTAGTGAGATAGTGGAGGGACAGGTTTCTTCGGTTTCTATTCCTGACGATGCAGAGAAGGCTTATCAAGTTTCGGTTAGAAAAGAAGGAGAGCGAAGAGGTACTACCTATCTGGTGAACCAATATACTGGTGAAGTTCTTGGTAATACGCAGAGTTCGTCTTCTGAGTTTTTTATGGTCATGTTTAGGTTGCACAGATGGTTGATGCTTGATACAAGTATTGGGCGGCCTATAGTTGGCTGGGCCACAGTCATGTTTGTGATCATTATTATCACCGGGTTGGTGATTTGGTTTCCTAAGAAGATCAAAAATTGGAGACAAGGGTTAAAAATCAAATGGGATGCCAATTGGAAACGAATCAACCATGACCTGCACAATGCTTTGGGTATATATACAGCTGTTTTTCTCTTAATTATGGGTCTTACTGGATTGCAGTGGTCATTCGAGTGGTATCGAACTGGATTGAGAAATGTGCTGGGTGTAAATAATGAAAGAAGAGAAGCTCCAGAGGAAGATGTAGTGATTGATTCTTCTGGCGAATCCTTAAGTTATGAGGAGCTGATCAGTATCGCTGAAAGAGAACTAGATTATTCTGGTACGTATCGAGTAGAAATCTCGGAGAATCCTATTCTTTCCATTAGGAAGTATGAATCCGGATTTTTTGCATCCCCTTCATCTGATCTGGTAGAGATTAATCGATTCAATGGAGAAGTAGTGCGTAAGTCGCTTTTTAGTGATAAGCCTTTTAATGAGCAAGTTGCAGGTTCTATTAAAGCATTGCATGTCGGAGATGTATTCGGTGTCTTTTCTAAAATTATCTACTTTGTATCCTGTTTGATTGCCACTAGTTTGCCAGTAACTGGTACCATCATATGGATCAACAAGCTCCGAAAAAAGAAGAAACGCTCAAAAGCGCTTGCAGCTGCATAACCAAAAGGTCATTCATTTGACATATTCTTCATAATTTGAGCCAACACTCCAACCTATATTGGTAGGGTAAGGTATAATAGAGCTCAAATAAGAAAATATGGATCCATTTGAATATTTCATTGTCTTACAATCCTTGATTTTGGGTTTAGGTATCGCACAGTTGCTTACTGGTGCCGCAGACGTCATATCCAATCTCAAAAATGTGAAATTAGGGGTTGCTCACACTCTGATGGTTTTGATTGTATTCCTGATGCACTTTCAAGAGTGGTGGTATAGTTACGAGTACACCCATCAGATCAAAGAATGGACATCTCCTTTAGTGATGTTTCTATTGACATATCCCATCCTGTTGTATCTATTAGCTAGAATGCTATTCCCAACAGGTTTGAGGAGTCATGAAAATAACCTGGAAGAATATTACTTTGATCAATGGAAGCCAATGTTTTTTGTGATGTTCATCATTGTGTTAATGAGCTACCTACAAAATGTCTTCATTTCGGGTTGGTCACCAACAAGTCAGATTCCGCAATTTGCTATGCTGATTGTGCTTTTTGGATTTATCGGTTTGAATGTGGATAAAAAACTAGCACATAATATTCTGATGGTTTTGATCTTTCTTGCCTGGCTGGCAGCTGGAATCCTGGATCCAACTGTACTGAAATAAAAAAAGGCTCCAATTTGGAGCCTCCCTGCTATTTAGATAGTTTCAGTTCTTAATTAATAGAGCCCATTACTCGTTTCATGAAGCCATTGAGAGCTTCTTTTTCTGGAGTGCCATTTTTGATTTCCTTGTGAACTTCCAACGCACCATACATATTAGATAGCAGTTCCCCGATCACATCCAGTTCTTCATCCTTTATGCCTTTGGCTTCAGACATGTGCTCAAGAAGCTCAATGGTTTCTACTACCCAATCTTCATCGTTTTGATCAACGAATTCTATGATATGCTTAATTATTGGTAACCTCATCTAATATACCAGTTATAGTTTCAGTTTTGTTTCCAGCCGCTTGTGATACAAGTGATCCGTTTTTGAACCCAGCGAAAGTCGGTAAGTTGTTCACCTCAGCTAGCTTTCTAGAGTTAGGAAGTTTTTCAGCGTCTACATATACAAACACAATTCCTTCATTTTCTCCAGCCATTCTTTTAAACTTCGGTTTGGTCACACGACAATTTCCACACCATGTTGCTCCATATTGGACCATCACTTTATCGTTGCTAGCTATTATCTCGTTTAAGTTATCTTCTGCTAATTCTATCATTGTGTTTTTTATTTCGATTGATAATTGTATTGCAAAAATCGTCCTTAATGGATTCTTTTATCTTATGCGATGATAAGATTAATTTATCAATCATTTTGGGAGCTTTCCCTCACAATCAATTCACTTTTCAATACAAACGTTTCTGTTATGGTTTGATCTGGATTATCAATTTGTCTGATGAGCAACTCTGCAGCTTTTAAACCCATTTCATAACCAGGTTGTGACATAGTAGACAATGAAGGTTCGTATAATGATCCAATGGACCAGTTACTAAATCCTACAACCAACAAATCCTCAGGAACTTTCAATCCTACCTTTTTAGCGTTTTTAATAGCGCCAATAGCAAGCATATCTGTAGCAGCAAACAATCCGTTAATTTCTTTGGAGTTGATAAGGGCCTCGCTTTTTTGTCTACCTTCTTCATAGTCGCCAGAATCGCAATGAATGATCCAGTCATCTTTGGTATTCAGTTTCGCTTCACTCAGCGCTTTGTTATATCCAGCCATTCTATCCCTGTTGATAAGCAGATTTATTGGCCCTCCAACATAGGCTATGCTGGTACATCCTTGACTGATGAGATGTTTTGTCGCCTGGTATCCAGCATCAAAGTCATCCAATACTACTTTTGGAGCTTCTATCTCATCACAAATACAATCGAAAAATACGAGCGGAAGATTTCTGTCAACGAACTCTTTAAAGTGTTCATAATCTTTCGTCTCTTTAGAAATACAGGCCATTAATCCATCAACGCGTCCATTTATTAAGGCTTTTGTATCTAGAACCTCTCGCTCATAGGATTCGTGAGAGGAGCTGATGATCACGTTGTATCCATTAGCATAGGCATGATCTTCAATTCCACGGATGACCATTGAAAAGAATTCATGAACCAATTGTGGGATAATGATACCTAGAGTCTTGGTTTTATTGCTTCGCAAACTCAAGGCGGTAAAATGAGGTCTGTAGTGGTATTTTTTTGCTAATTCCTTAACCGCTTGTCTTGTTTCAAGTTTGACGAGTGGATTATCGGCAAGAGCTCTCGAAACAGTGGATACAGATACATTGAGTTCTCTCGCAATATCTTTAATGGTGACAGGTCCTTTTTTCATGCTGAAAGCAAGATAAAAAACTATCACCTCACCGTTAATTCCTGGGGGCTATTTTTTGAATTAATGTACTTATTGAAAGAGTTAGTTAAAATGACTTTGATGATCTTAGAAAAGTCATAATTTATGACATCAAAAAAATAATGACGGTTGCAAACGTTTGTAATTATGCAATTATTAAAAACATATACTTTTTATTGTAATTCTTTTTTAAAATTCTGTTAATTTAGTTTTATTGGCCTTTGAAATATTCAGTATTTCATTAGGTAACTTTAGTTAATAGTAAAGTTTAGAAACAAATTGTAATAGTATGAAGAAGTATTTACTCTTAGGATTATCGTTAATCCTGGGTGCAACCCTTTGGGCTCAGGAGCGGACGGTAACAGGTACAGTAACGGATTCTGAGACAGGTGAGTCTGTCCCAGGAGCCAACGTTGTTGTTAAAGGAACAACGAATGGAACAATCACAGATTTTGATGGAAAATACCAGATCTCTGTTGGACAGGATGCGGTATTGATGTTTACGTTTGTTGGATACAATCCAACAGAAGTGGCTGTTGGCAATCGAAGTGTTGTCAATGTGGGGCTCGAACTAGATGTTGAAGAGCTTGCAGAAGTAGTAGTAGTAGGATATGGTTCACAGCAGAAGAAGGAAATTACGTCTTCTGTAGTCGCACTTGATGAAGAGCAATTCAACAAGGGTAACGTTAATGATCCTACTCAGTTACTACAGGGTAAAGTGCCAGGTTTGAGTGTGTATAATAAGGGTGGCGATCCAAATGGTTCTGCGACCATTCGATTAAGAGGTATCTCAACGGTAGGTGCTAACACTGAGCCTTTAGTGGTTGTTGATGGTGTAATTGGTGCATCACTTCAAAACGTAGATCCAAATGATATTGAGTCTATCAACGTATTGAAGGATGGTTCAGCTGCTGCTATTTATGGCTCCAGAGGCTCATCAGGTGTTATACTTGTTACTACTAAAAGAGGTAAAAGAGGAAGTGGTATAAATGCCAACTATAACGGTTATGTGGCAGCTGCTACCATTGCAAGAGAATTGCCTGCTTTATCAGCTAGTGAGTATTTGGCTGCTGGTGGTAACGACCTAGGAAGTAATACAAATTGGTTGGACGAAGTGACTAGGACAGGTTACACCCAGGTACACAACATCTCTGTGTCAGGTGGTGCTGAAAATACAACTTTTAGATTATCAACTAACATTAGAGATGTAAACGGGATTCTCAATAAGTCTGGATTTGATCAGATAAACGCTAGAGCTGGTATCACGCACTACGCTTTGAATGATCGTTTGAAAATTGATTTCAACATGTCCTTGACAAACAGAGAAAGTAATTTCTCCTTCAACGAGGCTTTGAGATATGCAAGTTTGTATAACCCTACTGCCCCAATCTATTTTGATAATGGTTCATTCTTCCAGGCTGTATTGTTTGATAACTTCAATCCGGTTGCGATGATTGAGCAAAACCAGAACGTTGGTAAGAGGAAGAATTTGAACTTCAACATGCAAGGTGAGTACAGTATTACTGATGCATTGTCTGTGACCGCAAACTACGCTCAGCAGTATACTAATAACCTAAATGGCCAGTTTTACCCAAGTACTAGTTTCTTCCGTGGGCAGCGTAACGGTAGAGCCCAACGATTTACTGATGATAGTAGATTCACGTTGTTTGAAACATATGCTACTTATGCAGGTAGCTTTGGTGATATTGACTTAAGTGTGTCGGGTGGATATTCTTATCAAGAAAATTTCTACGAGAATCTGTCAATAGAACTGGAAAACTTCCCAACCAATTCTCTTGGTTTTTATGGTCTTGATCTTTCCTATGATAGAGTATTAGGTGTGGCTTCTAATGTGAACATTACCAGCGATGCAACTCCTGAAGAGCGCATCATCGCATTCTTTGGTCGGGTTAATCTAAACTATGATGATGGAATTTTCTTCAACGCTTCTGTAAGAAGAGAAGGATCTACAAAACTTGGTGCTGACAACCAATGGGGGGTATTCCCAGCAGTTGGTTTGGGTGTTGACTTGAACAAATATCTAGGAATCAGTGGCTTTTCAGTATTGAAACTTAGAGGTGGATACGGTGTGACAGGAGCACTTCCATCTGCTTCAGGACAGTCTCAGGATTCTTACACTTATGATGTTACTGCTGGTGGCGGTACTGTTAGTTATGCAAGAGCAGCTAACCCTGATTTGAAATGGGAAGAGAAAGCCGAAACTAACCTTGGAATTGATTTTGGAGTAATGCAAGGAAGATTTAATGGTTCCATTGACGTTTACACCAGAAACATTACAGACTTCATTCTATTGAGAAATGTAGATCCAGGGGTTTATGGTGCTTCTCAGAGATATGAGAATGTTGGTAGTTTGAAAACAAATGGAGCGGAGGTTGCTCTAAACTATGATGTATTTCAAGGCGCTGATTTATCATGGACAACAGGTATTGTAGCAAGTACTTATAAATCTACTCTTGAGGAGTATACAAATGATGAGCAAAGCCTTGCTAACTTGGGTTCTCCGGGACAAAACTCAACACCAATGGTGAGAGTAGCAGTAGGAGAAGAAATTGGACAAATCTGGGGACCAGTATTTGATGGTGTGGATGAAAATGGCTCACCAGTATTCAAAGACCTAAATGGTGATGGTACAATCAATGGAGATCCAGGATCTGCTCTTGCGGATGATGGCGATTTTCAGAAGCTTGGTAGTGGTCTGCCAACATTGGAATTGGGATGGTCAAATCAGTTGACTTATAAGAGATTTGATTTCAATGTGTTCTTCAGAGCTGCTTTTGGACATAGCCTTGTAAATACATTCAGAGCATTCTATGAGCCAATCGATCCAGGAGCTATCAACTCTTATAACCGTATCGTTACTGATAAGGCAGTAGATGGTTTGACTGGAGCTCAATACTCTTCGCTTTATGTTGAAAAAGCTGATTTCTTCAGATTAGATAATGCTACCGTAGGGTACAATCTGAATGTTGGAGATTCAAAAGCGTTCAAGTCTGCAAGACTTTACTTTAGTGTTCAAAACGCCTTTACAATTACAGGTTATTCTGGGCTAGATCCAGATCCAGTATTATTAGATGTTGGACCTACTGATAATGGTGGTTATGTTGATCCTGCAAACAGATCTGTGTTGGCTCCAGGTATTGACAGAAGAAACAACTACTTCACTGCAAGAACATTTACCTTAGGTTTGAACTTAGGATTCTAAAAATTGGGAACAATGAAAATATTAAATAAAGCAACAATGCTGTCGATGCTTCTAGGAGTTGGTTTCGCATGTACCGACTTGGACGAAGAATTAAATGACAGTTTTACAGAAACTTTTACTCCTCAGAATCCAGGAGGAGGAGCTAGTGTTAACGTAAATAAAGCACTACCTGCGGACGGATTAAATGCTGCATACGATCGTTTAAGAAATGGTACTGCATGGCATGGATCATACTTCTCGGTCTCAGAGATTTCTACTGACGAGGTAGTAATTACCCAAAAAGGTGGTGACTGGTTTGATGGTGGTATTTGGCTGAACATGCACGCGCATGATTTTAGAGCTACTAACCCAGGTCTTAATAGCGCATGGAATGATATTTATGGAGGTATTTTCCAGTGTAATGATTTGTTGTCAACAAGTCTTTCAGCTCAAGGTGAAGCTGAGGTAAGAGTAGTAAGAGCCTACTTATACTGGAAGCTTCAAGATCTTTTTGGTCATAGAATCAAGCTGCAAACAGCAACTGGTGTAGATGTAAACCAAAATGAAGACCCTAGAGCTATTGTTGATTTTATTGAGTCAGAAGTACTAGATGCTATTCCAGATATGGGTACTGCGCGAGTATATGGACGATTCAACCAATCTGCTGCGTATGCATTGTTAGCAAGATTGTATTTGAATGCACCAACTTACCTTGGGTCTGAAACAAACCCTACTACTGGTAATTCTTACTACGTAGATGCAGGGAATGCTGCAGACATGGTGATCAACTCAGGGTTGTATGACCTGGATGCGAACTTTACCGAAGGTCCTGATGGACGTATGGTATCTGATGTGTTCTCTCCTACTAACGTTGACAATATCGAGCACATTTATGCCGTTCCATTCGATGAAGCGACTGGAGGAGGAATGAACTTCGCCCAAATGACGCTTCATTATCCATCACAGTTGACGTATAGATTGAACGAGCAACCTTGGAATGGCTACTCAACTTTGGAGGATTTTTACAATTCATACGAAGATGGTGATAAGCGTAAGGATGCCAACTTTATAGCAGGTCCACAAACAGACGTGAATGGTAATCCAATTTTAGATGTGGCATTTGATAAGGCTGATCCAGATGGCGCGGCGATTAATTATACTCCCGCAATTAACGAGTTATTCCCTAATGGCTCACGTCAGGCTGGTGCTCGTTTAGGTAAGTATTCCTTTAAGCTAAGTCAATTGAACGATATGGATAATGACTATGTGCTGTTTAGATATGGTGAATTACTATTGGTTAAGGCTGAAGCACTCTGCAGAAGTACTGACAACTGGGGAAATTCAGAAGCGATGGCCTTAGTAAACCAAATCCGTGAGAGAGCAGGAGTTAGTCCTTATTCGTCAATGACTGAAGATTCTTTCTTAGAAGAAAGAGGTCGTGAGGTATTCCAAGAATCACTTAGAAGAACTGACTTAATTAGATTTGGTAAGTGGGGTGATGCCTGGTGGGAAAAAGCGGCACATTCAGACGAATTTAAGAATGTGATGCCAATTCCATTGGATCAGATTAATGCTGCTTCAGCAAACTTCCCTCTAACACAAAATCCTGGATACAATTAATTTATTCAGATAAAAATATGAAAGGTTGCTGCAGGTGTGCAGCAACCTTTTTTTATTGTTCCCATTGATCATTCAATGAGTTGTTTCGATCTTTAAATAAAAAAGCGTTTGTGAAATTAAGTTCTGCTATCCTTCCGGTAAGATATATTTCCATAGCAGTTACAGTCTTTTTTGTTTCTTGTCAATCATCTGACCAAAAGAGACTATTTAAGGATGTTGCTGGGGAATCGGGAATTGCATTTGCTAATGATTTGGAGTATACCGAAGAGTTCAATCCTTACACTTACCGAAGTTTTTTTAATGGAGGGGGAGTAGCTCTCGGAGATATCAATAACGATGGACTTCTAGATGTTTTTTTCACTGGGAACCTGGTAGATAATAAATTATATTTAAATAAAGGAGACTGGCAGTTTGAAGAAATTACAAAAGCAGCAGGAGTTTCTTGTCCAAATGTATGGTCTTCAGGGGCATCTTTTGCAGATGTGAATGGAGATGGGTTGCTGGATCTTTATGTATGTAAGTCTGGAAAACCAGGTGGATCTAATCGATACAACGAGCTCTTTATCAATAATGGAGATCTCACTTTTACGGAAAAATCAAAAGAGTATGGATTGGATATTGTAGGTCTTTCCACACACGCTGCATTTTTTGATTACGATAAGGATGGTGATTTGGACTGCTATGTTTTAACGAATTCCTTAAAATCAATTGGAGGGTTCGATCTTATTAAGGATCAAAGAGAAATTCCTGATGAGACTGGTGGAGGAAATAAATTCTTTCGAAATGATGATGGGAGGTTTGTAGATATTACTTTGGAATCAGGAATCTATGCTAGTAGTATTGGTTTTGGACTTGGAATTACGTTAAGTGACTTCAATAAGGATGGCTGGACTGATTTGTTCATTTCCAATGATTTTTTTGAGCGGGACTATTTGTACATTAATCAGGAAGGGGAATATTTCAAAGAAAGTCTTGAAAGCTATTTCAATAGTATATCTATGGGTTCAATGGGAGCTGATGCGGCTGATTTAAATAATGATGCGGAACCAGATCTTTTTGTAACCGAGATGCTTCCATCTAATGTTGCCCGCAAACGAACAAAAGCAGTCTATGAAAATTGGGATAAGTATCAATTGAATGTTCGACAAGGATATTTTCACCAATATCCAAGAAATGTATTACAACAAAAAATTAATGATAGCCTGTTTGTGGAAGTCGGTAGATATTCAAACGTTTCAGCAACCGACTGGAGTTGGGGTGCTCTGATGTTTGACGCAAATAACGATGGTCTTAGAGATATTTTCGTGGCTAATGGTATATACAAGGATTTACTAGATCGGGATTATTTAACTTTTACAGCAAACGACCAGCAAATCCGAAACCAACTAAAAAAGAAGGGTAATGTCATCAAGGATTTGATCGATGTAATGCCTTCTCAAGCGGTGCCAAACCAAATGTTTAAAAATCAAGGAGATTTTGTATTTGATAATGTAAGTGAAGAATGGGGTCTTGGTATGCCTACTTTTAGCAATGGTAGTGCCTATGGAGATTTGGACAATGACGGTGATTTGGATCTGGTTATCAACAATGTCAACATGCCTGCTTTAGTTTATAGAAATAACTCTGATACCACAACCCAGCGAAGTGTAAGGATAAGGTTTGAAGGAGAAGAATCGAATCTCTTCGGTATAGGAGCAACTGTTGAGGTTTACCATGGAGGGATTACCTGGTCTGCTGAGAATTTTCCTTTCAAGGGCTTCCAAAGTACGGTAGAACCTCTAGTTCATATAGGCTTAGGAAATATCAATAAAGTAGACTCTGTCTTGATAAATTGGGAAAGTGGAAAATCTGAAGTAATAAAAGATGTACAAACGAATGAGGTGCTCTTAGTCAAAGAAATTGAAGCATCCAGGATTTCTGCTTCTGATAAGTATAGACAGGATTATCTACAGTTATCCTCCATTCAGCTTGATTATACTCACATAGAAAATGATCACAATGATTTTGATCGTGACAGACTATTGCCTCACATGTTACATAACGAAGGTCCTGGGATGGCTTCTGGAGATTTAGATGGAGATGGATTGAAAGAAATAGTAATTGGTGGAGCTAAAGGACAGGCTGCCCAACTTTTCCAATTCTCGGATGATACATTTCGGTCAATTGAGGTGGAAGTGTTTGATCAAGACAAACTTTCCGAAGACTCGGATATTGCTTTGTTTGATTGTGATAATGATGGTGACTTGGATATCTACATCGCCAGTGGGGGTAGAGCATTTTCCAAAAGTAGTTCTGCGCTAAATGATCGACTTTATTTAAATCAAGGAAATTTTCACTTTACGAAAGCTGAGCTATCGTTTGGTGATTTTTTCAGTACAAGTAGTGTATCTGTTTTCGATTATGATCAGGACGGTGATCTCGATTTAATAGCAACGGAACGCTTTCATCCATTCAGATACGGAGACAAAGTTCGAGCTTACCTGATGCAAAACAACGGGGATGGAGTCTTTACTGATGTAACTAAGGAGGTTGCTCCAGGGTTTCTCAATCTCAACATGATTACGGATTCGCAAACAGGAGATATTGATGGAGATGGAGATGACGATATTGTGATTGCTTCTGATTGGGACAATATAAAGGTCTTTATTAATGAAGCTGGAATATTTACTGAGCAGACTGAAAAATTGAACTTGTCTTACACAAAAGGCTGGTGGCATACCATTTCACTTTTAGATATAGACAAAGATGGAGACCTGGATATCGTTGCTGGAAACCATGGTTTGAATAGCTTTTTTAGAGACTCTACCAGGCTTTATGTAAATGACTTTGATGGTAATGGAACCTATGACTATATCTTTTGTGATAAGATTAACGGTAAGTATTTCCCTGTTGCAGATAAGAATGATTTGATTGGGCAATTGCCAATTTTGAAAAAGAAATTATTGTATTACAAGGACTATGCGTCGATGACAATTGAAGATATTTTCGATGCAGTTGTGCTTGAGAGTTCTTTGGTACTTGAGGCAGATATGAAAGCCTCAATGGTCTTTGTAAATGAAGGTGAAAAATTCGAAGCAAGAGAATTGCCGGGGATGTTGCAGTATGGACCAGTGTACGCGCTAGGGGCCGCGGACCTGGACCAGGATGGTTTTGATGAATTAGTGGTTGGGGGTAATCAATTCCTCGTGAAGCCTCAGTTCGGAAGATACGATGCATTACCATTGTGTGTACTTGATGGTGCTGAGAGTAATCAAAAAGTGTACTCAAGCAATGTTATCAGCCAGGTTAGAGATATTTTAATTGAGACTTATAACGATAAACAATTGATTATTGTAGCGAATAATGATTCAAAGGTTGAGGTATATGAAAAGAAGTGATTGGTTTGCAATGGGTTTGATACTTTCTATGATTGTTGGATGTGAGAACGGATCAAAGTTTGAACACCTCGTTGAGAAGGAGTTGTCGTCTGGTCAACGAAATGATTCGTTATTTTTGAATTTTTATTTTGGCATTACAAGAGAAGAGTTTTTCTCCAGAGGTTGGGAGCAAAACAAACAAGGCCTTATTGCACAAGGTCCTCGCAATCAAAATATAAAGTACATTATGCCCAATAATGAAAAGGGTAATTCACCAATTCAGATGTTATTCTATCCGGTTTTTGATGATCAAAATAAAATTAAAACCATGAATTTGACATTCAATTACAGTGGATGGTCTCCATGGGGTCGAAAATACTTTAGCGATTCATTAGCCATAGCATTGCAAGATACGCTTGAGCGCTGGTATGGTGGAAACGAATTCGTACTCATGCCAGTAGAAGAAAAGGAGGTTTGGGTGAAATTGGACGGAAATCGCCTAATATCGCTCACCATTGAAGATGAGCAATATGTAAGAGGATTTATTAAGGACTTAACCCATCCAGAGAACAAGATTCAATAAGTTATGATCAGAAAATTTTTAGCCGTTGCCAGTATTGGGATTTTGACGGTATCCTGTCAGAATGAAGAGTCTAAAGAAGACACCCTGTTTACAAAATTGGATAGTGAGATTACAGGAATAGATTTCACCAATCAGCTCGAATATGATGCTGAATTCAATGTGTACACTTACCGTAATTATTACAATGGAGGAGGGGTTTCAATTGGAGATATTAATAATGACGGATTGGTAGATGTTTATTTGACTTCTAATTTGGGATCAAATAAACTATACCTAAATGAAGGAGGACTTCACTTCAAAGATATATCTGAGAGCGCAGGGGTTTCAGGTAATAAGGCCTGGTCTACGGGAGTAACTATGGCTGATGTTGATGGTGACGGCTGGTTAGATATCTATGTTTGTAACTCAGGAGATATAGCTGGAGACAATAAGCAGAATGAATTGTTTCTCAACAATGGTGATCTCACATTTACTGAATCTGCTGAGAAGTTCGGACTGGCAGATCGTGGTTTCTCTACGCACGCCTCATTTTTTGATTATGATAAAGATGGAGATTTGGATGCTTACATGTTGAATAACTCCTATCAGGCTATCGGGTCTTTCAACCTTCGTAGAAATGAACGCCCTAAACGAGATTCTTTGGGTGGAGATAAGCTAATGAGAAATGACAATGGCGTTTTTGTGGATGTGAGTTCTGAAGCAGGTATTTACGGAAGTATAATTGGGTTTGGGTTAGGTGTTACTATAGGTGACGTGAATGGAGACACCTGGGATGACATTTATGTCTCCAATGATTTTTTCGAGCGTGATTACCTCTACATTAACCAGAGAGATGGAACCTTCGCAGAAGACTTAACCAGTCAAATGAAATCCATTAGTGGAGCATCTATGGGTGCCGATCTGGCGGACATTAACAATGATGGTTACAATGATTTATTCGTGACAGAGATGCTCCCTTCCGATAATCAGCGTTTAAAGTCGGTGACCACATTTGAGAATTGGGACCGTTATCAATACAACCTGGAAAATGGATATTATCATCAGTTCACTAGAAATACATTCCAATTGAATAATGGTGATAGTTCATTTAGTGAAATCGGTCGTTTGGCTGGGGTAGAAGCCTCTGACTGGAGTTGGGGAGCTTTGTTTTTCGATATGGATAACGATGGGTACCGGGACTTATTTGTGGCTAATGGCATTTATCAGGACCTGACCAATCAGGACTATCTGCAGTACATTTCTAATGAAGAAGTGCTCAAAAGTATTGTCAGCAACAATAAAGTAGATTATTCTAAACTTATCGATTTGATTCCTTCCAACCCCATTCCAAATCATACCTACAAAAACATGGGAGATCTTAGATTTAAGTTAGTTTCTGATGAATTTGGTTTAGGTGAGCCAAGCTTCTCCAACGGGGCTGCCTATGGAGATTTAGATAATGATGGAGATTTGGATCTGGTTGTCAACAATGTAAATATGCCAACATGGGTATTTGAAAATAATACCGATACAATGACTCAAAACCACTTTATAAAATTTGTGGTGAAAGGGCAAGGCAAAAACACCAATGCTATAGGAGCAAAAATAAGAGTAGAACAACTAGGTGTTACTTATTATGTGGAGCAGCAACCTATTCGGGGATTTCAGTCTAGTATGGATCCACGACCAAACATTGGACTACCATCGAATGCCAATGTCAATGTAACTATTTACTGGCCACAAGGTGATTATTCTGTATTAAAGGATGTTTCAGTCGATCAAACTTTAATGTTGGATCAGAATCAGCTTGAAATACTTGAGACTATAAAAGAAGACGAGGGAAAAAAGGACTTATTCAAGTTGGCTGAGGCACCTGATTTTAAGCATGAAGAGAATCCATTTATTGATTTTGATCGGGATAGATTGCTGTATCATATGAATAGCACCGAGGGCCCTAAAATGGCAAGTGCTGATATCAATGGTGATGGCAAACTTGATTATTACATCGGTGGAGCAAAGGATATTGAGGGGACCTTACTTCTTTCCAAAGGAAACATTCATGTAATAAGTAAACAAGATGTCTTTACTAAAGATAAAATCTCTGAGGATGCCGAAAGTGTATTTTTTGATGGAGATAATGATGGAGATATGGACTTATACGTGTGTAGTGGAGGAACAGAATTTTCCCAGTCTTCTTCTGCCTTGAAGGACAGATATTACGTTAATGATGGAAATGGAGTCTACAGCTTAAGTAACCAATTCTTGCCAAGTACTGCCGGCTATGTTAGTTCTTCAACTGTTTCTGCAGGAGATGTGGATGGAGATGGAGACATAGATTTGTTTGTAGGTGAACGAATGAAACTTCTCAATTATGGAGTGGCAGGAAGTGGATTCTTATTGAAAAATGATGGTTCTGGAAAGTTTGAGGTAAGCCCAACTTCAGGTTTTGAAAATATAGGAATGATCACCTCAAGTAAACTGCTTGATTTGGATGGTGATCAGGATTTGGACCTTGTTCTGACTGGAGAGTTTTTAGGAGTTTTATTCTTTAAAAATGATGGCGGAGTATTCACACGGGTTGAGGGTCCAATGGATCAATTGACTGGCTGGTGGAGAGCCATTGCTACGGCAGATGTTGATGGGGATGGAGATCAGGATTTAATATTAGGAAATCATGGCCTTAACAGTAGATTTCGGGCGAGTGCAGAGCAACCTATAAGATTGTATTTTGATGACTATGACAACAATGGGTTTATTGATCCAATCATTACGGGTTATGCAGAGGATGGCAAAGAGTATCCATATGCGCTTAGGCATAATCTAATTGATCAGATCAAAAGTTTCAAAAAACGATTCCCAGATTATGAAACCTATAAAAATGCACCAATTCAGGAAATTTTTACTTCAGAAGAATTGGCTGCATCCACTATTCTTGATGTAAAGACATTAGAAACATCTGTCTTAATCAATGAAGGTGATTTTAAATTCAAAGTTGTTGCTCTACCTGTGGAAGCACAGCTTTCTCCGATGTTTGCGATCAAAACAGGAGATTTTGACAAAGACGGGGATCAGGACATCATCATGGGTGGAAATTTATACGGAGCGAAACCAGAGGTTGGACGATACGATGCCAGCTATGGCGTGTATCTGGAAAATGATGGACAAGGCAACTTCACAGCTATCAAAGATGGAAGAGGATTTAGAGTGGATGGTGAAGTAAGAGATATCATTGTTAATGGTGAGGAAATTATCATCTCAAGAAACAGCGAGACTTTAGTCAAATTCAAAATTCAGTGAGGTTATTAAGAGGTAGCTATTTACTTATTGCTTTGACTTGGTTCATCGCCGGTTGTGGAGTCGGTGTTGAGCCGCCAGAAAAGGCTACACTATTCCAGTTGGTAGACAGTGACCACTCCAATATCACATTTTCCAACGACCTGACAAACTCAGATGACTTTAACATCATTGATTATCTTTATTTCTACAATGGTGGAGGTCTGGCTATAGGTGATATCAATAACGATGGATTGGAGGATTTGTATTTCTCTGCCAACATGGGAGCAAACAAACTCTACCTGAACAAAGGCAATATGGCTTTTGAAGATATTTCAGAATCTGCTGGTGTTGAATCGGAGGGTTCATGGAAGACAGGTGTCACCATGGTAGATGTGAATGCTGATGGATTGCTTGATATTTATCTCTGTAGAGTAGGGGCGTACCGAAATGTGAGCGGATATAATGAGCTTTACATTAACAATGGTGACAATACTTTTACTGAAAGAGCCGAAGAGTTTGGATTAGATTTCTCCGGATTCTCAACCCAGGCAGCTTTTTTTGACTATGATTTGGATGGTGACTTAGATGTCTATCTGCTCAATCATTCAGTGCATACATCTCGGAGCTATGGCAAAGCTTCCTTACGAAATGAATCGGATGAATTGGCCGGAGATCGTATCTATCAAAATGATAATGGCTTTTTTACTGATGTTACTAAGTCGACGGGCATCTATAATTCACAAGTTGGTTACGGACTTGGTTTGGCCATTTCAGATATCAACAGGGATGGATGGCCGGACATATACGTCTCTAACGACTTTCACGAAAATGACTACCTGTACCTGAATAATCAGGATGGTACATTCACAGAGTCAATAGGTGATTTGATTGGCCATACCAGTCGCTTTTCCATGGGGAATGATATTGCGGACATCAACAGTGATGGGTATCCTGAGATCATGACGCTGGACATGCTTCCAGACGATGAAGAAATACTCAAGAATTCAGCTGGTGAAGACCCTTTCGAGATATATAAATTGAAGTTGGAGTTTGGCTATGAACCTCAGTTTGCACGAAACTCACTTCAGCTCAACAATGGTGATGGCACTTTTTCAGATGTTGCACTTATGTATGGTGTGGCTGCTACCGACTGGAGTTGGTCACCACTGATAGCAGACTATGATCTGGACGGATACAATGATATTTTCATTACGAATGGGATTGTTAAGCGTCCGAATGACTTGGATTATGTTTCCTTTATGTCTGGAAACAACATCACTGCGGGCAATCTATCCAATAATAGCAAAATGAATGACCAGGCACTAATTGATCAGATGCCGGGAGGTAAGGTGGTCAATCGAGTGTTCAAGAATAAATCAGCTACCGGATTTGAGGATGAAACCAATAATTGGTTACCTGATGTGCCAACCTATTCAACAGCTGGAGCATATGTCGATCTTGATCTGGATGGTGATTTGGATGTGGTAGTAAATAATATAGACGACAAGGCGTTTATTTACGAGAACCAAACTAAAGATGGTCATTCATTAACCATTGATTTAAAAGGGGCACCTAACAATACTTTTGGTATTGGAGCCATCATAAAAGTGTATACCAAAGCGAAAGTCCAAACAAGGGAAGTCTTTCCTGTAAGAGGTTTTCAATCATCTGGCTCCTATCGATCTGTTTTTGGATTGGGCAATGCCATGAATGCAGATTCTGTTTTAATAGAATGGCCAGATGGTAAAGCGCAAACTTTGAGAAATGTACAGGCAGGTCAGAAACTGACATTGAATTATAAGGAAGCTTATGAAGCAAATGTTGAAGGCGAGGAAACGGTATCACCTTATTTTTCTAAAGTGGATGATAGTGAATTTGATTTCATTCATCAAGAAAATTCTTTTGTGGATTTCAATTATCAGTCATTAATTCCACATGTGGTATCCAGAGAAGGTCCTAAGATTTCAGTAAGTAGCACGACGGGGGATGTTTACGTTGGTGGTGCATCAGGTCAGAGCGGTGAGTTGTTTAAGGCGAATAAATCTGCTTCTCTTACTCAATCCATACATGAAGAGGTCGACAACATTTTTTTTGATGCGGATGGAGATGGAGATGACGATTTATTGATCATTACTGGTGGAAACGAGTTTCAAGATAATAGTCCTTGGCTTGCAGATCTGTTGTATATAAATGAATCTGGAAAGTACCACTTAGCCACGGGTGCTATTCCATATTTGAACAGCCATAGTTCGGTAGCAAAACCTGCAGATATTCATAATGATGGGGACCTGGATTTGTTTATTGGTGGTAGAGTCATGTCATCGAGGTATGGTTTAATCCCATCAAGTTTCTTGTTAGAAAATGATGGGTCTGGTCAATTTAAAATCAAGGAAAATCGAGAAATACGCTTTATCGGAATGGTTACCGATGCTGTTTGGGAGGATTTAGACGGAAATGGTTTTGAGGATCTAATTGTCGTAGGAGAGTGGATGCCTGTAAGAGTTTTCTTGAACAATGCAGGAACACTCACTTCTAAGGATGTTCCGGCCTTAGATAATTCTAATGGCTGGTGGAACTGTATTGAAAAAGTTGATTTGGATAATGATGGCGATATGGATTTTGTATTAGGCAATGAAGGTTTCAACAATAAGCTCAAACCTACTGCTGAAAATCCAGTGAAAATGTACGTGAATGATTTTGACGGTAATGGCTACCTCGATCAGATTCTCACCTATTCTAAAGACAGTAGTGAGTATCCGGTTGCAAATCGCGATGAGTTAGCAAAGCAGATGCCCATGATTAAAAAGTCATTTACTAACTATCGCGATTTCTCTGGAAAGACTGTGACTGAAGTACTAAATAGAGAATCTATTGCTAAGGGATTGAAATACAAAGCAACTCAATTTGCTTCAATAGCTCTGATCAATGAGGGTGATTTGAATTTTAGGCAAGTGGAATTGCCATTGATGGCCCAAGTCTCTCCAATTTATGCCGTTAAATCTATGGATGTGAATGAAGATGGATTGATGGATCTGGTGGTTGCTGGAAATAGATCATGGGCGAATACCTATTTTGGAGCTAGCGACGCTAATCATGGGTTGCTTTTGTTTGGAAATGGAGATGGTACTTTTGAGCCAGTGTCTCAAATGAAGTCTGGATTCAAAATCGCTGGAGATGTTAGAGATATTAAGCAATACATCAAGAATGGTAAGAATTACCTGCTGTTTGGTGTAAATAATGGAGCACTAGAAGTTTATAGATACAATCAAAATCAAGATTGATGCAGATCAACGACAAATCAGGATATAAGGCATTTCATGCTAATGATGAGCGATATGCTCAGATGAAATACAAAAGATGTGGCAAGAGTGGCATCCAATTGCCTATGCTTTCACTGGGCTTATGGCACAACTTTGGTCATGCTGATGATTTACTCAAAGGCCAGCAGATATTGCGAGCGGCGTTTGACAATGGCATTGTTCATTTTGATTTGGCAAATAACTATGGTCCTCCTTACGGAGCTGCTGAGACCAATTTTGGAAGGTTGTTCAAGCAAGATTTTGAGACGTTGAGAGATGAGTTATTTATATCATCCAAAGCCGGGTATGACATGTGGCCAGGACCATATGGTAACTTAGGTTCCAGAAAGTATCTTGTGTCAAGTTTGGATCAGAGTTTAAAACGTATGAATCTGGAGTATGTGGATCTGTTTTATCACCACAGACCAGATCCTGAAACACCGCTGGAGGAAACCATGTCGGCTTTGGATTTTATTGTACGATCGGGTCGAGCGCTTTATGTGGGTATATCCAATTATCCAGCGGAGTTAGCAAAGAAGGCAATTGAAATATTAAATGATTTGGGTACGCCTTGTTTGATTCATCAAGCTCGATACTCCATGTTGGATCGTTGGGTAGAAGATGGATTATTGGATGTCCTTGGAGATAATGGGGTTGGCTGTATTGCGTTTAGTCCCCTGGAACAAGGTATGCTCTCCAATAAGTACATTAATGGAATCCCTGAAGATAGTAGAGCTGCCAAATCCATGACGTATCTCGAAAGGGAGACCGTAGAAAAGAATCTTCCCAAAATCAAGGCTCTTCACGAAATTGCTCAGAGTCGGGGGCAATCCCTCAGCGATATGGCAATTGCCTGGTTGCTTAAAGACAAGCGAGTTACTTCGGTACTAGTTGGTGTGAGTAGTGTTGAGCAATTAGTGTCTAATGTTAAGGCTTTAGATAATCTGGATTTTAGCTCGGATGAAATCTCTCGTATTGGACAGGTACTCACGTCTTAACTGTCATTTAAATTTTCATCAATAGGATTTGGAGTCGCATAAAACTTATTAGAAGCCGTTAGTAAACTCCCATTTCAAGGAATAGGTTGATAGTGACTCGTTATTAATTGTTATGTACAACAGCGAATAG
This sequence comes from Rickettsiales bacterium, assembly GCA_002729235.1. Lineage (GTDB taxonomy): Bacteria > Bacteroidota > Bacteroidia > Cytophagales > Cyclobacteriaceae > Marinoscillum. The sequence continues at coordinate 133,422 of PBTY01000016.1, read as the reverse complement.
TCTGTCAATTTTGAAATTCATGTCTTGAAAAGCATCACCTCTATTAATCACATTTTTTGCTCTGGAGCCGAAATTTTCATTCAAATTGTGAAATACCTCTATTCGGGTAGCATTTAGCATTTGGCTTTGGCTTGGGTAGATTTTAGATTTCATAATTCTATTACTGTTTGTTGGTATTGTGAACCTAGAATAAAATAATGGTAACCATAAGTTTATTTCGGCGAACGGTTTAAAATGTACGCTGAAACCAACAGTAACTGACTAGCAACTCATGAATTGATTAAGAATGTGGATTCTTTTGGGTAAACGACGGTAATAGGTTTTTGATAGTGACCATATTCAGAGGTAATTCCAGTATTACATGAAGTGAGCTCAGGAAGAAGAGAGCATAAAATCCTGTGGTGAAATCATAGAAGTAAAGGGTGATAGAAGCTAGCCAGACCACCAATACCCATTTAAAACCATTACTGGACATACTTTTACGCCAGCCAATTACGGATGTTTTTGAAAACCAGTTAAGGTAATGGTAGGTATAAGCGAATGCAATGAACACTTGAATTTTCAAATAGGCATTTATGGGCAATGACAAGTCTCCCCAATCTAATAGTGAAATGATTTTACTTAACGTATGGTTAAGTTGATTCATTCCGGTTCGAGTCAGAGAGTCTTGGATTTCAGGTGTTGAATTGTCGGTAATGTTGATTGGCGCCCATGCGATGATTATCGGTATAAGTATTAGAAGCGCAAATGCTATATACCCAGGCGAGCTTTTAGATTTATTAGCTCCAAATAGCATAAAAAGTGCAGTGAAGACAAAAACATGGACAATTGTTGGAAGCAACATGCCTGCAATTAATATCCATTTGGGTAAAAGTAATCGAATACATACTGCCAAGATATAGCTCATTATCCCAGCGATAATTACCCCTGATGGTTTCTTTATCCAAAGCATGGATAAGGAAAGAATGAACGCAAAAAGAATTAAGACCTGGAAACTGAATGCATTAAGAATACTAGACTTGAAATAGGAAATGGCATAGATATGTGCAAACGAGATGGTACTTATAATGATTCCTAGATACAGAAATTGCTCTTGAAAGTTAAGTTGTTTATGGATGAAGTAGTTTTTGGATTTTAACCAGTGGATTTCGGTGAGATAATGAAGTGGACCTAATATGGCATATGAAAATATGAATAATCTAAAAGGTAATATATAGGCAAGGGTCAATGACATGGCCAGAAGTCCTATGTTTAACCAGTCAATTTTTTTCACCAGTTGTCCATCGATTGAAAGATATATCAAGATTCCATTAAATTGTTTTGCACAACGGATATATTGTTATTTTTAATTCTTCTATTGGTAAAAACTAATTATGAAGTCAGAATATATCAAATATGTCGTAATTGGAGTGATCCTTTTGTTGGTTGTGGTGACGGTGGTGCGTGGTGGGTCCGCTTTAAAGCGGGCTAAGGCACTTACCGAAGAGCTCCAGGATGAGGTGGATTCCTTGCAAGAGATTTCAAATGAATATGATGAGCTGAGTAAAAAATATGAGTTGCTGTATCGCGACATGGAAATCACAAGCAAAAACCTTCATCAGTTAAGGATTCGGATGAAAGAGATTACGGAACAGCATAGCACCTCGCTTTCAAAGATTAAAAGCGAACTAAGTGGTATTATCACTGAGTATGATTCCATAATTCGACCTTTGGCTATTGACACTATATCTATTGATACTTTAAGATTTGACTGATAATGATAAAAATCTACTTCATTGTATTCTTTCTTATTTCTACTTCATTGATTTCTTCGGGTCAAGAGAAGGTTTTTCGAAATAGTGATAGCAAGATGAAGGTGTCTAAGGGTGACGTGATTAAAATTGACACTGAATCTGCTTATGTAATTAGTCAGGGGCAGGCTGACGCACTTAATCAAAAGTTAGATGAATTGGTAAAAGCTGGAACAATCAATGAGGATCTCAAGCAAGTAAATCTGGAGCTACTAAATAAAGTAAAAGAGGTAGAAAAGCTGGTAGGCAAACTTTTAAAAGAAATGAAGCAGGACGGAGAGGCTACAGAAATGGATCTCCAGTCCATTATCCTTCAGTTGGACAATGGGCTTGCCACACTGAAGGATAATAATCAAAGACTAGAGGATAATAATCAACAGCTCCAGGCTAAAATTGACGCTATGGAAGATATCATCAAAAAGCTACGAAAGGAGATCCGCGGTATCTGGTGGAATGGCCTCACAGACAAGATCGTGGTAGGAGCCGGTGGCTTGGCTGTTGGGATTTTGATTATGGTATTATAATCTGTCAATACTATTAGTAAAGCATTTGTGTAGACATTAATGTTTATTCAAGGGATTTACACAATCGGTTTCGTCTCCTAAGGATTAATTGATAAATTGAGTTGCCCCCAATTTATTAATCGAATTGAAACCAAAAGATGAGACAGATTTTCTTGAGCCTGCTGCTAGTAGGCCTATTCCATTCGTCAATTGCTCAAAATTGGCAACCTCTTTTTAATGGCAAGGACTTAACTGGTTGGGAATCCAGAGGTGGAAAAGCTCCTTATGTGGTGGAGGATGGTGTCATTGTAGGGACCGCCGTGCTCAACACTCCCAATACCTTCCTTTGTACCAAAAAGACTTACTCAGATTTTATTCTTGAGTTTGAAATACTATTGCCAAACCATTTAAATACTGGAGTTCAGTTTAGAAGCAACTTTAGCAATGTGGTGAATGGTTATCAATGCGAGATTGATCCCTCTACAAGAGCCTTTTCAGGAGGAATCTACGATGAGCAACGCAGAGGTTGGATGTATCCAATTAGCTTGAATCCGAAAGCTAATGATGCCTTTCAATTAGGTATGTGGAATAAGGTTCGTATCGAATGTCTTGGTAATGAGATTAGAACCTATATCAATGGTCAGATGTGTAGCAACCTGGTGGATGATATGACCAATGAGGGTTTTATTGGGTTGCAAGTACACAGTATTGGTGAAAAGGAGAAAGGATATGTGGTGAAGTGGAAGAATCTGCAAATTCTGACCGAGGATGTGGCAACATTTAGATTCCATCCAGATCCAGAAGTTATGCAGATGAGCTATCTCAAGAATGAATTAACTGATTGGGAAAAACGAAATGGCTGGCGTTTGCTTTGGGACGGTGCAACTCCTGCAGGGTGGAGAGGAGCCAAATTGGATGAGTTTCCAGAGTCTGGTTGGCAAATGAAAGATGGAGAGTTGACTGTACTTGCTACAGATGGTGGAGAGTCTACCGGTCCAGGTGATATCGTAACCACCTCAAACTACAGCAATTTTGAATTGGAATTGGAGTTTAAAATCACAGAGGGAGCAAATAGTGGGATCAAATATTTTGTTGATCCATCATTGAATAAAGGACAAGGGTCTGCTATCGGGTGTGAGTTTCAGATATTGGATGATCAGAGACATCCTGATGCCAAGATGGGTGTCAATGGAAATCGAACAGTTGGTTCATTGTATGATTTGATTACCGCTGAGAATCTGTCAGTTCCTGGACGAGGTAAGCAATTCAAAGGAATTGGAAAGTGGAACAAGGCACGTATTGTTTCAAGAGATGGAAAAGTTGAGCACTGGCTTAATAACGAAAAGATTATTGAGTACGATCGTAATTCTCAAATTTTCAAAGCTCTTGTCGCTTACAGCAAATACAAGGATTGGCCAAACTTTGGTCGATGGCCAGAAGGAAGTATCCTTCTTCAGGATCATGGGAATGAGGTGAGTTTTAGAAGTATCAAAATCAGAGAGCTGAACTAAATGAAGGATTCGAGAAGAAAGTTTTTCAAAACTGGAGTAGCACTGATTGGAGGAACTGTTCTCGGTGCACGATACCTAAGTGCGATGCCTATTCATTTTGGAAAGGAAGTGGTGAATGTTGGAGTAATCGGCACCGGTGATCGAGGATCTGGTTTGATTCGATTGATGAATCAAATTGAAGGCCTTGAAGTTGTGGCTTGTTCAGATCTGATTCCCTTTCGTTTAGAGGATGCAGTTAAACTTACCAAATCAGCCAAAGCATATGCTGATTACACTGATCTGTTAGCTGATAAAAAAGTAGATGCTGTTATTGTCTCTACTCCATTTAGCACGCATGATGAAATTGCAATTGCTGCTCTGAAAGCTGGCAAACATGTGTACTGTGAGAAGACCATGACCAAAGGAATGACTGAGATTCAAGCCGTGATTGATATCGTCAATTCTTCAGGTAAAGTTTTTCAAACCGGTCATCAATATCATAGTAGCCCATTGTACAATAAAGCAAGAGATATCATTCGATCAGGGTATATCGGTGAAGTGACAGCTTACGAATGCCAATGGAATCGAAATGGGAGCTGGAGAAGACCTGTTCCTGATCCTAAATGGGAGCGAATGATCAATTGGCGAATGTATCGTGAGTACTCTGGTGGTTTGGTGGCTGAATTGATGTCACACCAGATAGACTTCATAAATTGGGTAACAGATAGTCATCCAGAGCAAATCACTGGTTTTGGCGGAATTGATCATTGGAAAGATGGTCGAGAGACATTTGACAATGTGCACTTGCTATACAAGTACCCGTCTGGACTCGACGCCTCATTTGAATGCACAACAACTAATGGATACCAGGATTATCAGATCAAAGTCCTTGGTTCCAAAGGGACGATTATTCTCGATTACACTAAGGGGACCATTTTTAGCGAGGCAAAAGGCATCAAAGAGAAAGGTTTAGTAGATGGAGTCTCAGGAGCCACGATGCAAGCCTGGGAAAAAGGTGAGGGTGCTTCAATCGACGCGCCAGGTAATGACCCAACACTCGATGCGCTTAGACAATTCTATGAGTCAATCGCTAATGGAGCTCCAGTGATTTCAAGTTTACAAACTGGTGCACTCACTGCGAAGTGTGTTCAAATCTCCTTAGATGCACTTTATGAAAATCAAATCAAAAACTGGAATCAGTATCCAGAACTGCTATTCTCCTAATTCCCGAAATGATGAAAACCAATCGAAGATCTTTTATAAAAAATTCTGCATTGGCGACAGCTGGTGCCAGCTATTTAATGTCTGCCAATAATTTATGGGCATTCTCTCCAAATGAAACAGTGAATGCTGCAATCCTTGGTGCGGGAGGAAGAGCTCATGCATTAGCTCAATCTATTGGGTTGTGCACAAATATCGAATTGGCCACAGTCTGTGATGTGGATAATAATCGCCTGGAGAAATTCAAACAGTATTCCTTAGATACTCTGGGATATAAAGTCAAAGGTCAGCGTGACTTCCGCAAAGTATTAGAAGATAAAAAAATTGATGTGGTGTTTGTGGCAACACCTGAGCATTGGCATGCGCCAATGGCCATCATGGGAATGCAGGCAGGTAAACATGTGTATGTAGAAAAGCCTTGTTCACATAATCTGTATGAAAATGAGTTGTTGGTAAAGGCTTATAAAAAGTATGGTAAGCTCTGCCAGATGGGTAATCAACAGCGTTCATCTATTACTTCCAATCAAGCGATTCATGATATTCGAGATGGTAAGATTGGGGAGGTTTATTATGCAAAAGCCTGGTATGCGAACACCAGAGGTTCAATTGGTAATGGTAAAGAAGTAGCCGTTCCTGATTATTTGGATTGGGATCTATGGCAAGGCCCGGCTCCAAGAGAAAATTACCGTGATAATGTCCATCCATATAACTGGCATTGGTTCCGTACCTGGGGAACGGGTGAGATTCATAACAATGGGACACATGAAATTGATATCTGTCGTTGGGCGTTGAATGTAGGCTTGCCTGCTCGAGTGACTTCTACTGGCGGTCGACTACATTTCTCGGGCGATGACTGGCAATATTATGATACACAGCTTGCCAACTTTGAATATGCTGATGGAAAAACGATTCAGTGGGAAGGTAAGAGTTGTAATGGAATGAGTTTGTATGGTAGAGGGCGTGGTGCTATCATTCATGGAACTGAAGGTTCGGTGCTTTTAGATAGAGAAGGCTATCAACTTTTGGATCTGAAGGGTAAAGAATTGAGCTACATTGAGGAGGAAGACCCAGGGACTTCTGCGTCTACCAGTGATACCAGTGGTTTTGATGGATTGACCGTGAAGCACATTCAGAACTTTGTCAATACAATAGCGGGAAAAGAAAAACTCAATGCCCCTATTGATGATGCGAGTATGTCTACGCACATGTGTCATTTAGGCAATATTGCTCAAGACTTAAAAGTAAGCCTCAACATTGGCGAGAATGGTCAGATTCTGGACAATCCTGAGGCTTTAGCCAAGGTGAAGCGCGAGTACGAGCCAGGCTGGGAACCGAAACTTTAATTATTGCTTCTTTTCTAGAGCATCTAAGCGTTTCTCAATTTCGAGCAGTTTGTGGATGATAATGATGTGCGTTTTTTTCGCATCGATACCGACTACACTTTCGCTGCTGGCAATCATTTGCTGGATTGCTTCATACTCTTCTTTAGGGATGTTGTGTTCCATTTTGTGAATTTATTGTTAGTGTGAAAAATCTTTGACAAACGTCAATAGGTTATAAATGTCCTTGATATTGGTGATCAAGCCAACAGATATTCTCACGGCACCTCGCATGGTGTCAAGGTGCTGTGTGATATCATGAAGGTTGGTGTTTTCAGAAGATTGAAAGAAGTTCTCCAATTCTCCAGTCTCCAAATGATTGTTGATCTCATCAATTCCCGGATTGCAAAAGCATCCTGTTCTTAAGGAGATATTTCTTTTATTGGCTTCTTTCTCTACATTGAGATAAGGAAAAGTTTCTCCCTCTGAAGTGAGGAAATTAAATATGATTGTTCCGCCTCTAGCCTCGGTGTTGGTTGGACCAAAGAGTTTGATCATAGGTTGACCATTCGGATGCTTCATGGCCTGTAGTTGTTCCAGGAGTATTTTCGTTAATATAGATACTCGTCGGTGAATAGTATCCATTCCTACATTCTCCAGATGTCTTATTCCAATTTCCAGTGCTGGAATATCTAAATAGTTGATGGTGCCATCCTCAAATTTGGAATGATCTTCGGCTAGATAGAATCGATCAGTCATTGCTGAAGCGAGAGTCACGGTGCCGCCTGCAAACCAGGGTTTGGTCAATTTTTTAAAGGCATCCTTTCTAATCAACAATCCTCCCATTCCAGTTGGGTAGCCAAACATTTTGTAAAAGGACATGCTCACAAACTCCGGCTTCACATTGCTCAAATCCAATTGATTGGTAGGGACAAATGCCGAAGCGTCCAATAGTACATCCCATCCATAATCCTGGGCTATTTTGACCCACTTTAAGGAATGTTGAACTCCTGATACATTGGACTGTGCTGGGTATGCAAACAGTTTGTTTGTTTTGTCCTGATGTCCCTGAAGGTTCTGTAAGAGCTGCTCTTCATTGAATCGTAAATCCTCATAGTTCAGAGGAGAATAGCTATAGCTTGCTCCATTATGTTTAGCATACTCACGTATTCCATTGACCGAATTGTGGTTGTCAAATGGGAGGAGGAAATGGCTTTTGCGGTGAAATGGATAGGATTCACCAATGATTTTTAAAGCACCAGACGCATTCGGTGTAAAGATCAGAAAGTAATCATCTGTGGCATTGAAAAACGCTAGTAAATGGTGTCTTGCTTGCTCCACTAGCTCTGAAGATCTCTGAGAAGACGGGTTAAGTGAATGTGGGTTGCCTAAGATGCTTTCTTTAAGAAGCTGATGATGTTGTTCTATTTGACTGGTTCCGTATAGATTACCTCCTGTAAAATCCAGATAGGTATGCTTTTGTTCATCTAATCGACAGTAATCTGATGCACGTAGTGTATCAAGCTCTTTGGTATCCTCTAATCCAGGATATCGGTTTTCAATAAACTGATTGAACGTGCTTAAGGAGTCGAGGGGTGCTTTCATTACTAATAAAAGTAAAAAATGGAGTGATCGTTGACCACTCCATTCCATTATAAACTAGCTAACTATTTTGGGTAGTCTCTCTGATGTAATTAACGAAAAAGTTCCTTGGTGCGACGTAACTAAAGTTACGTTTGCGAAGCATGTTCGTGTTTAACCTTTTTTTTATGACCGGGTTCATATTTCACAAAGAAATGAATCCAGATAGATCGGCTCAAGCGCATTACTAGCGGAAAGAAGACAATAATGGAGAATACTACTCCAATGATGTACCAGGAAGCCGGAGCATCCGGTGCCAATACCGTGATTGCAACGAATATGGTAATGAAAAGAGCTACTTGAAGGGCATAACTGACATAAAGTGCTCCATAAAAAAAGGAAGGTTCCATTTCATATTTCAGCCCGCAGCAGTCGCACTTCTCGTTCATTTTGGTGAACGATTTTAAATTATAAGTTCCACTTACAAATAGTTCTCCTTCTCTGCATCTCGGGCATTTCTGAAGGAAGATGTTTCTTAAGAATCCAATCATAGCGCAATATTAATCAACGAAGTTACGGCAGAATATAAACTTTGAATGTAACAATGGTTACGTCTTGTACTAGACAGAACCCTCATCCTTGATCTGATTGATTTGGATACTTAAGGTGCGCTTTCTTATATAAGAGTATGCTCTTGTAAGGAATAGTATTGTGGTAAAGAAAATAGCAATAGACCACAAGACTTTCTCCAGGATGGAAATGTTCTGATCGGCATGTAGTTCCGAGAAAAATCCTGCCGTTAGGACTTCCATTTTATAGCGGTCTTTTACTTCCAGAATTTCACGTTGTTGGTTGAGAAACTTTTCATTTTCCTCAAAGTACAACTTCGCGTATTTTCTCACTCCTTCTGAGTCATTTCGTTGATGAGCTATCTCAGACATGAGGTTGAAGAATTTGTAGTTGTCTGGATCTAAGCTACTTTCAGAATATAATGGTAAGCACAATTGAGCATAGTGATTTGCCTCTTCTATTTGATTCATTTTAAGAAGAGTTTCTGCAAGATCCTGATAGGTGATGAATAATTCTTCTGATTTGTTTCGCTTCATTTTGTAGCTTAAAGCATTCAAGTATGCATTTTTAGCTCGTTCAAAGTCATTTTCTCCAACATATGTTCCTGCAATATTGTGCCAGGCTTGGCCCTTGTATTTGTTTTCATACTTTTCGGAATGTTGAAAATTTATCATCTCATGGTAGGTAGTTCTGGCAGACTTATATGATTTTAAATCTTTCAGGGTAAGACCTTTTTGGTTTAAACTTCTTAGGATTCGTAGCTCATCGTTTAATTCGTAAGCTAGAGTTAAGGTTTCGTTGAATGTGTCTAATGCTTCTTCAAGATTTCCATTCGATTTAAGAGATATGCCTTTGTTGTAGAGTAGAAGGAGAAGTCTGTTCTGGATATTGTATTGTTTAGCTAACTCAATTCCCTTTTCTAAATACTGAATGGCTTCTAAATACGCAAAGTGATTCATCAGGATTTCACTGGTATTAATTAGAAGTTCAAGATGTAGCTTAATTTCTTTTTCAGAAGTTAAGTTGGTGACTAAATCGAGAGCCTTGAGATTTGATATAAAGGATTTGCCCTGATCATCTTTCATTCTGTAAGCATATGCTTTTATGAAAAGCGATTGGGCTTGAAGATAAGAGTCTTCTTCATGTTTTGCTAATAATTCTGCTTTGTTGGCTAGGAGAATTGCACTATCTAAGTTGGTATCTAAAAGTGCATAGCATTTATTATGAAACTCAATAATAGTCTCCTTTTCTGACGCATAAGAGCCAGAAATCACAGTTATCATTAATGTGATAAAGAGGAGTTTTTTCATTTGAGTAATGTAGAAGACAGGCATAGGCCCGTCTTCTGTAAAGGTTCACCGCTGGTTGTTATTAGTTTCCCGATCCGGGCTTAACAATTTCTTTTTCACCTTCATCCGTAGCCATTATATCCAATTCTGAAGATTCTACAATTTCGGTAAAATCATCATCAGAAGTACAAGCTGGAAGAACAAAAGATGATACAACAACAAGGATAAGAATTTTGAATAAATTTTTCATAACGTTATGGTAAATATTATTGAACATGCGACAATTTACAGAACATTATGTGTAATCATTCAGTAATAACCTGTGATGTAGGAAGATAGGATGGTGGAAGGGTGAATATTGCTGGTGGGACTGCTATATTTGGCTTCAACCTAAAGTAGTCATGAAGTATCCAGTCTCCATTAAAGGCGTAATTAGTATAAATAAAAAAATCCTGTTATTAGAAGAAATCAATCAGAATGGGAGCTTCCTGGGGAACGATTGTAATTAGAGTCTCTTGAAACTTGCCTAATACGTGAGATTTTGAAAGAGACTGGTTTGCATGTTGAGGTATCTGATTTGATTGATGTCTGGGTTTTAGCGGTATTGCCGAGCCCAACATGTATTTATCGTAACTTACTTATTTAAGTACAATGATGAGGGAAAATTTCATCTCCGATTGAGCGAAGAACATGAATCCATTAGCCTATTCAATTCTTAGGAGATGATGGATTTAAATATGCTTGACGGTTATAAATCCTCTGTTCGCAAGATACTCTAATGGGGTTAACAGGACCCACCAGAGATAACTAAGTTTCTGTTTTAAAAGTACTTTGATTATTTATTAATTTTGATAGAGTGATCAATACCATAGTTGCCAGAAAAAACAAAATCACTAACCCGTTCACCATTCCTCCATATTGTTTCCACGCAGGTATAGTTAATATCCCACCAACGATGCGAATGCCCAATGACAGCTCAAAGAGCATAACCCAGACATATAGTATGCGATGATATGGTTTGAATCCAAGCTTCAACACTCCAGGTAAGATGATAGGTGCGTGTGCGAAAATCATCGAAAAGACAAACCCTAAGAAGAAACTATGAATCAAAGCATCATAGGTTATTATTCCCGTAGGATCGAGCAGGTAAAATAACCCACTCAAAACCAGCCAGACATATCCACAGATCAATGTAAATGCAGAAAAACGATGAATTCCAGGCTTTTTGATGGAGTAACGCACCATATCGAATACCAACAGCCAGATGGCTATTAGTATAATAGTACCTCCAGTGAGCATTTGACCTCCCAGGTGGAAGGGTATTATACATGAGATCACAAACAGAGCTAAGAAGAAAACGAGCAAATAGCGTTTGAACTGACTCAGGGGCAGGAATCTGGAAAGCTCTAAACGCTCTCCAACGATGGTCAACAGTAAGAATGCCATCCACCAGAGTATTGAATGCGCATACAGTTGGAAAATAAACAGATGAGCATTCCCGATAAACCAGGCTCCTGCGCCTATCCACATAACTTGATGTGGCAGATCGGAGTGCTGCTTATTAATAAGAAAGAAGGCATAAAATAGACCTGTAGATCCAATAATAAGGCAACTGAAAGCTAAGGAGTTCAGTTCCGAATAGAAGAAAATCAGACTAGACACATTCACAATGGGAAAAGCGAATAGCCACTTACGCTTTAATGCGACAATTCTCTCGATCAGAATTACAGTGCCTAAAAAGCTGCCAGTCATTATGGCTCCATGATCCAAAAATACCGTGCTGACTAATGGCAGGTCTAAACCTAACCGAAACCAACCGGTGAATATGCCAGATAGTAGTGACATCACCACTAGAAGTAGTATTGGTAGTTTATTGACGATTGGTTCCTTCATGATGTTGGTTTGATGAGTTTCATGTTGAAGAATAAGCTGAGAAAACCAGCAAGCTGCACGATCGCAAGGTAGAAGAGCCACTGAATACTGTTAGGAATGTATCCTTGAAAAACCAATATTAACTCAGTGATAACAAAGGCGGTCAGAAATCCTCCCAGACCAAGACTGGAGCTTTTGCTAAGTTGTAAGGAACCTGTCTTCAGGAGAATGAAAAACAACCACACGGAGACAAATCCCAGTAAGACCAAATGTAGATAGGCAATCACTATGTTGCGTGTAAAGGCCAGGTTGGCCAGTGCTGGGATGGCTGATAGCAGCATCAGTAAATGTTGTACAGCTAATGAAACGAGACCTACCCAAAACAATATCTGTAGCATATTGACTTTGCGCTGCAGCAATACCCCCTGATGTCTGATTATAAAATACCCAATGCACACTATTCCGGCTAATTGGATAACTGCACTCATGACAGCAATCAGCTGCCATATAGCATCAGGATCCGTCCACAAAGCGGACAGAGTGTAGGCAGGAAATACAGCTATAAGTTTGAGCTTAAAACCTGCTCTGATCAATCTATTATTGGTATTCACATCAAATCGCTCGAGCAACCTTAGGATCAAACCAATAATTGCAAAGATAAACCAGCCGTTGTACTGAAAGTGCAGGTAAAAATAGATCAGGAGGTAGTATAAATCACCCTTTCCCTTAATGGCCGAAACAGGCCCCAAAGCAAACGGAGCAAGGTTGGAAATCACCATAAGAATCAATCCCCACTTTATAAACAAAAAGGATAATTGATGTTTCTCAGGTAATGCTAGTCGAGCTTTTCTTATGAATAATCCAGCAAAAACCATTGCCGTGATTGCATGCATAGCGGAGAACAAAATCGACCATAGTGCATAGCCCATGAAGGGAAAGGTGAAAAGCATCCCCAAATTGGCTAATTGCAGAAGGATAAACAGTATGCTAAATGTGCCAGTTTTCTGGATTTCTCTGGGTAAGTAGGCATAAATAATCAAGACATAAAGTGCCATGAAGACCCAACCCAAAAAGGCCAGGTGTGAATGGGCGTGAAGTACGTAACCATAGTTTATACCTGCTACAGGATGCAAAAAATAGAAGCGCAGAAAACATCCAATGATCCCTACCAAAATGAGGTTTAAAATGATGATATAGGTACTCCTGGATAAATTCATATAATGTTTCTGAGCTAACACTTAAGAGTTGAGTTCATACAATTTAATCTTTGATCATGATTAAGAGCATTTTGAAGGATGTGATCGATTCCAGTGCATGAGGAATATTGGCCGGCATAATGATCATCTGTCCTTCTTCGAGCAGATGCAGCTCTCCGTTGATGATCACATTGCATTGACCGTCCAAAATGATCACCATAGCATTGAAGGGAGCAGTATGCTCACTGAGTCCCTGACCCTTATCAAATGCAAAAAGTGTTGTGTTTCCCTGCTTGTTTTTAGTTAAGACCTTACTCACGGTCGCACCTTCAGCATAAGAAATCATTTCTTTGAGGTCGTGAACGACAGATTCTTTCACTTTTTCCATAATCATTTAATGGTTTATTTTTCTTGATTGATAAATCTTCATAAAGGTGATATGGGCAATGTTTCGCGCCCTCTCCTTGGCTAGATTCGCCTTATCACCAGAGAAGAGAGAGTCAATCGTGCTGAACCACAGTTGTAGCCAATGGCCAAAGTGTGCTTGCTCGATTTGATTGTCAAAAGTTTGATCGACTTCTATATGAGCTTTCATAGGATTGCCGGTGAACCCTGATTGTCCAAACAGGTTGGCCATCCAGAACTTAGATAACTTGTCCAGGTGAGTGTCCCAATCCTGTATGGTTTCATTGAAAAAGTGGCTGATTTCCGGATGCTGGCGTACGCGATCATAAAACCCATGTATCAGCAGTTTCACATCCTTTTCTGATTTTATATCCTTTAATTGGTTAGTCATTTGCGTATCTGAAATGGTGAATATTGATGGGAATGAATGGGGCTTGCCCTTTGGGTGATCAAAAATTCTTGGTTTGTGCTTTACGAATGAGCAATACAGTAGGAAAAATCGTCCAAAGCATCAACATACTCCAGGAGGCAATTAGTCCAAGAGGAGTCCCAAAGAATTGTTGGAACAGGGCACCGGTATAGCCTAATAAGGCAGAGATATCCAATTTAAGTAAAATCATAATCCTTGACAGATCTATGGGATTCAGGAAGCTGGCAATCAACGCATAATTGTCTAGGGGATAATCAGCAAGAATCATCATGGACAAGAGGATCAGGCCATCATAAATCACAGCAAAAAATAACCACATCAGGATGGCATAGCCAAATCCCTTAATCTTGTTGGAGTTAAATAGGGCAATGCAAATGGCTAATGCTACAAAAATGAAAGTGAGAAAGGTTCCGCTGATCAGTAGAAGCAGGAAATTGACGATCTCACCAGATCGAAATAGCCCATACGCCAGAAACGGAATCCCCAAACCAATAATCAAGCTCAAGGACAGGGAGATAGAGATGCCTAAATACTGTCCAAGTAATATCACGGATCGCTTCACAGGTTGGGCTAGAAGCAACTCAGTAAACTCCCTGGAGTTATAATAATACATGACGCCAAATATGGTCCCGATCATAGGTGTGAGCACAACGATGACGTTCATTAAGGTGATGATTCCCTTAGATAGATCATTGTTTAGAAACAACAAGACAAAACCTAGTAACAAATAGAACGCTAAGTAGATAAAGCTCCATCTACTGCGTATCAAATCCGAAAAACTATATTTAAATATTTTAATCATGGCTCCAGGATTTTTGCAATGGCGTGTTCTAAATCTTTAGTTTCAGTTTTTGATTTAAGCTCACCAATAGTGCCTTTGAAGTAGATATTTCCTTCCAGTAAAAAGACGACCTCATCAGCCAACTCTTCTACCAGACTCATGATGTGAGAAGTAATCAGAATGATCTTGCCTTTTGATTTTTCCCGATGGATCAGCTCTTTTAGTTTGATGAGTGAAACTGGGTCTAGTCCTGCGGTAGGCTCATCCAGTACGATGATGGGTGAGTCAAACATAAACGTCAGCACGATATTGACCTTTTGACGAGTTCCTCCTGATAAGTTGCTGAGCTTCTGATCCAAATACTTCTCTAACCCAAATAGTGTGATGAGGTATTTGGAGTTGGCGGGTTCTTCGCGAATGTCCATAATCATGGATATGACCTCTTTTACCTTCAGATTATCTGGGAACTGAGCGATTTGAGGTAAATAGCCAATATTTTTTCGGTATTTGTGAGTACGCGAAATGTCCTTTCCTTCGTACAAAATAGATCCATAATCTGCTATTACCATCCCCAGAAGGATTTTTAGAAAAGTGGTTTTTCCAGAGCCATTGGGCCCAAGAATGGCCACTATACCACCCTTAGTTATGTCAAAGCTGACCCTATCCAATACCTGAAGTTTACCGAAGGATTTTTGAATGTTTTGAACTTGAATCATTGGAATAATCTCATTGAAGGTGAAAGATCTACCAGATCATCCGGCGTAAAAGCGGGAGATACTTTTTCAGAAAAATTGATGATGTCTACAAATAGGCTCCTAAGAAGGACGATGGTTTCTGGAGTCTTATTGACCACATAAGAAAACAACTTTACAGGTCGGTAAGGTACATCTCCGGTACCGTCTTTGTCCAGGTCATAGCCGCTATACGAACCCCAGAAATTGCCATTAAACGAGTTGTCATTCATTTTGGAATTATAGGATACGTCGAAAGAATTGCCCAGAAAGTTGTTGCCTTTAAATACATTGGTGTAGCAGCCTCCAGAGACTTTGATCGCCCATCCGTTTTGGCGAAAAGTATTGCCAGAGTAATTGACCCTGGAAGATCCATCCACAAATACGCCGAGGGTATTTTGTAGGAAGGTATTGTTTAATACCTCCGCGTCATAGATTTCCTTGAGCAACAGCCCATAGGAGGCTGTGCCCCAGTTGTCAGTGAAGCGGTTATGCTCCATGTGTATCCATTTGGAAAACATAACTGCCACCCCAGCACCATTTCTTTCGAAGGTATTTCTGGTGTACCTGTCGTGGTTAGAAAACATAAAATGAAGCCCATATCGGACATTGTGATGGCTGTAATTCTCAATGATCTCACTTCCATCCACAAACTCCAGGTATATGCCATCCCTCATTCCTGAAACCTCATTTTCAGAGATTAGAATGCTATCGCAATCCCATAAATGCACGCCGTTTCCTGATTGATCTTCACGGGTTGCAGTCCCTATGATCTTGTTTCCATGAACTCGTCCATTGCTTGATTTTTCGATTAAAAAACCAAAGAAGGAATCTTTGACTGTGTTATTTATCAATGCAAAAGCAATGGATCTGTGGATATAAATAGCTGCATAGTCTTTGGTATAACTCCGACCAGAGTTGATCAGCGCAAAGCCCTGCACTGTGACACTATCTGCTAAAATTTTAAGGATATAGTTCTTTGCTTCTCCGTCCAGTAGTGCTCCTGGTTCCCCGATCAATGTTAGTGGCTTTCTGATTTCAATACCAGGGCTTGAGTA
Source organism: Rickettsiales bacterium (assembly GCA_002729235.1). GTDB lineage: Bacteria > Bacteroidota > Bacteroidia > Cytophagales > Cyclobacteriaceae > Marinoscillum. The sequence continues at coordinate 117,186 of PBTY01000016.1, read as the reverse complement.
AGTGCCTGCTTTGAAAATAAGTGTATCACCAGAGGATGTCTGATCGATGGCCATTGCAAGCGATGATAGTTCGCATTGATGGCATATCGAAAAGGTGCTAGCCCTGGAACAAAAACCTATGCCAACTACAAAGAGTAATATGGTGATACAGCGCAACATTTATTTTAAAGATGTTTGTGGTTATGATTTTCGGCTAATTCTAGTGACACCTGATCCCAGCTGAGTTTTTGTCCTCCTGTGTAGCTATGTGTGTCATCTCTTATTTCCTCATTGGAGAATGCGGATAGATACGCGCCCATGGGGCTGGGGATTTCTTCGCTAATTAAATAACTAGCTTGAAGCGCATCGATCAAACTTCCCGGATTGGCATAGTCTGCCACAAGATGGACTGCCACCGGTGGTCTGCTCCAGTTCTTAAGGTCATTGATCATACATTCTATGGCGTCATATTTATAGTTTCGACCCTTCTCAGTCACTAGTTGAGCCGCATGTTGATTATCGACTATGGTCATTCTGCAGAAGTCACAGGCATCTTCGCCGTATTTGATGGGTTTTGGACCAGAGCTACATCCGGTCTCTGCTAGCAGGCCTATGACAATTAGCCAGAATGTTATTCGGTTATTTTTCATGGCTAAGATTTATTTGAGATTTTCTACCTAAAAAGAAGGCTAGCAAGGTTAAACACATACCGAGGCCTAGTAAAATGCCTCCTGTCCTTGGATAAGAAAATGCATCGAAATTCAAAAGTTTCTTGTGACCGATCAGCGGTGGATTGTATTGCATTGGTGTTCCATCCGAATTAACCAGTTTCAATATGGCATTAGGATCCAGATCACTACCGTAATCGATTAACCAAAGGTTGAAATCGTAGATCCCCAATGTTCCCAATGCAGACATCAGCAGAAACCAGATAAGAAACCATATGGGAGAAATTTTCTGTGAAAAACCAAGGATACCAATGACCAGACCTGTAAATGCCATGGCTCCCACAACAATGGGAAATACGGAGAATTCCCACATATCTTCTGGTTTCGGTAAGGTTTTCATACCGATGTAGTGGTTGAGTCCGTCTATGTTTTGAATGTCAAATTCGCTCTCGCCTTTCAATCCATTGACATGGATGTCTATCCCCAAAGGGTCAGGGTATTGTGGTGCTCCCAACCGAATGTTCCACATAGGAAATATAAATAAGCCTACGAGCATCACACTTCCAAGAATCATTAATATACCTGCTCTTTTCATTGTATTGGTTGTTTGTAGATGGGTTTAATTGAGGCAGGTCAAGCCTGCCCCAATTAGCTCATGTCATTATTCATCAAGTGACCAGCTTAGGTCGATGTTAGCGTTTGCTGGTGATACACGTATGTATCCTTGCATTTCTTGGTGAAGTGCTGAACAAAAATCTGTACAGTAGAATGGCCATACACCTACCTTCTTAGGTTCCCAAAGCGAGGTTTTGGTTTGACCTGGCATAATGAGGATTTCAGAAGTTGCTTGTCCAATCATGGAGAAACCATGTGGTACGTCAAAATCCTGTTCATGATTGGTAATGTGGAAGTATACCTTATCACCCACCTTGATTCCTTCGATGTTGTCTGGAGTAAAGTGGCTTCTGATAGTCGACATGTAAATATGAACCTCATTGCCGTTTCTTTCAACTCTTGCATCTGCAGGACTCTTGATGCCATAAGGGTGATTGTTCTCGTCAATTCTGTAAATCTTTTTCGAATTATTCACCAATAGGTCGGCGTTACATCCGGCAGCATAGTGTGGCTCTCCATGGGTTGGGAAGTCATACAGTAGCTCCATTTTCTCTCCGGATATGTCATAGATCTGAGCAGAGTGCTCCATCTCTGGGCCGGTAGGCAGATACCGGTCTTTTGTAATTTTATTCATGGCTACCAGGTATTTGCCATGCGGTTTTCGGGAATTACCACCTGGTATCATCAGGTGACCTACTGAGTAATAGGTAGGTTTTCTGTCCACAACTTCCCAGGTATCCAATTTCCATTTCACCACTTCAGAAGAAATAAAGAAGGTTGTATAGGCATTTCCTCGGCCATCAAACTCGGTGTGCAATGGACCTAATCCACCACTCTGAACACTGCCTGCCAGCACATCATCATAATTTAGAATTGGAATGCCGTAAGCGTCCCCATCAAATTTCTTCGCATCAATAGCTGCCAGCATCTTATCAAAGGAATGCACCGTGATATTGGCAGACAATTTACCCGCACCTACAATGTATTGACCGCTAGGGTCTACGTCACAGCCGTGAGGAGATTTAGGGGTAGGAAGGAAGTAAAGAGCTCCCGGAATGTCAGCAGGATTTACAGTCAGTACTTCCTTTTTGATAGTGGAGGTGGCTGTATGGGTAGATTCATCATACACATTGTGCGCATAATTGCTAGCCATTTTAGTGCCGCCTCCATTATTCACATACTCTTCGATTTTTTTCCAGTTTACTGCGGCTATAAAATCCTTGTCATTTTGTGATGCATTTACTTCCAAAAGGGTATTTGCTTCCTCCGTGTTATAGGTAGAAAAGAAAAACCAACCATGTGACTTGCCCCTACCCGGGTGAGAGAGATCATAATTGAATCCTGGCATGAGCAATTGAAACTTGATATCCATATGGCCATGTTCCGGGTCTACGGAAATGAATGTCAATGCCCCTTTGAAGTTGGCCTTGTATTCTTTGATTGGCATGTCCCGCTGTGGGACTGGCACAGAAAATCGGGTGCCTGCTACCACATATTCGGTATTCTCTGTAATGAATGACGAACTGTGATTTCCTGCACTGTTGGGTACTTCTATGATCTCCTCTGTTTCGAAAGTAGTCAGACTAATTCTGGCGATACGAGGAGTGTTATTGCCATTCGCAAATATCCATCTTCCGTCCAGCTCTCCATTGGTTTGTGAAATATCCGGATGGTGTAAATCATCCCATGGAATAAAGCCAAAAGATGTATTCAACATAGGTTGGGTTTCTTCTGAGTATCCATAACCTGATGTTGGGAATTGCGAAAAAACCGGAATTTCTTTGAATAACCTACCTGAAGGCAATCCATAAACAGTCAGGTTGCCACTATAACCTCCCGATAAAAAGGCATACTGTTCATCCCTTTCTCCGGGAGCAATATATACCTTCTCAGCGATACTATTTCCGAGCGCTCCACTACCACTCTTATCACCTGATTGTCCACAGGATGTCAGCAATGCCATCAAGCCTACGATCAGGGTATTCCTTATGTTTAAATATTTAGATTTCATTTGAGTATTTATTTAGGTAAAATCACACTTTCAATTACATGGATGATTCCGTTAGAAGCCGGAACTGTCCCTACTACTTTGGCTCCACTTACCAGTACATCGTCACCATCTATGGTTACTTCGAGATAGTCTCCCGTTGCCATGTATAGTTTTCTGCCTTTCTTCGCTTCTCTTTTCAGAGCCTCCAAATCATAGGAGCCTGGGGCAGCATGGCGTGTTAGGATCGTAGCAAGATCTCCTTTGTTCTCAGGTTTGAGAAGGTTGTCGACCGTGCCGGCTGGTAGTGCATCAAAAGCACTGTTGACTGGCGCAAATACAGTAAGAGGGCCAGCATTCACTAGTACATGCTCTATTTGAGCCGCCTGAACTGCAGCAACAAGCATACTGTGTGGCTCTGAAGAGATCGCTACTTGCAGGATATTCGGGTCGGATACTTCATCCACAACAGAAGCCTGACCCGTCGGATGGTTTAAAGCCGCGGCTGATTCAGTCACTTTTGGCTCACTCTGGTTGGGTGAGCCACAGGACCAAAACGCTATGGCTAGCATCACCAAAATCAATAGTTTAAGGTTTGTTGCATTCATGATTTTTAAGGTTTAGTTATAAGGTTCGGAAGTATTCCAAAACTGCTCTGGCTTCTTCCTCAGTCAGGTTTTGGTTGGCCATAGGAGAGCCATTAAAATCCATTAGAAGCTTCTTGGCAATAGGATCTTCCTTGATCATTTTATCTGGAGCAAGGATCATATTCATCACCCAGGCTGGATTTCTTCTTGTGAGAATATCTTTTGGTGCAGGACCGATAAACTTCTTGTCTGCTTTGTGACAAGCGGTGCACTTGGTTTCAAATATCTCCTGCCCGGTAGTGGCTAGTTGTTGATCTACTTCAGCTGCAAGGGTAAATTCTTTAACAGGTCCTACTCCGTGAAACTGTTGCCAATTTTCGTATGGATCAGCGGGTTCTACCTTTGATTGTTCTTTGATCTGCTCTATTCGACTTTTGCCTCCATCTCCACAAGCTGATATTAGTAGAAGTAGAAAGGCTATCTGTAGGTATGCTCTTGATAACTTCATCGTATTGTTGTTTAGGAATTACTGAATGAAAATTCTTTGAAAAGTTCTCGGGAGGCTGGAAACAGTATGTTGTTTTCCAGGTGAATGTGTTTATGAAGGTCCTCCTCAAATTCCTTTAGCATCGCAAAGGCCACTTTATATGTTTGGCATCCATCTGCAGGACATTCATATTCATTGGTCAGTTTAGCGATTTGATGAAACCTGAATCCTTCATCCTGGTGCTCTTGTTCCATCATCTGAATCGGATTTTCAATATCTCCAAAATGAGGTCTTGATAGTTCGAATCCGTTTTTTCTGGACTCAACCATCGCTTTTATATAAGGAAATAGGACTTGCTCTTCTTTTTGCATGTGATGTAGCAATGCTTGTGAGCCTGCTATGAATAATTCATTCACTAAATGCAACTCCGGGTGACGATCGCCATGCACCCGACTTAGTTTTTCTAAATATGCTCGTAAAGCAGGGACCGTAGCCAAAACATAGCTATGATGTAAGTTGACTATTGTGTCGATTAGTTGATCCAGATCAAGTTGCTGGAAGTTCAGAGTGTCAGGTTCTTTGAATGTTTCCTCAAGTTCCTGGAGTAATTCGTTGATGTCCAGATTTTTTGTAGAACATGCTTCTTCTAATGTGATTCCTCCTCCACAACAAAAATCTATGTTATGTGAGGTGAATATTCGGGAGGTTCTGAAGTTAGTAGCCACGATCACTCCCACTTTTGATTTTGCTAAATTTTCCATAAATTAATTAAGGACAAAAAAGTCCGTTATTAGTGTAAATTTTTTTTAGATTCTTAAAAACCGGTTTCCATCAATTACGCCTCCTTTTAAATCAGCTAAATGAGTAGTTGATAATACTCCACGGAGGTGATCACGAACAGCTACAAATTTGTCGTGTGCTGGGCAAGGATGATCTCCTCCACATTCTTTTAATCCCAAGACACAATTGCTCACAAGCCCCTCACCATCAATGGCATTTACCACCTCAAGTAGGGTGATAGGCTGTTCCACCACCTTGAACCCTCCGCTTGGACCTCTCAATGAATCCAATAGGTTGGCACGTACTAGTTGCTGTAAAATCTTAGCCGTGAATGCCTCCGGAGAATCTATCGCCTTGGCTATGTCTTTTAGACCTGCAAGCTTTCCGGCATCTGCTACAGAGCAGAGGTAAATCATGATTTTAAGGGCATATTCACAGGCTTTAGAAAACATAATTGTGATTGTTTGTTAGCAAATGTAGGCTCTACTTTTATTTCGGACAAAAATATCCGTAATTATAATAGCTGATTTATGTCAGTTGGTTCATTTCAACTTTTGACATTACGGAATGTGATTGGAAATGCAATTGGGATATTCAAATTGATGGTCTTATTTCATCGCTTCTCCAGTACATATTACTTTCGTTTACTGTATACCCGGGTATATCTGGTAGTGGTAGGGTATTTTCTTTCGTTGGATAAGTTATTAAATAATAGTGCGATGAGCAGTAGGATGATTACTCCGCTTAACACGGGAAACAACACATACCACCATCCCAAAGATTTGATCTGCTCTGAGCCGGTTACAGCAATTAAGGCAGTGGCTCCTCCCGGGGGATGAAGGGTTTTAGAGATCTGCATAAGCAGAATAGATAATGATACAGCTAAAGCTGCTGCAAACATTGGAAACATGCCGAATAGACTTGCGCAGCCTACCCCGACCACTGAAGAGATCAGGTGGCCACCTACCAGATTCCGAGGTTGAGCCAATGGGCTTTGAATAGCGCCAAAAATCAATACGCTCGATGCGCCAAAGGAACCAATAAGGAAAACAACATCGATACCTGCGAGTAGATAATCCTCCGTTAGACCAATAAGGCTGATCCCGCAAAAGGATCCTAAAAAGGTCCAGAGTATCTCTTTCTTTTCCAGAATAGTTTCCCGGTAAAGAATGTATCTTACGATTCTCAGATTCCTACGTACAGCATTCTTCATAAGGATTGCATTTCAGTTGCAAACTTATAAGGTGAGCCACCGGAATTAGCTCAGGTTTGTTGAGAAGAATTGTGTCAATTGTTGAAATCTATTCAACGCTTCCTGTACTTCTGATTTAATACATTTGTAACATGGAATTTAAACACCTCCGACTCATTAAAACGATCGCTGACCTGGGCAACATTGCAAGAGCAAAAGATGAACTATGTCTAACTACTTCTGCTTTAAGCCATCAACTTCGTTCCTTAGAGCTGGATTTGGGGTTCAAAATTTTTGAACGTAAAAGGGTTAAATGGGATCTAACAGATTCAGGGGAGGAATTGTATGCCCTGGCTACAAGTGTACTCAATTCTGTAGATGAGAAGCTACTTCAGATCAAAAGCTCTCATCAAAACGAAGGGGGTAATATCAGGGTAAGTAGTGAATGTTATACGTTCTACCTGTTGTTTCCTCAGTTTCTGGAACGCATGGCGGCTCTCTATCCACAGATAGACATCCAACTCTTATATAATACTACACACCACCCATTGGAAAACCTCCTTAATTACGAGGTAGATATTGCCCTGGTGACGAGCAGGCCAGCACAAGAAAACCTGCTTTGCATAAAGGTGCTCAAAGATGAGCTCTTAGCCTTAATGCATAGAGAAAATGCCTTGTCTGCTAACAAATTTATTGAGGCAAAAGATTTCGCTTCCCAGCATTTGATTATTCATTCCTATCCACTGGAAACGGTATCGGTTTGTGATAAATACCTGAAACCAAATAAGGTTATCCCTTTCAAGGTTTCTGCGATTCCTCTGACAGAACTCACATTGGAGATGGTGCGGGCAAATCGTGGTATTACTTGTATCCCTGAATGGATGCTAAAGCCATTTGCTCATCAAAGTGAATTGGTTTTCAAAACCATAGGTAAAAATAAACTGATGCGAGAAATCTATTTAGTCTTAAGAGAGGAGGATTTTGATAAACCACATTTTGTGGACTTTGTCTCTAATTTTCAGGAAACCATTCAAAATCAATTCCCAGATTTTGTTGTTTGATGGTATTTTGGTCATTGGGTGATTTTTAGGGATTGTCTTTGTTCCTGTGACTGAGGCGGACTGCTTAGTTGGGGACGCCTGACCTTCGAATGATGTGGCTATAAATCAAAAAAAAACCTGACCAATTATGATCAGGTTTCACGTTTTATGCTCCTCAGGCTATCAGGGCTAACCAGCGTTTCATGTGAATTTTAAAGTAAAAAAGCCACTCACTTAGACGTGAATGGCTTTTCTTTGCTCCTCAGGCTGGGCTCGAACCAGCGACCCTCTGATTAACAGTCAGACAGATTTATTCCGACATACTTGTGATTTGTTTGAATAAATGCTAATATAGGCCTTAATATGTAAATAATCATTATGATTGTTTGTAGTTGTTTTGGGCAAATTATAAATTAATCAGGCAAATATTAGGCAAATCATGAAGAGTGTCAATGTGTCGGTTGTACTTGATCAGAGAAGTAAATTGAATGACGGGAGACATCCAGTCAAGCTGAAGGTTTACTATAATGGTAGTCAAAAACGATATTCACTTAAGTCCTTGACAAAGTACTCGCACCTCAGTAAAAAGGACTTTAACGATGCAATGAATCTCCAGAGATCTAAACTATTGGAGGTGAGAACAGAATTGAACTTGATTGAGTCTAAGGCTTATAGGATAGCACATGAATTAAAACCGTTTAGTTTTCATCAGTTCAAAGAGCGGATGTTTAAGCTTCAGGTTGAAGAGGATCATTCTTTAAATGGGGCATTTCAACAATATGCGGATGCGAAATATCAGGACAATAAGATAAGAACCTATGAAAGCTATATATCTGCAAAAAACTCATTCAATGAGTATCTGAAAAGTCAGAACATTGACAATACTAGTTTTCAATTATATGATATCAACTCTGACTTTCTTAAGAATTACGAACGTTGGGCCATTGGTATGGGTAAAAGCCTGTCAACAGTTGGAGTTTATACAAGGAACCTAAGAACACTAATAAATCGACTGATTGATAAAGGAGTACTTGAAAAGAAAAACTCACCATTCAAAAAGGGTGGTTTTACAATACCAGCAACCAGGAAGACAAATATTTGCCTTGAATTAGAAGAGGTTCAGGTACTACACAATTTCAACACCATTAACACGCTGTATAGGTTAGCTGTAGACTTTTGGTTTATTAGTTTTCTGACTAATGGGGCCAACATGAAAGATTTGCTTAACCTAAGGATTAAAGACCTTCTATTTGACTATCAAGAAATCCAGTTTATCAGAGAGAAAACCAAGGACACCACGAGAGCTGACTTAGAAGTCATTCGGGCACCGTTAACTAATGAGCTTATTGAATTGATAAAATCAAATGGACGAATTGAGGGTGATCGAATGGATTATGTTTTTGATGTTCTGAATGGCAATATGAATGAAGAGGAGAAAACCAGAACAATAAAGAACTATACCAATAAGGTAAGCAATCAGTTAAAGAAGCTTGCAAAAGAGGCGGGTATTAAAACTAATGTCTCATTTCAGACGGCCAGACATACATTTTCAAATATGGTACTTAATGAAGGTGGAACTACGGAGTTTATTCAATTTGCTCTAGGCCATAAAAGCCAAAGAACTACCCAGAGATATTTGAAAGGGTTCTCGTCAAATAAAAAACTTGAAATGACTAAGAAATTACTTAAAGGAATTAATAACTAAAACTAAGTACAATTATGAAAATGCTAGAACAAGAATTGAACATGTATATCACATTTTGCAATAGAAATGGTCTGGAAAAAGGAAGGGCCGTATTAATCGAAATGATTGAAAAATGTGGCTTAATTAACTATGTAGAAAAGGAATTAGATTAACGAAAAAACCGAACAAACACCGCTATAATTATGACACAGCAAGAGCTAGAAATTCTTCAAACGCAACTAGATAAATATATTCGATTTTGCGACGAAAACGGCCTGAAAAAGGCCAGATTGATTCTTGAAGATTTTAAAATCAAAATACCATTAGAGGAGTATGCTAAAGAGATAGGTCTCTCGGATAAAGTAGTAATAAGTACGAAGAACTAAGGTATAAATTCTGTCAAAAAACATGTTTCCCTGACAATCAGCGGACCTTTACAAAAGTGTCAATTGAACGGGGAAACATGAATTCATTTGAAAGAACAATACCTTTAGACTTTTCTGGAAAGCTCAATGTTGATGACGCTGTATTGCCAAAAGGTGACTACAGAGAGGCGTTGAATATTATCAAGACTCATTCTGAGTCAGGATCAAAAGACACAATTAAAAAGTTGAAGTCAATTGATTTGTTTGCCTCTAGTATTCCAGCGTTAGCCAGCTCAGTTATATTGTCTGCAACAATTGATAGTGAAGGTAATATTTATGTTTTGTGTGCAAACGGAACTCAGGCAGAAATCAGAAAGGTTTCAAGTGCTGGATCGATATCTGGAGTTATCACATCATACACTCATGAATTTACGGGGGACTTTTATCCTGAAATTAGATTTGTCGGAGGTTATCTTGTTTGGAATTACCATGGCCAAGGGACCCCGTTGATATGGGATGTGTCCAGGTCTGTGGTGGCCATTACTAATATTGAGGATATCACCGTAATAAAGAGACCTCCAGTGTTTATTGATACTTCTATCAACACTGGCACCGCAAGCGTCCAGTTTGAGAATAAGCATGATTTTGCAGCTCGATACGTTTATGATTCTGGTGAGGTGTCTGCTTTGTCTAACTTTTGCACTGTTATTGGTCAATCGGACTTGTCAGATCTTAATTACGGTATCGATGGAATAGAATCTGTAGACATAACCATATCTGCAGATCACCCGACATATGCAGCTAAAATTGAATGGTATGCCAGGGTGAACGAAGGGAGCTGGAGAAGAATCACCACAACCGAAATTGATGCTGTTGGAAACGATCAAACCATAACCTTTGACGGATCACTTGGTGAAGCACTTGACTCACAATCAGCATCCAAGCAATTTGACAGTGTGCCTATTTACGCTAAGTGCTTCGAAGTTTCAAAGAATAGATTGTTTCTTGCTAATACAAAGGATAGTTTGGATGAATTTGATTCTTCTGGTATGTTTTCAGGGTTCACTCCAGACTTTGGACCAGATGTTGCATTAAATACCGATATGTCTATAAATGCTCCTTATTTTAAGGCAACAGGAGTGGTTGTGGACGACTCAATAGATACTGACGAGATAAGCAATAGAAGATGCCTAATTCCAAGGAGTAGAAGGTTCGTAGGAGTTCAGTTTCTTGATGGCTTTTTAAGAACAAGAGGAGCTATAGCTGTCAAGGAAATATCATCAGGCAATAGTATTTATTCAATATCCAATGTCAGGTTGGCATCTGTATCAACAAACAACATTCCATCATGGGCCAAGTATTTGCAATTAGTTGTATCTGAAAACTTAGATAAAGACTTCTCAATTGAGGGTTATGCCTCATCAGTTTTTTACGAAATGACTAACACCGATGGTTCTGGGACTTACTTATCTGAATTTGTGGCAGACCCTGGTAATTTGGAAAGAATAGTCGTATCCACTGATGTAGGCTATAACTATCAGGAAGGTGATAGAATGAGCTTAAATGTTACTAGAGATGATTCATATTCATCTTTTCTCGACTTTAAGATCGTTGGCTCAGATTCAGGGAAAATCTATCTTGATCCAGGATCTTACAGGCAAAAGGCAGGAGCAATAAGCAGAGGAATTCAATACAATCTATTTGAAATATATAGTCCAAAATCCATTGGTGAGACTGTAATATTTAATGGTACAAAGCATATCATTGAAACTACATCAATAGATGATTCATCAACCTGGTTTGTTGATTTCCCAAATCCTGAAATACATGAAGTTAACCTTGTAAAAGAGAGGGTATCTTTTCCGTTGAGTAGAGCTTTAGAATTTTCACCTTTTAGTGTTATTGATGTTGATGGTGTTGGTGTTTCTGGTGGTGAATTCAAAAGCCTATTAATTAAGGACAGGTCAGTATATGATAGCGCTGAAGATTCTGAAAGAGTTAGCTGGAGTAAGGTTGTTGTTGATCCTCCAAGTCAAGGATATTCACTTGGCTCAACTGGAAGCAACATAACATCTATTAAAATCGACTCCAATGACGCTGCGACATATAACAAACATTTATTACATGTCAGAATTGAGGTAATATCAAACATTATCAATTCAAACCCAAAAAACAACTTTACTATAAGGGTTGTCAAGCTTGAAAGTAGAAGTGGATCTACTGCAACAACTGTAATTAGTACGCTGATTGACGACCTTGCTTTGGACAAGATAGAAAGTCGTGGTTATACTTACACTGAGATCATAGATTCTCCTTCTATAAGTGGAACTGATTATGATGAGTACTATGTTGAAGTTGTTGTTAATCCTACTGGCAGCTCAACTGCAGCTCAACTATGGATAACTACTGGATCAGCCATGTCTATGAATGAGCTAGATGACAATGCAGCCTATAATAAAACCGAAAATCTCGACCGATCAGGTGAAGCATGGGTTCTCTCAAGAAAACCAAACACGCTCAGAAATAATGACGCTTCTTTTCACAAACTGTCAGGCAAGCCGTTTATTATCGACGAAGGACTAGAGGCCAAAGAAACTCCTACAAAGATTCGATGGGGAGGAAAGCTCATTCCAGATTCTAATATCAATGAGATATCAAGTTTTTACTTTGCTGATCAAAAGACGATCCCATCAGAAGCTGTTTCAATTAATACTCTTCTAAGGGTTTCCAGGATGTCCGACTTTGGATCTGTTTTGCTTGCAATATGTGATTCTTCTACGCACTCAATGTATGTTGAAGAATCAATAATAACCAGTCAGGATGGAGTTGATCAAATAACTGCGTCTGATGACGTTATTGGGTCTATTCAGAAGCTTAAAGGGGATTATGGAATCAATATATCCGACGGAGGCTCAGTTGCCACAGCAGATGGTAAGGCTATTTGGTGGGACCGTAAGCGAGGAGAATGGATGAAATATACCAGAGAGGGACTTGTTCCTTTATCTACAGTGTATAAGATGAAGTCAGAATTCTTGAATTATACTGGATCTGGGGACTCTGCATACGATCCATTCCACGACTTGTTCATACTATCAAATGATGGATCTCCAGGAAAGGTATTTCTATACAATGATAGGGACGGATTTGTGTGTGAAACAGAATTGAGTTTTGTGGCTGCTGTTCATTATGGAAATCACATGTATTTATTTACCGCTTCTTCGGCCTATAAAAACCTAGGATCTGGATTCAATAGCTTAATGGGAACATCCGTTGATTCGTCAATAACATTTGAGCTAAAGACACCTCTTCCAATAGAGCCTCTTGCAGTGAAGTTAAGGTCATACAACTTCATTGATCAGAGTGAATTTAATGGCGTTAAAGACGGCGTTTTCACGGTTACGCTATCGAATGAGACTAGTCAGGAGACAACAATGACTGATCGATATTCAGAGATGGATTCAGGATACATATCCATGGACGTGATGATGGATGAGAATAGCACTGGCGGTCAGCTTAATGGAATTCCGCTTCAGGGTTTATTCCATACAATCAAAATAGAGCTAAACGACAACACTATTGAAGATAAGCTTGAGGAGATATCATTGATAATTGCGGATCTTAATGGGTTTGTGTGATAGAATAGTTAGCTGGGAAGATTGGTTTTAGGTTTTGGCTAAGTAATTCTTATATTAGGTTGTCAAACCGCTAATATGAATTAATCTTATGCATTCTTTTACAAACTACCTGAAACAAAGTATAATACTAATTATGCTGTTGACTATCATTTCTTGCAAAGAAGATGAGCCAGATACGGATCTTGATGATGATGGGATAATAAATACACTGGACCTGTGTCCAGGCACTAGTCTGGGCGAGCCTGTTGATATTGATGGATGTGCGCTGTATCAACTGGATAGTGATGATGACGGAGTTACAGATGATATTGACATGTGTCCAGAAACTGGATTTAGTCAGATGGTTGACGTCAATGGCTGTTCTAGGAAACAAATGGTTATTCCTGCTTTAAATTCGGAATGGACACTAACTGAAGCTCAAGTGGGAAATATTTCAATGTCTAGTTTTTCATTTGAAATCAGTGATACAAAAATTTCATTTACTGGAGATGTAGTTAATGTGTTCGATGAAGTTTCGTTTTCGGTTTCAGAGGAAGGCTACATAATTAATATGAAAGTTAATGTAACATCAGATGACCTTGTTCTTGATGGTGAGCCTTCACTTTCGATTAATGATAGTTTTGATAGGTTAGAATTATCGTTCAGTCTTAAACTTGGTAGGACTAATGGGTTAGGCGATTTTATTTTAGTATGGACTAGAGTATAGGCACTCGCAGAGATAATTTGACAATTTCTTTCTTATAAAACAATGGATGCCTGTGATTTGGACTCACAAGCAGAGCCAATGAATTCTCAATAAGAGTTCTTTATTTATAACCACCTTTACGGAGCATTATCCAAAGAATATGATATTTTCAGCTTCTTTTCGTGCTCCTCTGACCTCTCTTTTTAGCCTTTGATATAATGTAAAGTTAATTATTCACTACCTTAATTACAGCAATTGAGGAATATGGATTCAAAAACTATTGTGCTGAAAATCCTATCTATACAGAAAAGGAAGCTTTCAGCCATTAAGATCTCCCGACTAACTGAAGGTAGGATGAACTATGATCAAACAGTTAAAACGCTCTCTGAACTTAGAGAAGAGCACTTTGTTCAATCTACAGTCAATGGCAACTTTATTATTTCTGGTAAAGGGAGGGATTATCTAGAGTCTTTTCTATTGAATAGCAATCTAGACAAGACAGTTATAAGAGCTGATAACATCAATCCACCAGACATACCAAGCAAGAAAATTGATATATTTTCTTTCTGGAGTAAACTATCCCATGATACAAAAGTGAGTATCATAATTTCTACTGTGGTTACCATAATTTTAGCCATTATTGGCTTTTTATTGTAGAAAGAAAGGTCATCGCTTAAGATTACCTTTCTGTTAATCTTTTGTAACTCAAAGTCGCTTCCATCTATAACTAAGAACCTAATATATGATATGATGGGGTGTGCATCTCCAGGGGAAATTCGGAATATTAGACCCCAGGGGGTCAATATTCATGGTTTGAAATCAAATTGTCTGTGTGTTTATGATACTCCACCACGATCAATCTGCATTCTTTTGACATTTACAGCTATTTCACTGGTACAACTAGTCTAACTACTACTTACATTTTACCTTTTTTTACCTTTTTTTCACTTTTTTCAACATTTTAACTGGATTCTACACATTATTAGGTGTTTTGATCCCTTTTGCAATCAATTATTAGTAATTAAAGCTGATTGATGGTTTTTTAGGGTTTTTTCGACTTTTTTACACTTGGAGGGCAACACCTCTCTTTCCCCTAAATGCAGGTGAAGAACAAAAGAGAACATTCTTAAAACCTAATAAAAACGTCTCATTTCGTTTTCAATACCCTCACTTTAGGTTGTATTTGGTCTTTCAATGGTACTTTGGCCAAATACATAGCCCCTATACGACATCCCTTCCCCGCGGGGGATTCACCATTTGTACTCCTGCGAGCATTTAGGTCCTAGTTGACAGAGTGGTCAGTGCTAGAGTTTTTGGTTATCCTTACCAGTTAAGACAGCAGGGACCCCCGATAAGGGTCTTGGAGGTCTTAACTGTAGTCGTATGAGACTGCTTATTCATTTTACATGAGTTGTACACTTCACATGGGTCTAATAAGCTTCTCAGAAGAAAACCCTTTTCAGTATGGATGTAAAATTATCCGTGTTGCAGGTAAGTGTTGTGTTTTGACGGAAATCAGTTTTTTAGTCAAGGAATTATTTTGAACAATACTCCCTTATTGCATTTAGGGCGTCCTCATAGCCTAATTCTAGACTTGTGCTAAGATCAATACATGCTTCATTTTCCTTGTTTTGGAGTTGCATCTTAGTTAGTCCTCTTAAAAAATATGCTAATCCATTCTCAGGGTCAATTCTTATTACCTCATCGTAGTCCATTATTGATTCGGTAATACGCCCTATCATTGAAAGGCAATATGCTCTATCAGAATACACTGAGAAATACTCAAAATCCTTGTCATGAGGCTTTTCTATCAAAGTTGAAAATGCTTCTATTGCTCCAATATAATCTTTCAGCTCTTTCTTGCATTGACCTTTAAACTTTAGATAAAACAAATCATCAGGATTTAGTCTGGATGCTTTAGAGAAGTCGATTAATGCCTTGTAGTAATCCCCTTGAGATTTGTAGGCATGCCCTCTATAATTATAACTCAAAGGATCATCTGCCTTTCTTTGAATAGCCTCTTCAGCAAGTAATATCACCTTATTTGTAAGTGGCTTAGAGTCTTCTCCTATGGCGTCGTACATGAATGATTTAACTAATTCAATCCTCATGTAACTAATTAAGGAGTCATACTCCAGATTAGGTATTGAGTCCATAGTTCCTTGACTAATAGATTCAATAGAAAGCAATAATAGGGCGGTTAATAAGCGAAATCTCATTCTCTGTAATGAATTACAAATAAAGGTACATTATATGCTCATGATTTCCACAACCCTGTCAGCATGACCGAATTCATTGCTTCTCTTAATGTCTTGAAAATTTGGTCTGACAGAGTTGTCTTGATATCTCCAGGTAATGAGTAGTAAGAAGAGTATATCTTCCCATTAGCCTGCCTTTCAGATCTCTTGTTGAGGGCTAGAACCACATAGCCAATTACTCGATCATCATTATTAATGACACTGTATATTCCAACTGGCGGGTATGCTAGTACCAAGCTCATTTTGTGGGAACACCTTGTGATCTTGTTAGGTATACCGTGTGGGTTAAAGTGTCCTTTCATGACTTTAGTCCTTTCTGGATTTCGTCAACTGTAGAAACACGAGAGGATTCCACCCACTCGTCAATTTCTGACTTTTTAAATATCAGGCTCTTTGATGGCTTGTAGAATGGTATTTTCCTTTTGCTGGTGTAGTAATAAATGGTTGCTTCAGGAATCCCAATATAGGCGGAAAGGGATTTGAGATTTAAATACACATCTTGTGACATAATGTAACATGTTTGTTTCACTTGCAAAGTGAATCGATGTGCACCTTATCGAATGTGTAGTCAATATTGACTCGTGTTTTTGATTGCTAAATGATCTTGCTTTTATCAAAGGAATCTTCAGCAGATTTCTTGAGTTGATCAAATACGTCTAAGTAATTCTCTTTTGATCCTCCTTTTGCTGAGTTCAGTAACTGATTGTATGGTGGTTTTTCATCGAATACCTCAAGCATTGAATTGATGAATTCTTTTTTGGTTGGCTTCAGGTCATTTAGGTTTCTGACGTTCCCCAGATCATGTATAGCATTTAGGATTACTATTAATTGGGTTTTGTTTGTGTATTTGAAAAGAGCTCCGTTTGATTGGGGTATTCCAAAATGTTCTTCTATGAACTCATTGATAATTTTAATTGCGTGCTCTTGTGCTTTTTTTGAAATCTCGACAAATTTTGGTTTGATATCCTTATCAATTTCTAGGTTACGATTATCCCAATCTCCGAAACCTTCAGTGAGTTTTAATTTTCTCAGTATTCCATCTAAACCCTTTTTAAAATCTTCAGTACTTTCTGCGTTTGCATAATCCGAAAGTAATCCAGAATTGAAAAGCTGTAATTGCTTTTTCTGCTCGTTCGTAAATGACTCCAGGACTTGATTGTCATTTCCTATCTGATTGCGTGTGTTGGAAATGGTGTAGACGTCAAATAATTTGTGAGGGATTTCCAGCCAGAACTGGGTTAGTTTTTCAAAGGACTCTATCATCTGTAAAAGCTAATAAATCACCTGATTTTGTGCAAAAAATGGGCAAATAAAAAAGCCATTTACACGCTGTTTTGTGTAAATGGCTGTCTTTCAGGCTCCTCAGGCTGGGCTCGAACCAGCGACCCTCTGATTAACAGTCAGATGCTCTAACCAACTGAGCTACTGAGGAATTTAGGGTCTCTTTTTGAGCGATTTTTCTTTGTGTCCCTCAAAAAGGATTGCAAACTTAAATTTATGGTTGATAATCTGCAATGGGTACAGCCAAATTTTTTTCACTTTTTATCGATCTGACGTTTTTTCCACCTGAATCAGACATATTGACATATTTATTTTCTAGAAATATCACTAAATCGGTCATTATGTCTTCTTTTTCCTTGAATATTGGCTTGGCACAAATTTCGTCTAATGCTTAGTGTATTTGATTTAAAACATTATTCAACAATAACTAAAACATTAAACACTATGGCACTTATTAAGTATAATCCAAACGGTTACAGACCAGCAACATTCAGCAACTTCATTGATAAGTTTTTTGATGATGACTTCTTTGGTGGAAAGAGAGCTTCTAGCTTCTCACCTCAGGTAGACATTGCAGAAACTGAAAAAGAATTTGAATTGCAGTTTCATTTAGCTGGTGTGAAAAAAGATGAAATCACTATCGATGTGAACGATGATCGATTGACTGTAAGCGGTGAAAGAAAATTCAAGAACGAGAAAAATGAGAAAAACTACCACAGTGTAGAAAGTTACTATGGTACATTCAGCAGATCGTTCTACTTACCAGATAATGTAAATCTGGAGAAAATTGATGCTTCTTATCAAGATGGAATCTTAAACATCGTGATTCCTAAGGATGAGAAGAAAGAAACTAAAAAGACAATCAACATTAAATAATTAGGTTGGTGAGTGAAGTTGGAAACCCTGGCTAGGCGATTGGTCAGGGTTTTTTGTTAAGAATTGTTAACCAGTGGCACTCATTGGTAGGTTGGTCCGTTTTTGGTACAACAATGAATGGAAGTTTTGAGTATAATTAGTACGACTTTTTAAGACAAGACAAGGAAATGAATATGAGTAAGAGAAATGTGTATTTTGCTATGGTGCTCTCCTCGTTCCTGGGAGCGGTGATAGCGATTGGAGGCTATTCATTAGTGATTGAGCCGCAGCGTGTTCAGCAGATTACTCCGGTAAATGGAAGTAGTCCTGTTAGCCTCACCAATAATTACGTGTTTGATACTACAGACTATGTGGTTCCTGAGGGATTAAACTTTGTTTTTGCCGCCAAGCAAGCAACTCCTGGTGTGGTACACATTAAGACAGAGTATTCTGGAGCTTCAAGCGATTATGCATCTAGAAATCCAATGGATGACTTTTTCAAAGAATATTTCGGAGATCGCTATGAGCGGAGTGAGCGTTCTCCACGTCAGGGAGCAGGATCAGGTGTGATTATTTCAGCTGATGGATACATCGCTACGAATAATCACGTGGTGGAAGGCGCTTCAGATATCGAAGTGATGCTCAATGATAATAGAACGTATACTGCCACATTGATAGGAACTGACCCTGATACTGATTTAGCATTGATCAAAATTGATGAGGAGCAATTACCATATGTATCATTTGGTGATTCAGAAAATATACAAATAGGGGAATGGGTATTAGCAATTGGTAACCCTTTTGAATTCCGCTCTACAGTAACTGCAGGTATTGTTAGTGCTAAAGCTAGAAATATCAATATTCTTGCTAGAGGTGGTAGCAATACAAGAATTGAGGCGTTTATTCAAACAGATGCTGCCGTGAATCCTGGTAACTCAGGAGGAGCGTTGGTGAACTTAAAAGGACAATTGGTTGGAATCAATACGGCGATTGCTTCACCAACGGGTGCGTTTGCAGGTTATTCTTTTGCGGTTCCAGCTACCCTGGTCAAGAAAGTAATCTATGATCTTAAAGATTTCGGAGCTGTACAGCGACCATTGTTAGGTATTCAAATTAGAGACGTAACAGCTGAGTTGGCGGATGCTGAGGATTTGAATGTACTGAAAGGAGTATTTGTGGCTAGAGTGAATGAAGGAACTTCAGCTGCTGATGCGGGAATCCTCGAGAAAGATGTGATCATTGCGATTAATGGTAAGAAAGTGTCTAATGTGGCACAGTTGCAGGAGCAAGTTGCCTTGAATAGGCCTGGTGATAAAATCGATGTGACATACATTCGTGAGGGTAAGACAGAAACCGTTCAGGCTACATTGAAGAATCAATTCATGACTACTGAAGTTGTGACTGCAAGTTCTGCTTCTGAGAAAGGAGCTTATGAACTCAGTGGTGCTAAAATTGAACCTGTGTCCAAAACAATGAAGGAGAAGTTGAAGCTGGACAATGGAGTTCAGGTGAAAGATTTGGACAACGGTAAATTCAAAGAGGCTGGAATAGAGGAAGGTTTTATCATTACCAAAATAGATAGACGAGAAATTAGAACAGTGGATGACTTGACAGCATCATTGGATGCTGCCAGAGGTGAAGGAGTATTGATAGAAGGAATTTATCCAAATGGAGAAAAGGCCTATTACGGATTAGGTTGGTGATTTAGTTAGGTTAGAGTAGGTTGAGTGATGCCACTTCGGAAATATTTATCGGAGTGGCATTTTTTATGTCTTTAGGTGGGATAATTTTTTAGCTTTGCCACCTCAAAACAACATAATTAACCAATACTTGAAAATGGCAAATTCAACAAATGAAATCAGTGTGATGTTGAAGAATCTCGGAGTAGAAGCATCAAACCCCGGTGCTGCGATAGGAGCCAAATGGTTGCCTACACGAGGACAGAAGATTACTTCATTTTCACCAGCCGATGGAAAAGCAATTGCTGAAGTGACGCTAGCTGATGAAGACGCTTATGAGAAAGTGATCAATGCGGCTTCAGAGGCATACAAAACCTGGAGACTAAAACCTGCTCCACAGAGAGGGGAGATTGTTCGTCAGATCGGAGAGGAGTTAAGAAAGCACAAGGATGATCTTGGTGCATTAGTTTCTTACGAAATGGGTAAGTCACTTCAAGAAGGTCTTGGAGAGGTTCAGGAAATGATCGATATCTGTGATTTTGCTGTTGGGCTATCTCGTCAGCTATATGGTTTGACCATGCACTCTGAGCGTCCAGCTCACAGAATGTATGAGCAGTGGCATCCAATTGGAATTGTAGGAATCATTTCCGCATTCAACTTCCCTGTGGCTGTTTGGGCTTGGAATGCAGCGATCGCGTGGGTATGTGGAGATGTGTGTATCTGGAAGCCATCAGAGAAAGTGCCATTGTCGGCTATTGCATGTCAAAAGATTGTTCAAGGCATTTTTGATAAGAATGGCGTACATCCAGGGGTTTGTAACCTGATCATTGGAGATGTGGAGATCGGTAAGAAAATGGCTGATGATAAGCGCATTCCTTTGATTTCTGCTACGGGATCTACCAGAATGGGTAAATCAGTTGGTGAAGCTGTTGGTAGAAGACTTGGTAAGACCATTTTGGAATTGGGTGGAAACAATGCCATCATCATAACTGAGAATGCGGATCTTAATGTAGCGATACCAGGTGCTGTATTTGGAGCTGTCGGCACAGCAGGACAGCGTTGTACCAGTACTAGAAGATTGATTATTCACGAAAGCCTGTTTGAAGAGGTAAAACAACGTTTGACCAAAGCATATAGCCAACTTAGAATTGGTAATCCATTGGATCAGAATAACCATGTGGGTCCGCTGATTGATACAGATGCAGTTCAAATGTTCGAAGATGCTCTTGGTAAGATTGTAGCCGAAGGAGGAAAAGAGATTGTGAAAGGTGAAGTGCTTTCTGGTGAAGGCTATGAGTCTGGATGCTATGTGAAGCCGGCAATCTTTGAAGTGAAAAATGAATTTGCAATGGTGCAACATGAGACCTTTGCTCCGATTCTATACTTAATCAAATACAGCACGTTGGATGAGGCGATTGCTATGCAAAATGACGTACCGCAAGGATTGTCTTCTGCGATTATGACGACCAATATGAGAGAGTCTGAGTTGTTCTTATCTCATGCAGGATCTGACTGTGGTATTGCCAATGTGAATATTGGTACTTCTGGAGCAGAGATTGGTGGAGCCTTCGGTGGTGAAAAAGAAACTGGTGGAGGACGTGAGTCTGGATCAGATGCATGGAAAGCATACATGAGAAGACAAACGAATACGATCAATTATTCTACTGAATTGCCATTAGCGCAAGGAATCAAGTTTGAATTCTAGTCATTGCAGAAATTCATAGGAGGCTTTGTTAAAAGTGTTTTTGGTCATCCTGAACCTGTTTCAGGATCTATTTGATTTTTAATCCAGAATTATAGATTCTGAAATAAACCCTGCCGACAGGCAGATTCAGAATGACAGGCGTTTATTTCTTTTAACACAGCCTCTTTTTATTACTCATATCTTAGAGAGTCCACCGGATTTTTCCTGGCGGCATTCAGTGTTCGGCCAACCGACGTTAATGCTGCAACCAAGAGTAATATCGCAATTGGTGCAATCAAGGTGACAACAGACATTGTTTTGTAGTACGCGAAGATGGAGCCCATTAGCGCATCGATGGCGAGGTATGATAATCCTCCGCCCAAAGCTATCGCTATCATCAGGATCCAAACAAATTGCAGATTCACTTTAGCGATGATTTGAGCAACAGATGCACCTAATACTTTTCTTACTCCAATTTCTTTTACGCGCTTAATGATATTAAGAGAAACCAGAGTAAACAAGCCAATAGAAGAAAGGATCAGTGCAAGCGTACCAAGGAAACTGAACATTACCATAATGTTTCCATTCACTTCTTCAGCATCACGTAAGTATTCATCCTGATATCTGCCTGGGTAAGGTTTGTTAGGTTCTATTTCGTACCATGCTGCTTCAATGGCTTTATTCGTCTCCTTGATAGTTCCATCAGTCACTTTCATTACGGCGAAATTGGTTCTCTCCTTGTGAGCTGGTCTGATACCGTATGGCTCCAATGGATTCCAGAAACCGTCCATATAGAAGTTTTTCATCACACCAACTACTTGTAATCTGGTGGAGTCATCTATTTTCACCATTTTTCCTAGAGGCTCTTCCCATCCAAACTCCTCCACAAGCTTTTCATTGACAATAATAGAGTTTTGCTTATCATGTTCATACAGATCTTCTGTGAAGTATCGGCCTGATACCATTTCTAGTTCCATCACCTTCGGGTAATCCAATCCAAGGTCGAGCATGAATGCTTCCAACTCCTGATCTTCATTTTTGAGCGTGCGGCTATAGTTCCACATGCCGATATGCTCTTCCGTCTGAGCTATTTGCTCAATTGCGGGATTTTGCTGAATGCGTTGCACCAATCGATCATAAGTGGATTCATTCTGAACACGTACGAATATGATATTTGACTTTTCAAACCCAACGTCCAAATCACTCTGGTATTTGGCGTTTTGTGAGAATGCCAAGCTCGCTATCAAAGCGATGGCAGTTAATACATATTGTGAAGTGAGCAGTATTTTGGAGAATGTACTTGTACCACCCAGACTAAGATTACCTCTAAGGATTTTTACGGGTTGATACGCACTGATATAGAAAGACGGATAACCTCCTGCAATTAAAGAAGTAAACACCAATAATCCACCAAGGAATAAATAGAGTTCAGGATTGGCAGTAAAGTCAAGTTTTAAATCAATAAAATCCCACATGGCCGAATAAGCTGGCACCAAATACAAAGCGATAATGACCGAAAGAGCAAGTGAAAGGAATGTGAGGATGATGTTTTCTCCCATAAATTGGAAAATAAGCTGACCTCTATTTCCACCCATTACTTTGCGAATGCCAATTTCTTTTAAGCGCTTACTAGATATAGCAATAGATGTATTGGTGAAATTGAAACATGCTATCAAAAGCATCAAAATAGCCATGATAAAAGGCACAATGATAGCCGGTTTTGGTGGTGCTTGATACAGCCAATTAGATCTCAGGTTTTCTCCATTAACACCCAATGTGTTTAGTGATTCTAACGTATACTCAGCTACTTTCCAGTCATCTCGAGCTTCATTCTGTATGGAAATGTAATTGTTGTTCAATACATCAAGGGATGCCTTAGGGTATTGATCGGTTTCGGTCATGATGAATGTGGCAGCAACAAACCAACCCCAATTACTTCTATCAATTTCATAAATAGTGAAGTATTCTTCAAAAGGGAGGAGTGCACTAAAATGTATGCTCGAATTCATTGGGATCTCTAGTAGCACTCCTCCAACTAGTTTGGTTAGTTGAGATCCGTCTGATTTAATGAGAGTAACCATTTCCCCTGTAGGGTCAATGTCTCCAAATAATTTTTCTGCTGTTTCTTCCGATAGAATAATTTGTCCTCGATCATTAAATGCTTCTCGACTTCCATATTTGAAAGGGAAGGTGAACATGTCAAAGAAGTTTTCTTCGCCAAAACCAATTCCTTCATCCAACACATTGTTGTCCTTTTTGAAGATCATGTTGCCATGAGTAAAGCGAGTGCTATATTGTACTTCACTCAATTGATCGGCAAGATTTGCTCCTAATGGTAATGGAGTTATACCATAAGGCACCTTTTGGTTTTGGACTGATTTCGCAACCTGGATTTTGTAGATTTTATTCTGATTTACATGGTTGCTGTCATAATCTGCAGCGAAATTATAATTAAGGTAAGCCACGATACAACAGGCCAGTGAGAGGCTTAAGCCAAGAATGTTGATAATTACGTAACTTCTATTTTTTAGCAGATTGCGAAAAGTGGTCTTAAAGAAATTTTTTAGCATGGTGATTGGCGTTGTTCTTGGTAAAGATGTCAAGAACAATTGCTAGGTTGCATATCCTTTAAAATTTAATTGGAGATAATCAGGATGAATCGGGATATAAAATCGCTGAAACAGACATTGTACTTGCAATGTAAAGGAATGGTGGAGGAGAAGATTCAAAGTTTGCAGGCAAACCTAAAAGGGTTTCAGGATGCTGCTAATGAAGAAACTAAAAGCAGTGCGGGTGATAAATATGAGACAGGAAGAGCAATGATGCATCTGGAAAAGGAAAAGGTTGCTCATGCTTTGAACGAAGTGCTAAAGCAAAAGAAGGTTCTGGACCAATTAGGTGATCAGCCAATGGAGCAGGGAGAGTTAGGCGCACTAATACAAACCAATAAAGGATATTTCTATCTTTCTGTGAGTCTCGGTAAAATGAATTGTGAAGGAGTTGATGCATTTTGTCTTTCACCTGTATCACCCCTTGGTCAGAATTTACTGGGCACAAAAAAAGGTGATCAAATCACCTTTAATAAAATATCGTATTCGATTGAATCAATTGCTTAATCTGGGATTAGATCTACAATTGGTTTGATATCAATGGTCGATTCTCCAGAAACAGGGATGTATTCTTGTTTGTCTCCTTTCATCTGGCCATATTTCAAAAAGGATCTCCAGACATGCTCGGCATACCATTCAGGTTCCTCTTCCCAACGAACGTCATCAGACTTACGCTTGATGAAAGTCTTTTTTTCGATCTCTACAAATATTTTTAAATCATATTCGGACCTTAGAGATGCGGGGTAAAATGAAAACAACCCTTCGATGATTTTAACATCTGAGTCTGCTTTTTGAACATCTTTCAACAACTTATCCCATTTTATAGTGCTTGGTCGTTCCCAGTCTGGAACTCCCTGTACTTTGGGCAATGAAATGGTTGGTTTCACATACTCATCCTGGCAGTAAACACTTACTGATTTTCCTTGCTTTTCGAAATGTTCTTTTAGTCTACTTGCTAGTGTCGTCTTCCCTGCGCGGCTCACGCCACCAATTCCTATAATCATTTGATTCTCCTCTATTTCTGCTCAAAACTTATTGAATCCTATGCACAGCTGAAATGCATAGACAAAGCCTCTTCTGGTTGGGAGTTATAAATATACAATCTAAGTGCAAAAAATCCTTGGAATTTTAATAAGACCTTTAAATTCTAGCTTGATAAGTATATAAATCGTAATAGCGTCCTTTTTTCTCAATGAGTTCATCGTGTGTTCCTTGCTCAGCGATCTGTCCATTTTCTATCACCAAAATTTGATTGGCTTGTCTGATCGTACTCAACCGGTGAGCGATCACGAAGGAGGTTCGGCCCTTCATTAGTCGGGCTAAACTTTCCTGAATGTAACTCTCGCTTTCAGTATCCAGGTTGGAAGTAGCCTCATCGAGAATCAAAACTCTTGGATCAGCAAGAATAGCTCGTGCAATCGCAATACGTTGCTTTTGACCACCGGACAATTTTACGCCTCTCTCGCCAATGGTAGTGTCCAATCCCTTTTCAAAACGTTCCGAAAATTCATCCACGTGAGCCGCTTTGACAGCTTCCAATAATTCGTTTTCTGAAGCATCTGGTTTCGGAAATAATATGTTCTCACGAATCGTCCCTTCAAACAGGAAGTCATCCTGAAGCACAACTCCTAATTGTCTTCTATAGCTGTCCAGGCTCACTTTAGACAAGTCTTGCCCATCAATTAAGATCGCTCCATCATCAGGAGTCAAAAATGATGCTGCCAGACTTGCAATGGTCGACTTTCCAGAGCCGGATGTGCCAACCAAAGCGGTAACACTACCGGAAGGAGCTTCGAAGGATACATTTTTGATGACTCTGTTTTCTTCTTCATAAGCGAAGCTTACGTTCTGGAAACTCACATCCCCTTTGATTTCTGGAATTTGAATATTTCTAATGGTTCCATCATCTTCAGGGTCCATATTCATGATTTCCTCTGTGCGATCCAATCCTGCAAATGCTTCGGTTAGTTGACTTCCGATATTGCTCATTTGCACGATTGGTGCGATCATAAATCCAAGGTACAGAGTGAATGAAAGAAAATCACCGGTGGTGATATCACCTTCTACGATCATGTAACCCCCTATTCCCATGATGCCGGTACTGGCTAAGCCAAGAAGAAATGTAGCAGAGCTGGTTACAAAACTGGTGGAAGTGAGGCTTTTTTTAATGTTGAGATAGAGTCTTTCTACTCCTTCCTCAAATGTCTTGACTTCTTGTTTTTCGGCGTTGAATCCTTTGATAACTCTTATTCCATTAAGGGTTTCAGTAAGTCTTCCAGTGACCTCAGCGTTTATCTTGCCCCGCTCTCGAAATATTGGGCGAATGTACCCAAAGGCCTTCATCGAGATTACTTCGAAGATTGATACTGGGACTAGAACATATAAAGTCATCATTGGACTTATCCTGATCAGCAAAACAAGTGAGATGATTGCGGTAATCGTGCCACCTACTAATTGTACTAAGCCAGTGCCAACAAGATTTCTTACCCCCTCAACATCTGACATGATTCTGGAGACCAGCTCACCACTTTTGCTGTTGTCAAAGAATCTGACCGGTAGATAAATAATCTTCTTTTGTACACGAGCTCTAAGTTGGGCAATCAGGTGCTGAGCTTCTACGCTTAGGATTTTGGTCAGGAGAAATGAAGTTATGGACTGAATGACAATTGCCGCTGTAACAGCAATAACAATTAGTTTCAGTATGTGTAGATCTCCTTTTTCGACTACATCATCCATGAGGTATTTACTTGCTCCGGGTAGTACTAGACTCGCGAGACGACTGATGATGATAAGAACCAGGCCTACAGCCAATATATTTCGTCGGGGCCACACGATCGTCTTGAAAACGTGGCCTATAGTTACTTTTGATTTGCTCATTAGGATTGTTGGTAAAAGCGAGGTGATTTCGAAGTTACATCAATCCGAAACGTAAAATGAATTGTAAAGATTTCATTTGATCAAATGGTTTAGTAACAAAACTTGGTGAATTCGAAAATTGAATTAAATTCGCTAACCTTATCACCAACTGAAGGGCATTAGCTCAGACGTGCCGGGTCGCGTAGACTGAGTCGCGTAGACTAGAGAATACGCTGGCATATTTAAGCTTTCCAATTTGGGGCATTAGCTCAGCTGGCTAGAGCACTACGCTGGCAGCGTAGGGGTCATCGGTTCGAATCCGTTATGCTCCACATCTTAAAGCCTGACTTATTAGTCGGGCTTTTTTTATTCAATTTCAAAGGGTCTATGTTCGAATAAGTGACGAAGCAAAGCTTGTCACTATGATGACAGCCTTTGGCTCGTCATCATCCGTTATGCTCCACAGAAACCACTTCGGGAAATCGGAGTGGTTTTTTATTTGCTGACGTTTAGAACTATCCCAGAGCGGATCAGTTAAATTAGAGCCATACATTGAATTATCAATGAACCAATCAATCAAAAAGCCAGACTGGCACATTTTTGTTCTCAGTGTTCTTGCACTGGTTGCCTTAATTCTCGATTATGGCTACCCTGAGAACTATTGGCATCATTTGATTACTGATATCTACTACATGCTGCACGCCTGGATGGTGTTGTCATTTATGAAAAGCACATTGCGTCCACCGGGATATCATAGAAAAGTTAATTTGAAAGGTACTTATGTGGTGTTTGGAATTGTGATTATCCTGGCCATGATCTCCGTAGTGAATACCATCGTGTTTGTTTTCTTTGAAAATAAGGACCTCAATTTTGCTACGGCACTTCTAGTGTTCCTGGTAGCCATGTTTGACCTCTCGGGTCGATTGGCTACGTTGGATCGTCAGTCTTTACATCCGGCATTGGTCTTTGTAATCAGCTTCCTGATTCTGATTTTCATCGGCACTTTACTATTGATGCTACCCAATTCTACCAACAATGGTATCTCATTTGTGGATGCTCTATTCACCTCAACTAGTGCCGTTTGTGTTACTGGTTTGGCTGTGTTGGATACGGGAAAGGATTTTACGCACCTTGGTCAATTCGCTATTCTATTTCTCATTCAATTTGGAGCCTTGGGTATGCTAAGCTTTACATCACTCTTTGGTTTACTATTTAAAGGGTTTGGTTCGTATGAGAATAGGCTGAACCTGAAAAATTTGATCAATGCAGATACCTTGGGGAATACCTTCAAAACACTTATTCAAATACTAGTATTCGTTATTGCCGTTGAAATAGTTGGAGCCATTCTAATATACTATACAGTTGGCGATAACTTCAGGTTTGGTGATAACCGGTGGTTTTTCTCTTTCTTTCATTCAATCTCAGCTTTTTGTAATGCAGGTTTTTCGACTTTGAGCAACTCATTGTATGAATCTGATTTTAGATTTAATTACTCTTTACATCTTGTAATTGCTGTACTTATTATTCTAGGAGGTATCGGTTATGGAGTAATTATTAACCTCTATCGATTCAGTAAAAAAAGTTTACAGTATCGGGCGTTTAGATGGTTTGATGTAGTCATTGGGTCAAATGAGAAGATCAAGCCATTCCTTAGTCTAAATACGAAAATTGTGTTGGTGACCACCTTGATCTTAATAGTTGTTGGGGCTGGCCTTTTCTATTTACTTGAATATGACAACACTCTAAAAGAACATAGTGCTTATGGAAAGATTGTAGAGTCCATATTCGGTTCTGTAACCACACGGACAGCTGGTTTCAATACGGTGGATACTGGGGCTCTCACGCATTCATGTATCATGATTGTTTTGTTACTAATGTGGATTGGAGCATCTCCGGGTTCCACAGGAGGAGGTATTAAGACAACAACCTTTGCTGTGGCTACATTGAATATTTATCAGCAAGCTCTCGGTTTTAAAAGTATCCGAGTAGGGTGGAAGCGCATTGATCCAGCTGCTTTGCAACGATCAACATCCATTATCTCACTTTCACTAATTGTTATAGGAATCTCCACCTTTTTGTTGGTGACCTTTGATGAGCATTTAGGGATATTAGCCATAGCATTTGAGTGTTTTTCAGCCTTCAGTACGGTAGGCTTAAGTATGGGGATTACCGCTGACCTAAGTGTGGCAAGTAAAGTTGTAATCATAATAACGATGTTTATCGGAAGAGTTGGGTTACTGACCTTGCTTACTGGAATTGCCCGACAATTCTATAAATACCGGTATAAGCCGATCCAATACCCTGAAGAAAAGATATTTATCAACTAATTTGAATTGATATGAAATGCATTGTAATAGGTCTGGGAAATTTTGGTGCTGCTTTGTCTTTGCGCCTGATGGAGGAAGGTCATGAAGTAATTGGTATTGACACCAATCAGACTTATGTCAATCAACTGCAGGAAAAGCTGACACATACATTGGTGATGGACTCTACGAATGAACTTGCATTAACTGAATTGCCTTTGTCTGATTCGGATGTGATTGTTGTTGGGATAGGTGAGGATGTAGGTGCTTCAATTACTACTACGGCATTGCTGAAAAAGCATTGTGTAAAAACAAGGATTATCGGTAGAGCTATTTCTCATGTACATCAGACCATACTGGAAGCAATGGGTGTGACAGAAGTGATCAACCCGGAAGCAGATTTTGCTCACCAGTTTGCCAATCGGTTGATGGTATCCGGATCAATAAAATCTTTTGTATTGGATGATACCTATGAAATATCAGAAGTGCGAGTTCCAGAGGCTTTTGTCGGTAAAAGTATCAATGAGTTGAACATCATCAATACCTATAAAGTATCCCTGGTGACTGTTTTAGGACAAAGCATTTCTAAGAATATTCTCGGAAAAGAAGTGGAAAATTATCAAGTGACAGGTGTGGTACATGGAGGAACGGTTTTCAAAGAGAATGATCGGATGGTATTGTTTGGCTCTTTGAAAGCCATTAAGAAAATGATGAACGATCTGAATCTTGATGATTAGATCACGCGACGAAATTTTTTGACATTTTTCTTATAGTAGTCGGACATCAGGCTTGACATCACCACTCCTCGACTGGAAGATGCATGGATAAATTTGACGTCATCATCACCTACATAGGTGATCATGCCACTGTGATACCACTTTTCACCTTTGTTTTTGAATTTGAAATAGACAATATCCCCTGGGCGCAAATTCCCCCAACTCTTGCTGCTGCCGATTTTTGATTGGTCTTTTGCTGTTCTAGGCAGGTCCACATCTATGACTCGATAGCAGTTGTATATAAGGGCAGAGCAGTCTATACCATCCTTTCCCATGCCTCCATATCTATATGGTACTCCAAGGTAGGTGTGAGCCATGGAAATGACCTTCTCTATTTTCTTCTGTTTCTTCTTACTTTGGGCAAAAGATGGCGCCGCTAAGAATGTTGCAAAAAAAATAAATACGATTGCTCTCACATAAACACTATTCATAACTCACTGATGATTTTCGATCTTTTTTGGCAATTGACTATCCTATTCCTTGTAAGTCCATAAATTTAATGCCATATGTGCGGGATTACAGGAATTTTTGCATTTAACTCCATTGGGAGGATCAATTTGGTTCATTTAGAAGCTGCTACACGTTGCCTTTCTAAACGTGGACCTGATGCACATAATTCCTGGTTTGATGAGATTGTTGGAATCGGTCATCGTAGGTTATCAATTATCGATACTTCTACTGCGGCTAATCAGCCCATGTTTGATGAGACTGCTCGATACGGGATAGTTTTCAATGGTGAAATATATAATTACCTTTCAATTCGTCAGGAGCTGCTGGATAAGGGATTTTCTTTCCAGACTGAAAGTGATACCGAAGTGCTATTGAAAGCTTACATCCACTGGGGTGCTAATATGCTCAATAAACTCAATGGGTTCTTTGCTTTTGCTATTTATGACAAACAAGAAGGATCGATGCTTATTGCTCGCGATCGATTTGGGATTAAGCCGCTCCTCTATGCCTTTGATGAAGATAGGCTTCTGTTCGCATCAGAAATGAAGTCTTTGATGACTTATGGGATGGACAGGTCAATCAATAAAGCTGCACTGAATCTCTATTTTCAGCTAACCTATATTCCAGCTCCACATACCATTTTTGAAGGAGTACATAAGTTAGAGCCAGGCCATTATTTGGAGATCAAAAATCGGGAGGTTTCAAAACATAGATATTACGATTTCCCAGATCATACTTCTCCGACTATTTCGGATCTTTCCAGTGCTAAGGAGTCTATAATAGATACATTGAGAGCTTCCGTTCAGGATCGGTTAGTGTCTGATGTGCCTTTGGGAGCCTTTTTGAGTGGAGGTATTGATTCATCGATTATTACTGCTCTCGCCAGCGAAAAGGTCGATCAACTAAAAACATTTAGTATTGGTTTCAAGGACAATAAGTTCTTTGATGAAACCCATTATGCTAATCTGGTGGCAGAGAAGTATCAAACAGATCACCAGGTTTTTTCCCTGACCAACGATGACCTCCTTTCTCATGTCAGTGATGTGGTTGACTATATCGATGAGCCATTTGCGGATTCATCCGCTTTGCCTGTTTTTATTCTAAGTCAGCAAACTCGCAAACATGTCACGGTAGCATTATCTGGTGATGGAGCAGATGAGATATTTTCTGGTTATAACAAGCATAGCGCCTGGTTGATGAGTCAACAGCAGTCAGGCCGAAATAGTGTTATCAAGACATTGGGGTCAATCTGGTCAATGTTGCCTCATTCAAGAAACAATAAGATAACAAACACTTTCAGACAGCTCGATCGCTTTGCTCAATTGCAAGGGTTGTCATTGCCTGAGAGATATTGGTTTTTAGCAAGTTTCATTCAAAAGACGAGTATCAATCCTTTGCTGAAGTCAGGCTATCAATGCGATACATCAGGTATAGAGAAAGAATACACCAGTTTGATATCCTCAGGTCATATCAATGAAGTACTTTCATCAGATGTACAAATGGTTTTGCAAGGGGACATGCTCCAGAAGGTGGATTTGATGTCAATGGCTAATGGTCTGGAGGTAAGGGTGCCGTTTCTAGATCATCGAGTGGTGTCATTGGCATTCCAAATGGAGCAAGACTTGAAGATTAGGGGAAATCAAAGGAAGATTGTGTTGCGAGAAGCATTCCGGGAGTACTTGCCAGAGGAGTTGTATTCAAGGCCAAAGCACGGATTTGAAGTTCCACTATTGGATTGGTTTAGAAATGAGCTAAGTAGTGAGCTTGATCAATTTGTTTTCAATCAACAATTGATTGATTCACAAGGAATATTTGAGTGGAAACAAATCGCCCGCATCAAGAAGAAGTTGCACTCCATTGATCCGGGCGATTCGGCCATACTCGTATGGTCTTTATTTGTTTTTAATAAGTGGTATCAGCAATATTTAGCCTAACCATGATCTAAACATCCACATGGTCTTCTCATGCGAATTAGTCAATGCGATCATCATATCCTCTGTTTCTGAATCATCTTCAGATGCAGCCAGTTCTTTGACAACATTCTCTTGTTTTACTAAGAGGCCAAGTTGATCAAGTAAAGAAGCAACAATGTCTTCATCTTTTGACATGTTGGTTACTGGCTTGATGTTACTCGTCGATAAGTAAGCCTCAAAAGAATGAAGAGGTTGACCTTTGATCGTTAAGATTCGCTCAGCGATCTCGTCGATATTTTCCAGCGCTTCTGTATATAGTTCCTCAAACTTTACATGCAACTCAAAGAATCTTTTTCCTTTGATATTCCAGTGAAATCCACGAGTGTTTTGATAGTAAATATGTAAGTCGCTTAAAAGCTGATTTAATTCTGTATTTAGTTTATCTGAAGCCATTTTATCTATGTTTTGTTACTTATATAGTATACAAAATAGATCCAGATTTGTTTCGGATTTTTCGTTCAAAAAGTAGTCTTCTCGGCTGATTGAAAGTACCAAGTCATCTGCCTCGTTTTGAAGCTTATTGCGGTTCCTTCTATTTAGCAAATCATATGGCAATCTGAGCAAAGAAGCCGGTAGTTTATATTGTAAATCAAGGAAATCGTACTTCATTATTTTTTGAACAGATTTCCTGTTTCTTTCGTGGTATTCAAGCACTTTTTCGTTGCCAGCAATTCCTCTCATGTCCACTTTACTGAAATATTTTCCAGCTAAAGAAGCAAGCTCGTCGGCCGTATATTCTCGTTCATGCCAGGGGTTTCTACTCAGGGTCATTTTGATATTTGGTGTTGAGAGAATGGCTTTTCCTCCAGGTTTCAATATTCGCTGAATTTCAGAAAGGAATAACTCATCTTTTCGGATATGCTCTATCACCTGAAAGCTCACAACAGTATCAAAGGAATTATCCGGTATTTTGAAAGGTGGAAATACACTCGATTCGAATTGATAAGCGGGGAATTTGGCTTTTAAGTTGGTAATTACTTCTTCGATCTTGTCTAGACCCAAATAGCTATTTGCTTTCTCCGTAAGGATTTCTACCCCTCTACCTTCGCCACACCCAAGCTCCAAAAGGTCTCCTTCAATAAATGGAGCAGCTTCGTAATAAGCTTGTAGTAAACGCTGATGTATAGGGTTGTCAGATGGAATCTGATCAGATGCTATTTCAGTAGTGTAAACACTCATTCCTTCTTTTTTTGGCAAAGAAACCAAATTATTAGTTAACTTTTTCCACCAATGATTAGAACCAGGCTATTTACCTTTTTTTTACTACAAGTATTTTACTTCGCATATGGCTATTCGATTGACCTTTCGAAGGTGAATTTAGCCTTTCAATACGATCAAGATGCGGGTATTGAGTTTTCTTATCGGGTTGTGGATAAGGAGGATTCTGTCCAAATAATCTACAGTGTGGCTACTGACACAATAAATAACTGGAACCAGGCTTTTCTAATTCAGGACCAATACAACTCTGTAGCCCACGATACCTTAAGAAGCTTTGTTTTGGATACTCTAATCCTTGATGCCGATATTAGATACTTTAATCTTACACTTGCCAAGCAAGAAAAATCACTTTTGTTGATCGTTTGGTATGATCAGAATAGAGGTGTTTTTCGGGTTTCGGACGTACGCATCAAATCACCAGTAGGGTTTCCGAACTTCTACCCAACAGATGAAGCTGGTTGTCCAATACTGACCAATTATGTGACCACAGAAAGTATCCAATTTCAGGGAGGAGATCAATTCCATTCCTATAAGTATCGCGATGATTTTGGGCCGGCTGATCCTGCTATGGGGAGGATGAATGTAATTGCTCCAAGTCTTGCTATTGATAGCTCATTCTTTTTTGAAGAGGCAATTAATGAACTAGATCCGTATCATTTTTATCTGGTTCAGAAAGATACACTGGATCAAAATGCCATTACGCTATTAAGTTGCCCCTCTTATTTCCCTGCTCAAAGAAGAATTGAGGAACTAGTGCCTCCATTGACCTATATCACTACAGAAACGGAACTCAAGACCCTTGCTGGTAGAATGTCAAAGGGTGCTTTTGAAAATTTCTGGGTGAATACCTATGGCTCCAGGTTTAGAGCCAAATCAGCCATCCGAAACTTTTATCAGCGTGTTGAAACAGTAAATAAGCTATTCACCGATTACAAACAAGGTTGGAAAACGGATCGAGGAGTTATTTACCTAATTTTTGGTAGGCCAGACAAAGTTTATCGTTCAGAGAGATCTGAAGTTTGGCAATATATCAGTGGTGAAGAATTTGAATTCATTCGGATTTCCACTCTCTTTACACCTTCAATGTATACGCTCAAGAGAGATCGTTCTTATGAGCAAGTATGGTACGATCAAGTTGGAGAATTAAGAAAGGGAATGTAATGGAGAAGAAGTTTGAGAATCTAATTTATGGAATAAGAGCAGTTATAGAGACAATTCACTCTGGGAAAGATCTGGAGAAGGTTTTTGTACAAAAAGGCCTTAAAGGGGATCTTGTGAAGGAATTGCTTTTATTGCTCCATCAAAATAAGATTCCTCTCTCTACAGTCCCGGTGGAGAAGATCAATCGTTTCACGAGAAAGAACCATCAAGGTGTGGTTGCTTTTGTTTCTCCTGTTCAGTACCACAAAATCGAACATGTACTTCCAGAGATTTTTGAGAATCGCAGAGTTCCATTGATTTTGGTTTTGGATCGTGTTACTGATGTGAGGAATTTTGGAGGGATTGCCAGGACTGCAGAATGTATGGGCGTAGATGCCATACTCATTCCAACAAAAAATAGTGCTCAAATCAATGCAGATGCGATCAAGACATCAGCAGGCGCATTGAATTTTATTCCTGTGTGCCGCGAGTCTAATTTCAAAGAAGCGCTACAATTTCTGAAGGATTCTGGATTGCAATTAGTGGCTAGTACTGAAAAAGCAGAATCATTTTTCCAGGATATTGACTTGATGGGACCAACTGCAATATTAATGGGATCTGAAGATGAGGGAATTTCACCAGTATTTTTGGATATGGCCAATAAACAAGTGAAAATCCCAATCACTGGAGAAATAGAATCACTTAATGTGGCAGCAGCCACGGCAATGGCTCTTTACGAAGTGAATCGTCAGAGATTTATATAAGCTTATCTCCTTTTTTCTCTTTTATATCGCTTACGAATTCCCTGAAGATTCCAGAGTCCTCTTTTTTACAAATCAATAAAACATCTTCAAAGTCGGCAACAAGATAGCCTTCAAGACCCTCAGCTACGATTAAACGCTTAGACTTACTCAGAATATAGTTGTCTTTGGCGTTATAGGTCATGATGTCGCCATTCAAGACATTGTCATTTTCATCTTTGTCTTGAATTTCATGCAAGGCATTCCATGACCCCAAATCAGACCAGCCAAAGTCTCCGAGTACCATGCTAACACTATCTGACTTCTCCATCACGGCATAATCAATAGATACACTTTTGCTGACTGAGTACGCATCTTTAATGAAGTTTTTTTCCTTGTCAGTGAAGTATGCCTCATTACCTTCTTCAAAAGTTTCTGCTAATTCTGGTTGATACTTTTCAAAGGCGGATATGATTGCTGAAACACTCCAAACGAAGATTCCTGCATTCCATACAAAGTCACCACTTTCAATAAATTTCTTCGCTAGGTCTAACTCAGGCTTTTCGGTGAACGTCTTTACACGATGAAGGGATGAATCTGATTCTACATATTGAATGTAGCCATAGCCTGTTTCTGGTCTGTTTGGTTGAATACCAATGGTTATTAGTTCCTCTTCATTAGCACCTTCCACCGCAGTGTTAATTACTTCTAGGAATTGCTCTTCTTTAAATATGACATGATCCGAAGGTAAAATGGCCATTACGGCATTCGGGTCCTTTTTTCTAATCTTGTAGGCCGCATATGCAATGCAAGGTGCGGTGTTTCTTTTAGCTGGTTCTAGAAGAATATTTTCTTCATTCAATTCTGGTAGTTGTTCGGCCAGCAAGTCTTTGTAGATTTCATTGGAAACGATCCAAATATTTTCTGCTGGCACGCTCTGAGAAAATCTGTCGAAGGTCATTTGTAGTAGTGAACGGCCAGTTCCAAGAGCATCAATAAACTGCTTTGGTTTGGCATTTCTGCTATAGGGCCAAAATCTTGTTCCGGTCCCTCCAGCCATTATCACTACATGTAAATTCTTGTTCATAATCTTTCTTGAGGAAATATCCTTATTCTGGTTTATTTTCGGCAAATATAGTTAAATCATCAACCCGGCACATCGCCAAAATACATATTGGAAAATGTAGGCTTGAACTATTAGGTCTGTTATTTTTTTTATGTAACTTATAGGAAGGTAAAGAGAAATTTTTGCGGAGATGGAGATAGGCGCAGACAACACCCTCAAGAGTACACTTAAGAAAGTATTCGGATACGATACGTTTAGAGGGACACAAGAACAAATCATTCAAAACGTAATGGATGGCAAAAATACATTTGTCATCATGCCCACAGGAGCTGGCAAATCTTTATGCTATCAATTGCCGGCTATCGTCAAGGAAGGTACAGCTATTGTTATTTCTCCGTTGATTGCTTTGATGAAAAATCAGGTGGATCAGATGAACGCTGTGGGAATCAATGCGAAATTTCTTAACAGTACCTTAACCAAGGGAGAGATCACCAAAGTAAAAAAGGAAACTTTAGCTGGTGAAGTGAAATTGCTCTATGTGGCACCAGAATCTTTGACCAAAGAAACCAACATTGATTTCTTGAAACAGGCTAATATTTCTTTTGTTGCCGTAGATGAAGCTCACTGTATTTCAGAATGGGGACATGATTTCAGGCCGGAGTATCGTAGAATAAAAAGTATTATCAAGGATTTTGGAGATATTCCAGTAGTGGCATTAACTGCGACTGCAACACCCAAGGTGCAAATGGATATTGCCAAAAATCTGGAAATGGAAGAAGCAGAAGTTTTCCAAAGCTCTTTCAACAGAACCAACCTTGTCTATGAAGTAAAACCCAAGAAGCAGGCAAAAAAGCATCTCATCAAATTTGTGAAGGAGCATAAAGGCGAATCTGGAATTGTTTACTGTTTGAGTAGGAAGAAAGTAGAAGAAATAGCAGAATTTCTGAAGGTCAATGGGGTGAATGTGGCTCCATACCATGCAGGAATGGAGGCCAATGTTCGAATGAAGAATCAGGATGCTTTCTTGAATGAAGACGTAGACGTAATCGTAGCAACTATAGCCTTTGGGATGGGAATTGACAAGCCAGATGTGCGATATGTTATTCACTATGACGCTCCAAAATCAATTGAAGGATATTACCAGGAGACTGGTCGAGCAGGTAGAGATGGGATTACCAGCAAGGTTGTGATGTTCTACAGCTATAATGATATCCTTAAACTTGAGAAATTCAATAAAGATAAATCCGTTACCGAACGCGAAAATGCCAGATTCTTATTGGATGAAGTAGCATTATTTGCTGAGTCAGGTGTATGTCGTAGAAAGCAATTGTTGCATTATTTCGGTGAGGAGTGGAAAGTTGAAAACTGTGAGGCCTGCGACAACTGCTTGCACGAACGTCAACATTTTGAAGGTGGAGAATATGCCAAATTGGTTATTGAAGCTGTAAGACTTACTGAAGAACGATTTGATAGGAATCACATAGCTAGCTTGTTAGTTGGAGAAAAGACGGAGCATGTACTTAGCTATAGCCATGACCAGTTGAGTGTATTTGGAGCAGGCAAAGATCACGATCAGCGTTTCTGGAAATCGATCATCCGTCAGACACTTCTCAATGAATTCATCAAAAAGGATATTGAACACCCAGGTGTTTTTCAATTGACACAAAAAGG
The DNA here is from genome assembly GCA_002729235.1 of Rickettsiales bacterium. Lineage (GTDB taxonomy): Bacteria > Bacteroidota > Bacteroidia > Cytophagales > Cyclobacteriaceae > Marinoscillum. The sequence goes on along the minus strand of PBTY01000016.1, from coordinate 78,923 downwards.
TATTGATTTCTTAATTGATCCATTTGGAGTGGAAATGGTTAAGGATCATGAATACGATTCAGAAGGAGAGGAAGAAGAAATCGAAAAAGAGACAATTAATACCACAGCTTACGATAAGAACCTTTATGATATGATAAAGGCACTTCGTAAGAAAGTGGCTAAAGAAAAGGATCTCCCTCCATATGTGATCTTCCAGGAGCCTTCTATGGAAGAGATGGCTACACTCTATCCGACTACAATGGATGATTTAATTAAGATTGTAGGTGTAGGAGAAAGCAAAGCTCGCAAGTTTGGTAAGCCATTCCTGGCAATGATTGAGAAGTATGTCGATGAGAATGACATCATGACTGCTTCAGATGTGTTAGTGAAATCCTCAGGTGCTAAATCCAAGAATAAGATTTTCATCATTCAGCAGATTGATAGGCAGATTGATTTAGAGGAAATAGCTGAGTCAAAAGGCCTTAAGTATGAAGCTTTGATTTCTGAAATTGAAAACATCTGTTATGGAGGAACCAAACTTAATTTGGATTACTACATTGACCAGTTGTTGGATGATGACCGACAGGATGATATCATTGATTACTTCATGAGTGCTGAGTCTGATAGCATTGAAGAAGCCATGCAAGAGCTCGGTGAATACTATTCTGAAGATGAGGTCCGGTTGATGCGAATTAAGTTCATGTCTGAACACGCTCATTAAAAATCACTTTTAATTACGACTTATTACCTAGTGTGGTGAATTAGTTTCTATTTTTGAATCTTGTTTTCGGAGAAATAGAAAAAATCATCATGAATATTTTAGTGATCGGCTCTGGTGGAAGGGAGCATGCACTGGCATGGAAAATTGCTCAAAGCCCAAAATGTACTAAGCTTTACTTAGCCCCAGGTAATGGAGGGACTGGCGATATCGCAACAAACCTGGACATTGATCCTAAAAGTCATGTGGCAGTAATCAATGCGGTTACTCAATACGCGATCGATTTGGTAGTTATTGGTCCAGAAGATCCATTGGTAAATGGCCTGGCTGATGATCTTAAACGTGCTCATAAAAACTTGTTGGTGGTGGGGCCTGGTAAGTCCGGTGCCGTATTGGAAGGTAGTAAGCAAGTGGCCAAAGACTTTATGAAAAAGTATGGTGTGCCCACAGCTGCCGCAGAGGTTTTTGATGAAACCAATATCGAAAAAGGATATTCATTCCTTGAATCCCTGGAGCCTCCATACGTGCTAAAGGCTGATGGACTAGCAGCTGGCAAAGGAGTATTAATCACCGAAGACCTTGATGAGGCAAAACAGAATCTTGATGATCTCATTTTACATAAAAAATTTGGAGACGCTAGTGCAAAGGTCCTGATTGAGCAGTTTTTGAAGGGAATTGAATTATCTGTATTTGTCTTGACGGATGGGTCAGATTACGTGATTCTACCAGAGGCAAAAGATTATAAAAGAATAGGAGAAGGTGATACAGGGTTAAATACTGGTGGTATGGGCGCTGTTTCGCCTGTAGTTTTTGCTGATAAAGACTTTTTGGAAAAGGTTGAAGAGAAAGTAGTCATCCCAACAGTTAAGGGAATACAAGAAGAAGGGATGGATTACTGTGGCTTTATTTTTATCGGGTTGATGAACCAAAGTGGAGAGCCGTATGTGATTGAATACAATGTGAGAATGGGCGATCCGGAAACGGAAGTAGTTATTCCAAGAATAAAGAATGATTTGGTTGATTTACTAGTTGCTGCTGCATCAGGGGAATTGGCTGGTAAGGAGTTGGAAGTAGAACCATACACTGCAAGCACTGTCATATTAGTTGCTGGTGGATACCCGGAGGCTTACGAGAAGGGCAAGGAAATCAAATTCAAAAAGCAAATCAAAAGTGTGATTCCTTTTCATGCAGGAACAAAAATGGAGGATGGTAAACTCCTGACTAATGGTGGTCGAGTAATGGCACTGACCGGTTTAGGCAAAAATATGGGCGAAGCTCTAACAAGATGCTATGCTGCCGTTGAATTAGTTGACTGGGAAGGGATGAATTACCGTAAAGATATTGGTAAGGATCTTCAAAAATTAGGTCAATAGTAGATCATCCTAACACCAAGCAATTGAATGTGTTACTTGTTCGTTATATTTGATAAGTTATCATATAAACTATTTTAATCCATGGGGTGTGCATCGTGTAGTACGGCGGTTGGAGATGACGGACAGGTCTTGGGCTGTAAGAACAATGGAGGTTGCAGCACTGGAGGTTGCAATAAAATGAATGTGTTTGACTGGCTAGCTGATATGGGTAGCCCGGGTCATCAATTTTTCGATATAGTAGAAGTTCGATTCAAGAACGGAAGAAAAGAATTTTTTAGAAATAGCAATGATTTGGAGCTGACCACAGGAGATGCTGTAGTTGTAGATGTTCCAAATGGTCATCATATCGGTCATGTTTCTCTACAAGGGGAGTTGGTAAGGCTTCAAATGAAGAAGAGAGAAGTAAAAAATGATGATGAGATTAAGGCTATTTACCGAATAGCTTCACAAAAAGATCTTGACAAGTTCAGAGATGTCAAGAAGCGTGAAATGCCCACCTTATATCGAACACGTCAGATCATTGATGACTTAAAGTTGGAGATGAAACTGACTGATATCGAATATCAGGCGGATAACACCAAAGCTACTTTTTATTACTCTGCTGATGATCGAGTGGATTTTCGTGAGCTAATCAAATTATTAGCTTCTGAGTTTAAAATCCGTATCGAAATGAGACAAATCAGTCTACGACAAGAGGCTGGTCGTTTGGGAGGTATTGGGTCATGTGGTAGAGAATTGTGTTGTTCTACCTGGCTGGGAGAATTTAAAAGTGTTAGTACTCAAGCTGCCAGATATCAGAATTTGTCCTTGAATCCAAGTAAGCTTTCTGGTCAATGTGGACGTCTGAAGTGTTGTCTCAATTACGAGCTGGACACTTATATGGAGGCATTGAAGGATATACCTGAAGTAAGCCGACCTCTAGAAACTCAAAAAGGACTAGCTAAGCTTCAAAAGACTGACATTTTTAGAAAGATCATGTGGTTTGGCTATGATGATGAAAATACCTGGTATCCTTTAGATGTCAAGCGGGTCAATGAGATTCTGGAAATGAACAAGAAGGGCAATAAGCCCGTAACTTTGGCTGAAGACATAGTGGAAGAAGTTGTGGATGACGGTGGACTAAATAGTGACCTGGTAGCCATGGACAAGAAGTTCAATAAGGGATCCAAGAAAAATAAGAATAAGCGTAAGAAACGTAGATTCCCAAACAATAAGAATAACAACAATCGTAACAAAGGCAACAGACCGAATAACAAGAAAAACGACTAGTATGAGATTATTTATATCCTTGATAGGGGCGGTGGTGTTCTTGTCAAGTTGTGATGTAAATCGTGTTTACGAGAAAAATTCTGATCTGGAGGGAAGAATCTGGCTCGAGGACTCAATGATAGAGTTTGATGTAAGATTGGATGATGCATCGCTTCCTTATAATCTATATACCAACGTTCGGAATGGAAGTGCTTATTCTTTTTACAATCTCTATGTGCAATATGCTATTGTAGATTCTACAGGGCGCGAGATTAAAAAGAGTCTTGAAAATTTGATTCTATTTGACCCTAAAACCGGAGAACCATATGGAAGTGGGCTGGGGGATGTGTTTGATCATCAGATTCCTATTCTGAATAACTATTATTTTCCGGATGAGGGTAGCTATAAAGTGAGACTTCAACAGTACATGCGTCGTGATACGTTGGAAGAGGTTTACTCAGTTGGTGTTCGAGTCGAACTGGCGGGTGTAGAGGACTAAATTAGATTAACCCTTGTCGGACAACCTCTGATTTTCTATTAAGTATTTCAATATTTTTTGCAATGTCTTTGCTTTGACCAATTCGGATAAGAGCTACCAGTATTTTTAGAATAAAGCCTGGGTTAGAAATTCCTGAGCCAAATCGAACAACTCTTACATCTAGATCCTCAATATAATTTTGTCTTTGTGATTCGGTCAATGGAGCTAGGTCAGAAGCCACTTTCCATGCACCATCTCTGGCAATATTCATAGAAAAGTCAGAAAGTGCTTCATCTAGATTGCCTGAGACCCAGTCAATAATTTTCATGAAAGGCCATATTTCAGAAAGCTCGTCCTGTACCTGATTGACAAGAGAGGCCAGCACTACGTTTATTTTGAAAAAATCTGATTTGAGCAATTCAATATCCTGATTTCCTGAAACCTGTGCCGCGGCAATCCCCAAATCTAGATTGATATGAGCATTCATACCAAGAAATAGATGTTGCAATACTATGAGCTTGTTGTTGGATTCTGCCTCAAAAGCTAGTTGCCATGCTCCTGTGCACTGTTGATTGTTAGTGAATTGCTCATATGCATCAAGATATCTGTTGGCAAAGATCACATCTAGCTTTTCCATGCGCTCATTGTCATCAAAATACCCCTCAGCAATATGGTCTTTTACGGACTGAGTGACCTTTCGGTATAAAGCGGGGAAGTAACCAAGGTTACTTTTGTTTTTGATTGAATCGGATATGATTTCATCAAGCTTATCAAGAACTTCATCTATTGAGTTACACATAACTACACTGTTATGATCTAATCTAGTGAATTATGCGAATCATTCCGAAACTCGATGTATGAACTTTTCAAGTTTCTCTTCAGCATGTTCTCTGCTCAGCCAATACTCTCTGGTATAAAACTGTGTGAACGGCCAATTCATTTCAATGAAGTGCGTTTGACGGTAACAGTAAGCTTCTTTGGCAGATAAGGTGTCGAAAAACAGATCATCATCAGTTAGAATAAGTCCTTTCGGATGATCGTTGCTACTCACAGTCAAGTCGGCAAAAGGGAGACTTTTCTTGATTTGAAGATGACCTTTATCCGTTTCTAATCGGTTTCTTAAGTACCAATCACGACTTTGAGTTTGGTCTTCCAGACTGTCAGGTTGCCAGTTGCCATCGCTTACATTTTTGGCATACTGCAAGTATGCTTTCAAAAGCTTGGGACCTTCATTAGCCGATTTGTCAGTTTCCAATTGGTGTGGTAGAAGACTAGTGACGATGTAAATCTGCTCTTTAGCTCGTGTGATGGCTACATTTAGCCGATTCTCTCCACCGGCTTGATTTAGGCTGCCAAATCGAAGTTGGATTTTCCCGTCCGAATCTGGAGCATAAGCAGTACTAAAAATGATAATATCCCGCTCATCTCCCTGTACATTTTCTATGTTTTTGACAAATAATGAATCTGATACGGTGAACCTACCAGTATCCATCTTTTCATCGATTAGATCAAGGATTGTTGCTTGTTGAGTAACATTAAAAGTCACTACTCCGACAGATTTATCTGGATTTTTGTTTTGTATAGTCTCAATCAAGTCAACCACAATGGAGGCCTCTTTGAGGTTGCTATTGTTTTGCCAAATACCATCTGTTTTCAAGTATTGGATAGCAGGTTTGTTATCAATGGCATGACTGAACTCTGGTAGGAGTTTTAGCTTACCTTTGTAGAAATTGATATTTGAGAATTCTATAAGTTCAAGAGCCTTGCTTCTGTAATGTCCTCGCAGACTACTTTCTATCAAATATTGTTTGGCTAAGGAAAGCAAAGAATCTACCTCCAACTCTGGCATTTCGTCATCATCGTCTTCCCATCTCACACGATAGAGATCATTGGGCTGAAGTTGCTTATCGTCTCCTGCTATCACTACTTGTTTTCCACGATACATTGCAGGTATGCCTCTTTCAGCAAAACACTGCGAGGCTTCATCAAAAATCACCAGATCAAACATTTCTTCCATTGGAAAGATTGCTGAGGCAGATTCTGGAGAGGCTAGCCAGCATGGAAGCAGTGAGAATATTTCTTCATGGAATTGAGAAACTACTCGACGAATTGGCCATATTTTTCTTCGCTTAGTTACCTGATGGTAAAGATCTTTATAGGTCACTAGATTGTTGAGTCGATTGTATTCCAGGTTTTCGTAAGTCCTCTCTCTAGACTTTAGCAATAGGATTTCCTGACTCACATTCTTTTTATCCTTGATCGCTTCCTGCAATTCTGTAGTTAAATGATCTAGTCTGAATGAGGAGACTGATCGAAGACCGGGATACTTGATTTCAATATGATCAATCCAGGCAAGAGCAAGACTGTTCTCAAATTTTTGGATGATTGCCGGTGTATCTAATGAGTCATCCTCAAGCAGTGTAGAAATGATCTTACTCTGTTCAGAGGAGAAAGAATTCTTGATCTTATGGTATTCAACTAACGAATCGAACTGCTCTGATAATTCTTTTGAAAGCTTCTGAGGGTCTTCTTTTCCGAGTAAAACACTGCGTATTTGATTTTCAGAGATGTAGCGACTCCAGAGTTGAAGCTGAACAGGTATCTTTTCCAGGAACTGAAGTAGTTTGCCTAGGTTCTCCACATATCCATGCCTGTCAAAGTTCTTCGCTGGCATAATTTCATTGAGTGTCCGAATGGCACGTCTCAACTGGATACTCTTCAACGCTAATTTTTGATAGAAAAACCAATTTTGAATATCAATTTTTCTGTAGGTTTTTGGGAATTCAATTAGCCAATCAGTGGCCTCAATTTGTGAAACGATGTGCTCGTAATTGAGCCGATTGTCCATTCTATTCAGTAGAATGTTAAACCCTTCTTTGTTTCCTTTTAACTCATTGGCAACAAGCACTCGGGTAACAAAAATCTTGTCTGCAGAAAAGAGTCGCCATCTTAACCAGCTGAAAAGACCTTTTCTTGCTTTGATCGCATGTTCTAATGACTCTTGAAAACGTCCGAGTTCTTCGGATTTTAACGATATTTCAGCTCCAGCTCCTTTAAAACATTGCAGCATGGTACGCTCCAGATTAGATAGCCATTGTTGATCATCATCCGGATCATGTTCTATCATGCGTTTGTAGAACCGATATACCGTATCATTATCAGCGTTTGACTTGAGCTGTTCAAGATCTTCTTTGTGAGTCAGAAAGTGCAGACACGATTCGAAATCCAAAGGAATGGAGCTGAAACTTTTTGATTCATCCTTGAGTGAATTCTCATAGGATCCAAGTTCTCCGACAATCTCTTTAAGTTTCACTAAATCCTGAGTCGTGAATTCAGCAAATGAAGGTCCTTGATTCCAGAAATATTGCTTACGCGAAAATCGATCGTGGTAATCCAGATATTGTGATATCTGTTTTAGAAACTGCGGTACTACGTCATAGGTGAAGTGTCTGTACTCTTGATTAAGAGCTATGGAAGGTTCATCAGGATTGGATGTTAGATACAATTCCTTAATTGACTTTCCACATTCTTCCTCATCATAAAGTGCCTTCTTGAATTCTTCTAGTTCTTCTACAATTTGATCTATTTTTCGGCTGGCCTGTACAAAGGTCCTTTCGAGCTGAATGGCATCAAAACCGTTATTCTTTTGACGATAATCATCCAGGCTATCAACCTGACGAGCTAGTTGTTCAAAGATATTCTTACGATCATTTTTAAAATCGTGAACGAGACCAATGAAATCATGAAGCTGTTGCTTTTGAAGACGCTGGTACACAACATCTAATGCTGCACGCTTTTGACATACAAGGAGTACATTTTTTCCTCGTGCGATGTAATCACTTATCAGGTTACATATCAGTTGAGACTTTCCAGTACCAGGAGGCCCTTGGACGGTGAGCGAATTTCCTTTTTTTATCAATTTCAATGCATGTTCTTGGGAAGCATCCATGTCAAAAGGAGTGAAGGTGGTTTCTTCTTTGACCTGATCTGAAAATCGAATATTCTGATTCTCCTCTGGATCAGTCTTAACCCTTGATGTAAAGAAGTCTGAGATGTCTTTGATAGACTCATCATTTAGCAACTTCATATAATCAGGAATCAGGTATGATCCTGCCTGAGGAAAAATTCCCAATACTGCTTCAGGATACAATTTCAGTACTCCATTTTTTTCAACAGATTCAAACTGTGCTTTCTTGTAATTACTGAAAACCTGAAGCTTGTCCATGAAGTTCTGCTGGTTGAAATTGAGTTCCAGGTTGCTTTCCTTCAGGATTTCATAAAGTTGTGTTCTGTAAACTGTACTATCTGAGTCCAGATCATTCAATACTGCTTCGATGAGCTCTTCATCCAGCTTAGCCTCGTTGTAGTGAGCATATCCTAGAAGAAAAGTCTTGTTGAACGTAATGTTTACATCTCGTCTTTGCTCCAGGTACCATGCTTGTTTGTCTCGGGTTAGCGAAACAGGAAAGAATATTAATGGACATCTGACCAAAGTGCCATCACTGAATTTCCCTCGAATAAAAGGCCACCCAACATAGAGATCTTTTGCTCCACGTTCTTGAAAAATGAAATTTTCTATACGAGAAATCTTACGGAGCTTCTGACTATTGGCATTGATGGATGAATCTCTTGAGTCAAATTCATCACACAGTTTGATTTTATCCTTCTTAGCGATCAGTTGTTCAATGATATGAAAACTGGGATGCCCAGCAGAGAAATCCAGGTCATGCACATCCAGAAATTGATCCGAAATGAGGCGTAACAGTAGTAGAGATCGATTATTTCCGGAGAGATTGGTTAACCTACGTAAATAAGTTTTGAGTATTTTCTCCATAAGAAGTCCTTCACGGATTCAACGAAAGATAGGGATATATTTTTTGATAAATACTGTCATTCAGAATCTTTATGGATTTTATCTGAGCAACAGAGTCCAACCGACCTCTCTGAACCCTAAAGTTGTAAATAGCCTTTGCAAGATTGTAGTCAATATAGGGATGTTGATACAGTGCTTTTAACGAATCGGTATTTAAATTTATTTGATTGAGGACTGTATTATCCAATGTGGACTTTTCTAAAATCTTATTTATTACCAGACTGTCCAGGCCATAGACCTCATCAAGCTGAGAGGTGGAATGAAAGCCGCCAAGCCTGTCTCTGAACTTGATGATTCGCTCGGATAGCACTGGGCCAATTCCACGAATGCTTTGAAGAGTAGCAGCATCAACATGATTTAAATCAAACTTACTAACAGTAACAGTCTCTTTCTTTTTTAGAGGAATATCGTCTGTTTTTGTGTGCTCATATTCTTCCGGCAAGCTAATCAATGGCCAAAGATCAGCCATTAATGCTTCTGAGATGCCGTAAATTCTGGAGAGGTCTTTTTTGATTTTAAATTCGCCACCTTTCTCACGATATGAGATGATGTTGTTTGCCACTCTTTGAGCAAAACCAAGACTAAGAAGTTCTTCCTTTGAAGCGGTGTTTGGGTCAAAACGAAATCTTTGTGTAGTAGTGATTTCTTCAACTTTTATTGGTGAGTCTTTCTTTTTAATTGATTGTTCGAGCTCTTTTGACCATTGATCTAATTTATCTTGATTTACAGTGAACCTTTTGTTTAAATTATTGGTAGACATTAGAACTAGTCTCGGAACGATAATCGACACCAGCAAGATGACAACTAGAACAAGGGTGCCATTGGCTTCTGATCTGGTAAAGCCTAGGGTGTCTATAATCCATTGGCGAATGAGTCTTAGCATAGAACCGCTATTTAAAAACAAAATAAATAGATTTTATGATAAATGTCATTCGGTTGTTAAATCTTGGGTTGTTATTTTTGCAGACTGTAGTTTGTGACGAGTAAGTACTAAATTAAATGTATAGTAACTTTAGAGCAATAGGTATTTCTTACAAAAACACTCCATTAGAGGTGCGTGAGGCTGTTGCGTTTGATGAGAATCAAACCAAGAAGTTTCTTGTACAAATAAAAGAAGTGTTGGGTGTTGAGGAAGCTTTGTTGCTTTCCACTTGCAATCGCACTGAAATTTACTTTGTGGCACCTGAGGATGTTTCCAGTCAATTGGCAGCCTTTGTAGATGTGTTTCATGGATTGACTACCAATAATCCATCTGCTCCACATTTTGTTAAAATGTCACAAACGAAAGCTACTCGTCATTTATTTAATGTTTCCCTTGGACTAGAATCAATGGTTTTGGGAGATATTCAGATAACCAATCAGGTAAAGAAAGCTTACCAATGGTCTGCTGATGAGCAAATGGCAGGTCCATTTCTTCACAGACTATTGCACACCATTTTCTACACCAACAAACGTATGGTGCAGGAAACGTCATTCAGAGACGGCAATGCTTCTGTTGCTTCAGCGGCTGTCAATGTTGTTGAAAAATTCACTCAGACATTTACACATCCAAAAATTGCCGTTGTAGGTCTTGGAGAGATTGGTGAAAATGTGGTGGAGAACCTGAAAGGAATTGATGCTGAAATAACACTTGTCAACAGAACCCAGGAAAAGGCAGAAAACTTGGCTGCTGAGTTTGGTTTCAACGTTGATTCGTTGGATAATCTTAAGGAGATTGTTCGTGGGTCTCATATAATTATTAGCGCTGTTCAAGCGGCTGAACCAATCATCACTGGCGATTTGCTTGCAGGCAATCACCATCCTAAAATGCTGATTGATTTGTCAGTACCTAGAAGTATCGATGAAAAAGTCGAGTCCGTATCTGGAGTTCTTCTATATAATGTAGACCAGCTGCAGGAAAGAGCCTCAAAGGCCCTGGAGGAAAGAAAATCGGTTATTCCTGAGGTAAGTCGTATCGTTGATGAAAGTCTGGTTGAATTTAGCAATTGGTCACAGGAAATGGAAGTTTCTCCTACGATCAAAAAGTTGAAACAAGCTCTTGAAGATATTCGCCAGCAGGAAATGGCTCGTTATGTAGGAAAACTAAGCGATAAAGAAGCCAAAATCCTGGAGAAAGCTACTAAGGGTATGATTCAAAAGGTTATCAAACTACCTGTTTTGCAATTGAAAGCTGCATGTAAGCGTGGTGAGGCGGAGACACTTGTTGGTGTGCTAAATGACCTATTTAATCTAGAAGAGGAAAAATCTCAATCTCCCAACTAGTCTACTTGAAATTTCCCGTTTTATATTTGAGCATGCGCATTTTCGTTACATGCTTTTTGTTTTTATTATTTTCATCGGTTTTCGCCGGCGAACTTAAAATTTATACACTTGATGGACTTCAGGGTGTAGAAGATGCTGAAGGTAAAGTAGTCGTTCCTGCTATTTACGAAAAGCTTGGTTGGTCTAATGGTACCAACGACATCATCAACAAAACCATTGGCTTTTATGAGAATGGAAACTGGGGGCTGATTAATATCCGAACAAGAAAAGTAGGTAATGCCGGATTCCGTATTTTGGAACCCTTCAATGACTACTTGATAGAAGCAGGAAAAGTTACTCCGTATTCGAATGTGGTAAAAAGGGGGCTGATAGATGAAAAGGGGGAGGTCATCATTGGATTCAATTATTACACCATAGATGAGCTTTTCCCCGGAGTATATAAGGTCTCTGAATATTCTGAAAGGGATTTATATTTTGGTGTTGTCAATTCGGAAAAAGTCCTCATTCCTGTTAAGCATGAGAATATAACAGTGGAAGGAAATTATATGGTCTCTGGTAGCAAAGGACTTACAAAGAGGGTATATAAGACAGATGGTACTTTGTTAGTTGACGAATGGGTTGATAATTTTCGATTTGTACATGATGGCTATTTGATCAGCAAAGAAGGATATTTTGGTAAGCTGGATCAAAATGGAGGATGGCTGCATCCCATAAAGCATAAGTCAATCAACGATCAAGGGGTCATGGAATTTCCAAAATGGAAAGTTGCTTCCCTTGATGATTTGAAATTGGAAGGTGAAACATTGGACATTTTTTGCGATTCCGTTTCACTAGATCCGAAACATGATATTTTGATCGCGCATGTAAATAATGCCGAGCATATTCTGGCAGCAAGCAACCTACTTTTTAACGACCAAAACAACTCTTTGAAGTCTATCAGAAATGGTTTTCTGGTTACCAAGAATAATAAACTTCAGAAATGGGGCATCTACAAGACAGATGGTAGAGAGGTAGCTACCGGGTTTGACTCTGTTGCGGTAGATAGTTTGTATTTCTTCACCAAAACGAAAGGAGATTGGGATGTTTATAATATGTTCGGTAGAAAGATCAATGAGCGGCCATTTCAATCCATTGGATTTGCATCTAATCGGAATGTGCCTGCGATGAGAAATGATTACTGGGGATGGTTAGATTTTAGAGGAAATGTGCTATTGAATTACACTTTTGATAAAGTGGAAAGGTCATTCAGTCCGAACCATTTCCTTGCTAAGAACTATGGCTCATGGGGGGTGAGTAACTTCACTGGTGATTGGCTTGTATTGGCTGAGTACGATAGTATTTATTGCTACGATCATTACTACATCGGTCAGAAAGGAGCAGCCTCTTATGTGATTGATGAGGAGGGAGAAATACTCCAGAGTTTGCCTTTTGAGATTATCCCTACTGACTATTTGAAACTTGCCAATGATCAGTATATTGGAGCAATAACCTCTCTTGGGTATTATGTTCATCCACAGTACGAGGATATTCAACTGCACGGTAATTATTATTCGCTAAAGGACAGCCTCTTTGTAACGTTAATTCAATCCAATGGGCGAGTTATTGTAAAACCAGAGGATGAAATACAAGAAGTGTTTGGATACTCTGAAGGGTATTTTCATGTGCTTAAGGATGGCAAACATGGATTTATTGATGAAAACGGTAAGCTGCGAGTTGCAAACCGTTATGATGAAGCACTTCCATATAATGAGGGATTAGCTCCAATTAAACTTTTAGGTAGATGGGGGTTCATAGATAAGGCGGAAATTTTGAAAATACAGCCTTTTTATAAGTACTCTAGTACTTTCCTGAACGGACTGGCGATCATTCAAACCAATGATGGTTTTGGGATAATTACACCTGCAGGTAAGGAAGTTGTAGAAGTGAGATGGAAGAACATCGAGCGTTTATCGACAGGAAATTATCGAATTGTAGATTGGGACGAAAAAGTGGGGCTTTGCGACATCAATGGACGTTTCATTGTACGGCCAAACTATGAATCAATAGAAGACACTGAAAATGAGCTTTTGATTGTCTCTAAGAATGGACTAAAAGGGATTCTTGATTACCAGGGATTCACCAAACTCCCTCTGGAATACTCTGAACTTAAGATAAAGGGAGAGTATTTGATTCTTCAGAAGGACTAATTACTGAACTATCAGGCTTGTCAGTGAGTCTTTGTCTAAATATTTTCTGGCTGTTTCTGAAATTTGTTCTCCGGTTACCGATTGGATGGCATCAAAATAATTATAGAAATAATTGGTGTCTACTCCGTCAAGTACCAATGACTTGATCATATTATGTGAGCTGAATGGAGAGTCAAAAGAGCTCAGGAACTTACCCTTCATGTAGTTCGTCACCATCTGCATTTCTTCGTCTGAAGGTGCTTCATTTTGCAATGTCCGAATTTCTTTGTCGATTTCTTCCATTGCTAAATTAACCTTGTCTTTTAATACTTCTGAGCTTATTGTCCAATAGGAAGAACGCTGAAGATGTAAAACACTTGAGTGAATCCCGTAGGTCAAACCTTTCTCCTCTCTGATGTTTTTCATTAGGCGGGAGCCGAAATAACCTCCTAATATCTCATTGGTGATCTTGAACAAATGAATATCTGGGTGTTTCCTATCTATCATCAACTTGCCAATACGAATGCTGGCTTGGGTGCTCCCTTCTTTGGAAATAGAAGTTGATTGACCTGGTATTATTCCAAAAGACTCACTTTTCAATGATTCCTTGAATTCAATCTGATCAAGATATTTAGATAAAATACTTACTTCAGATGCTGTCACTTTCCCAGTGAGGAAAATGGTAGGTTGCGTTACTATAGAAGTACTGAAAGCCTTTACATTGTCTAGGGTAACTTCTTTGGCTTGTTCAATGGTCACTTTCCTTCCGTATGGGTGGTCAGAACCATAGAGCAGTTCTCTGAATTTTAAGCTCGCAAAAACGTTGTTTTTAGCTTCTTGCTGTTTGATTTGTTGAACCCGAATTTGTTTTAAGATGTCAAATTCATGTTCTGGAAATGTGCTCTTTGTAAGCAGATCCATCAGAAGACTCAATACGTCTTCAAAAAAGCGTGTCAATGAGTAGAGTTTGACGCTGACATGATCCAACGTAGGAGTGATCTCCAGGTGACTTCCGAAGAAGTCAAATTTTGATGCAATCTCTTCCGAAGACATTTTGCTTGTTCCTTCAGTTAGCATTTTGAACAAGTAAAATGCTATTCCTGGAGACTTTTCTTCATATCGACCAACGGGGATGATCAATTCAAGCAATATCACATCTTGCTTGCCCTGATTTAGGATGTAGCCATCCAGATCTTTGGTCAAATTTATTTTGTCGACTATTGGTAAATTAGGTCGAGCAATTTCGACAGCAGCTGGTGCTATTGTTCTATCCATTACCAGGATCTTGATCTTTGGTGTCGAAGGTAAACACGAAAGAAAGTCTTAAGGTATCACCAAGTGGGTGGTTTTGTTGCTTAGGAACCAAATAAGAGAAGTCTATTTCAAAAATCTGGTATTTGAATCCTAGTCCCGCAGTGAAGTACTTTCTATCACCTTTATTCTTGTGTTCGCTAAAATAACCAGCTCTTAATGCAAATACATCACGGTATTTATACTCTATTCCGGTTGAAATCATAACTTCCTGAAGTTCCTCTGAGAACCCATTTGGTGCATCAGCAAATGACCCAAAAGTGCCACTCAATAAAGGTCTTCCAGGGTCCTTTCCTTTAACGATAATCGGGTCTCCATTGGCATCATTTACGATTTGTCCCTCATCATCATACTCATAAAATGGAGGAGTAGGAACTAATAATTTATTAAAATCTACTAAAAGTGTGATGCTGTTGTAGGGATCTATGTTGGTCTTAAAACCCGTACCAACTCTAAGGTTGGTTGGGATAAAGTCTTCATTGGAATCATTGCTATAAGTTACCTTCTGGCCAAAATTGGACAAGTGTGCACCGAATGATAACTCAGCGTTTTTTCCGTTAAATATAAGCTCCTTGTTGTAGTAAAAACCAAGGTCAATAGCTACAGATGTACCAGCTTTGGCGTCAGTAGCTCCAGTAATATTTCCAGATAGGTTAGACCAGATGTACCTGATGGTACCACCAATTCCTATATTCTCAGATAGTTTTCTTGAGTAAGTAGCATCGAAAGCGGCTTCCCTTGGATTTTCCAAACCAATGGCATTTGCATTGATGTCTGTTAGTTGGATTTCACCCAGGTCAAAATAACGAATGGTAGCACCTATCGTTTGTAATCTATCGATCTTCTTGTGAAAGGTTAAGTAATTGAGAGACATGTCGTCAACAATATTTCCTAACCAGGGTGAATAGGAAAAAGAGAAACCAAGATCATCCTCAATAAAAGCTAGTTTGGCATTGTTCCAGTGAACACTAAAGGCATCAGGTGAACTTGCTACGCCCGCATCGCCCATTGCAGCTCCTCTACTATCAGGGGCAAACCCTACAAAAGGAACTGCCACAGTTATTGGATTGCGGCCATTTTCTTGTCCAGATAGAAAATTGGGGTTTTGTGCTTTAACAAATATTGGAGCAAAAATTGCAAGAAACCAAAACGACTTCTTCAGCTGTAACTTCATCGAGCAAAAATTTAAGGTGGCAAAGATAGTTAATTAATGATTATAAGACGTTTGACTATTTCATTGCTAGCATCGTCTAGTGTACTACTAACTTTTAGCCGGTACAAGTATATTCCTTTTTTCAGACCGCTGCCTTGAAAGTTGGACATACGCATGGTTAAGTAATCTATTTTCCTAGAACTGCTGTCTACCGTGTGATCTAGTTGATTTACGAGTTGACCATGCAGATCATAAAGCATGAGATTAATTTCCAGTTGTTCGTCTTCTCTATCATGCTCAAAACTGAAAGTTGTGAACTCGTTTGAGTTTACAGGGTTAGGATAGTTCAAAGCATTAAATATTTTTAGACTAGGCGTATCTGATACATAGAACTCAACTGTACTCTCAGTGAAATTATTGTATGTGTCTGAAACTTTTAATTTCGCGATGTACTTTCCCGGGGATAAGTTTTGTAATGGATAAACCACATATCCTTTTTTGTATGTATCCAGTTCAGCGGTGTAAAATTCATTTAATGGCACCGGGTCACTATCATTCAGTTGTAGTGTAATGCCCTGACCAAATCCATTGTTTGAAATGTTGATGCCATTTTCATCAGACAACTCCGCAATGAATAAGCTACTTGGCCCTACTGTTCCTCCGGACTTAAAAGTTTGATCATTTAAATACATTGAGATTTCTGGTGCATCCGTATCGCTTTCCAAATTGGTTGCAGTGCCTCCGATCACAAAATTCCGGGTAGCACCAGAAGCGTCGGTATACCCTGAAACATTTGAAGCATAAATAGTGATTTTACCCTTTTGGTATTTGTAGGATATGTTTTTCGGAAGAATTATTTCCGCATCAAAGGTTCCTTCAATTACCGATACATCTCCTCGATACAATGCATTGGTTTGTTCTTCAAAAGTGAATGGTTCACTCTCATCACCAAGTGTTGTCTTGGCTTGAGGAATGTCCCAAACTGTGATGGTCGCTGTACCATTAAAATCGTCTACTCTGGTACTTCCATTTTTCACAGTTCCAGTGATATTGAGTCGTTGAAGTGCACTGAGCGTGTCTTGCTCAGCTTGAAATTGGTCCAGGGTAATGTCGTATTGCGGATAGTTAAGTCGAAGCATGGGGTCTCCCAAAAGGGCAAAGTTTCGATTAATTGGCCCACTGAGACTCTCATTTTTTGCATTTTTAATCACATCACCAAGTCTAGGATATTCTCCTCCAACTCTACGGAATAGATTTTCATGTATGGCAATGTTTACCGGCTCATTCGTATGGGCATATACCGGTCTTGTGGTGGTTATTAGTGCAATTGCTCCACCATTAGCATTGCTCATGAGTAGCTCGGCACCAGAGTCCCGAATTGGATTGTCGTATCTTCCAAATTCACAAGTTGCGGTTACGAAAAGGGGGAGTTTGTGCCGATTGCTTAAACCTCTGATCACGTCTCTATCAATAGCCAGCTCCTGAAGACTTGTTAGCTGAAATTCATTACCATGGCCAATATAATTGAACATGAATACCCCATCTTTTATTGTATTAACGACATCCTTAGTAACAGGTGAATTTGGTCCAGGCTCTACATCCTGATCGTAGCGATCGAGGTACAATTTTTTGGTATTGTATTGAAAGTGATCTTCTTCTATAATATCATAGAAGATTTCTGCTTGTCTTACATGTTCATTTCTATCACCATCATCTACCAGGTACGCCACTTGCTGTCTCCACTTACCCAAAACTTGTGTGGCCGTTTTGTAGCGGATGATTTTATCCACAACAATTTCAGCTTCCTCAAGGGTTTTAGTCGGCAGCCTGCCTATACCGATCTCAAGAGTATGGTCTTCATAGGGTTCTTCAAAGAAGACACTGTTGTTTCTGAGTTTGCCTTCGCTCCACTCTCCTTCATTGTCTTCCATGAATCCAAAGTAGTCATCAGACGAATGACTGAAAATGTTGTGAGAGGATTCGCGCGATTCATAAATAGGCACGTAGTTGGTATTGTTGGCCAGTAGATTTTTATAATCGTAAGAGGCATCACCGAAAAGCAATCCATATTTTAGGTTCTTCCCCTGATCATAGCAATACTTAAAGTAATCTCTGATGGCAGTGATGTCTTGTGCTCCAGAGGAGAATTCATTGTAAACCTGCGTAGTAGTTACTACTCCTACTGTCATATTATCAAGGGACTCATGAAATCGCGCTAGTCTCTGTGCTTGACTAAGAAACTTTGGATGTGTAACAATGATCGCTTCTGAGCTTGCCAAAGATTTGATGTTTTGATTTGGAACTGGACCGAAAGAGGTTGGGTTTGAGAAATCATTTCCTTTGAGGGCTACCAGCACAGACTCATCGGGTAGGTTAGTAAATACATTATTGGTGACTGGTATTTTTTTTACAGAAGTGAGATTGGTTACATCCCAGACTTCTAGATCAGAGGGTATGTTCCAGTTGTATTGAGTGCCTGGGGCGATTCGAATAATATTTTCATTGGATTCAAAAGAGGATTCTACTCCGAGTACGAAATAATCGAGGAATCCAATTGAGTTTCCAGAGGAGTGATTGAATCTAAACCTGAGATTGGCAGTAGATCCCGACATGTTTGCAGTTAGGTGGTCCTCACTGTACTTCTGTTTTTGACTGTAGGTTGCTCCTGTGATGGAATCAATTTCAATAACTCCGATTTCTTCATTGTTGACCAACACATCAAAACTACAAGGGCCCTCTGAGTCTGCTGCGAAAGAGGACCATAGGCTGATAGCGCCTGTAGCTCCTGGTACAGAGTAACTAAAATCCATAATGTTGTTGCTTCTGGTTACTCCTTTGGTCATCCATCTTCTGCCAGACTCAAGCTGATTGTATTCGTCTTTTTCGTGACTGAACATTTTCAAATAGCTACTTCTTGAGTCAGAAACTAAAGATCTGCTTTCAGCTGTTGGGATTCTTTTTCCTTGATTTTCACCGCCGTAGGTAATTAAAAAATACAGCGTGTCGGAATAAATGTTGTGATCATAATCCAGGTTACCTTCTTCATCAAAGAGAAGTCTATCAGGACCCTGGCTGTAGAATAGAAAGTAGTCGTTTTGATCGAGAGTTCCATCTGAAGTGCCATAACCGGCAATATTGATTTCTACTGGATCAAATGGTCGAACAATAGAATTTGCCTGAGGTAATTTGCCTCTAAATCCGTGATTATAAAGTTTAATAGTTCTAGGATCTACACTACCCGGTATACCCAAGTTGACAAGGTAATCTCTGTCAAGCTTGTAAATCCCCTCAGTAGTAGTTCCTAGTTTGAACCAACTTCCATCATTGAGCACACTTTGTCCATGGGAAAATAATCCCAGTACGATTAAGGTTAGTGATAGAAGCAATCGCATATTCATGCAAACGATATTCAATGGGTTTTATTTTGGACTAAACCTGTTTTGATTGCACTAAATTCCCTGCAACCGACAAAACAATGTATAAAGGTATAATAAAAGGAAGGGCGTTTATAGAGAATATCACGCCAAGTGTCAGGATTGAGATAATCAATAAGTACCTCCATTCATTTCCTTTCCATCCAAATGACTTAAACTTCAAAGCAATCATTGGGACATTGGCTACAAGCATTAAACTTGATAAGGTTATAACAATCAAGGAAGCTACGAGGGATAAATCCCAGCCACCTGGTAAGAATGCAAGAGAAGTAATCAATATAGAATTAGCAGGAGTTGGTAGCCCAATGAATTGATCAGATTGCCGAGTGTCGATGTTGAACTTAGCCAATCTGATTGCTGAAAAAGCCGCAATCAACAGTCCGTAATAGGGCAGATATTCATGATTTGTTTGTGATTCAATAACTCGAAACATGTATAGAGCTGGTACTAACCCAAAAGAAACCATATCAGCCAATGAGTCCAGTTCCTTTCCAATATCTGACTGTACTTTGAGCATTCTTGCAGCAAATCCATCGAAGAAGTCAAACAATGCGGAGATCAATACAAAGTAAATCGCCAATTGATAATCTCCTCTAATGATAAAAATGGCTCCAATACCTCCAGTAGTCAGATTCAGACATGTAAGCGTGTTTGGTATATGCTTGATCATGCTCTTACGAATGGGTTATGATTTTTTTCGTATCCAATTGTTGTGCTTGGTCCATGGCCCGGAAATACTTCAATATCATTATCCAATATATAGAGCTTGTTTTTGATGTTTTCCAGGAGCTGAGAGTGATTTCCTCCCGGTAGGTCAGTCCTACCAATGCTCTGTCTAAATAATACATCTCCACCAATAATTACCTTATTCTCTACATTATGAAATACTAAATGACCAGGTGAATGCCCCGGGCAATAAATGGCTTGTAATTCCGTGTTTCCAAATTTTATCAATGCATCGTTTTCCAGGAGTAGGTCTGGCTCTGTATAGGTGAACCCTGTAATTCCCCACTGAGGGGCATAGGCAACAACCGATCGATAGCTATCAGCTTCGTTTTTAGGAATCCATAGAGGGCAATTGTAGAATGTCTTCATTGTATAATTTCCAAGGACATGGTCTATATGGCAATGAGTGTTTACTACAGCAACAATTTTAAGCTCTTGAGATTTAACGAATTGTTTCAATTCATCAATTTCATAGGATTCGTAGCATCCGGGATCAACTATGATAGCTTCTTTGGTGTCATCCCAAAGAATGTATGTGTTTTCATAGAATGGATTGAATTCCAAAGATTTTATCTTCATACTTGAATAATCTTATCCGATTTTACGTTGCAAATTTGTGGAAAATAAGTCAAGGTGTTGGAAAAAGTAGATTATTTGATTGTAGGACAAGGGATAGCTGGTAGTTTATTAGCAGTAGAACTTGTAAGAGCGGGTAAGTCAGTGATGGTAATAAATCACGAGACAGAGAATACTTCTTCAAACAAAGCCGGAGGCCTTTACAATCCTATTACCGGACGAAGAATGATCAAAACCTGGCTTGCTGATTCCTTGTTTCCCAACCTGGAGGCTTATTATGGTCAACTAGAAGAAGAGTTGGATTCAGAATTCTTGTTTCCCATGCCAATATACAGGCCATTCTATGGTCATGACGAGCAAAATGATTGGGCTGCCAAGTGTGATGAGTTGGCCTATAGACCTTACATCAAAAACCTTTATGGGAAAAGTCGGGAAATTCCTGGAGTTCAAGATGAGTTTGGTGGTTTGGAGTTGAATTTATCTGGCTATGTCAATTTGCCGGTAATGCTGGCAAGCATTAGAAAGCAATTGAAAGAAATGGGGGGCTATCGAAATGAGTTGTTTGATTATCAACAGATGAAGTCTGAAGAGCAAGTAACATACAAAGAGATAGTAGCCGATAAAATTGTCTTTTGCGATGGACCTATGGTGACTGATAATCCCTATTGGAATCATTTACCTTTCAAGCCAGTTAAAGGGGAAGTATTGGAGATAGATACATCTCTACCTACCGATATGATCGTAAATAGAGGTGTGTTTGTTTTGCCAAAGAATGGTAGACACAGTGTTGGGTCTACCTATGATCACAAGGACTTAAGTTATGTGCCATCTGAGAAGGGAATCAAAAACCTTCAGGATCGGTTACATAAGTTATATCAGGGAGATTATCAATTGGTGAATGTAACTGCTGGAGTAAGACCGGCCACCTATGACAGGCGCCCTTTTATTGGGTTACATCCAGAAGATCCAAACATTGGCATTTTTAATGGGTTTGGAACAAAAGGAGTCTCTCTGGTGCCGTATTTTGCTGGTCAATACGTAAATTACCTTCTACGAGATGGAGATCTACTTCCAGAAGTGGATGTTACGCGAGTGAATATATGAGAAAACTGATAATTGCCTTTGCTACTTTTTTGTTTGGACTAACTGCTTCAGCGCAGTATTACCATACAGAGTTTGGGCATAATCGTATCCAATATAAGAGATTTGATTGGTATTATTATTCTACCAACAACTTTGAGGTGTATTACTATCCTGGAGGGCAGGAATATGCCAAAGAAGCATTGGAGTATTTGGAGGATGAGTTCGTTGAGCTAACAGATATCCTGGGATATGCTCCATATACCAAAACCAAGATTTTTATTTACAACTCCATTCACGATTTACAGCAAAGTAATATTGGTATTGGTGGTGATGTTTTTACTATTGGAGGTAAGACAGACTTTGTTAAACTGCAAATTGAGTTAGCCTATCCAGGTCAATCGGACGCCTTCAAAAAAGAGATCATGTACAATATGGCTGAAATGCTTATTGATGACATGATGTTTGGAGGAAGTCTGGCAGAGATATTTCAAAATTCTTACTTGCTATCATTACCAGAATGGTTCATTGAAGGAGCGGCAAGATACCTGGCTTATGGTTGGACCAATGAAATGGATGATTATGTTAGGGATTATTTGGGGAATAAGAAGGTCAATAAGCTTGTCAAAATTCAGAATGAAGAGGCTGCTATTATTGGGCAGTCAATTTGGAATTACATAGCTCTCCAATATGGTAATAGCAATATATCCAATGTGCTGAATCTGACCAGAATTATTAGAAATGAAGAAACCAGTATATCAAATACCCTTGGCATCAGTTTCAAACAATTTTTAACCGACTGGCAGAACTTCTACCTGTTTCAAAAGCAAGAGATACAGGAGAATTATAAACTACCCACCAAGGATGATGAAGTTGCTGGCTACGGCAGCAATGAAGTTGTGCTTAATCATGTGCGAGTAAATGCAGACGGGACCAAGCTTGCTTACGCCTTTCATAAGAATGGCAAATACAAAGTAAATGTGGTTGATCTTGTAAAAGGCAAGGAGTCTACAGTGGTTAATGGCGGTTATTTGATCAACGAGCAAGATATTGATTATCATTTGCCTCTTCTTGACTGGCAGGACAACCAAACTCTTGGGGTGCTACTATATAAGAGAGGATATCTCTATTTGAATAGTTATAATCTGGAGACCAAAGAGAAATTTCAAAAGCCACTATCAAGGTTTAGACAAGTGGAAAGCTTCTCATTCAATGATAATGGAAAGTTGGCCGTGATTAGTGGAGATGTTGGAGGACATAATGATCTCTATTTGATCTCTATGAGAAGAAATGCTCTGAAAAGAATAACAGATGATCTTTACGATGATCTGGATCCGGTTTTTATTCCTGGGACCTCTACCATAGTATTCAGTTCCAATCGAGTACAAGACTCTGTGAAAATTGGTCCGGTTAGTTTGGATGATGTTCCAGACAGGTACAATTTGTTCATGTACAATCTGGATACTACTACCACCAGGTTTGTTCGGCTTACCAATACTTACAGTGTAGATCGCAAACCTTTTGTTAAAAATCGGAATGAAATTTACTATCTAAGCGACCAAAAAGGTATTAGTAATCTGTACAAATACAATTTACTGGACTCCACTTTCGTGCAGCTTTCAAACTTTGAACATAGTATACTGGATTTTGATCTTTCCTTTAGCCCTGATCGATTGAGTTTTATGATGCTTAGAGATGGGAGGCAGAGGGTGTTTAGCACTGAGTATAATCTCAATACTAGAATGTTTACTCCACAGACTGCCCGTCAGAGGTTGTTTCAGGCAAAATTCCTGGCTCAAAGAGCAGCACGAAATGAAGAAGAAAAACAAAAAGCCAAGCCTGACAAGGTTGAGCCTGTCACAGAGGTGTTGACCATGATAGACACTCTGTTGATGCCTGATTCTTTCATTTTTGAGGATGATACAACAAGTAGTCCAGAAGTTGAGGTTGTTGAAGAACCAATTGAGGAACCTGAAGAATTTGGTGGTGATTTCATAGATACAGATAACTATGTATTTGAGGATGAGCGTCCTGCGGAAAGACAACAGGAGCGTCCACAATTTAAGCCTGAATCATTTTTTGCTAACTATCGCAAATTAGAGAAGGAGTCAACGATCATTGGGCCTAGAGCATATGATCCGCGTTTTAGCTTTAATAATCTGATCACTTCGTTTGCAATTGATCCAATTCGTGGTTTTTGTTTTATGATGGAGGCATCTGTGAATGATATGCTTGAAAATCATCGCCTCAACGGCGGAGTATTGGCCAATACAGATTTAAAAACTGCCAATATCTATGGAGAATACTCTTACTTGAAATATTGGATGGATTTTCATGTGCGATTCAATAGAAATTCGTATCTCATAGATCCATCTACTCCATTCCTCAGGTCAAGGTTAGAGGAGGACGTTCTTCAAAAATACGTTAAGAATAGTATTGAGATTGCGGCTGCCTTACCTCTAACCAATACATTTAGAATGGAAGTTTCTCCAATTTATGCTAATACCACTTTCAGAAACCTGCATTGGGAAGCTGTACGAAACATCAATCCAACAATTGATTATGCAGATGATAGTGAGTATCACTATGGCGGAATTCGAGGGGCATTGGTTCTGGACAATACCATCGAACGAGGTTTTAATATTTATCAGGGAACGCGTGGAATAATTGAGTTTGAACAGTATCTGGGAATTCTGAACCCAGATAAAAACTTTAGCAAATTAAAGATTGATCTTCGCCACTATCAGAAAATTCACAAGGAGTTGACTTTGGCCGGAAGGCTTTATTATGGTAAATCCATGGGGCCAAACTCGCAGCACTTTTTGGTCGGTGGTATGCAAAACTGGGTGTTCCAAAGTTTTGAAGATCAGGGTCAGGAAGACCCTCTGCGAATCTCAAATGTTACGGATAATTCAGACCTGTTATTTACAGAGTTTGTGACTAATTTGAGAGGGTTTAACTACAACGAAATATATGGAACCGATGCATTAGTCTTTAATGCAGAATTGAGGTTGCCTATCTTTAGATATTTTTCAAATGGTCCAATTTCTTCTTCATTTCTACGGAACTTCCAGGTAATTGGATTCTATGATGTTGGGACCGCTTGGTCAGGTAAGGCTCCTTTCTCAGAAGAGAGTAGTATTTTTACGAAGAAATACAGTAGGGGCAATTTTACGGCTGCATTGTCTAATTATCAGAATCCCTGGCTTTCAAGCTATGGAATGGGTATCAGAACGGTATTGTTAGGGTACTATTTGAAGTTAGATATTGCTAAACCAATTCGGGATTATGAAGTAGGTGACACCAGAGTGCACCTAACTCTCGGATTAGATTTCTAAATTTACCAAATGCTTCAATCAATGACAGGTTTTGGTTCTGCAGAGACGGAATCAAAAAAGTATAGAATAAAAGTGGAGGTCAAGACTTTGAATAGTAAATTTCTTGATCTCAGCGCCAAATTACCTAGAGAAATTCTGGACAAGGAGTTGGAAATCAAAAGTATGATTACCAATTACTTAAAGCGAGGGAAGGTTAATCTGGTTGTAGAGATAACTCCAATCGGTCAGGAAGAACCTGGGGTGCATATCAATAATGAGTTGTTTAAGGCCTACTATAGACAATATGAACAGTTGGCTGGAGAGGTAGATGCCAATCCTAAGGACTTGTTTCGTCTTGCGCTGCATTCACCTGATGTGATCGTGGCCAACGATAATTCCTCTTTTGAGGAATGGGGTGAAGTACAGAGTGTCCTGAAAGAAGCATTGGATAAATGTAGTGCTTTTAGGTCCTCGGAAGGAGAGACATTACAGCAAAACCTACTATCCTATATTGAAGGTATTGCTACGGGACTTTCTGAAGTATCAGAACGAGACCCTGCAAGGATTCAGCAAATCCGAGAACGAATTACTAATAGCCTGGAGGAAATAAAGGAGAAGACCCAGGTAGATCAAAATAGATTTGAACAGGAATTAATCTATTATATAGAGAAATTAGACATTACAGAAGAGAAAGTTCGGCTGGGCAGGCATCTTGAATATTTCAAGGAAGTAATGAACGCTGATGAATCCCAGGGTAAGAAGCTTGGGTTTATTTCTCAAGAAATTGGTCGAGAAATAAATACAATCGGGGCTAAAGCCAATGATGCCATCATTCAGCGAGCTGTGGTGAGCATGAAAGACGAATTGGAGAAAATCAAAGAACAATCAATGAACATTATATAAAAAAAGGAGGCTGTAGCCTCCTTTTTTCTATACTAAACTTATTTCTTGATTGAGAACGGAACAGACAAGTCTCCCCAGTTGAAGCTTGCTTTTCCTTTATCATCTAATTGAATGGTAAATCTTTCGTAAAACTGATCAGATTTAGTGGGTTTTGCAGTGATGCGAAGAACATCCTTCTCACTATCATATTCATAAGCTCCCCACTGAGACCAGGTTTCGTTAAAAATAATAGTCCACTCTTCCTCTCCCGGGATAGTAAATACACCGTATTTGCCCTTAGGCAATGTTTTTCCACCAACCTTCACATCTGCAGCCACCTCTATCCAGGTTGCTTCATTTGCACCTGTTCGCCAAACTTTTCCAAATGGAACCAACCCATCCCAAAGTTTTCTGTCTTTAACAGCGGGCTGACTGTAGTCAAAGGTAACATCAACGCCACTTACAGAAGCGGTAGTCTGTGCTGGAGGACTAGGTCTGTTGCTCTTATCTTGCTGGCTTTGTAGCGGGCTATTAAAAGCCAATAGACCAATTAATAGAACTAGTAAGGTCTTAGAAGTAAGTATTTTCATAGGTTTGTTTTTATTGCTTTCACGTAAGTTTAGGGCTTTTTGTTTCCTTAATCCATATTCAAAAGCCTGTGAGAAGTCATTTGAACAAAAAATCTGACTTTATTATAAAATCAGGAAATATTATATTGTACAAAAAAAACACAAGTGATGACCAAACTGACTTACCTAATACTACTATCAGTAGGATTTTTCTATGCCTGTTCTTCAGAGGTTAGCAAGGAGAAAAGACCGATGGTAGAATCAATCAATACAAAAGTCAGAGATATTGACGCCAACCACCGAGTTAGCATTATTGAAGACGATTTTCATCAAGGAGATTCCATCTATAAGATAAGAGGCTACTTCATGGATGATAGACTGCTAAAACTTGTAGGTGTGCTTCATACCGCACATGTGGATAGAGATGATTACTTCTATTTTGAGAATCATTCACCAATATTCAGTGGTCATGTGGTGGTTTCCAAGGATGACAATATCGCTTCTGAGTACAAGTATTACTATGGCAGCGATGGATTTGTGGATGAAGCATTGTTCTGGGAGGATCACTACGTTCCGGGCAAAAGATTTCCCATTGAGCATTTTAGTGAATTCGCTCCAGATAAAGATTCACTCCGTGAGTCTGAAGAAGAAAGGTTGTTTTTCTTCCTATCCAAACTGGATATGGAAGGATTTGAAATACGACATTTAAATGAGAATCTAGACGCTAACGTAAAGCGATAACTTATGACCATCGAGGAGGCTCAGGAAAGAGTGGATGAATGGATTAAAACAGTCGGGGTGAGGTATTTCAGTGAGCTTACTAATATGACTATTCTCACCGAAGAAGTAGGAGAACTCGCGCGGTTGATGGCCAGAACATATGGAGAGCAATCATTCAAAGAGTCTGATAAAAACAGAGATTTGGGGGATGAGATGGCCGATGTATTATGGGTATTGATTTGTCTCGCCAATCAGACCGGTGTAGATTTGACTGATGCGCTGAAGAAGAATTTTGAGAAGAAAAACATTCGGGATTCGGACCGCCATCAGAACAATGAAAAGTTACATTAATGGAGATCACATTAACGACACCTGCTTTATTATTTCCAGCCATATCATTACTTCTTTTAGCGTATACCAACCGATTTTTGGCTATTGCTAATATCATCCGACACCTTCATAAAATGTATCTGGAAAACCCTAAAAGCGTATTGGAAGGGCAATTACATAATCTTAGACTGAGGTTGTTTCTAATTCGCGCCATGCAGTTTATGGGGGTTGGTAGTCTTTTTTTGTGTGTTTTGGCTATGTTTTTTATTTACCTCCAAATTGGAGCATGGGGTAGCTATATTTTTGGAGTGTCCCTTGTATTTTTATTAATAAGCCTATTTATTTCCCTTCGTGAAATTCAACTTTCTACTAAAGCTTTGGAAATTGAATTGAGTGATATGGAATTTGGATCAAAATTGAAATTTTAGAATATGCATTACCTGGTAATAGGAAGAGACGGAAAGGATGCCGCACCAAGAAGGCAAGAGCAGAGACCTGCTCATTTGGAAGGAGTGACTAAAATGAAGGAGGAAGGTAAAATCCTTTATGCAGTGGCCATGATAGAGCAAGGTAAAATGGTTGGGTCCGTAATGGTTATGAATTTTGCTTCAGAAGCGGAGCTTGAGGCATGGAAGTCCTCTGAGCCGTATATCGCTGGAAATGTGTGGGAGTCTGTAGAGATCACAGAATGTGCTATTCCTCCGCTGTTTATTAAATAACCTTAAGTCTTCCTTCTCTAAATTCAGGCACAACACTATAAAGGCTTTGATTCATGCAGAATTCAATGTCTTTACCAATTCCAAAGGTAGCTAATCGTTTGGCATGGGAAGATTGCTCTGCGATGGCTAATAAGTCATGGGAGTTAGATTTGAACAGTTGCTGTGCCATGAGTGCCGGATCTCCACTAATAATATGAGAGGCTTTTACTTCTTCGATTAAAGCACCAGCGAAAAGAGTGTCCTCGACATTGACCGTTCCTTTCCAGCCGGCACAATGAATGATTACATCTTTATGTGACGAAGAAATATAGTCAGCTATTGCCTGGAGATTTAAAAATGCTCCAATCAGAATTTGATCAGCTTCCAGAGAAGCCAAAATTGTTTTGGTTCCATTTGTGGTGGTAACCACTATCGATTTGGACTGGAATTCATCCTTCATGTATTCATAAGGTGAATTGCCAATGGTGAAACCATCGATTTTTTGACCTCCTCTTTCTCCAGCGGTGATCATGCCTTCTTCCTTGCCAAGTTTGAAGCATTGCTCTACATCCGCTACAGGATAAATGGCGCTTATACCATGAGCCATACCGGTGACCATACAAGAGGTGGCACGGAATATATCCACTGCTACTACAATCTTATCTTTTAACTCAAACTGGTGAATGAGTTCTGGGGTAAGGCAAACTTCTATGTGATTCATTTGATAAATGGAGGCTTGGTAACTTTAGCTTCCAATTGCTTATTTCTGACGCTAATAAAAATTTTGCTATCTGGAGTATGGTAGCCAGAAGCGACATAACCAAGTCCAACACCTTTATTAAGTACCGGTGAAATGCTGCCTGAAGTTACTTTTCCAATTACTTCTCCACTTTCATTGGTGATCTCATAGTCGTGACGAGGAATGCCTTTGTCTACCATTTCAAATCCAACCAATCTTTTAGAAACACCTGACTCTTTCTGAGCTTTCAATGCTTCGGAATTGATGAAGTCTTTGGTGAATTTGGTAATCCATCCCAAACCAGCTTCCAGTGGAGAGGTCTCATCGGTAATGTCATTTCCATAGAGGCAGTAACCCATTTCCAAACGTAGTGTATCTCTGGCACCTAGACCTATGGGTGCAATACCAAACTCTTCACCCGCTACAAAGATCTTGTCCCAAACTTCTTTGGCATCTTCATGTCTTACATACAATTCGAAACCACCTGCACCAGTATATCCTGTTCCTGAAATGATCATTTCCTTTCCAGCCAATTCCCCTTCAGCAAAATGGTAGAATTTGATATCATCTAGGTTTACCTGAGTCAGTTTTTGCAGGGTTTCAACAGCCTTTGGCCCTTGCACAGCGAACAACACAATGTCTTCTGAGACATCCATCATTTCTGCATCAAAAGAGTTGTGAGAGCTGATCCAGTTCCAGTCTTTTTCAATATTGGAAGCATTAACTACCAACATGTATTTTTCAGCATTGAATCGATAGACAATCAAATCATCAATTATACCTCCTTTGTCATTCGGTAAGCAAGAATATTGAGCCTGACCATCTACTAGTTTAGAGGCATCATTGGAAGTCACCTTCTGAATCAAATCCAGAGCTCCTGATCCCACCACCATGAATTCTCCCATGTGAGAGACATCAAATACACCAACAGCCTCACGAACTTTCATGTGCTCTTCTTTGTCAGAAGTATATCTTACAGGCATTTCAAAACCTGCAAAAGGAACCATTTTTCCACCTAGGGAAACATGCAATTCGTGAAGGGGTATTTGTTTGATATCCATGGGGTATTTGCTTAAGGCGCAAAAGTAATGAAATGAATGATTTTAGTTTAAGTCCAATTCGATACTAACAGGGCAATGGTCTGATCCGAAACGGTCATTGTGAATTTCAGCGCTTTTCAATTGACTCTCCAACTCTTCGCTCGTGAGAAAATAATC
Source organism: Rickettsiales bacterium (assembly GCA_002729235.1). Classification (GTDB taxonomy): domain Bacteria; phylum Bacteroidota; class Bacteroidia; order Cytophagales; family Cyclobacteriaceae; genus Marinoscillum. Next base: position 49,075 of record PBTY01000016.1, on the reverse strand, counting down.
GATTCTCCAGCCTACATTTCTCTCTCGAGCTTTGAACTTATAGTTCCACCAGGAATATTTCACTTCCTCTGGATAAAATACTCTAAACGTGTCTATGAAACCAGCTTCAAGTATATTGTCCAAGCCATCAATCTCTGTTTGGGTATAGCCGGATGTTTTATTGTAATTCGGTTTTGGTCTTGCAATGTCTATTTCGGTATGAGCTACGTTCAGATCACCACAAACTACCACTGGTTTTTTTTCATTCAAAGCCGTAATGTGATCTAGAAAAGCTACATCCCATTCTGCACGGTAGTCCAATCGTTTCATTCCTTCGCCTGAGTTTGGTGTGTAAACTGTTACGAGAATAAAGTCTTCGTATTCGGCAGTGATTACTCTTCCCTCCTGATCGTGCTCTTCAATCCCCATGTCATAGGTTACTTCTAAAGGCTCAGTTTTAGAAATAATAGCTGTTCCAGAGTAACCTTTTCGAGCTTTAGAAGAGTTGACATATACATGGTATCCCTCAAGAGCTTCCAGAGCAATTTTAGCATCCTCTTCTTGAGCTTTAGTTTCCTGTAGACAAAGTACATCTGGGTCCATTTCTTTAATATCTTGAAGAAAGTCTTTCTTGAGAATTGCTCTGATTCCGTTTACGTTCCAGGATACCAATTTCATATTTCTAGTGCTTTTATCTATTTGGCTCGAAGTTAACATTCATCGCCTAAAAAGTCGTGCATTGAGTGGAGCGAATAGTAGAATGTATATAATAGAATATAGCGGTTGTTGGAAGTCTAGTTTTCAGACTTCTGATGTTTCGTAGTAGAATACGGCTGATTGCTCGAAATTTTTGAGAATTATGAGATAAATCACTTTTTCTATTCGAAAGCATGTCGTTATTTCTCGTTACATTATTGAGTTGAAAAATTCGATTGCGATCGGATTGCAGAGAACCACAAATACTAACCAAATGATTGATTTACAAATTGAGTCCACCAAAACGTCCCCATATATCATGGTTGACTCAACCGAGAAAATTATTGAGTTAAAAGGGAAAAGCACACCCGAGAATGCGGTTCAGTTTTATTATCCAGTAATTAATAACATCAAGAAGTTGTTCTCTGCCGTTTCTGGTGAAATACATGTAAATATGGCTTTGGAGTATTTCAATACGAGTAGCAGTAAGTGCATTTTTGACATGTTAAAAGTACTCAAATCTCTACAAGATGATGATCGGGAAATTGTGATCAACTGGTACTATGAAGAGGACGATGAAGATATGTTGGAGACAGGTGAAGACTATCAGGACTTGCTAGGAATGAATTTCAATTATATTGAATTGGAGTATTAATAAATCCAGCTACTTCATTTGCCTCGTACATCTTCCAAATCAGTGAAGATGAAAAACATAATAATTACCCGATCACAAAATTCACCTCGAATTTGCCTTGAACCAGAAACAGGGCAAATATCAATTATCGGTCGATCAACTACCTGTTATACCAAAGGGGTCTACGAACCAGTGATTTCTCAAATCAGTACACAATTCAAAAACCTCTCTTCTATCGAATTGAATTTGTCATTAGTTCATTTGAATACTTCAAGTCGCAGATGGATCTGTGAAATCTTTGGATTGTTGAAAGAATTTCAAAGAAAGGGGTCGGTGATCAAAGTGGTCTGGAATTATGAGTCTGATGATATCGATATGCTGGAGGCTGGTGAGGATTATGAGATGATTCATGAATTAGATTTTGAATACAATGCTATTCATGAAGATGAGTTCTATAAAATGCTTGTTGCTGTTTAAGTGTCTAGAAGATCTTGCAACAAAGCGAGGTAGTCAGCTATATGCTTGCCATCCAACAAGGCGTGATGCGCGTGTATGGAAAATGGAAGAATCTTTATCCCTCCCTCATCGTGTATTTTCCCAAAAGTGATTTTCTGCATGCTGTCATTTCTAGAATAATACCTTGCATGTGAAATACTTGTGAAATCTATCCAGGGTAAGGTAGAGTAATGCATGACATCAATACGGCTAGAGTTTTCTGTTAGCCGAATTCCGGTGGAATTTTCTACTGCTTCTTTTTCTTTCTGAGCAAGCATTACGAACTCCTCGAAACTTTCTCGGTACTCTATAAAGGTGAACGCAAAGGTGTCGTCTTTTCGTATGCCTATAGTGGATGTATGAATGGTATCAAATTCCCAGACTTCACCGTCTAAGATTCGATACCTAAAATTAGGAATCGAATTGGCAGCTCTGATTGTTTGGTACAGGTAGTATAAGTAAAGTGAGAACCCTTCTTTTTTAGATTTGTTGTATGCGATTGTACAATCAAGGCGGGTTGTCAAACCAAAAAAAGGTTCATCAAAATTTATAAAGAACTCAAAATGCTCCTTCCGATTCCAGGAGTTTAGATCAATCTTAGTCTTCATTACATATCAAGGTGGACCGGAAAATTAACCAATTTTAGATCCATTAGGACATTTTTGAGAAGGCTGAATTAAGACTACTTCGTTTTTTTCTGAATAAATCCCCATCACCAGGCATTCACTCATAAAGGGGCCAATCTGTTTGGGTGGAAAATTAACTACAGCGATCACTTGCTTCCCAATTAATTCATCAAGAGAATGTCTTTGGGTTATTTGGGCTGAGCTTTTTTTGATGCCAAGAGCGCCAAAATCTATCGTCACTTTGTAAGCTGGTCGACGAGCTTCGGGGAAGTCAAAAGCTTCTATTATAGTGCCAACTCTCATATCCACTTTCTCAAAATCGTCCCAGGTGATCATTTCTTTTTGGTTGCTAAAATACAAGTTTCTATTGTCAAGAATATTTCGTGGCAGGCCGCGACTAAAATAGCTCAAGCTGAGCGGGTAGCAACTGAAATGTCATCCTGTGGTGAGGTGTTACTCCCTGAGCTTTAATGGCCTTGCGATGAGCTTGAGTTGGGTAGCCATAGTTTGTTTCCCAACTATAGCCTGGAAATTCTTCGGAGAGATTTTTCATTAATTCATCCCGATAGGTCTTTGCCAGAATCGAAGCTGCGGCAATTGAGTAGTATTTACCATCCCCTTTAACGATACATTCAAATGGGATGTCGTGTTTTGGTTTGAATCGGTTTCCATCAATAAGCAGCATTTCAGGAACGCTTTTTAAGTCATCCACTGCTCGATGCATCGCCAGATAAGAAGCATTTAGTATGTTGATCTCATCGATTTCTTTCGGAGAGGCGATCCCTATGCCATATGCTATTGCGTGCTCTTTAATCTCATCCTTTAATTCCATTCGTTGTTTCTCTGTTAGCTGCTTGGAATCATTGAGCACCTCATGAGAAAAGTCTTTGGGTAAAATAACAGCTGCCGCAACCACTGGACCTGCCAGGCATCCTCTTCCTGCCTCGTCACAGCCGGCTTCAATTAGGTTCTCATGTAAGTAAGGAAATAGCATGATAAGTAGGTGCTAGAAAAATTTACTTTGGTTTTTACTCATAATTCGTAATCTAAAGAAACATTATTACTTCAATTACGAATAATGTTATATCGTGCGTTTATATAATGTACGGGTATGTTTCAACGATAAGAGCCCTCTTTGGGCTCTTTTTTTATTTTTCCACTTGTTCCAAAAATACAATTAGATTGACAAAATCTAGTGATTGTCTCCAACACAATCCATCCTTCTCTTCTGTCTTTCTTAATTTTGGGTCATGGAAAAGAATCCCTGGAAGACAATTAGTTCCAAACAAATTTATGACAATCAGTGGATAACCCTTGAGGAAGATCAGGTGACCAATCCTGGTGGTGGAAAGGGGATTTATGGTAAAGTGCTTTTCAAAAGTTATGCGATAGGGATTGTTCCATTAGATAAGGATCAGAATACCTGGCTTGTAGGGCAATGGCGATATACACTTGGTGAGTATAGTTGGGAAATACCAATGGGTGGAGGGCCCAAAGAAGAAGGAAAGCTAGACTCAGCCAAAAGGGAATTAAAAGAGGAGACTGGTCTCACAGCAAAAAAGTGGACCGAGTTTGTGAAAATGCATACTTCCAACTCGGTGACTGACGAAGTTGGTTTTGCTTTCTTGGCGGAGGAATTGACGGAAGGAGAGACCGAGTTTGAGGAAACTGAAGATTTGAAGATTCGAAAGTTGCCATTCAAAGAAGCTCATCAAATGGTATTGGATGGTCAGATAACCGACAGTCTGAGCATGGTTTCTATTTTGAAACTGGGAAGAATGTTAGGCCTTTAGCAAAAAACCTATCTTTGCTGCCCAAACTCAAAATAGGTGACTCTAAAAGAACATTTTAGCAAGAATATTTCGTTGGCTTACCCCGTGGTTATCGGTCAACTGGGACACATTATGGTGTCGGTTGCAGATACAATGATGGTCGGTCGAGTAGGGGTCATACCGCTTGCTGCAGCCACCTTTGCTGGAGTTATTATACATGTTTTAATGATGTTTGGAATAGGGGTGAGTTATGCAGTAACACCGCTCGTCGCAGCAACTGACTCCAAGGATCACAACCGGTTGATGCAGCTTCTTCAGAATGGTACCATCCTGAATTTTGTCCTATCAATTGCCTTGATGGGGATAGCCTTGATTGCTAGTTCCTTTTTGTTTCATTTTGGACAAGAACAAGCCGTTGCTGTAGCTTCCAAACCTTATCTGATTATCGTAGCCACTTCATTGGTCCCCTTGATGCTGTTTCAGACGTTTAGGCAGTATGCAGAGGGTAGGTCAGATACCTTCAACCCAATGGTGGTTTCCATAGTGGCTAATCTGGTGAATGTTGGACTGAATTATGTCTTGATTTATGGTGCATTTGGCTTTCCACAATTAGGACTGAATGGAGCAGCATGGGCAACATTAATAAGTCGAGTGGTGATGGCCATTATGATGATCTGGATTATTCGTAAGGGACTCAAGGGGTTTCAATTGGCAGTGGAGTGGTCAGTCATAACGCGGATGATCAAGATAGGGGTTCCGTCTGGAATGCAATATATTTTTGAGGTGGGAGCATTTGCGACAGCAGCGTTGATGACTGGGTGGATCAGTGCGGAGGCACTCGCTGCTCATCAGATAGCGATTAATTTGGCCGCTATTTCATTTATGTGTGCTACTGGTATTGCAGCGGCATCAACAGTAAGAATTGGCAATCAAATGGGGTTAAAAGACTTGCCTAATCTGAAAATGGCAGGCTATACCTCCTTTGCCACAGCAGCCATTTTCATGAGTTTTGCAGCCCTTATATTCATTCTATTCCGAGATTTTCTTACTGGACTTTATATTGAAGATGAATATGTTCAGTCTATTGCATCGGGCTTACTCATTATTGCCGCAGCTTTTCAGATTTCTGATGGAATACAAGCTGCAGGGCTGGGGGTTCTAAGAGGGCTCACTGATGTAAAGGTTCCAACGCTTATTACTTTCGTTGCTTATTGGGTATTAGCGATTCCAGGCGGATACATCATGGGTTTTGTCTTAGGCTATGGTATTGATGGCATCTGGTATGCTTTATCTGGAGGCTTGACTGTTGCAGCTATTCTTCATATTACTCGGTTCAAAAAACTTACTGATAAAATACGTTTCAACTGATTGATGACTTTTTGTGTCTATAAGACATTAAGATATTGTGATATGAAACGATTTGCATTGTTGCTTATAATAGCCATGTTTTATCAATCCTGCGATCAGGAGGAGTTGGTGTTGGAAGGTGAACTGGAATATGGAACTTCTTTTGGAGAGTGTGTTGGATACTGCATCACTGAAGTTTATTTGTCTGATGATGAGTTGACAATTGTACAAAAAACCTGGGTTGATAATCAGGAAATCGTTCATGATAGAAAACTTAGTTCTGAAGAGCAACGGACAATTATTCAAGGAATAGATGAACAGAAATTTTTGACTCTCGATGAAGTGATTGGTTGTCCGGATTGTGCTGATGGAGGTTCAGAATGGCTTGAGCTCACTGTGGATGGCCAACGTAAACGTGTCACATTTGAGTACATGAGCGATATTGATGGAATCATACCTACAATAAAAATACTCAGAGAACTGGTTAGCGTAGAGCTTGAAGAAGACCAATAAGCTTAATTTATTGTTTTGAATTCGTTATTTTGGCTCTATGGGTCAGAAAAACCGCTGTTTGTCTTGTGATAACGAATTTGAGGGAAGCTACTGTAACCACTGCGGAGAAAAGGTTATTGATCAAAAAGATCGACGACTTATTCATTTTTTGGGGGAGCTCTTCAATGCCCTAACGTTTGCCGATAGTAAGGTTTGGAGATCCGTCAAAAGCATCATCCTGTATCCTGGACGATTATCTCATGATTTTATTGCAGGCAAGCGGAAACCTTACATGAAACCTGTGGCTTTGTTCTTTCTGGCCAACTTTATCTATTTCTTGTTTCCCATCTTCAATACGTTCAATACCAATCTATATATCCAAACCCATCAACTTGGATTTCATAGTGAATTGGCTAATCGATGGGTGCAGGAGGAGGTGCAGGAGCGCCAGGTTAGTTACACCGAATACCAGACGCTCTACGATGCTAAAACAACTGAACTGAGCAAGCTTCTTCTCATCGCCATGGTATTTATGATGGCTTTGCTTTTTTGGCCAATTCATCTAGGTTCTGAAAATAGTTATTTGTTCGATCAGGTCGTATTCAGCTTTGAGTTCATGGCCTTTACAATTCTTTTTACTGTTGAGTTGATTGGAGTTCTTATGTTGATTACTACCCCTTTCGACATTGAGTTCATGAAATCAGATATGAATACTTCAATCATAATGATCGTCCTCATTAGTTACTTTTTGTTTAGGTCAGAGCAGATTTGCTTTGGGTTTAACCGTTGGAGAAGTATTCTTAATACACTTTTAGGAGTAGGTGTTGTTGGATTGGTTTTAACCTGCTATCGGATTATGCTATTTTTTGTGACGTTTTGGTTGGTTTAAGGATTCAAGAATCTTTGTTCCGCCCACAGAAAGCCTAGACCGAGAATAATTACAGTTAGATAGATCCACTTTGGCCAATACTGTTTGATTTGAATGCTGATCGATTCTGATCCACCAGAGTGAGTTTGTGCGAAGAGTTTGTTGCTCTCCAATAGTTCGTTAGATTTCTTACTAGCCCAATCCGTTTCTGAAAAGGTATAGAAGTCATATGATATTGAGTCAGATACTATTTCCAAGCTATTCCAGCCTTCTTTGTTTGACCAAAATTCGGTTTCGTATAATCCTTCTCTAAAAGCTGATTCTCTTACAGGATGCTCATAGTCATTAATGAGAATTTTAGGTTCCGCAGATGTCGAGGTGAAACGAACAGTTGTATTTTCATTAATTCTTGGTGCTTTGGACATCTGAATGAATTCTGAAGATTTCTGATAGGGTAGAAGGGCTTCAGTGAGATTTTTAACCACTTGTTTATAGGTGGATTGATTGCCCTGAAGAGCGAGTTGATATAGATTTTGCACAGTAAGAATTCCAATTTTTCCGATTCCATTCTTCTGATAATATCCAATGGGTAATTCTTTGTTCAAGATGGGAGAGAACCCAGCGATGGTTTGATTGGTCAGTTTTACTCCATCCAATTCGATATCGTTTTCGATAGCCATTGGCGCACTTGTCCAAATACCATTCATTTCTGATGGAGAAGTGTTGATCAATAGTAGGCCGAGGTTCCCTGTTCTATTCAGGTCTTTGATTAATCTTCTTTCTCCAGCTGATAATAATGAAAATGCTTGCTTGTCCAGAACAATCAGTTGGATTGGTTCAAGCAAATTAGCGCTCAGTCTATTTAGTTTCTTGCGACTGGTGTTGACGAATTCATCATTGAAAAGGTCTTTAGAAATTCTTGTGCGAGAGTTTACAGCATAACCAAAATCACCTAGATAATTCTTGATGAATCGTGCCTCGAAATTGGGATTACTTTGAAGCATAAGTATAGTTGGCTGTTGAGCTATGGAAACGGTAAACGGAACAACTTCTTTTGCAAGTGTGTCCTTTCTGGAAATAGCTGCAATTTGATAGGTGAAGTTGCCAGCAGCTTTGGGAGTAAAGCCAAACGTACTTCGCTTTTTGCCTGGCTCAATGTTTATGGAGTCAACCAATTGAGTTCCATCAAAAAAATGCAGAGTGCACGCTTCATCGAAATTTGAGATGATAGAAACCTGGGCTTTTTTGCCTTGAAGGAGAGATGATTCATGTTGGTAATCCAACAGTCCTTTTGGGGTTTGGAATGAGGTGATAATTTGATCACTTTGTATGGTCTTCAATTCCCAGTCGGCTAGACCCGTGTCTAGCAACAATAGTTCTGAGAAGGTATTCGAAAATAAGTCTGATGATTCTTGAATGATGGTATACCCCGCTTTCTTTATAGAATCAGTCGAATGAGATTTACTGACAACAGCTGCTTTTATTGCTGTTTTAGGCCGATACTGATAGGGCTTCAAAAAGAACAATGCGATGGTGCAGCTGACAACAGTCCAAAGCAGTAACCTAATCCATCGCATATTCTTGACTCTGTACTTGAAGTCGAGGAAAATGCCTACAATCCACACAAGAACTAGTACAATGAGCACCCAATGATATGTCTGATCAAATGCTATCATGGATTGGATTTTGTAAATTCTTCCACAAACTGCTGGAGCAATTCATGGGATGGTTGTACATCAAGCATGGGCTTTTGATCTGGAGCTGGAAGAATACTGATCAGATGTGATTTTAGTGATAATAACTCTTTCCCGCTTAATTGATTCTGCTCTGAAATACCCCTGATCTCTGAAAGTAAGCCAAGGTATTTAGCTGGATCTTCAATAGCCAGGGTAGCTAATTCGTTCCCTGATAATTGAAGATGGTTTTGGATATTATTTTGAATGGGCAAATCCCTTTTAAGAAGGTCGCTTATTGATTGAATGAGCTTTTTGGTTTGGGTGAGTTGCTCCTCGTATTGATAGGTGCTCAAATAGGTGTCACCTGCTACTTCTTCTAGCTCACCGCTGAGTCTGCTTTTGGATTCATTGATTGGTGGAGCATCAAAGCCCATACGATGGACATAAATACGTGCGTGATTCTTAATTTCTTTGATCAATTTGAGTGCTTTGTATTGGTAGGGAAGAGATTCTTCTGGTTGGAATAATCTCAAATACAGTTCTGCATCCCACATTTCGTTTAGCGCTGCTCGAAGTTTTGATTTCATCGATTCTTCGAGAAATGTTGCCTGATCAGTATCATCATGCGAATGACTTAATTCTTCCACGGGATCATGGTGTTGTTCGGTTCCTTTGTCCATCAGTTGGCCTTCCTCATTTTCATGGTCTGTGTCATGACCAAAGTCTCCGAGTACGTCTACTTGTCCCGGATTGCTTAGGTCTGGCTCTGGTTCCACTTCATTTTCAATGTCCAGACCACTATCTGCTTCTTCGCCTATAAACTGACCATATTTCAATCGAAGTGCTTTTTGATCAAAGCCCAATTCATTGCTTCTCTGGTTAAATTCTTGTTTTGAGATACTAGACTTTTCTTTCAGTAACTTCTCCGAATCGATGATGATCTGGCGCTGACTTCTAAAGTATTCTGGCATCAGGTCAATTCCTAAGTCTCCTTCTAAGCTAAATGCTAACTCTGCTGTGTCTTGTAGGATAAAGAAATAGGTCTCTGTTCTGCTGGCTTTTGGTGGCTGCTGATTGTCCCATGCTTCCAGGTAGAAGTACAATTCGTTGCCTGGTTCCATGTCAAATTGCTCCAGTGTGAAGGTGATATTTTCGCTGAACCGTGAGCCTGAGATCGTTTTGCTGAATGGAATCTTCTCCTCTCTAAACTTGACGCTTTCGCCTGATCCTTTCGTAATGGTTGCAATCAAGTATGCATCGGACAGACCGTATTCATCTGTTGCATTCGCTTTAAAACTAGTACTATTGGCTTCGCCTGGATAAATGGATTGATATTGAGGGATGCCGGTTATTTCTACCTCAGGCGGATTGTCTGGAATCACATCCAGTTTGTAAAATTCAGAAGAGTTCAGTTGATCGGATTGGTCCAAAAAGTTGATAATGTAAAACCCTTTTTTGAGGGCTTTATAGGATCCAGTAAAAGTTTTGCCCTTCGCTTTTAGGTTGAGACTATCGCCATCTGAGAATTTCAACCATGCGACTTTTGGCAATTGGTTGAAATTTAATGTCCACGATAAAGAAGACCTTTCTAAAACTCCACTCAGATTTGGCTGACTTTGGTATTTGACTTTATGACCAGAATAGGATGGAGGAGTGACTGAGATTTTTAATTCATAGGTTATTGGCTCAATTTCTCCGGCAATAGTTGTTTTGGGGTGTTGAATTGATTTCGTTGGAGATGGGGAGGCTGATTGCTCTTTTCCAGCCAACCATCCAGCAGGCAAAGCGATTAGTGCTGATATTAGCAATAAATTGGCTAATTGAATCCATTGCACCGGATAGGAGATATTAGTTGACTTCATTAAAAGCTGATCAACTACTCGCTGTTGTTGGAGTAATGCGAGATTGGATTCTGGTTTGTGATTGACCAAAGAGACACTGTATTCCAACTCTGGAATTTGGCTGTTTATTAATGATTCCACCTCTACTTCACTTGGAATCTGATCTCGATACAATAAAAAAGAAATCACCGCACTGGTTACAACCAATAGTATTTGAAACGGAATGGAGAGATGATTAGCAAAGGTCAAATAACTTAGGCCGACAATCATCAGCCATCCAAGCAAGATTTTCAACCAGATTAATAGTCGCCATTTGGTGCCAATAGATGATATGACTTTTCCAGCGGTCATTTTTTAATGATTATTTGACTGACAAGACGTTCTACTAACAACAAGATCAAGAATGCTATTAAAGCCCACTCAGTAATAGGTTGATCTGCTAACGCACTTTTTTGTAATCCTGAACCTTCTCCCAGATAGGCTTTCGGAATGGTCCTAAGATCATATTCGTTCAATTCGGAATTCAATGGTGCTGTCAGAGCAGTTTCCAACTGTAATGGGAAGTTGGTTTGAAGCATTTTATCAACTGATATTTTAGGATTAAGGCCATAGATGTTTTCAGTCTTTTTTTCTAATAGATTGGAATGAGCATCCAAAAAGATCAGTTTTTGCCTCATTGGAGCCGGTTCACTGGATAACCAGATCAACCAATCATCCGGACTAAATTGAGTTGACTCTTTCACATTAACCAACTCGAATGTAATAGGATTTGACTGATTGATTGCAGCCATAGATTTTTCAATAAGTGTTGCCAGCGCTTCATATGGTTGATTTGCTTTCAGGTGTATCTTGATCAATTTATTAGTGCCACTAGCTACGTTTTTATGTTCATAAAGAAGGGACTTTGAATTGGCCAATACATTGATCTGGGTGTTTTGATTTTTCTTCGATAATTCGAACAGCGTTTCATTTTTATCCTGTATTGGGATTTGAATCCAATTAACTTTTGAAACTAGAGGTGTTATGTTTCCTTGAAATTGCTTGAGCAATTGAGTCGAGTAAACCACTAAACTATCATAGTCCTCAAAAGACTTAAGAGAGCTCCACGAGTCCACATTCCCAACATGAATAGGATCAGTAATGGCTACTTTCATTGGGCTTAGCCAATACGTTTCTTCCGCGTTAAGTTGATCTTTTATTTTTGAAAACGCCTCTTTCTCTAGATTCGGATCAACTAAATAGACTGTCTTATTTGATGCGGGTTTTTGAATAAATGGCGCAGCGAATAGAAGCGCCAAACATGAAAAAAGTACTATTCTAATTAAGAGAAGTAATAACTCACTTGGGAATAGATGTTTGGTGGTTTTAGTTTCTGTTTCTTTTAGAAAACGGAGACTGCCAAAAGGAACTCTTGTTTTGGTGTTTTTGCTCCAAAGATGTATGACTATCGGGATGCTGATAGCTGCTAGTGCATAGAGATATGTAGGCGTTCCGAAGTTCATTAGCCAAGCTTCTTTCTGTGCCACATAAATTTGGTTATTACCTCGTCAACGGGCTCCTTCATATTGATCAATGCATAATCAACTCCTTCATTTCTGAAGTTTTCCCGCAATTCCGCTATCCACTGATTCAAGCGAATCTGATAGTTGTCCTTCAAAGCCTTAGGATCGATTTTCAATTCTGATCCATCTTCCAAATCTTTAAATAAGGTTGTTTTGTTGAAGTTGAAATTGAGTTCATCTTCACCCATAATATGGAACACAATGACTTCATTTCTTCTGGTTTTCAGATTCCGTATGAAGTCGAGCCATTCCTCATCTTTTTCATAGAGATCAGAAAACACTACGAACAGTTCTTTTTCCTGAACTTTCGGAATCATTGGTTTCGAAAATATTTTTGAGTCTTCCAGGTGGATCAGATGGTTGAGGAATCTCTGCCAGTGTTTTTTTCCAATATGAGGAACAACACCTAAATCACTTTCATGAACTCCCGAAATACCATATTTGTCTCCATTTTCGGATGATAGGTAGGCCAGGACAGCCATCAATAGTTTAGCATGAGCTTGTTTCGACCAGCCATTTTCCACATACTTCATGGAAGCACTTTGATCCGGAATGAAAGTCACTGAGATGTTGGTATCAATTTCGGATTGCTTAATATAGAACTTGTCTGTTCGAGCATAGATTTTCCAATCCAACTGGCGCAGATCATCACCCTGACTATACGGTCGGTATTGGCTGAACTCTAATCCAACACCAAGTCGCCGGCTGCTTTTCTTGCCGATATGCTCACCTAAAGCAACTGTCTTCACCAGCCAATCGAAATCCTCGATGGTGGATAGCAATTCTTTTTTGAGTCCTAATGTTCGATATGGATCAGACTTTACCACTTAAAGTTTTGCCGTGTTTACCAATTCTTTAATTACCTGATCAGTAATGATGCCTTCTGATTCTGCACGGAAATTGAGCATGATTCTGTGTCTCATTGCTGGATACACCACACTGGTAATGTCTTTTGGAGTTACCGCTAATCTACCATGAAGTAAGGCATGTGCTTTGGAGGCAAGAATGATTGCTTGTCCAGCTCTCGGGCCAGCTCCAAAATCCACATAATTCTTGACCTCTTCCACCGAGGAGGATTCTGGCCGAGACAATCTTACCAGTTTACTCACCTTGTCGATGAGTTCATCTTCAATATGGACGTCCCTGGTGAATTGTTGTAGTTTGATGAGGTCTTCTCCACTCATCACCGCTTTGATTGGTTCTGGTTTCTTGCCGGTAGTTTGTTTTAGGATTTGTGATTCTTCACTCTCCGTCGGATAGCCGATCAAGACATATAGTAAAAATCGATCTGTTTGGGCTTCAGGCAGTGGGAACGTTCCAGACTGTTCTACTGGGTTTTGAGTCGCAAGGATGAAGAAGGGTTTGTCCATGGCATACTGTGTACCTCCATAGGTCACCGAATATTCTTGCATTACTTCCAATAAAGCCGCCTGTGTTTTAGGTGGTGTTCTGTTGATTTCATCAGCAAGAACGATATTCGAAAAGATTGGTCCTTTGTTATATTTAAACTTCTTGTGGCCATGTTCGTCTTCTTCAATAACCTCAGTTCCGAGGATATCGGTAGGCATCAAATCTGGAGTGAACTGGATTCGTTTGAAATTAAGACTCAACGCTTGTGAAATGGACTTGATCATCAACGTCTTAGCCAATCCTGGCATCCCCTCAACTAAGATATGTCCACTAGCAAGCATAGAAACGATGATTTGATCAAGGACTTCTTCTTGCCCCACAATCACTTTATGAATTTCTTTTTTGAGATCACTGAGCTTGTTAGTCAACTCATTTACCTCCTGCTCTATTTTTTTTAAATCTTCGTTCATTCTTTCTGAATGTTTAGGGTTAAAACCCATTTTATTTATTTTAAGATCTCCGGCCTTCAGGCCGGAGCAAAGCATATATTTTTGTCACGGGCTTTAGCCCGTGTTCAATGTTCTATTTTTTTATTTGGCTTTAGCCTTAAATCTCTTTTTCACTGTCCTTGAATTTGTCAAACCCAAACTTCTCTAAGAATTCTTCATACTCCTCTGTAAATGATTGCTTCGCATGATGTATCTCTTGATTTTTGATGTATTCTCTAACTGATGAGAGTCCAGATTCACTCACAGAAACAGCAAAATACTCACTCTGCCATGTTAGCTTTTTGGAAGTAATTCCTTGTTTATTAATCCAGAAGGCAGACTCGCCTTTTATTAATTGGACTACCTGTGCTATTGATTGATCTGGTTTCAAAGAAATCAAACAGTGTACATGGTCTATATGTCCATTGATGAAGTCTATGTAAATATTCTTTGTCTTTGCATTTTCTCTAATATGAGCAAAGAGAATCTGGCGTACTTCTTTAGTAAGAAGTGGCTCTCTTTTTTTGGTTGACCAAACCAAGTGTACCCATACTTTAGTATATGCCATAGTCTTTGGCTAATGCCCTTTTCGTTTATCTATCTTAATACACAGCTCTTAAGTGCTGTGCAATTCAATTAGTTTTTTAAACTCATGTCTAAAGACCAGAGTGATTTAGCTCGTCATTGCATGAATGACGATGTTCACTGCAAATCGAGTGTTATCAATTTTGTACCAACGCTTGTTTCTGAAATCGTAATCCCATTCACAGCCATAGTCCTTGTTGCTGTACAGAACACCTATTCGGTCATTGATGTTAATGGCTTTTAAATAATCATGGACAATATCATCTCCCCAACCATTCAGTTCTTGACTAGTGGTAGGTGGTCCATCAAAGTCGAAAAATGCTGTATAGATAGGGTGATTATTGGGGATCTTTTGGAGTTTACCAGGCCAGATTTCTTCCATCTGTCGCTCAAATGATTTAGCAAATAATCCATCTATGTCATGATTGCAATCATCAGCAAAGACAAAGCCTCCGTTCTCCACATATTTCTTGAAATTCTCTCGCTCTTGTTTGGTGAATTGTACCAGTTTGTGTCCAGAGATATAGCAAAAGGGGCAATTGAATAGTTCTTCACTTCCCAATGGAACAATGTTCTCCACCGTATCTACTGGAAGGGTAGTGTACTCAATCAAAGAATTAAGGAGGTTGGAAGGCATGCGCTGATCCACATCCCAATCCCCGGATTCATATTGAAGTCTTGTAAAAAAGAATTTTTCCTGATTGTTCTTCACTCAATGAGTTGGTTGAACGCTTAATAATTTTGGATCAGTTTTAGGTATTCGTGGGGGTTAAAAAAAGCCACCTTCTCAAGTTCGAAAAGGTGGCTTGAGTTATTGTATGGTTTATTATACCGCGTCAGAAAGACTAGTGAAAGTAAAGTCTCTAACTTTCATGTATGGAATCAAATTACCATTCACTCTAACCTGTTGTCCTAAAGTTTCCAGGTTGTTAAGCATGATAATCGGACTCTCATTGAAGCGGAAGTTTTTAATTGGATGTTTGATTCTTCCATTTTCGATAAAGAACGTACCATCTCGTGTCAATCCTGTGTAGAGCAATGTCTGTGGATCTACATTTCGGATATACCATAGTCTGGTTACTAGGATTCCTTTTTTAGTGTCTTTGATCAGATCTTCCAAGGATGCATCACCACCAGCCATAATTCCATTGCTAGGGAATGGCACCGGGTCGACACCTTTTTCTTTTGCCCAAAAACGAGAATAAGCCAGGTTTTTCACTACACCATTCTCGATCCAGTTCATTTTCTTGTATGCCTGACCATCTCCACCCCATGGACTTGTAGGTACCAATGGGTTTTGCGGGTCTGAGTAGATATTGACTCTTTCGTCTACAATTTTTTCACCTAATTTGGTGCCTCCACCTTCTTTGGACATGAAACTACGTCCTTCATCGGCTGTTCTGGCATTGAAGGATCCGAACATGTTTCCTAAAAGCTGTACAGATGCCGCTGGCTCAAGAATTACGGTGTATTTACCAGGTTCGATTGCTTTCGCTTCTCTTGATTTAATGGCCTTTTCAATCGCAACCTGAGACGCTTCCTTAGGGTCAAAACGATCAACATCATTGAAATCACGTGTTACCCAGCCAGAGCCGGTTCCATCATTGGTACGCATGGTTACAGTAAAGTCCACATTCGTTGACCGATTGTACGCAAAAAGCCCAGCACTATTGATCATCGCAGACATTCCCGCTGAATCATTCAAGAAACCAGCAGCTGTCACGTCCTTAGCTCTAGCCGGTTCAATACTTGCTGCAGCTACCTCCGCACGATATTCAGGTGTGATTTTGGCTGTAGATTCAGAATAGGTCTTGGTCTCCAGATACTCTTGCTGCCCTAGAGGAGGCATAAATTCCGGGTTTTCTGGAGAAAGTTTGGCTAGCTCTTCAGCTCTTCGTACAACCTTCTCAAGAGATGCCGCATCAAATTCGTCAATTGTTGCTACACCTACTTTGTTTCCAAAACTTGATTGTACAACCAACGTCTGGTTGGACTGATATCCCGCTGTGGATACAGTGTTTCGGGCATATCGAATATTTCCTTCATTCGAAGCGTTTAAGTTGATCTCGCAAGTTTCAGCTTTCGAAAATGAAAGCGCCTTTTCGAGAATCTGCTTTGCTTCTTCTTTCGTGTATATTGCCATTTTAATTAAATGCTTTTGATTAAATATTTCTTCCAGTGTTGATTACGTTCACTCCGTTGAATCTGGAAGTTGCAGATCCATGAGATACAGCACTTACTTGTGAAGGCTGACCTTTTCCATCGAAGAATGAACCAAATAATCTGTAATCTGACTCATCACAGATCTTCGCACAAGAGTTCCAGAACTCCTGAGTGTTAGACTGATAAGCCACATCGTTTAGCATGCCCACTACTTCACCATCTTTGATTTCGTAGAAGACAGTACCTCCAAACTGGAAGTTGTATCGCTGCTGATCAATAGAATAAGATCCTCTACCAGCTATGTAGATTCCTTTCTCAATATCCTTGATCATGTCTTTTGGAGAATATTTCTCTTTTCCAGCTTCTAGCGATACATTAGGCATTCTCTGGAATTGTACATCATTCCATGACTGAGAATAGCAACATCCATGAGATTCTTTTTGGTCGATCATGTGTACCTGGTCTCTAATCGCCTGATAGTTCACCAATACGCCATTTCTAACCAAATCCCATTTCTTGGTTTTTACACCTTCATCATCAAATCCGACAGCACCAAGCGAACCGGTTTGAGTTTTGTCAGCCACAAGATTTACGATATCGCTACCATAGTTGAAGTCTCCAGATTTCCACTTATCAAGTGTTGCGAAACTTGTACCCGCATAGTTGGCTTCATATCCCAATACACGGTCAAGCTCTAATGGGTGACCTACAGACTCGTGAATAGTTAAACCAAGGTGATTTGGCTCAAGCATCAAATCATATTTTCCTGGCTCTACTGATTTGGCAGAAAGCATCTCTTTTGCCTGAAGTGCTCCTTCCGCAGCATCTCTTACGATATCATATCGGTTTCTAAATAGAGTTACTCCACCAATTCCTTCAATGCTTTCATTGGCATCTGGAGTCATGTACTCATAGCCCATACCCATTGGTGCGGAAAGTCCTTGTCGGCTTTTGAACTTGCCTTTTTCAGGATCAATCACCGTCACGTTCATATATGGCCAGATTCTGTGGACATCCTGATCGATGTAAGAACCTTCCGTAGAAGCGAAGTATTTTTGCTCATTTACCTGGAAGAGTGCACTATTAACATAGTTGGCACCATTTTTCATGGCCCCAGCATTTGCCTCTAGTAACAATTCCACTTTTTCAGAGATAGGAACCTCCATGGCGTTTTTAACAATAGGTGTTTTCCAACTAACCTCACCATGAGATTCTACTGGCGCCAGAACTACAGGTTCCTTTTGGATTTTAGAGTTTGCTTTGGCAATTGCCACCGCTTGTTCCGTTGCTTTTTTGATCCCCTCTGCTGTTACATCATTGGTAGATGCAAAGCCCCAGGTACCATTGGCAATTACTCTAATTCCTATTCCGAATGATTCTGTGTTGACAACATTCTGAACTTTATCTTCACGTGTGAACACGTATTGATTCAAATATCTTCCAATTCTTGCATCAGCATAACTAGCGCCGAGGCCTTTGGCAGCATTAAGTGCTACATCAGCCAAAATCTTCTTTTGACCTACATCTAACCCCGGACTGAGTAAATGTTCGGGAGAAATTATTTTGCCGAATGAAGTAGCTGGAAGCATCATTGCTCCTGCTCCTAAACCCGCCAATTTTGCAAAGTCTCTTCTCTTCAAAGCCTATTGAGTTTTATGGTTAAACTGTTATTTTGACATAAGTTATTCCTCCCTTTGGCGAAACCAAATAAGATTTATTTAAGCGGTATTTATTTCAGATAAAGGAGAATCGAACATGTGATGCTGAAAAAACGTACTTTCGTATGTTTTTTGAATCTCATGAAAAATAGAAAAGCAGCAATTGGTTTTATCCTGGTAACGGTACTAGTTGATGTAATTGGTGTGGGTATTATTATTCCTGTTGTACCTGCCCTGATAACAGAACTGACTGGAGGGAGCATAAGTGATGCAAGTATCTGGGGTGGATGGTTAATGTTTGCCTATGCTTTGATGCAATTTGTATGTGCCCCAATTGTTGGAGCTTTAAGCGATCAGTATGGTCGTAGACCGGTTCTCTTATTATCTCTTTTAGGGTTTGGACTAGATTATATTTTGGCTGGTTTTGCTCCAACTTT
Source organism: Rickettsiales bacterium (assembly GCA_002729235.1). Taxonomy (GTDB): domain Bacteria; phylum Bacteroidota; class Bacteroidia; order Cytophagales; family Cyclobacteriaceae; genus Marinoscillum. The sequence continues at coordinate 30,406 of PBTY01000016.1, read as the reverse complement.
AGGTTGGTTATTTCTTGCCAGGATAGTAGCTGGGATCACTGGAGCAAGTTTCACCACAGCCAATGCTTACATCGCAGATATTTCTGCTCCCGAGAAACGTTCTCAAAATTTTGGGATGGTTGGAGCGGCATTTGGTTTGGGATTTATTGTTGGCCCACTGATAGGTGGAGTATTAGGGGAATATGGTTCACGAGTTCCATTCTTTGCTTCGGCTGGTCTTGTTCTTCTCAATTGGTTGTATGGGTATTTTGTATTGCCTGAATCCTTAAGCAAAGAGAATAGGAGGCCATTTAGCTGGAGACGAGCCAATCCTTGGGGAACATTGATGCAACTAAAAAAGTATCCAATGGTGATTGGTTTATTGGTTTCGTTAGTGCTCGTTTACATCGCTGCGCATGCTACTCAAAGCACCTGGACGTATTTCACGATAGAAAAATTTGACTGGAGCGAGGCTGAAGTAGGGTACTCACTGGCTTTTGTAGGATTTATGATTGCATTGGTGCAAGGTGTAGCCGTGCGTCCCATTATTAATAAAATAGGTCAAGCTAGAGGTGTGTATGTTGGATTAGCTTTCAACTGTCTTGGGTTTATTCTAATAGCCATGAGCGGCACGGGGTGGATGCTTTACCTGGTGTTGATTCCCTATGCATTTGGAGGTATAGCCGGGCCATCATTGCAAGGATTGATGTCCAATAGTGTTCCAGCCAATGAACAAGGTGAATTGCAAGGAGGACTAACAAGCCTGATGAGTTTGACAACTGTTGTTGGGCCACCCTTGATGACCAATATTTTCGGATACTTTACAGATGCATCCAGAGAGGTCTACATTCCGAGCGCACCATTTTATTTGGCTGCAGTATTTTCGTTTACAGCGATGTTGATGTCTTATCGATTTCTGAAAGGCAGATCTGCTTAATCTTTCTCTTGAATTTTTCGCACCATTTTCAATACCATTTTTTTAGGTGCAAATTTGGCACTCTTAGCCATAATTGCATTCATGGTGCCATGTATTGACACCATTTCACCTTTCATCATTGCCTTATATCCAAATGCAGCAACCTCTGAGGCAGTTGGTAGGTTTTTGCCTTTGAACAGTTTGGAGTCCTCCATCTCAGCAACTTCGGAAAATCCAGTATCTGTTGCTCCGGGGCAATACGCAGTTACCGAAACACCAAATTCTTTCCATTCTTCGAAAAGAGCTTCAGAATAAGCCTGAACATAATGCTTGGTGGCGTAGTAAACGGCCATTAATGGGCCAGGCTGAAATGCTGCTGTAGAAGAGATATTCATAATTCGTCCATGACCTCTTTTCACCATATCAGAACTGAACAGTTTTGTGAATTGAGAAAGAGCGAGAACATTCAGGTTGATCATCATTTCTTCCTTCTCCCAGCTGGTTTCATGGTACAGGCCAAAATCTCCCATTCCAGCATTGTTGATTAGGTATTCCGCCTCAATTCCTTTCTCCACTACTATATCATAAACTTCTTGAGCAGATTCAGGTATAGACAAGTCTTTTGGGATATTCAGTACTTGAATTCCAAATTCACTTTCCAGTTCTGATTTGATCTTCTCTAGTTTTGTGGTACTTCGAGCCACTAGGATCAAATCTCGTTTTTCAGAAGCATGTATTTTGGCTAGCTCCAATCCGATTCCGCTGGAAGCTCCAGTGATTAAGGCTGCGTTATTCATTTTGGTGGTATTTTCGGTGACAATAATCTAGGGCAAATGCGCCTTTTTACAAAGGATTAAAGTCATCATTTCACTCGATAGCTAGCTGGATTAGAGCTATAAGTGAGAAAGGCACCAAAACCATTTACCACATTGGTGTAAGCCAATGCAGGTTCTGCAAACGGATTGCGATGAGATTCAGCTTGGCGCTCCAGGCTAGTATAGTATAAGTAGTAAGCTTCAGATACATGTCTGAGGTTCAGAATGATGTCAATGTGATCGGATTGAAAATTGTCCTCATTCACATAATCAAACTCGATGGTTCTTGTGTGTAATTGACCATCAAATAACTCATCTGAAAAAACTCGAGAAGTATCATTCTCATTAAAAGCGTCTAGGTTGACTCCAACCTCCCAGAAGTCTACATTGTAGTCAGTTTGTCCCGAGGCCCCATAAGAATATCGAACTTTGAGATCTAGATCATAGAAATTTAGTCCAGGCGGGTCATCAATAGTGTAAGTGAGACGATACCTATGCTCTTCATTTAAATTGGGGATAGGTTCTGGAGTAATTTGTTTGATTTCAGCATTATTTAGAGATCTGGGAATAGTTTGTTCAGCCTCAATTGGGTCATAGCCTTCAGCTTTTACAGAAATGATGTAGTTGTTCCCGGCTTTTGGATTTGTCCAAAAATAATATCGGCCATTAAGAGATTCACGACCTATTCCTAAAAGAGAATTGTTCTCGTACAACAGGACTTCAGCCTCAGTTATTCCTTTGTAGTCTTGGGCCGAATCGAGGATGTCACGATTGCTTGTTAGCTCGACTCTTGAGTATGCTGATCCAAAATCTCTTTCATTAGTTCCCATTACGCAATTCAGAACCAACTGCTCCTTAAATTCTATATCCTCTACCTCTATTATTTGTTGGCAACTACCAAATAGTAGAATTGAAAATACAAGTTGTATGGATCGTTTGGTAAGCATTAATTTCCAGAAAAATCTATTGCAGTAACCTCCGTACTATATCCTGCGAATATCCCAAATCCGTTCTGAATATTATTAAAAACTGGGGCAGCCTCTGCAAACGGGTTGTCCTGTGCATTTGCTTGTAGCGTTTTGCTTACCTGATATCGGTAGTATGCTTCAGAAACATGGCGCAATTCCAGGTAAATTTTTTGGTCTGTTTCTTCCACTTCTTCATAGTAGAAATAGGTGTAAAATTCGATGGTTTTACTATGCTTTTTTCCATCAAACAACTCATCACTGTACATTCCAACATTGTCGTAGCCATCTTCAAATTCGTTGAGAGTGGCACCTACATCATTGTAGTAGATGTACTCTTTATAATTGCCAACCTGGAAATAATAGCTAGTGTCTTCATCCTCATAATATTCGTACATTGGGTAATAGGTAAAAAGTACCACTTCATAAAAGTCATCACCTGGCTGATCCTGAAAGCTATACGTTAGTTGATACTGCTCTCCGCCATATTCATCCTTAACAACTTTTATTTCATCTACTGCAATCGAATTGTTTATGTAGGGTAATATATCAGAAGACTCTACAGCCGGGAATCCTTGCTTGCTCACTTGTATTGAGTATTGGGATTCAGCTCTGGGATAGTGATTCAGTAAATACCTTCCAGGCTCAGCTTCGTAAGCTGAACCAATAGGATCCCCATCTTCAAAAAGTTCTACTGTGGCATTTGAAACTGTTGAAAAGTCATAGTCGCTATCCAAAATATCTTTGTTTTGATGTACCAAAATGGTGAAGGTGGTATCATCTGCAAATAACGTATTTATGACCAGTGTTGGTTGGTGATCAGGTAAGTCTACGTCGATAATTGTTTCGCAACTCTCAATTAGGAAAGTAAGAAACATCAAAAAAATGTACGTTAAGTATTTATGTGGTTTCATTATCTTAAAATTTGAAGCTGTATCGTACATACGGAATTATTGGAAACAAGCTATATTGATAGAAGTGCTTATTACCGTTCAGATCATACCCATCTTCCACATAGAATGGATTTTTGCGATTGTACACATTATAAGCACCTAGAGACCAGCTACGATTTCCTTTTTCTTTTTCCTTGGTCCAAGTGAGGCTTATATCCAGGCGGTGATAAGCTGCCATTCGGAAGTCATTTCTTTTTCCATAATAGGTTATGTCATCGTACCAATAGAATTGGCCGGATTGTCCATCGATGGCCGGATACGAAGATTTTGGTAGCGTCATAGCATTTCCAGTACCGTATACCCAGGTGGATGATAAGGCAAAGGTCTCGCTTACCTGATATACTCCTACAATACTGAGATCATGTCGTCGGTCATATTTGTAGGGATAAGTCTCTCCAAAGTTCAATTCTGCAAATGTCCGATTGGTCCATGACAATGTATATCCAACCCAGCCGGAGAGTTTGCCTGTCTTCTTTTGAATCAGGAATTCCGCACCATAACTGGTTCCCGATCCGCTGGTCACCTTGTCTTGCCAATCTGTACCCAGATTGAAGAATGATGCGCCTTCTTCATATTCAATCAGATGATTCATCTCCTTATAATACGTCTCAATGCTAAACTCATATCCCTCAATGGTCTTGGCGGCACCGAGTGCTACTTGCCAGCTGGTCTGTGGCTTTACTCGATCGGTTGCTGGTACCCATAAGTCAGTAGGTAGCCCAATTCCACTATTGGTCAATAAGTGAATGTATTGGGCCATAGAGGCATACGAAGCCTTCAATGAGAGATCTTTAGAAACGAGGTACCTTAATGAAACTCTTGGTTGGAGGGAATTGTAGTATCTGCTATTTACTAAGAAGCCAGAATAATGCAGTCCAAAATTAGCTCTCAGATTGGTATTGATGCTGTAGTCATCTTCTGCATATGTGTAGAATTCCAACGCATTGGTTTGCGCTCCATTGATAACTGTATCTTGAGCGCCTTCTGAGTTGGTGTCATATCCGAATATTCCTGGATTGAACGTATGGTGAGTTGTAGACATCCCAAATTTGATACTATGGTCTGGCACTGGGAGGTAATCAAAATCCAATTTGAGTGCAAAATCATTTACGCCCGAATAGTACTCGATTAGCTCATTAGAGATTTCTTGCTCCTTGGAACTGTAGGTGGTGATGTCTTCATATTCACTGAATATTCTGAACTTATACTTACTAAATGTACCGGTCAGATTGCTGAATAGCTTGGGATTAAAAACGTGATTCCACCGGATAGCAGCAATTGTGTTACCCCACCCAAGCCCAAACTGCTCTTTGGATTCTACTGTTTCGGATCCATTATTGTAGCTGTATTTGGATTTGCCAAAACCCTTGTCATAGCCATTATAAAAACTAAGATATAAACGATCAGTATCAGAAAAGCGGTGGTTGACTTTGGTGTTGAAATCATAAAAGTAGTACCCTCCTGTGTCATCACCATTTGAACTGGCTTTGATGAGTGGTCTGGTTAATAGATCGATGTAAGTCCTCCTGCCTGAGACGATGAAAGATGTTTTCTTATTTTTTCCCAATGGTCCTTCCAGGGTAAGCTTTGAAGAGATGAAACCAATAGATCCCTCTCCGGAGAACTTCTGGTTATTGCCTTCTTTCATGGATATATCAATCACTGAAGACAACCTGCCGCCATATCTTGCCGGGAAACCGCCTTTAACCACATTGACCTTATTAATCGCATCAGGATTAAACACGGAGAAGAAGCCAAAAAGGTGGGACACGTTGTATACTGGTACTCCATCCAAAAGGATCAGGTTTTGATCAGGACCACCGCCACGGACGTATACGCCGCTGGACCCTTCTGATCCACTTTGAATTCCAGGAAGTAATTGTAAAGTCTTTAGAATGTCTGCTTCACCCATGAGAACAGGGAGTGCTTTGATTTGATCAATCGGAACATCGATGGTACTCATTTGTGGAGATTGCTCAATCTGTTCCTCTGCTGTGATGACCACTTCATCAAGGGTTTCTCCAGAGATCAAGTTGAAATTGAGTTTCGTGTCTTGATTTAATTGAATGGTTTTAGTTTCGATCTGATAACCGACAAAGGAGATTTGCAAGGTCACTTCTCCAGCGGGAAGTGTTAATGAGAAAAAACCAAAAGTGTTTGTAACTGTCCCTCGGGTAGTTCCTTTTTCCAGAATTGTTGCTCCAATTAGACTTTCACCATTATCAGAGTCAGTGATATAACCACTAATTGTGAAGGTTTGAGCATTGGAAAGAACGCTGATGGCCAGTAAGCCACCAATAAAAATGAGTTTTTTCAAGGCGATTTAGTTAGTTAGAGTTAGGCTAAATTCAGGTACAAGACCCATGCCAGAACGAAATGGATGGAACGTTTATTTTGTAAACACCGATTTGTATGCTGAATTTAATATTTCCATAACCAATTGTTAATCCAGAGATTGTATGTCCAAGGTAGTCCAGCCTTGTTCTCCCCATTTGTTGGGAACGGGATAGATGGAATCCCCATTCTCACAAAATATCTGTTGCTCAGACAAGGAGAGTTTGACATTGGCGGTACGAGTGGATTCATGTAAAGTGGTGAAAATTCTTTTCTTCTCAACTTTAAATGCTCGTCGATCGAAATGTGGATTTTCAATCACCCCTTGAAAGGAAAGGGCTAGTGCTACAAACTCTTGGTTGGTCATTCTCAAATATATCTAAATGATTTAAAATCAAGTAGATAAGTTATTACTTACTAAATAGTAGAACATATTAATTATTTTTCTCGTACATTAGTTCTACAATTTAGTAACATAATTGTTTTTGAATCATTTGAGCATATGAAAGAAACAAGACTTGGTGAGTTTGAAGAAGTGCTACTTCTCCTGGTAGGAATCTTAAATGATGAGGCCTATGCCTTTAAGATTTCGGAGGAGTTTGAAGCTCAGTCTGGTAGAGCAGTTTCAATTGGAGCTGTCCACTCGACCTTAGATAGGCTGAAAGAAAAAGGATTTCTAACTTCTGAGATGGGCCAGCCTACAGCAGAAAGAGGGGGAAGAAGAAAGCGGATTTACTCCATTACCAGTGCTGGTAAACGCACACTAGAGCAATCTAGGGATTTCAAAGTAAGCCTCTGGAATCAATATCCAGACTTAGCGATAGACCGACTGAAATTATTAGGGTTTTAGTGAATAAGGAGACTAAAATATTGCCGCCAAAGCTAGCGACCAGACTACTCACCTGGGTGCTAAGAGGTGATCTTGCTGAAGAAGTTCAGGGAGACCTGGAGGAGAAGTTCATCTCAGAAATTGAGAAGAAGACTCACTTCAAAGCCCAAATCAACTACTGGTGGCAAGTGATGCATTATCTAAGACCTTTTGCAATTAAATCAAGATCAAATTACTCAACTCATTTTCTCATGTTAGGACATTACATTAAAATCTCCTGGAGGAATATCCTCCGAAGTAGAAGTTTTTCATTTATCAATGTGTTTGGATTGGCTTTTGGCCTTTCTGCATGTGTGCTTATCATGCTTTATGTGGTGGATGAGCTCCAATATGATCAGCACCACTTAGATGGAGAAAGAATCTATCGAGTAGCTTCTAAAACTGTATCAGACGGTTGGGCAGCGGCTGCTGCCCCTGTTGCTGGTGCACTGAAAAGCGAGCTGCCAGAAGTGGAGCAAGTGACTAGGTTGGTACGAATTCCTGGTTTTCAAACCATATTGTTAAAGAAGGAATCTGAAAACAAGCAATTCTTTGAATCCAATGTGTTTTACGTAGATAGCACCTTCTTCAAAATTTTCACTTATGATATAAAGTTTGGAACCAAACAAGGATTAATGGCTCCTAATTCGATAGCAATATCTGAAACAGTATCGACTAAGTTTTTTGGGGATGAAGATCCTGTTGGTCAACCATTAACTGTTGGGTTGTCGTTTGGAGATTTTACCTATAAAGTTGGCGCTGTATTCAAAGACGATAAGTTCAAATCTCATATTCCTGCCAACATATTGTTGTCATTAGACAATACCGATATCGGAAACTGGGCGAAGAGCCAGGATAGTTGGATATACAATAGTCTCTTCCACACCTATGTGAAACTGCGACCGGAAACTCAAATCGATGAATTTGAGGCGAAGGTTCAGGATCTCTATGAAGAGCGGGCAGGTGATCAATTAAGGGAGGCTGGATTTAGCAAGACATTGTTCTTGCAGAAAATGTCGGAGATCTATCTATACAGTCACCTGTCGTATGAAGTGGCAGCTAATGGCAACATGGATTATCTATGGATCTTCATTTCCTTAGCCTTGTTTCTACTGATCATCGCATGTATCAATTTTATGAATCTAAGTACTGCTCGTAGTGAGCGAAGAGCACGTGAAGTGGGCATGCGTAAAGTAATTGGAGCACAAAAATCCTCCTTAATCAATCAATTTCTGTTGGAGTCTATCATGATGAGTTTGTTGGCTCTGATTTTTACATTGATTATTCTTCAGTTTACAACACCTGTTTTCAACCAGATCATTGGTCGCCAATTGTCTATTTGGTCCAATTTGTCACTAGTTGGCCTGCTCGTTATACTAGCAGTCTTGGCAGGATTACTTGCAGGTATATATCCATCCTTTTATCTCTCATCTTTTCAACCAGCAGCAGTTTTAAAAGGAAGCTTGAAAAATTCATTTTCTGCGACAGTAATTCGCAAAGGTCTGGTTGTATTTCAGTTTGCGATATCCAGTATTCTTATACTCGGAGCCTTATTGATTGGTCAGCAAATGCATTTTATTCAAAACCAGAATTTAGGTTTTGAGAGTGCGCATAAGATTATAATTCCATTGAAAACGCCTGAATCCATTGGGCACATTGTTTCACTAAAAAATGAGTTGCTTAATGAGAATCAAATAATGGACTTGGCAGTTGGTGGTAGTTATCCGGGAAATGAAAGTATTACTGATATGCTATTCTTTGGAGAGGGAAAAACTTCACAAGACAATGTAGATGTCCAAACGACCTACATTGAGCCAGGCTACGAGGAAACTCTCGGCATGACTCTACTAAAAGGTAGATTTTTTAGTGAGGAGTTTAAGTCGGATTCCAACGCTGTAATATTAAATGAGACGGCTATTAGACAACTTGACTATGATGTAGAAACGGCTGTGGGAAGACTGGTATATTATGGTTTGAATGGAGAAAAGTATTCCATGAGAATCATCGGCGTGGTGAAAGACTACCATTTTCGAGGCTTGCAAACAGAGATAGAACCCATGGCATTGATGACATCACTGGATTTTAGTGGTCCATCCAGATTCTTGATTGCCAATATCAAAAGCGATGATTACCCAGAGTTAATTGGTCAAATGGAACAAGTTTGGACAAGTATCAATCCGGGTTCACCTTTCCAGTACTCATTTTTAGATGAAGACTTTGCCAGGAACTACGATAAGGAAGTGCTCACTTTTCAGTTGATCAAAAGTTTTACGTTTATCGCCATAGTCATTGCTTGTCTCGGTTTGTTTGGCTTAACAGCTTTCGCAACAGAACGACGAACAAAAGAGATAGGGGTTCGAAAAGTGTTAGGAGCGAATGTTGTTCAAATCATCTCGCTTTTGTCCAAAGACTTTGTCAAGTTGGTTTTAGTTGGAGTTATTATTGGTGCGCCAATTGCCTACTGGATCATGGATGAATGGCTAAGTTCATTCGCTTATCGCATTTCTATTAGTTGGTTGATCTTTTTAGTGGCTGCGTTTGTAGCTGTATTCCTCGCTTTGGCGACTGTTAGCTTCCAGGCAACAAAAGCAGCATTTCTGAATCCGGTTAAATCCTTACGATCAGAATGAAACCTCAAAAAACTTATAATCCTCCAAAATTAGCTTCCAGATTACTCAACTGGATGCTGAGGGAAGATCTTGCTGAAGAAGTTCAGGGAGATCTGGAGGAGAAATTCTTCTCAGAAGTTGAGAGGAAGTCTCACATCCGAGCCAAAGTCAATTATTGGTGGCAGGTAATGCATTATCTAAGACCTTTTGCAATTAAATCAAGATCAAAATACTCAAACCTTAATGTTATGATAAGACATAGCTTAATTCTTGCTATTCGTGGTTTCAAAAGACGAAAATCTTCTTTTTTTATAAATCTAATTGGGCTTAGTACTGGACTGGCAGCGGTTTTACTCATTGGATTATGGGTTTCAAATGAATATAGAACGGATAAATTCCATGAGAATTCAGAGAGGTTGTTTATTGTCATGGAAAAACAAAGCCGACCTGACTTTATTAGTGTCCAGGAGTCGACACCAAGTCCTCTAGCATTGGCGATGAAAGAGCAAATTCCTCAAGTGCAGGCTGCTACCGCAATTGGCTTTTCGGATAAAGGAGAACAAGTGCTTTCGAATGACAATGAGGATATTAGAGGTAAAGGGATGTACGCTGAGCCGGACTTTTTTCAAATGTTTTCTTTCGATCTACACCAGGTTGGAGTGAATCCCTTGATGGAACCGAACAGTATTGTATTGACCAACTCCATGGCGTTAAAGCTTTTTGGGACAACCGACAATGTTATTGGTAAGCAAGTAATTTATGGGCATGAAAGAACCTTTAGAGTTGATGGAATATGCTCAGACCCTCTTCTGAATTCCTCAATGCAATTTGACTATGTGATTCCTTATAGTGTACTTATGGATGAGATTCCATGGCTCAGTGATTGGCGAAATACTTATGGGTCTACATATGTGCTTTTAAACGAAGACGCGGTGGCCAATGAAGTCAACCCTCTGATAAATGCGATCTTAAATGATAAGGCTGAAAGTTTATATGAGAGAGAATTATTCCTAAAGAATTACGCGAAAAATTATCTCTATGGAGGTTATGAAAATGGGATACAATCTGGAGGGCGTATAACATATGTTAAGCTAATATCATTAATTGCGGGTTTTATTCTTCTCATGGCTTGCGTCAATTTTATGAATTTATCTACCGCCAATGCTACAAGACGCATGAAGGAGGTCGGAATGAAAAAAGTAGCTGGTGCCAGAAGATCTTTGATTGCCAGCCAATATTTCATTGAGTCTCTGCTGATGGCAATATTCGCATTGGTTTTGGCATTTGGGTTAGTTGGCTTATTCTGGAGGGAATTTCAGAGGATCATTGGAAAGCAAATTGATATTTCTATTGATGGTAATGTGATTTTAATAATTATCGGAATTACTGTTATAACTGGCCTGATGGCAGGAACTTACCCAGCCGTTTATTTGTCTGGATTCCAGCCTATTAAAGTGCTTAAGGGTAAACTAACCACCTCCAAATCTGAGGTATGGGTGAGAAAAGTATTGGTTGTTTTTCAGTTCACTCTTTCTATTGTGATTACCATTTTTGTTGGCATAGTCTATCAACAAATCCAGTATACCCAAACGAAGGATCTTGGTTTTGATCGCGATCATGTTATTCATTTTGAAGCAGAAGGAAAAGTTTCTGAGAACATCAGCCTTTTCGTAGATCGACTGAATACGAACACGGAGATTAAAGGCGCATCAAGTGCTTACTTTGGGTTTATTGGTGCAACTACGGGAACCTCAGCTATTGAATGGCAAGGTAAAGACCCAGATTTCAATAAGCATTTTGAGTATCGAGTGGTCAACTATGACTTCATTGACTTAATGGGCATTGAGATGTCTTCAGGAAGGGGGTTTGCGCGTGATCGACAAACTGATTCTCAATCGATCATAATAAATCAAACTGCTGCAAAGCTCTTGGGATATGAGAATCCTATAGGAGAAAAAATTGAAATGTGGGGAACTCCATATCCCATCATAGGTGTAGTAGAGGACTTTAATTACCAATCCTTGTACAATGAGATTAATCCAATCCTTTTCATCCTGAAGCCATCAACCACCTCTACTGTATTTGTTAAGCTGAAGTCGGATAAGGTTGCAGAAGGATTGGAAGCCACTGAGAAAGTCTGGCAAGAGTTTGCAGCAGGATTTCCATTCAATTTTTCTTTTCTGGATACTGAGTATCAGAAATTTTATGAAGAGGATCGGCGCATATCAGAAATATCGAAGCTCTTTGCAGTTATTGCTATTTTAATTTCATGTCTTGGCTTGTTTGGATTGGCAGTGTTCAGTACCGAAAGAAGAATCAAAGAGATTGGAATACGAAAAATACTTGGAGCTAATTCAATTGTCATAATGAATCTGCTTTCTGTAGAGTTTCTTAAAATGGTACTCTTGGCATTGGTCATTTCCATACCGCTAGCTTATTACCTGGTGACTGACTGGTTAAATCACTTTCGATATCACCTCGAGGTTTCGTGGTTATTTATAGGTTTGGTAGCAGTTGGAGCTATGATTACCGCATGGTTGACCATATCCGTTCATACTGTAAAGGCAGCGAATCAAAATCCAGCTAATAATCTAAGAGATGAGTAGGTCATACAAACCTCCAAAGCTTGCATCCAGACTACTCAACTGGATATTAAGAGATGATTTGGCTGAAGAAGTTCAGGGAGACCTGGAGGAGAAGTTCTATTCGCAGTTAGAAAGGAATTCTCATTTCAAAGCTAAAGTCAATTATTGGTGGCAAGTATTTCAATATATCAGACCATTTGCCATACGCAGGTCATTTACTAATCCTCTAAAAAACTTAACCATGATCAAAAACTATGTCAAAATTGGACTCAGAAGACTAAAAAGAAACAAGGTTTACTCCATATTAAATATTGGCGGACTCTCCATAGGACTGGCTGTAGTCATGCTCATTGGAATATGGATTCAAAAAGAACTGACGTACGATGATTGGCACCCTCATCCCGATAGGGTCGCTGTGGTGCTACAGTTTAAAAACCGAAATGGGCAAAAGATTGTGGCTCACCCATTGCCCTTCCCACTCGGTGATGAGTTGAGGGAGCAGTATGGAGATGACTTTGAGACTGTAGTGATGAGCTCATGGACATGGGATCATGTAATGGGTCATGAAGGGAATAATATCATCAAATATGGAGCCTTTATGGAGCCAGGTGCTTCACTGTTGCTGGACCTACAGATGATAGACGGAGATAGAAATGCCCTTCAGGATCAGCATTCTGTCTTAATTAATGAGTCAACAGCCAAAGCAATGTTTGGAAACAGTGACCCTATTGGGAAACCCTTGAAACTCGATAATTCACTCAATGTATTGGTTGCTGGAGTATATAAAGACATGCCTGCTTCATTTAGGGATTTGGAGTTTATTGCTCCTTGGGATCTTTATGTAGCCAGCAACGAGTGGATTCAAGAATCTCGTTCCGAATGGGACAATAGTGCTTTTACTGCGTATGTGAAGCTAAAAGATGGAGTTTCTTTGGACGATGTAAATCAACGAATAAAACCGGCTATTTCTCAGAATTATCCTGAGGAGTGGAGAGAATCAGCCCAAATTGAGGTGTTTCTACAGCCCATGAGCGAATGGCATTTGCGGAGTAATTGGGAGAATGGAGTTCAGACAGGCGGACCTATCCAAAATATCTGGCTATTTGGTGGTATTGGATTGTTTGTACTTCTTCTTGCCTGCATCAATTTTATGAATCTTAGTACCGCTCAGTCTCTCAAGAGAAGCAGGGAGGTTGGTATTCGCAAAGCAATCGGCTCTTTGAAAAAGCAGCTCGTTCATCAGTTCATGACCGAATCATTTTTGATGGTGGTGTTTTCTTATTTGGTTGCTTTGCTTTTGGTGTGGGCAAGCCTTCCATACTTTCAGATTGTGGCCAATAAAAGGATGTCTATTCCCGTTTCCGAGCCATGGTTTTGGATGGCTGGTATAGCAATTGTTTTCATCACAGGCTTCCTGGCGGGTAGTTACCCATCGTTTCATCTCTCAGGTTTTCAAGCCGTCAAGGCTTTAAAAGGGACGCTACGGCAAGGAGCGCTTTCAGGTGCTTTGCGCAAAGGGCTGGTTGTGGTGCAGTTTGTGATATCGGTGATTCTGATCATTGGCACGCTGGTGGTCAAAGACCAGGTAGATTATTCGTTGAGTCGACCAATGGGTTATGACGCGAAGAACCTGATTTCAGTGGATATCCTTTCAGAAGATTATGAAGGAAAGTTCGATATACTGGACGCACAACTCAAGGAGCTCCGAGCTATATCTTCAATGGCGTTGGTTTCAAGCCCTATGACAAGTGTCAATAGTACAATTAGTGGCTTTAAGTGGGAGGGCAAAGATCCAGAGTTGGATGTTCACATGGCAATGGTCTGGGCCAATGAAGATTTAGGGAAGACCATTGGCTGGGAGGTGGTTCAAGGCCGTGATTTCTCCAGGGATCTAGCTACTGATAGTGCTGCTTTTGTGGTCAATGAATCGGCTGTTCGCTTAATGGGACTAGAGGATCCAGTTGGCCAATCAATAACGCTGGGAGATGATGGCACATTCAAGATTATTGGAGTTATCAAAGATATAGTTCGAGAGTCTCCCTATAAAGAGATCAGACCGGCAGTTTATATGATGAATCCTGGGGAGGAGGAGCTAGAATATTTCTTGTTGAAGCTCAATCCTGATATCAGTTCTCAAGAGGCCATCGCTTCTGTAGAATCGGTATTTACTCAGATAGCACCAGATATTCCATTCGATTTTAGCTTCGTAGATGAAGCTTATGGAAGAAAGTTTAGACAGGAACAGAGAGTTAGCAAGTTGTCAGGGATTTTTGCTGTTCTCGCTATTATCATTAGCTGTCTTGGCTTATTTGGGCTTGCATCCTATATGGCTGAGCAACGCACCAAAGAGATTGGTATTCGCAAAGTATTGGGAGCGTCCATTACTAACCTATGGAAAATGCTTTCATGGGAATTTGTCCTGCTTATCCTCCTTGCGAGTGGTATAGCGATTCCTCTGGCCTACTACTTTATAAGTGGGTGGTTGAACAACTATCAATATCGAATTGATCTACCTTGGCTTTCATTCCTGGTGGCAATCGTTGGGGCATTGGTGATCACACTGATTACGGTGAGTTTCCAATCGATAAAGGCTGCTTTGGCGAACCCTGTGAAATCCCTCCGATCTGAATGAGAACACCACCCAAATTGGCCCAACGACTTCTTCAGTGGTTTATTAAGGATGAACTGCTGGAGGAGGTTTTGGGTGACCTGGAAGAGAAGTTTGAGCTGGAAATGCAAGTGAATTCTGCTTCCAAGGCTAGAAGAAATTACTGGTATCAGGTGATCAAATACATCCGACCTTTTGCAATAACAAGAACTAAATACACCAACCATACCATGCTAATTAGAAATTATGTAAAAGTTGCCTTCAGGGTCTTGAAGAAAGAAAAATCTTTCACATCCATCAATGTCACGGGCCTGACGATGGGGATCTTATGCGGACTGTTTATTTATTTGTGGGTTCAGGATGAGCTGAGTTATAACAAGTTTTTGTCTGACGGCCAAAGGGTGTGCTATGTCCTTAACCGGGAGACCCTGAGCAATGGAGAATCAAATACTTACTCGAGCACTTCTTACTTTTTGAAGGACATTTTGAAAAATGAATATCCGTTAGTGGAAAGTGCCGCAGTGCTTTCTCAAGGCAACTGGATGGCATTTCTAAGTGGTGAAGAGTTGCTCATGGAGTGGGCCGGGGTAGACGCATCTCCTGAGTTTTTTGATCTGTTTGAGGTGTCATTTATCCAGGGAAATGCCGATGAGATGCACTCAGACATTCAATCTCTCGTGGTTTCTGAATCCATGGCATCTACTTTTTTTGGTGAGGATTGGCAAAGTAAAAATGTGATTGGTTCGCTATTGCAGAGTGATCAAAAAGAGGTATTTAAGTTGGTGGGTGTTTACAAGGATTTTCCAGATCATTCTACCATTCGGTACGACTTTGTTGTTCCTTTTAAAAATCTCCTTAAAAGGCGAAAATCACTCAATAGCTGGTACAACAACTCTTGCAAAGTCTATGTGAAGCTACAGGAAGGTGTCACTCTCTCAACTGCTGATGAGGTGCTGGAGCAGGCTATTAATGACCACAGAGAAGGAGATTTTGTTTCAAAGAGGGATGTGTTTCTCCAGCCTTTCGATGAGATATACTTGCATAACAGGTATGAAAATGGCACGATCACAGGTGGCCGAATCGAATATGTGAGGTTGCTTTCTGTAGCGGCAATTTTGGTGGTTGTTTTAGCCAGCATCAATTTCATGAACATGACTACCGCTCAGGCCACGCGGCGATCTAAAGAGACGGGAGTAAGGAAAGTGTTGGGGGCTCTCAAGAATAGTTTGAAACTCCAGTTTCTTACAGAGTCTGTTATCATTGTATGCCTGGCGGTGATGTTGGCGGTGCTTTTGATGGTGTTGATTATGCCACAGTTCAACGAACTAACAGGGAAAAGTGTGGGCTTGTCGGATATTTCATGGACCGAAATAGCCCTGCTACCTTGTATCATATTGGCCATAGGTCTGCTGTCAGGGGTATATCCTGCATTCTTTTTGTCTTCAATGGAGACCATTCGATCACTCAAAGGCTTACAACTCCTTCCAAAAAAACATGCATTTATGAGTAAGTCGCTGCTGGTGTTTCAGTTCAGCATTACAACAATTATGATCATTGGAGCGGTAACCGTTTACAGGCAGGTGTCCTTTATCCTGGATAAAAACATTGGGCTGGACAGGTCCAACCTCATCAGAGCATTTAACTATGACATGGATCCAAATAAGGATTACGAGCGATTTAAATTGGATTTGCTAGCTAAGCCAGGTGTGGAAAATGTCACATTGGTCAACCAGTTGGTTTTAGACCTGGGCAATTCTACTTCCAAAGTTTCATGGGATGGGAAACTCTCGACGGACGACCTGGAGTTTTACCTGCTGGATGCAAACCCGGACTTTATTCCGACCACAAGAATCAGATTGAAAGAGGGGCGCAATTTCAGCTGGGACATACAGTCTGATGCTGAGAACTATGTGATTAACGAAACTGCCAGGAAACTGATGGGAATGGAAGATCCTATTGGTCAAAACCTGAGTATTTGGGGTAGGAAAGGAAAGATCATTGGCGTTATCGAGGACTTTCACAACGCGTCATTACACAGTGCCATAGAGCCGATGATCATTAGAAATGACATGAGCTATAGCTGGATGATTTTGGTAAGAGCCAAAGAAGGGATGAATCAAGAGGCGGTAACTTCTCTAGAAGAAACGTTTCAGAAGTTTAATCCCAAGAGGTCCTTCTGGCACAAATTTGTGGAGGATATTTACAGTAGTCAGTACCAGAGTGAGCGTATGGTGAGTGATATTTCCTGGTGCTTCATGCTGGTTTCTATCGTCATTTCGTTGCTGGGGTTATTTGCTTTGGTGGCTTATAGCGCAGAAAGAAGACGTAAAGAGGTGGGTATACGCAAGGTACTTGGTGCTTCGATAAGTGATATCATGAAGTTGCTCTCGTCGGAGTATATGCTTTTATTGGCTGTTTCCATGGCTCTGGCGTTTCCTGTTGCTTATCTGGTGATGTCTGATTGGCTCAATGGATTTGTATACCATATTAGCTTAGTCTGGTGGCTCTTTGTATGTGCTGGAGCTGTTACATTTTTGCTTGCAATCGGGATTATAGGTCTTAAAATCTCACGTCTTGCCAACGCAAACCCAATTGGTTATCTGAGGGACGAATAGCATATCTTTTGGTTTTAGGAATGAAATAATCTTATATTTCTTTTGATTTTAGGAATCTAATCAGAATATTTGTTTTGGTATTAGGAATGAAATAACCAATTCAATATGAAATTAGGTGGATTTGAAGAACTTGTTTTATTAGCCATAGGATCTCTTGGTGATGATGCCTATGGGGTGACAATCAAGGAGATTCTCAAAGAAAAGACAGGGAAGAACCCAAGCGTTGGCGCATTGCACTCGGCGCTGTATCGGCTGGAAGAAAAGGACTTTGTGAAGACTCGCGAAGGGGGAGCTACCGCTGAGCGAGGAGGCCGACGAAAAAAATATTATCAACTCACTGCGTACGGCCTCAAAATGCTGCAAGAAGCAAATGAACTCAGAATGTCATTTGCTCAAAACATTCCTGATTTAAAACTCAAAACTCAGGAATGAGCTCTGTACCTCACATACCAAAATGGATTGAGCGTTTACTCGAACGCATACTACCAGAAAACTTAGCTGAATTCGTGGTTGGTGATCTGGAAGAATACTATTTCAAGCATTGCGAGCAAAAAGGACTATTTATCGCTCGTGTGATTATGCTGTGGAATGTCCTTGGTGTGTGGGTGTCATTTGCTTTTAAAAAATCAAGATCAAACTCATATAGTATGTTTTCACACTATTTAAAAGTCGCCCTAAGGAATCTAAGAAAGCAACGATTATACACCTCCATCAATGTCTCAGGCATTGCAGTTGGAGTAGCTTCATTTATTCTCATTACTCTCTACGTGGCTTATGAGATGTCCTATGACCAGTTTCATCCCAATAGCGATAATATATATCAAGTAATACAACAGCAACCAGGTAACGAATACATTGGTTCTGATCTTTTTGCTCTGACCCCAGCTGCTTTTGGTGAATTAATTAAACAGGAACTGCCACAAGTTGTCAGAGCTACATCAATGGCACGCAGGCCTTTTCTAATCGAAGGTGAAACGCGAAATTTTAAGGAATGGGGGCTCTGGATAGACGGAGAGTTTTTGGATATTTTCCAGACCAAATTTATTTCCGGTGATCCAAAACATGCATTGGACCTTAAAGAAGGTATCATCTTAACTGAGACTACAGCCCAGAAGCTCTTTGGAGAAGTTGATCCTATTGGGAAACGCCTGAGTGGAGACTTTTGGAATTCCAGGTTTGATATGCAGGTAACTGCAGTAGTGGCAGACCCACCCGCAAACTCTTCTTTCGAGTACGCTTTCATTGCCAATATGGAAATGGACAAATATTATGTTAAAGATAAGGCTCGTCCGACTTTCCAAAACAATGCCTACAATACGTTTCTGGTGGTGCAAGATGGTGTTGATTTGACCTATCTCGAAGAGGAAATAACGCAGATATTTTTGAGTAATCGGGACATGAATGTCTATGATGAAAACGCAATAAATGAAAAGATTAGCTTGATTAGCTTGTTAGACATTCATCTCAATGGTGGGATAAACTTTAATTTGGGTTCTCAAAAAGCAAATACCCAATACCTCCTCTTCTTTAGCGTGATAGCGGTTATTGTATTGGTATTGTCATGTATTAATTACATGAATATTGCCATTGCTAGTTCTATCAGTAGAGTAAGAGAAGTTGGTTTGCGAAAAGCAATAGGAGCTTATAAATCCCAGATTGTCGGTCAGTTTTGGGGTGAAGCTATTGTCGTGTCTTTTTTAGCTGTATTGATTGGTGTGGTAATCGCTTATTGGTTTGCTCCAGTTTTTGGAAAGGTAATTGAGCGTCCCATTCAGATAGATGTTGTGGATCAATTCTGGTTAATACCTGGTCTTATTTTACTTGCATTATTCATCGGACTGATTGCAGGAAGTTACCCTGCCCTAGTTATTTCAAAACTCAAACCTTCCAGTATTCTTAAAGGTATCCAAATTGGTAAAATGGGTAATGTCAAATTACAAAAAATACTCATTGTCTTTCAGTTTGCAGCATCTGTTCTCTTGATCACTGGTAGCTTGGTCACCTACAAGCAGTTGCAATATATTAGTAACAAAGACCTTGGATTTAATAAAGAGAATGTGGTGGCCATTAGTGCTGGCAATTTGGCTGATGCGACCAGTGTATTTAGGGATCAGGTAGCCTCCAACCCAAATGTGCTCAATTTTAGCACATCTACTTATGTTCCGGTTGATATTGGTTCGAGTGCATTCATGGATCTGAATACCGAGGATAAGACTGATGATGTACTGATGTACACTGCAGCTGTGGATGGGCAGTTTTTGGAAACCTATGGTGTTGATTTGGTCGCTGGTAGGACATTCAATAGCCCGAATGAAAATGCTTGCTTGGTTAACGAAACCGGAATAGCCAAGCTGGGATGGACTGCAGAGGAAGCGTTGGGTAAGGTGCTGGATAGGAGATATGAATCTAAGGTTGTAGGAGTTATCAAAGACTTTCATATGCATGCACTGAGAGAGCCTATCGCTCCTTTAATGCTGCGAAACATTCAGGAGGGTTCAGTTTCCTATTGGTCTGTTAAAATTAAGGAAGATAAGGTGCAAGAGACATTTGCCCAGCTTGCAGATCAGTTGTCAAGTCTTTCTCCAAACCCTTCTGATATACGGTTTGTGGATGATCATTTCAATCAACTTTACCTGCAAGAATATCAACTTGCTGATGTGTTTGGTTTTTTTACCATTATAGCTGTGGTGATAGCCTCCATGGGACTATTTGGTTTGGCTGCATTGGCTATAAGCAGGCGTGCCAAAGAGGTTTCTATTCGCAAAGTGCTTGGAGCTTCTGCTCAGTCAATCATGTCATTACTTTCCAGAGATTTTCTAATATTGGTTGGTGTGTCATTCATCATTGCAGTTCCCATAGCATGGTATTTTGTGTCCAGGTGGCTAGAAAACTATGCCTATCATATGGAAATGAATTGGACTGTTTTTCTTCTTGCTGGATGTATCGCTTTATTCCTGGCCATGCTCGCCATTGTTACTCAAACAGTAAAAGCAACCAGAAGGAATCCTGTTGAAGGACTAAGAACAGAGTAATTCTACATGAATTGCAAAAAGAGATTGCCACTTAACAGAATGAAGGCAACAGTCACCAGTATTTTATGATAAATAAGATTGTTGATTTTAATGCTGAGCAGTGAAAGGCCAATTCCAGCTAATCGGAGATAGTTCTCTGATTGAAAATCTTCCACAAAGAAGAAGGATAAGACGATTTGACTGAGAAATAAAAGGGCAAAAGTTAGGAAAATGAGGTTTTTGTTGGCTAGAAAGTAACCTAGATAGTTGTCCTTTTCGTCTTTCGATGGAAATAATAGCACACAGATCACAAAGATCAAAAATGGTGTAGCCAGTGAGAGTAAAAAATGTAACATCGTGCTGGCTACATGACTATTTCGAGACCAGGAACCCCACCAAATATCGATTAAAAAGAAAAAAGCAAACAAAGTCCACAAGAATTGGGTCATGGATAAGTTCCGCTGTTTGGTACGCAGCATCCTGGACCAGCCTACAAAAAATACGGTGATGACATATCCATAAATCATCGAGATGAATATCGTTAAATGCTCCACTTTGGAGTATTTGTCCTTACCATAAATAAACTCATGGTTGATATTTAATAGATTTCGGAAAATCAAAAGGAGCAAACTCGTTATCCCAATGGTCAGCAAAGCCTTATGCAGATGTTTATTGTTACTGGCGATTCCTGCTACACAGATGAATAGACCTACAATCTGGAAAATATGATTTTCCACGTGAATGGTCATGAAAAAGTCATAGATCACAAAAAGCAACAGGCTGATATATAATCTTAGCCTGTGTGTGAAATAGACAGTAGAAAGAGAATTGATATTAGAGGAATCTATTCTGGCAAAAGCCACCGTGGCAATGAAATAAAACAGAATGGAATACGGCAAAACGGCCAGAAAATTGCCAAGATTCAGTCCAATCAATTCTGATCGATCATACAGATTCCACCAATGAATGAGCATTAGGGTAAACACCTCATAGGTAAAGAAAAGGAGATATCGATCAAGTGAAAAAGATCTTCTCCTTCGAAGAACATAACCCCAACCTTCCAAAAATACGGACGCCACATACCCAAAGATGATGGAGTGAAAGGTTACAAGGTATTCTATTTTACTGAAGCCATAGATTTCTTCCATGGGCAGGTTGCGCAGGTCATTACTGACTCAAAGGGGCTTTGATAATTGATGAAAATACTAAATTTTAAGCATAATCGATCTAATCGTATCGAAAATAGCGGTTACAGCCATCATCATCTACAGTAGAGTTAATAGTTTTTAAATATTGGATTATCGATTCAGCAGTCGTGAGGTCTTGAATTTGGGCTTTCGATAGAGGAAAATAGGCATCGTAAACAGCTGGTATGTAGTCGTTGATGCCAATGGTTATTAGTTCATCGTCTGCGTATTGTTCTCCGTTTTCTTTAAGAATCAACAGTTCTTGACCTACCTCCTCGAATTCAATGCCAGACACATGCAATCCTGCATTGGTTTGAACAAAGAAGTCACTAATTTCTTTTGCTGTGAGGGTAAAAACAACGCTTCCATTATTGAAAGGATCCATATTGTAGATTTCTAGAGTTGTAATATCTCCCTCATCGATATCAGACCGAATTCCTCCACCATTCTGAAAGGAGGCATCCACATCATAATACTCTTTTAGAGCAGTGGTATAGAAACACCCAAGTTCAGTTCTGTCCAGGTAATTGGTGGCCGTTCCTATTACTTCTTCAAATTGAGGGGCTTCGTTATAGGAATCAATAACAGCTTTTAAATCTTCATCAAAGTTTGAATAGAGATCTAAATCAATGAATGTAGTGGAATGAGAAATGATTTCTCCCTCTGAAATGATGAATTGTAGTCGGCCCAATAGTTGCAAATAGGATGACGCTTGAACAACGGGCATACTGTTGATAGTTTGATTGATTTCCTGATGTGAATGACCACCAATGACTCCATCCAGTTCTGGTACGTTAGTGGCAAGTTCTATGTCAAAAGAGCTGCCTAGATGTGTCAAAGCAATAAATAGGTCTGCACTCTCTTCTGATTTTAGATTCCGATAGTTATCAATCACGTCAAAATGTCTTTCAAACTCCATATCCGCAACTCGCCATGGGTGTGTTGCAGGGATTACATCATCCTCTTTGCCAAAGGTTTCTATCAGTCCTAGAAAAGTGACCTTGAGATCACCTACTTCCAGTGTTTTATAAGGGTTTGGTTGTGGTACTCCACTTTCTTGCATCGCCACATTAGCACAAACCCATTCAAACTCTGCTTGATTGATTCTATCGGCTAAGACGTCAGGGCCATAATCAAACTCATGATTCCCAATGACGGCTATATCAAACCCTGTACGGTTCATGATGTCAATCATTGGATATCCTTTTTGCTCGTATTGGTCTACAATTGGATTTCCCGAGAACATATCTCCAGCACAAACCAATAACACATTTGTATTGGTTTCTTTCTCTGTATCCACAATGTGCTTGATTTTGGCAAAGTTGTCTAATTGACCATGTTGGTCATTGATGAAATAGATAGCAAGCGTATCTGCATCTTCAGTTGGAGTTTCAGGGGTGGGTTTGCTATCGTCACACGCGTAAAGAAATGACAGTACCGAAAGAAGAAGGAGTAGTTTTTTCATTGTAGCTAAGTTTCTATCAAAAATAGTCTTTATGTAAGACACCGTCTCGCATAGGAGGATTATTTCCCCATATCCACAAGGAAAATGAAGTACTTCTGCTAAAAGATTATTTGGCTTTGAGAAATCAAATGAAAATAGTCAAATGCTTAACTTGATGCCAAATGTACTTCACTCTACTAACGTATTCTCTTTGTGTTCTCCGTCTGGTATCATCCATGTCTGTAGAGGATCATGCAATCTATGTCTCGGTTCTGGAAATCGACCATCAGGAAATGAAAGTAAAGGTTTTCATAGATGATTTGAATGATGCTATTCGAAATGATTCCAGTTCAATTGAAGAATACTTTCAAAAGAAAATTAACCTTCAAACTGATGATGAATCTGTAATATTCCGCCTTCAGGAAGTTACTGAAGAAGGTGAAATTTATTGGATTACGTTTAAGCTGGAAATGCCGGAAGAACACGGCCTTGTGAATCTCAAAGCAGATTATCTCATGGAATTATTCCCAGACCAAACCAATGTGGTGAAAGTTAACGGTAAACAATCCCTATTTTTCAAGCTCGACAAATCAAATCCCAGTTGTCACTTCTCCTTTTAAAGTTATTGGTTCAATAAATCCAACATGGCTTGACTGACTACAGCAACACCGGTTTCCAGAGATTTGCCAGGTTCAGGGTAATAAAAGGGAGAATGAAGTCCCGGCAAATCACCTGATTGAATACGTTGATCAGGTACTGTTCCTAGCCAGAATAGAGCAGTAGGTACTTTGTCATCCGTTTTTCCATAGAGAGAAAAGTCCTCGGCAACCATTTGAGGCTCTGCTTCCAGGATGTTATTCGAATCAATCACCTTTGCAGCTGATTCACGCAAGGATTTTATTAGCTCGGGGTTATTAAAGTTGGCTGGAGTGAATTGTTCTCTAAACACCACTTCAGGTAATTTGTCTTCAGGAAGTCCTGCCGCAATGGCAACTCCTCTTGATATTTCCTCAATTCTTTGATGCACCAACAGTCGTACTTCCTCTGAGAAAGTACGTACGGTTAATTGCAGTGTCACTTCATCGGGAATGATGTTGTGCTTTGTTCCACCTTTAATTGCCCCAACAGTCACAACTACATCATCTATCGGTTTTACACTTCTACTGGCGATTGTCTGAAGTTCCATCACAATCATGGAAGCGGTAACCACTGGGTCGATTGACATATGTGGTGTTGCTCCATGAGCTCCGATTCCATATACTTTGATATCCGCGAATTCTGAATTAGCCATAGTGAAACCACTAGATAGGCCAACCGTTCCTGCTGGAAGACTAGGACTACTATGGAGACCTATTCCATAATCAGGTACTCCGAATTTTTCATACAGACCGTCGTTGAGCATTGCTCGAGCGCCAGCACCTATTTCTTCAGCGGGTTGCCCAATGAAAATCAATGTGCCTTTCCATTGATCCTTGATCCTGGACATGTATCTAGCGGTACCCACCCAATTGGTCATGTGAATGTCATGACCACAAGAGTGCATAGTTCCGACAGTTCCTCCATTGTATGGTACCTCAACTTTGCTTACATAAGGCAAGCCGGTCTTTTCATACATTGGTAAGGCATCCATGTCGGTTCGGTAGAGAATGGTTGGACCTTCGCCATTTTTAAGAATTCCAACAATTCCGTATCCGCCAATATTCTCGGTCACTTCAAAACCAACTTTTCTTAACTCATTTGCAAGTCTTTTGGATGTCTCTTTCTCCTCCAGCGATAGCTCAGGGGATTGATGTAGTGACTCGTAAAGGTTTACCAAATAGTCTTTATCCTTAGCTATTTCATCTTTGTTCACTTTCGGACTCAACACAATTGATCCAGTTGAAAAGAACAACGCCAAAAAGAGAGATGAGAGTCGCATATTTAGATTTTTAGGTTTTGTTGAATAAGAGTAGGAAGAAATTCAAAGTACGAATTTTTTCATTGCCCAACAGCGAACTTACATATGCAGGAGTGAGATTAAAAACCTGGGGCTGGAATTATAGTGTTTAATTTACTTAACAATTGTGAAACTAATGCATTACATTCACGTTTGTTAAGTAAATCAATTGAAAGATGAAGGAACAGTCACTCGGTGAGTTTGAAGAATTGGTGTTGTTAATGGTGGCAGCACTGCATGATGAGGCATATGGCGTGTCTATATTGGAAAACCTGGAGTCTAAACTCGATAAAAAGGTCAACGTTAGTGCTATCCATGTGGCCCTAAAAAGACTGGAAAATAAAGGTTTTGTTACTTCAAGATTTGGAGGTATTACCAATGACCGAGGTGGAAGGAGAAAAAAATTCTATGTAATAACTGCTGCTGGCAAAAAGGCATTGGATACTCATTATCAAGTCAGAACAGAAATTTATCAGCAGATTCCAAAGATTTCCTTTAACTAATGACGCCACTACCTCCCAAATATCCCTTGAAATTTCTGCGCTGGTACTGTAAGGACGAGTACCTGGAAGAAATGGAAGGTGACATAATTGAGCTATTTGAAATGCGCCATGAGAAGTCGCCTAAACAAGCCAGACGATTAGTTTGGTGGGATGTTCTGAAATCTTTCCGATTGATAAATATTAGATCAATCAAACTTAACAATTGGACAATGAATTTATTAGGCAATTACACCCGGATATATTTCCGTCGGTTTGGGAAAGAAATTAGCCACTACCTCGTCAATATTCTGGGGTTAGCCATGGGCTTTACTATTCTGTTTTTCATTATGCTATATGCCAATGATGAGAAGAGTTTTGATGACTATCATTCAAATACGGATCGGGTATACAGGTTAATTACCAAGGTGAAAGAAGAGAATGGTATTCATTCATATTTATCCACCCCGGGCCCATTCGCAGAAGCTCTTAAAGAAGAATTTCCTTTCATTGAAGAAGCGGCTCACATTACCTATACTGGATCGCAAGTGCTCGCTAAAGGTGACAATAGATTCGCTGACAGGGAATGGTCGATGGCGACTAGTGATTTTTTCAAAATATGGGACATTCCAATAATTCAAGGAGATCCATTAACTCAATTCAAAGGATCAGTTGGAGTTGTCTTAACGGAGGATTTAGCAAAAAGACTTTTTGGACGAATAGATGTTGTCGGTGAAGTACTGGATCAATCAAGGTTTGGAACAGTCGAGGTGTTAGCCATTATGAAAGAGCTTCCCAAGAACTCTACCTATCGATTCAACAATATCTATGTGTTGAATACCTTGGATGGGTTCAATGAAGGTTGGCAGCGATATATCAAGTCCTGGGATGGTAGGTTTGCACAAACCTGGGTATTGTTTAAAGAAGGAACTGATCCTTCTGATCTGGCGGGATTAAAAGATGCATTTCTGGATAAATACCTTGACAATGAGAATACCATTGTTGGATTTGATTTTCAAAATGTAAAAGAGATGCACCTCGGTTCTGAAGGTCTGGAAGCGGGTGGAATGAATCCAAGATTGTCTGTTCCATACAGCAATGGAGAGTTTATTTCCATGGTATTTGGTCTGGGATTTCTGGTCATTTTTATTGCAGCACTAAATTATGTCAACCTATCTTCTGTCCAGGCGCTGAAAAGGACATTGGAGGCAAGTATGCGCAAAATCAACGGGGCAAAAAACAGCAACCTGGTTTTTCAGCTCTTTTATGAGACACTGCTTACTGTACTCATCGCTTATGCTATATCATGGTTGTTAATGCTCGGTTTATTCACCTTCTTTTTAGATGTAGCCAATAAAGACCTTCCAATTTCGTCACTTATTGCAACTGACTTGATTTTGGTTCAAGTAGTGACAGTTCTGGTGATATGGTTTTTTTCCGCACTATTGCCAGCGCTGTATTATTCAAAATTGAAAAGATCTCTGTTGATATTGAAAAATGCCTTCTCTGGGAAAGGTGACGTGCTAAGAAAGGTACTCGTTGGTGTTCAATATGCGTTTTCAATTTTCCTGATCATAGGATCAATGGTTATTTATCGTCAGTTGAATTATATCCAGTCAAAAGATCTCGGGTTTGATGATGAGAATTTGATCATTTTGGATATTAATTCTGGTAAAGCGAGGAGAAGTTATAAGCAGATTATTCAGGGGATAAAAGAAAATTCGAATGTCATTAATGCCTCTACATCTAGTAGAGTTCCTGGAGAGTGGAAGAATATCCCACGCGCCAAACTGGCTAAATCACTAAGTGATGAGTTTGTGGAAGTGAGCCACTACGGGGCCGATCACAACTGGCTGGATACCTATCGTATGAGGCTAAAGGATGGTGAGAATTTCACTGGAATTGATCACACAGACAGCTTAAGCATTTTAATAAATGATCAAACCGCAAGTCTATTGAATCTTGAGCAACCAATAGGTGAGCAGATATGGGTGGTTGGATCAGAAGATTCAGTTAAAATGAAGATCATTGGCGTAATTGAAGACTTCCATTACGAATCCTTGTACCAGCCAATTGGCCCTGTGGTAGTTACAAGTTGGAACAATCACATCCGATCCATAGACTATTTCACTATCCGGTATGGTCAAAATCCCAAAGAGGCTCTGGAGCATATAGAGCAGGTCAATGCCACTTTTGACCCGGAGACCCCTGCCGAGATTAATTTTCTGGATGATCAATTGGGTCGATTTTACAAAGCCGAAGAAAGTAGAGCTGTAATCATTTTGATTGCATCAATTGTGTCCATCATCATCTCAGCATTTGGTTTGTTTGGGTTAATCAACTTCACAGTAGAGCGTAAAACCAAGGAAATTGGAATCAGAAAAGTTTTGGGAGCATCCTTTGCACACATTACCAGACTGGTGCTTCAGGATTACATCATACTGCTAGGAGTGGCTTTGATTGTGGCAGCACCTGTATCCTGGTGGTTGTTTAGTGGTTGGCTAGCTGGCTTTGCTTATCGGATTAACCTAGGTTTCGATTTAGTGTTTATTTCGATTGCAATCATATTGGTCATTTCATTCACAACAGTGATTGCACGGATTTTGAGGATAGCAACTTCTAACCCCGTAAAATCCCTCCGATACGAATAATTTGCCCGTCCATCGAGTTTTTATAACATCACAACAAGAGATTAAGTAAAATTAATGGGTTACATGAAACCTATTTACAATAAAATGGGTTTCTTTTTAGTTGGAATTTAATATATTAGACAATTGACTCGTATCAGAATTAGTCGTAACTTCGCGGTTTTCTCTGAGGAAAAAATGACAACATTCCAACTTGAAATTGAGCAATAATTTTGTATCATAGGAATTAATTTAAAGAAACTGATTAGCATATGCGGCAACTCAAGATTACACAATCCATTACCAACCGACGCGAAAGCCACACTCTAGAGAAGTACTTTACCGAGGTGAGTAACGTTCCAATGATTACCCCTGATGAGGAGGTAACATTAGCCAAAAGAATCCGTGAAGGAGACGAATTGGCGTTGGAGAAGTTGGTAAAGGCTAACTTGAGATTCGTGGTATCTGTGGCGAAGCAATATCAAAACAGAAGTTTACCATTGAACGATTTGATCAATGAGGGTAACCTTGGTCTGATCAAAGCAGCAAAGAAATTTGATGAAACCAAAGGTTTCAAATTCATCTCTTACGCTGTATGGTGGATTCGTCAGTCAATCATGCAAGCATTGGCTGAACAATCTAGAATTGTTCGTCTTCCAATGAACAAGTCTGGTGCGATCAACCAAATTAGAAGAGCATATGCAGAACTAGAGCAGCAGTTTGAGCGTGAGCCAACCGAAGAAGAATTGGCTGACATTCTAGACATGAAACCAAGTGAAGTAAGAAACACTTTGGGAGCTGAAGTAAAGCAAATGTCTATGGATGCTCCTTTCGGTGAAGATGAGTCTGGTTCATTGCTTGACGTACTTGAAAACGAAACGACCGGTCCTACTGATGGTGAGTTGGTATTCAATGATTCATTGAAAGTGGAGACTTTAAGAGCATTGTCTACATTGACTGCCAGAGAAAGAGAAGTAATCATGATGAGCTTCGGTATCGGTCATGACAACCCATACACACTAGAGGAGATCGGTGATGCGATGGGACTTACTCGTGAGCGTGTAAGACAAATCAGAGAGAAGGCACTTCAGAAATTGAGAGAGCCGGGTAAAAACAGACGACTAAAAGAGTTTGTTGCTAATTAAGATTCAAAATTCCTAATAATATAGAACCCTGGCTAAATTGGTCAGGGTTTTTTATTGCCCAATTCGCATTGCGAATCCCGCCTGAAAAACAAAGGCTCCTTCTGAGTTGGCAGTATAAGCACCAGGACCCAGATACCATTTTGGCTCAAATTTCATGGAAGCATTTTCCGTTAGATTGAAATTCAGTGATAAGCTTATAATATGCTGGTCAAAGCCATTTTCAGGAACGATGAAATTCGTGACTGGAACAACGATTAAAACTTGGTCTTGATCTATTACACGTTCATACCGACCATTAACACTCCATTTTTCTGCGAATTGATAACTACTTATCAAGGTGTAGAATGATGCTGTATGTTTCTTATCTTCATCAGAAATATAAGCAGCATTTTCTTGAAGTGTAAAATCTACTATGCCAGTAAAAGAAAGCTCTTCACTGGGAGTAATTTGAATAATGGCGTTGTTATGAAATCTCCAGACATCTCCACCTGCGCTCAAATCAACTCCATAATAATTTCCATAACTGATGAAAATCAAATCATTGAATTGATGATCCAGGGCCACTCCAATTGACTTGGCATCATTTGTTTCGCGTATGTTCTGCCACCCATTAACCACGACTGCTCTGAATTGTGTTTTGTCAGATAAATCATGAGTGTATTTGATGCCTGTTTGGTAGTAAGGGGTGTATTCAGTTGCTAAGGCAGGAGATAATAATTCTCTATCAATCGATAATGCACTTTCATATCCGAAGTGTCCTCCGAATATGCCAATATCTAACCAACCATTTTTGGTGAGTTTATATCCGGCATAAGCTTCATAAATCATTTGTCCAAAGGCAGGTTCCGCTGCATAATTGTATTGAGGGTAAGTACCTGTTTGCAGTGCAATGCTTCCACGGATTTTTTCAGAATCATATTGAGCTTTTAACCAGGCGTGGTTGATATTGAACTCATTGTGTCGAGCATATTGCGTGACGTAAGGTCTGCTGATATTGGTAGGATTATTGAAGTCAAAGGCAAAGTACGAATCTAGGTATGCACCAAACTTCATTTGGCTATCTTGAGCTTGACTATTGAAATATTTTAAAAAAAGACCCAAAATAAATATAAAAACGATAGAATTTCTTGTTTGCATGTCTTCGCTATTGCATTAATTTTGCCTGACTAAAAATAAATATAATGGATTTAAGATCGGAGCGAATCAAAAGTATGGCCGAGTCGGCGACTTTGGCCATGGCGGCAAAAGCCAGAGAGCTAAAGCAGCAGGGAATTGATGTGATAAGTCTAAGCTTGGGAGAACCAGATTTCAAGACACCTAAGCATATTCA